>NZ_JBLZNJ010000003.1:0-673997 GCF_051194155.1 Halorubrum zhoui | reverse complement strand
TATCGCCGTCGACGGCCCCTACGACGACATCCGCGACGTCGAGGGCTACCACGAGCGCATGCGTGACAACCAGGCGAAAGGCATGCTCGGCATCTGGTCGTTGACGCCCGGACAGGTCGTCGAGGCGAACCAATCGCCGCTCCCGCCGAAGACCGGGAGCTGGCTCTTCGATACCGGCGACACCGAGGTCGAACTCGACTCCCGAGACGGCGTCTGGACGTACGACGGCACCGACGTGTCGCTCGTGGAGACGGGCGACACGTACGAGCTCGTGGTCGACGGCTCCACACAGACGCTCGACGGAGACGAGCTACACGAAACGCTGCTCGAGATGACCGCGTACGTTCCGAGCATGGACGACGTCGTGGACTCGATGGAGGAGTTCGAGGCGGCCAAGGCGGCCGGCCGCGGCGCGATCGCGATGGAGCGGTCGGCGACGCTTCGGATCGACGAGGTCGACGTCGCCATCGCGACGGACCGCATGTGGGACGAAGCGACCTACCAGGCGGCGATGACGCCGATCGCCCTGTTCCAGGACGTCTACGAGAACCGGCCGGACCAACACGAAGCACTCGTCGAGATGTACGGCGAAGACGTCGTCGAGCGCGCGATGGCAGTCGGTACCTGAGCGCAGGTCACATAGACCGCACGCGCGTACCTCTTACCCCAATCATCCCTGCGGTGGCGCGCGCCTCGTGAGGTCGCCGAAGGCGGGCTCGCGAGCGCGTGCGAGGGATGAGCGAGGGAGCGAAGCGACCGAGCGAATCGGCTGGGGAGGGGGTGGCCAAATCGTGCCCGGCGGTCGCACGGTCGTCTCGGGCATATAACCACGACCAACGTATCGAATCGGCTGGGGCGGGTGTGGCCAAATCGTGCCCGGGTATCGCGCGGGCGTCTCGGTCACACGACCACCGTACACGTACGAGAGCGAATCATCCGGGTCGTCTGGTTCACCGCGACCGCCCTCACCACGTTTTACACTCCGAACACACGAGTGTGCCGTCCTCGTACCACGAGCGCTGCGTCGGCTTGCCACACCGCCCACACGTGTCTTCGGCCGTCCACGCAGCGGTCGGCGTGGCAGGCTCGACGTCGCCGTCGACGTCGCTGGGAGGCGCGGTGTCGCTGTCGTTCGGTTCGGTGTCGTCGACCGCTTCGCTGCCGTCGCCGGTGTCGACCACTTCGCTGCCGTTGCCGGTATCGGTCGCTTCGCTGCCGTCGCCGGTGTCATCGCTCTCACCGTCGGTCTCGACGAACTCGTCGAGCGACCGGTCCGAGGGCATTCAGGCCTCCCGTCTGAGCCTCGCGACGACGTACTCTCGCTCGAGCTCACCGAGGAACTCACCGAGCCGCGGTCCCTGCGGCTGGTCGAAAAAGAGCCGGTAGCCCGCCGCGAAGAAGTCGCTCACCTCGACGTCGTGGTCGCGGGCCGTCTCGTACATCGCCGCTTGGATCGCCTCGCCGTCGTGGCCGGCCGCGACGAAATCGGCGAGGTCGTCGAGGGCGGCAGCCACGTCGTCGTCGAGAGCGACCGCCGGCAGGTCGGTCTGGAGCCGGTAGTTGTACGCGTTGTCGGTCCGCTCGGCCCAGGTGCGCGCACGCTCGACGCGACCGAGTGCCTCCTCGACCGCCCACGCCGGGGTGTCGTCGTCGAGGTGCCCTTCGTCACGCGCCAGCTGCTCGCGCAGCGCCGGGTCCTCGACCATGCCGAGGACCGCCGCGAAGGTGTAGGGGAGCCGAACGCGGTCCGCCGGGTCGGCGTCGGTCGGGCGGTCCGGATCGCCGCGGACGATCGGGTACGCCCGCTCGGCGAACCCGGCGAGGTCCGGATCGTCGACCTCACCGAAGTACGCCCGTTCGAAGCGGTCGAAGCGGTCGACGAGCTGGTCGATCCGCTCGACGTCGAGGTCGCGCGCCCGCTTCGGGTGGAGCGCGAAAAAGAACCGGACGACCGCCGGCTCGAGTAGCTCGAGCAGCTCGGGCACGGTGACGACGTTGCCGGCGGACGACGACAGCGCGGCGCCGTCGAGCGTGAACCACTCGTACACCATCGGAATCGGTGGCTCGATGCCGAAGACGCGCCGTGCCAGGTCTACGCCCGACGGCCACGACCCCTCGGCGTGATCCTTCCCGAACGGCTCGAAGTCCACGTCGAGGACGTCCCACTGGGCGGGCCACTCGAGCCGCCACGGGAGCTTCCCCTCTCGAAACGTCGCCGTCCCCTCGTGACCACACCCCTCGACGACGTCGTCGTCGAGCGTGAGGTCCGTACAGACGTACTCGACGGTCCCGGCGGCGAGGTCGACGTCGGTGACTGTCTCCGTGATCTGTCCACACGATGCACACACCGGATTGAACGGTACGTACGTGTCGTCGACTTTGTCCTGGTACGCGCCGAGCGTCTCGCGGACGACGTCGAGCTCCGAGAGGACCGTTCGAACTGCCTCGTCGAAGTCGCCGTCGGCGTACAGGTCGGTGTTCGACACCATCTCGATCGGGACGTCGAGGCGGTCTGCGTCGGCCCGGAGCAGGCCGGCGAAATGGGCGGCGTACGACTCGCGCTCGCCGAACGGGTCCGGGATCGCGGTGTACGGCTTCCCGAGGTTGCGCCCGAGTGCGCCGGCGTCGACGTCCCCGAGCCCGACGACCTCGCCGTCGGCGTTCGCGAGCTTCCGCGGCAGCTTCCGGAGCGGGTCCTTGTCGTCGGAGGTGAACAGCTGGCGGACCTCGTGGCCCCGCTCGCGGAGCACCTCGGCGACGAAGTACCCCCGCATCACCTCGTTGACGTTCCCGACGTGGGCGACGCCAGAGGGCGAGACGCCGCCTTTGATCACGATCGGGTCCGACGGGTCGCGCGCTTCGATCCGGTCGGCGACGACGTCGGCCCAGAAGTCGTGACGGGCCTCGGAGTCGGTCTCACCGGCGAGGATGTGCGGGGAGTCGTCCTCGCTGTCGCCGGTCATCGTTCCTCCGTCCACGCCGCTGGGGGTGTGCTGTCTGCGGGGATCACGTTCGTCCCGGTGTGGTCGCCGTGGAGTATCGCGTCGACGACGGCGGCGGGGTCGTCGCCGTCGAGCACGACCGACCGAATGCCGGCGCGGTCGACGAGCTTCGCCGCGAGGAGGTCGACCGGCGCAGAGGAGCCGGCGTCCCGGCTCATCGGTACGACGACGTCGACGAGTTCGGCCGGCGAGAGGGAGTCGAACCGGGTCGCATCGGCGTGCTCGTTGGGGTCGACGTCGTACACCCCGTCGGCGCCGGTCGCAAAGACGAGGAGATCGGCGTCGACGGACTCGGCGAGGGCGGCTGCGACGGCGTCGGTCGTCTGCCCTGGGGCCATCCCGCCCATCACTGGAAGTGCGCCCCGACGTATCGCCGCGGTGGCGTCGTCGTACCCCGTCGTTGGCGCCGGCACCGCGGTCTCGCCGAGCGCGGCGATCAACAGTCGGGCGTTGAGTCGGGTCGCGCCGATGCCCAGCTCGTCGAGTTCGACCTCGTTCGCGCCGAGGGTGCGCGCGGTGGTGATGTACTCGCGGGCGACGCCGCCGCCGCCGACGACGGCGGCGGGCTCACAGCCCTCCGCCGACAGCCGCTCAAGGGCGTCGGCGTAGGCGACGACGCGGTCGGGGTCAAGCTCCGGGGCGAGGACGCTCCCCCCGATAGAAACGACGACTCTCATTGCGGCGAAATAGCGTTGTTGCCGGCTTAAGGATTATCAAGCGACGACGGCAGACCGTGGCCGGTTCGATGGTGTGGGCCAGATACGCATATGTCGATGGCGGTGTAATCGAGACGGCCGCGCGACCGCCGGGCACGATTTGGCCACACCCTCCCCAGCCGATTCGATACGTTGGTCGTGGTTATATGACCGAGACGGCCGCGCGACACCCGGGCACGATTTGGCCACCCCCTCCCCAGCCGATTCGCTCGGTCGCTTCGCTCCCTCGCTCATCCCTCGCGCGCGCTCGCGAGCCCGCCTCCGGCGACCTCACGAGGCGCGCGCCACCGAATCAGTCGTCCGTCTGTCGCTCAGTCGTCCGTCTGGAGCAGTTCGACGGCGGGGAGCGGCTCACCGGTGAGTGCGCGGATGTACGCGCCACCCGCTATCGAGACGTGCGAGAAGTCGTCCTCGTCGAGCCCGTACATCCCGATCGCTCGCGAGGTGTCGCCGCCGCCGACGACGGAGAAGCAGTCCGCCTCGGCTATCGCTTCGAGCACGCCGACCGTTCCGTCGGCGAACCGTTCGTCCTCAAAGACGCCGAGTGCCCCCTTCACGAAGACGGCGTCCGCGTCGGTGATGCGCGGCTCGTAGTCGGCGACGGTCTCGCTGCCGACGTCGAGGTACGCGTCGGTCTTCTCGTCGATGGCTTCGACGCGCACCTCGGCGCGGTCGCCGTCGGCACCCTCGTACGCCAGATCGCTCGCGAGGTGAATCGAGTCGCCGCGCTCGTCGAGGACGCGCTCGACGGTCTCGTGGGTCGTCTCCCACTGATCGTCGAAGAGGTCCATGCCGTCGAGGTCGTATCCGACCGGGTGACCGGCAGCGCGCAAGAAGAGCTCGCCGGCGACCCCGCCGAGCAGGAACCGGTCGACGGTCCCCTCGAGCGCGTCCATCACGCCGATCACGTCGGTCGCTTTCGTTCCGCCGATAACCATCGTCACCGGCCCGTCGAACGACTTGCGGCCGATCGCCGTGTTGGCTTCGTACTCCGCCTCCATCACTCGTCCGGCGTACGCGGGCAACGCGAGCGGGAAGCCGACCAGCGAGGCGTGTTTGCGGTGTGCCGCCGAGTAGGCGTCGTTGACGTACGCATCGACGTGCGCAGCGAGTGTGCGGACGTACTCGGTGTCGGCTTTCGTCTCGGGGGACGCCTCCGGCAACTCGTCGTCACACATGCGGGTGTTCTCTACGAGGAGCACCTCGCCGGGGGCGAGTGCGTCGATGGCCTCGGTCGCCGCTTCGCCGTGGGTGTCGGGAACGAACGCGACGTCGCGATCGACGTGATCGGCGAGGATCTTGGCGTGGCCCGACAGCGAGGTGAAGTCGTCGCGGCCCGGCCGACCCTGGTGGGCGAGACAGACGACTCGGTGGCCGGCGTCGGCGAGTTCACCGACGGTCACCGCGTGGCGTTCGAACCGCCGGTTGTCTTGGGGCTCGCCGGCTTCGATCGGTGAGTTGAGGTCGAGACGAACGAGCACGCACGAGTCGGCCGGAATGTCGTCGATGGTGGGGAACGATGGCATGGGTGAACCTGTGTATTGTCGTCGCGAGTGTCAGTCGAGCGTCGGCGCTTACGCCTCGTCGTGGACGTACGCGGCCATGTCGAGCATCCGGTTCGAGAAGCCGTACTCGTTGTCGTACCACGTGAGGATCTTCAAGAGGTCGCCGTCGGCGATGACGTTGGTCGACTGGAGGTCGACGTAACTCGAGAACGGCAGTCCCGTGACGTCACTCGAGACGACCTCGTCGTCGGTGTAGCCGAGCACGCCCGCGAGCGGCCCGTCATCAGCAGCAGCGCGGAACGCATCGTTGACGTCGGTGGCGGTCACCGACGCGTCGAGGCTGACGACGAACTCCGTGATCGACCCGGTCGGAACCGGCACGCGGATCGCCATCCCGTCGATCTTCCCCTCGAGCTGGGGAAGCACTTCCTGGGCAGCACCGGCGGCCCCGGTGGTAGTGGGGACGATGTTCTCGGCGGCGGCGCGACCGCGGCGCTTCTTCGCTTTCGGCCCGTCGATGAGCGTCTGAGAGCCGGTGTACGCGTGGACGGTCGTGAGCGTCCCCGCCTCGATGCCGAACTCGTCGTCGAGCACCTTCGCGACGGGCGTGATGGAGTTCGTCGTACAGGAGGCGTTCGAGACGACGGTTTCGCCCTCGTACTCGTCGTGGTTGACGCCGTAGACGAGCTGTTTGACCGGCTCGTCGCCCTTCGGCGGAGCCGAGATGATCACGGTGTCGGCGCCGCCTTCGAGGTGGGCGCTCGCGTCCGCCTTCGTCCGGAAGATACCGGTGCACTCGAGGACGACGTCGACGTCCAACTCGTCCCACGGGAGGTCAGCAGGGTCTTGGACGTTGTACAGCGGGGCGGACGTCCCGCCGATGGAGAGCGTGTCGTCGGCGACGTCGACGCCGTCGAGCCGTCCCATCACCGTGTCGTACTTCGCGAGGTACGCCATGTCGTCGAACGACATCACGTCGTTGATCCCTGCGAGTTCGACGCGGGGGGTCTCGAGCAGCGCACGGAACACGTTTCGACCGATGCGACCGAACCCGTTCAGTCCGACACGCACCACGTCGTCGTCGGCGACCTCCGAACCGGCGGCCAGATAGGATTTACTCATAACTGAAGAAGCGACGTGCACGCACTTAAATCCGCCCGAGTTGCCCGCGCCATGGCAACTTTCAACACGATCGACAGAAGTCTTATCGGTGAGACCGCCTGTATACAGCGTATGCACCGCGACGACAGAGACGACCCATTCGGCGACTTCTTCGAGGAAATCGAGCGGATGATGAACGAGATGGCGGGGAGCCAGCCCCCGAGCGACGACGCCGGATTCGGCTCCGAGACGCACGTCGACGCGTACGTCACGGACACGACCGTCAGGCTCGTCGCCGACCTCCCGGTCGTCTCGAAAGACCAGCTCTCGGTGCAGTGTGACGGCGACGCACTCACCATCGCTGCGGCCTCCGACCGACGCGAGTACGACGAGACGATCCAGCTGCCGGCGACCGTCGACGAACGCTCCGGCGAGGCGACGTTCAACAACGGCGTTCTCGAGGTCACGTTCGACCGCGACGACGACACGTCCCCGATCGACGTCGTCTGACGACGTTCTGTCGTCTCACCCGTCGGCCGCCGTCTGCCGAACGAGCCCCGCGAGTCGGTCGTAAAATCCGTCGTCGTACTTCGCCGCGTCGTCGACCGTGGGCCGCGCGTTCGTCTCGGAGACCACGAGACGGTCGTCGCTCTCGAGGAGGTCCACTCCGAGGTAGTCGACGTCGAGCACCGCCGCGACCCGCTCGGCGAGGGCCCGCACTCGGTCGTCAAGGTCGACGCCCCGAGCGGTCGCCCCCCGGTGTACGTTGTGTTTCCACCGGCCGGCGTCGCGAGCGTCGGCCGACAGTTCACGACGCACCCCGCCCACACACTCGCCGTCGACGACCATCGCTCGATAGTCTCGCGCCTCGGGGAGGTACTCTTGGAGCAGGTACGACTTGTCGCCGGTCGCCCGGTAATCGTGGACGAGGTTCAGGTAATCCGTGACGCCGAGCAGCGAGTCGACGTCGGCCGCCTTCGCGACACCGACGCCGCGGGTCGCAGAGTTGGGTTTCACTACCACCGGGAACGACAGCGTCGATGCCGCCTCGAGGACGGTCTCCTCGTCGACGGGGTTCGAGATCAGCGTCGTCTTCGGGACCGGGAGCCCGGCGTCGGCGAGAGTCGCCAGCACGCCGGCTTTGTTTCGTGAGGTCACGACGGCCCGGCGATCGTTCACCCACGGGACCGAGAGCCGGGTCGCCACGACGGCCCCCTCCATCAGGCGTGACGGGTAGACGAACCCGACGTCGAACCCATCGGCGTCGAGTGTGTCGGCGTCGGGCGCGTTGCCCCCGTCTTTCGCCACGTGCTCCTCGCCCGCGACGGGCAACGCCCGACCGGTCGGCTGGACGTAGTCGACGTCGATACCGCGTTCTTCGAGCGGGCCGCGAATTCGCTCGTACGTCTCCGCGGCGGTCGACATCGCCAGTCGAAGTCGATCGTCCATCGCTCAGCGGCGCTGTGGCCGACCCGGTCGCCTCGTCGGCGGACGGCGGGATCGGCTCACCGGAGGTGCCCCTCCGCGCGGAGCTGTTCGGCCTCGCTCTTTTCATAGCGCCAGGTGATGTCGGCCTTCTCGTCCTGCCAGTCCCACGGCTCGACGAGGACGAGGTCGTCCTCGCGGATCCAGACGCGTTTTTGCATGCGTCCGGGTATGCGGGCGGTTCGCTCCGTACCGTCCGCACAGCGCACCTGTACGCGGTTGGCGCCGAGCATCTCGAGCACCTCGGCGAACACCTCGTCGTCGCCGGGCATCCGGTGGTCACGCTGCTGCTCACCGTCTCCGTCGGTCATGTGACGATCACTAGTGTGCCGCCGGATAAAAGCCCAACTCTCCGGGTCGCCGCGGCTCACGCCGCCACCCGCTCCGTTCGGTCGGTCGTCACTGCGTGACGGCGCGGTCGAAACGACTATGCCGCCGCGTCACCGCCGCTGGGTCATGGCACGCATTCCGGAGTTCGCGGTCGAACTGGTCGAACTCCTCGCAATCGTCGTCGGGTCTGGTGCAGCGTCGTTCATCGGTGTCGAACTCGAGCGCGCCGCGGCCGCCGGCGCAGCGAACGGCGAGCTCGTCGTCGCTCTTTGGGCGCTGGTGATGGGACTTCTCGCGCTCTACGTCGGCGTGGTCGCACTCGGGTACGAACAGGCGCTTCCCCGGATCCGCACCCTCGTCGACGCGTAACCCACCGCCTACAGCTCGCCGTCTGCGGCGAGTTCGCGGACGTCTTCGGCTCGCTCGCGGATCGCCTCCCACTCGTCCTCGTCTTTGTTGTCGACGTGTGAGTACATCAGTCCCATCCGACCGGTCCCGCGAAGCGTCTCCTCGTTCGTCTCCAGGAAGTCCCAGTAGAGCGCGTTGAACGGACACGCCCCCTCGCCGGTCGTCCGAGACACCGCGTACGGACAGGACGCACAGTGGTCGCTCATGCGGTTGATGTAGTTGCCGGAGGCGGCGTACGGCTTCGACGAGAGGACGTCCGTGCCGAACGAGCCCATCGCGACCACGTTCGGTGTCGTCACCCAGTGGTAGGCGTCGACGAAGCCGAGGTGGAACCACTCGTTGAGCTCGCCCGGGTCGGCGCCGTACACGAGCGCGAAGTTCGAGAGCACCATCAGCCGCTCGATGTGGTGGGCGTATCCGTACTCGCGGACGTGGCCGACTGCCTCCGAGAGACACTCCATGTCGGTGTCGCCGTCCCAGTAAAGTGACGGCAGCGACTCGGTCTGGTTCAGTTGGTTCGCCTCGACCAGCTCCGGCATGGCCTCGCGGTAGACGTGCCTGAGGAACTCCCGCCACCCGAGCACCTGCCTGATGAATCCCTCGGCCGCGTTGAGCGGAATCGGTGGGAGATCCTCGCCGCTCGGGCTGCCCCTGCTGTCACCCGAATCGCCCGTGTTGCCGACAGCCTCGTCCCTCTCGCCGAACGCGTCGAGCGTAGTCGCCGTATCCCCGGTGGCTGCGTCCGGGTCGTACGCGCCCGGTTCGACGCCTCGCTCGTCGTACGCCGCCTCGACCGCTCGCACCGGCTCGCGCGGGTTCAGCAGGCCGAGGTTGATCACCGGGGAGAGCAGCGAGTGCGCGAGAAACGGCTCGTCGCCCACCATCGCGTCCTCGTACCGACCGAACGCGGGGAGCCGACGCGTGAGGAAGTCGTCGAGCGCGGCCTGCGCCTCCGCGCGCGTCACCGGCCACGCGAACGAGTCGAGCGACGACGTCCCCCACGTGTCGAATCGGTCACACACCCACTCGTGCGTCTCGCGTGTCAGCGCGTCCGGCTCGAAGACGGGTCTGGCCGGCGGCTCCCAGTCGGCCGGTGGCGTCTCCTGATTGTGGTCGTCGTAGTTCCACTCGCCGCCGACCGGCTCGCCGTCGTTGACGAGGACGCCCGTCTCTCGCCGAACGTGTCGGTACCAGTGCTCCTGGCGGTAGGTCTGTGCTGCGGTGCCGTCGTCGGCCACGAGCGGCTCGTCGTCGGCCGGCTCGTCGGCCCACGCCCGCCAGTCTGCCGGCGACGTCCAGAAGAGCTCGTTTTCACGCAGCCGCACGGACCCGCCCTTCGACTCGACGAGGTCGCGAAGTCCCTCGCCGGCTCGGTGGCTCGCCGGCCGCATGAGTTCGAGTGTCGCGTCGGGGTTGTCTGCCAGGTAACACTCCACTCCCGCCCCGAACGAGTCCGCCTCGACGTACGTCACCGAGTGGCCGCGTTCGCGGAGGTCATCCCGGAAGTGCCGCATCGCCGAGAAGACGAGCGTCAGTTTGTGTGTATGGTACGGC
The DNA here is from genome assembly GCF_051194155.1 of Halorubrum zhoui. Lineage (NCBI taxonomy): Archaea > Methanobacteriati > Methanobacteriota > Halobacteria > Halobacteriales > Haloferacaceae > Halorubrum > Halorubrum zhoui. The sequence continues at coordinate 663,896 of NZ_JBLZNJ010000003.1, read as the reverse complement.
CGTCGGTCGGCGAAGTCGTACGCTTCGATCAGCAGCACGTCGTCGGCGTCCTCGAGCGCGTCGAGCTCGAGGTTCAACTGGTCGCCGAGCAGCCACAGCGTCGTCTCGGTCACAGTACATTACACGGGCACGAGCGGTATAGCTTCGGGGGCAGGCCACCCGGCGACCCGCGCCGACCGGAGAAACCAACCCTTTTCGGACCCCGACACGAACGCCGAGGCATGACAGACGACGAGACCCCAGAGCCGGACGAGGAGCCGCCCGCGGAGGCGTCGGACGCGGCCGACGAGGACGCCACCGACGACGAGACGGAGAAGTCGTTCCGCGAGCGGGTCGAAGAGATCCGAGAGCGACGCGAACAAGAACGCGAGGAGGGTGAGCGGCCCGACCCCGAAGAAATGATGGGCGGCGGCGGCCCGCCGGGGATGGGTGGCGGCGGTGGCGGCGGCAACCCCTTCGCGCAGATGATGTCCGGGATGATGGGCGGCGGTGGTCCTGGCGGTGCGGGCGGGCCGCCCGGCATGGGCGGTGGTCGTCCCGGTGAGGGCGGCGACGACGGTGCCGGCAACGAGGAGCTCGTCCGCGAGGTCCGCCAGCTCCGCGACGAGGTCCGGGACGCGACTCGCCAGCTCCAGCGCATCGCGCAGGCGCTCGAGGACGACTGAGACGTCGGGTGCACGCGGGACCGCGCCGATCTTCGCGGTCAGTCGTCTCCTCGCAGGTACTCGACTCCGGCCGCTGCTCTGTCGATCGTTTGCTCGATCCGATCGGGCCGTTCAGTCACGTCTCACCTAGGGAGGACGCAGCCGCGTCCACCGACGACCCCCGACGAGAACCACGAGGGTGCGACCGATGGCAGGCGCGACCGCGGACGACGCCGGACTACCCGAGACACAAATAACATCCTCGTTCTTGCGGTCGGTTCGGACCGAAATACGCGCTTGAAGGTCGGAGCCACGACACCGAACTCCCACGTCAACGTCTCTAGGGCGGTGGATGGACGACGACGCGACGTACGGACACACCGTGGGTACCGAGACGACGTCACGACCTCTGGACACCACTTCGCCACGCCCTCCCCAACCGATTCGCTCGCATACGCCGATGGAACGGCTGTGACGGTCACGACTCCGTGACACCCGGACACCACTTCGCCACCCCCTCCCGGGCCGGTTCTATACATATGTGACTGTGTGAGCAACAAGACTCCGTGACATCCGGACACCACTTCGCCACACCCTCCCCAGCCGATTCGCTCGTATAGGTCGGTAGAGCGTGCGTGAATACGACCGCCCGACACCCGGGCACCAGTTACCGCCACACCCTCCCCAGCCGATTCGCGAGTCGCCGCTGGCGACTCGCTCATCCCTCGCACGCGCTCGTGAGTCCGCCTGCGGCGACCTCACGAGGCGCGCGCCACCACGGTTGTGAGGGACAGCTGTCGATATTCGTGCTGCGTCGCTCACTCGCTCCAGAGTGTTGTTCGCCTGCGGGTCTGCCGGTACATACGATAGAAAAACGCGTGCCGCGTCGGTGCCGCTACCTCAGCACTCGGACCAGCCGCACGACTCACACGTCTTACAGCCCTCAGAGTAGTAGAGGTTCATCGCTCCACACTCGGGGCACTCCGGCGACTCGCCGGCTGCGATGAGGTCGGTGGTGACGTCGTCGGTCGACTCATCGGCCGTCGGGCCGGTCGGCACAGCGGGGTCGTCGCCTACCGCGCCCCCGTCCGTCTGGCCCGGCGCGTCGACGGCGTCGCCGGCCGCTGTGTCCTCCTCTACGTCGTCGAGACTCTGCTGTTGTGGAATCCCCTTGTCGATCTCGTCGTCGAGGTACCGCCGGAGCGCAGTACCGATTGCGTCCGGGATCGACTGAATCTGTTCGCCTTTGTCCCAAGCGACCTTCGGACTCCGGGTCCCCTGCAGCTCGTCGACGACCTCTTCTGGGTCGACGCCGGAGCGCAGCGCGGTCGAGATGACCTTCGCGAGCGCCTCGGTGAAGGAGTTGGTGTACCCACCGGAGTGGCCGATGTTCGCGAACAGCTCGAACGGTCGGCCGGCCTCGTCCTCGTTGATCGTGACGTAGAGCTTGCCGTACCCCGTCTCGACGCGCTGGGTCACCCCGGAGAGTGAGTCCGGACGCGGCCGGGTCTCGGTGTACTCTACGGCCGGATCGTCGGCCGATTCGAGGAGCCCGGCGATCTCCGTGTCGACCGCCGCCTGCACGTCGTCGTTGTCCAAGAACGCCTCGACGCCGCCGAACACCTCGCGGATCTGCTCGACGATCGCCGCTGCGGCCTCGGTTTCGTCTGCGAACTCCGTGTTCTGTGCGCGAGTCGTGAGCACCTGTTTCGAGCGGGTACCGTCGCGGTAGACGGTGACGCCTTTGCCGCCGTGGTCGTAGATGTACCGATACACCTCATCCATGTCGGTGGCGCTGGCGTCGTTCGGGAAGTTACACGTTTTCGAGATGGCAGAGTCGACGCCCTCTTGACAGGCACACTGGACGGCAGCGTGCTCGATGCCCGACAGCGAGGCGGTGACGACGAACAGCTCGCCGATCGCGTCCGGCACCGTCGAGAGCCCTTCGACGCCATCGAACTCGTTGGCCGCCATCTGCTCTTGGGCCTCGCGTTTGACCGCGTCGACGTCGATGTCGTTGGCCTCCAGCGTCCGGAGGAAGTAGTCGTCGAACTCGACGAGCATCTCGTCGCCCTGGACGTCGTCGGAGACGTTCTTGTAGAAGGCGACGTTGTAGATGGGCTCACAGCCGCCGGTGGTGTTTCCGATCATGCTGGTGGTGTTGTGCGTCACAAAGCCGTTTGCGACGTACGTGTTGTTCGACGGAACACTGATATCTTTCGTGTAGGCTTTGGCTTCGTTGACAGATCCGACGGTCGCGGCGTAGAAATCAGTCAGCCGACGCCCCTCGAGCGTTACCGTCGATCCAGTCTCTTGTTCGATATCACGGACGAGCTTCCGGCTTACCGAGCCGTTGATCAGCGACTGGTTCACGCGGTGTTTCACCGCGCGTGAAACCGACTCGTACCCGGCAACACGTCTGAGCTCGTCGACGATCGCCGGCGGATACGAGTCGTTTTTATACGACTGTGCGGTGAGGTCGACAGATGTCGACTTCGTGACGAATCCAATCTCTTCGAGGAATCGCTTGTCTTCGCGCTTGTTTGCGCCACGAAGTGTATGCCGTGGTCGATCTCCGTAGTGGTCGTCTCGATCTTTCATCTCTACCACATCCGAGACGAACACACATCCAAGCGCTAACAACAGCGTCTGGACCTGCTCGGCAAGCGTTGACGACACCGTCGAGAGTTCGATCTTTCTGGAAGCCGTTCCATCAGCCTCGAAGAGTCCACGAACGAATGCCTTCGCGATCGCCTGGTCGCCACCGAGAACCGCCGTCGGGACGAACGCACTCGCTGCGCCTTCGCCCTCGTTGCCGCCATCTTTCGTCCACCCGTTGTCCTCGAAGTATCGCGGGAGATGCCGACCACCGAACGTCAGCACGTGGCGCGTGTCGCGATCCTCGACCACGGGCTCGACGCCAAACACAGATTCACCGAGCTCTCGGAGATGTTCGTCGAGCGCATCTGCGCTCGAATCGACGATGAGTTTGACGCCGACGCCGTCGTGGACGTATCCGTCGCCCATGTAGTACCCGAGGAACTCCGCAAGTTCCGGCGTCATCTCTTCGGGGAGCGAGAGCGACTCGTTTGTGTTATGATAGAAGCTATTGCGCTCACTCGTGTCGAGAACCGTCCGCCGTCCGCCGTCAAACGTCCCACGCTGCAATAGTATCGTGTCGCCGGCTTCGAATTCACCGGCTTCCTTCCAGACATATCCACCATCCTCGTCGATCGTTCGGAAGCGGTGATTCGGCGTAGACGCGACACTGAATCCTTCCGCCGTCTCGATCTGACGAACCGCAGCGAAGCCGTTGTCGTACACGGCGGTGGCAGTCTTCGTTCCGCCATCGGTCGAGACACCGACTTCGATTTCGTCCCACTGTTCGAACTCCGCAGTCGTGTTGTCGAGATCGTCGATCCGCCGAAGTCCCTCGTCAGTCGACACCAGGGAGTTTTCATCGACACACCCAGTCGGCGCGATGGTCGTGGTGTTGTGGTTACGGATCGGGAAGCCGTCGGCCCAGTCGTCGGCGTCGAGACCCGTGTGGTGTTCGAACCACTCACGGTACTCGGTTGGGTTCGCGTACTTCGACTCCGCCCAGTCGTTGAACACGCCGCGCGCTTCGGCGAGTTCGTGTGAGACCGCCTTCGACTCGTGGTTGATGTGCGTCATCAGCTGGCGGGCGACCTCGTTGCCGGCCTCAGAGCCGTACTTCACGCCGAGCTGGATGTACAGCTGTGCGAGCCCCATGATGCCGAGGCCGATCTTTCGCATATCGCGGACCGTCTGTTCGATCTCTTCGACCGGGAAATCAGACATCGTGACGACGTTCTCTAAGAATCGAGTGCCGTACGCGATCCGGTCGTCGAACGCCTCGAAGTCGATCGCTTCCTCTAAGAACGCCTCAACGGCCGCCTCGTGTGAGTCGTACTCCTCGCCGTGTTCGTCACTCCAGACGCGCCAGTCGGGTGCGTCGAGGTCGGCGATCGTCGAGAGGTTGATGTGCCCGAGGTTACACGCCTCGTACTCCTCGAGCGGCTGTTCGCCACACGGATTTGTTGCAAGTATTCTATGGCTTGGATTTTCCTCAACGTCGAACGAATGCTGCTTGTTCACCCGCTCTAAGTAGATGACGCCCGGCTCACCGTTCTCGTAGGCGCCCTCTATCATGTCGTCCCACAGCTCTGCGGCGGGAATCGAGAGCACCTCGCCGACCTCGACGTACTCGCCGAGCCCGAACATCTCGTAGAGCTCTTTCGTCTCCGGGGTCGCGACGTGTGGCTCCTCGGTTCGCGGGTTGGTGAACGTGAACTCCTCGTCGTTGTACAGCGCCTCCATGAACTCGTCGGTGACGCCGACGCTGATGTTGAAGTTCGACAGGTGTCCCTCGACCGCGTTCCGGAGGTGCTCCGGGACCCGTCCCTCGTCGTCGATGAGCTCGCGCGCCTCTTCGAGCGCGTCGGCAAACGAGGTGTGCGTGAAGTCGTCGGGATCGTTCAGCCGCAGCGAGTGAGCGAGCGAGACGTCCTTGTTCTTGGCGTGGATGAACTGGATGACGTCCGGGTGTGAGACGCGCATGACGCCCATCTGTGCACCTCGACGGGCGCCACCCTGTGCGATCGTCTCGCACATCTGGTCGAACGTCCGCATGAACGTGATCGGTCCCGAGGCGATGCCGCCGGTGGACCCGACCGCGTCGCCGTACGGGCGCAGCTGCCAGAACGCATACCCCATGCCGCCACCGCTCTGAAATACCTCTGCGGCCTCCTTGGCCGTCTGGTGGATATCGGTGATGTCGTCGTCGGGTGAGTCGACGAAACACGCCGAGAGCTGCTGGAGTTCGTCGCCGGCGTTCATCAGCGTCGGCGAGTTCGGCATGAACGAGAGCGACTCCATCCCCTCGCGAAACGTCTCGGCCGTCTCCTCAACGTGCTCGCGGACGCCGGCCGGGAGCGATGGAACGATCGTCTCGTACGCGAACTTGTTGACGTTGTGCTCCGTGAGTGTCGTCTCTGCGTCGTCGTCGGCGGTGACACCGGCCCCGAACACCTCGGCGGCCAGCTCGTCGCGACGCGGATGGTCGGGCTTGATCTGGTCGGGAGTGACGGTAATCTCGACGCCGTGGTTCTCGGCTTCGAACACCGCCTCCGCGAGCGCGACGTTACGTGCCACGCGATCGAACAACTCTTCTTGTGATTCGATGGGTTCGCCGTCCGCGTCCTTCCGGAGGTACCGGGCCGGCAGGATGTTGTGGTAGGCGTTGTCGGTCAGCCGTTCGGCGATGGTGTCGCCGGTGGTGCGTTTGATGGGTAATTCGAGGTCGTCGGCGCTGACGTCTTCGCTGCTCATTCGGCGATCACCGTCGGGGGAGTGTGTCGTGTCCGTGTCATTCGTGATGTGGGATGCTGACGAGGCGGACCCTTGGTCGCTTCGATTCCCGGTCCGTGGGCGATGTCCTGTTCGAACGCTGATATACTGGTCGGCTGCGGCGGACGATGTGGAGAGTAGGTCGCGTTGAGTCATTGTTGGGCGTCTACATAACCTTGGCCAGACCGTAGTGAAACTGAAACTATCGTGGAGAAATCGACGGACGACGGCCGTTTTTCAACGGAAAAGAAGGGGTGTTCGTCGGCGTCTACCGCCGACCGGCACGGCCCCGACGCGACGCCACTTGACCGAGCGACACGGTGACGGCCGTCGAAGACGAGACGTAACGTACCAGATATCGTATAGGTGTCTGACGGGGGCGTCGTCTACCGACGATAGCGAACGGCTCCGGTGCGTTCAGCTCTGGGCCGACCGGTGTCGGAGAGCGGCTCGGACGGCCGGACCCGCAGCTGTCCGACGCTCGTCACTGGAAGGCCCCGTAGCCGGGGTCTGCCGGCTCCTCGACGGCCGACTGCTCGAACTGTCGTTCGATCTCGTCGTAGCGCTCCCGCGTCTCCGGCGTGACGCTGGGGTTGACCTCCTCCAGCGCCCGCTCGAAGTGCGCCATCGTCACGCGGACGTTCCCGACCGACTCGCGGACCTCCTCTCGTGTGACGCTCCCGACGAACTCGCGCGAGGCGCACATCGATGCCTCACGGGCGACCGCCTCGAGGTCGGCTCCGACGTATCCCTCGGTCCGACGCGCGATCGCCGCGAGGTCGACGTCGTCCGCGAGCGGTTTGTGTTCCGTGTGGACGTCGAGGATCTTGCGGCGTGCGTCCTCGTCGGGGACGGGCACGTGGACGTGTCTGTCGAGCCGTCCGGGGCGAAGCAGCGCCGAATCGATCAGGTCCGGCCGGTTCGTCGTCGCGATCACGACGACGTCCTCAAGCGCTTCGAGCCCGTCGAGTTCGGTCAACAGCTGGGAGACGACGCGCTCGCCGACGCCCGAGTCGGTCGCGCCGCCGCCACGCTCGGTCGCGATCGAGTCGATCTCGTCGAAGAACACGATCGTCGGCGCGTTCTCGCGGGCCTTACTGAACACCTCGCGGACGCCCTTCTCTGACTCGCCGACGAACTTGTTCAACAGTTCCGGTCCCTTGATCGAGATGAAGTTCGACTCGCTCTCGTTGGCGACGGCCTTCGCGAGCAGCGTCTTTCCCGTGCCCGGCGGCCCGTACATCAACACGCCTTTCGCCGCGGCCATGTCGAGCTGGTCGAACACCTCGGGGTACTCGAGTGGCCACTGGATCGTCTCGCGAAGCCGCTCTTTGGTCGTCTCGAGTCCGCCGACCTCGTCCCAGGTGACGTCGGGCACCTCGACGAACACCTCGCGCAGTGCCGAGGGTTCGATGCCCTTCAGCGCCTGTTTGAGGTCGTTTTCGGTGACCTGAATCGAGTTCAACACGTCCGCGTCGATCTCGTCGCTCTCGAGGTCGAGCTGCGGCCGGATGCGCCGGAGCGCGTGCATCGCCGACTCTTTTGCGAGCGACTCGAGGTCGGCGCCCACGAACCCGTGGGTGTTCTCGGCGTAGGCGTCGAGGTCGATTTCGTCCGCGAGCGGCATGTTCCGCGTGTGCACCTGCAGGATCTCCTTGCGTCCGTCGCGGTCCGGCACGCCCACCTCGATCTCGCGGTCGAACCGGCCGCCGCGTCGCAGCGCCGGGTCGATCGCGTCGACGCGGTTCGTCGCGCCGATCACGACGACCTCGCCGCGCTCTTCGAGCCCGTCCATGAGCGAGAGCAGCTGGGCCACGACGCGCCGCTCTACGTCGCCGCCGGCCTCCTCGCGCTTCGGGGCGATGGAGTCGAGCTCGTCCATGAACACGATCGCGGGCGCTGACTCGGTGGCCTCCTCGAACACGTCGCGAAGCTGCTCTTCGGACTCGCCGTAGTACTTCGACATGATCTCCGGCCCCGAGATCGTGTGGAAGCTCGCGTCGATCTCGTTGGCGACGGCCTTCGCGATGAGCGTCTTCCCCGTGCCCGGTGGTCCGTGGAGGAGGACGCCCTTCGGCGGATCGATACCGAGCCGCTTGAATAGCTCCGGGTGGCGCATCGGCAACTCGATCATCTCACGGACCTGCTCGAGCTCGTCGTCGAGTCCACCGATGTCTTCGTAGGTCACGTCCGGTGCCCCCTCGGCACCGGCTTCGCCGCCGGCACCGGCCCCGCTCACGATTTCCTCTGCGGGCTTCTCTGCGATCTCGATCTCGGTCGTATCGGTCACCACGACCGTCCCCGACGGCGCCGTGCCGGCGATCTTCAGCGGGACCGCCTGCGACTGTCCGCCCATGAAGCCGAACCCCAGCGGGAGCTGGACGTTCTGCCCCTCCGTGACGGGCTGTCCGCCGAGTTCGCGCCGGATCAGCGCATCGATGTTACCGCGGATGCCGAGTCGCTGTGGCAGGGCGACCGTGATCCGATCTGCGGGTTCGACGTCGACCTGCTCGACGGTCACGCGATCGTCGATGCCGACGCTCGCCTCTTGCCGAAGCTTTCCGTCGATGCGAATCACGCCGCTCCCGTCGTCTTCGGGGTAGCCGGGCCAGACGCGCGCGATGGCCGCCCCCTCCGAGCCCTCGACGCGAATGAAGTCGCCGCCCGAGAGGTCGAGCTCGTCGGCAGCGACCCGGTCGATCGCGGCGAGGCGCCGCCCGGCGTCTTTCTGTTTCAGCGGTTTGACGGTGAGGTTCATCGGTCCCCCCCGACCGTTACGACCCCGTTTTTCACCGTGACGTCCGTCGCCGGCCCGGGAAGATCGAACTCCGATTCGGCCGACTCCTCGCCGCGCGTCACCACGAGTATCGCCGTCTCTCCGACGGTGTCGACGTCGATCGCCTCGTCGTCGACGCCGACGTCGGCGGCGACGATCCAGCCGTCTTCGTACTCGTACCGACGGACGAGCGCACCGGCACCGGCCGATCGGGTCTGTCTGAGATTCATCCTAACCTCTAGTTAGGCGCGAAGATATATAAATAGTGCGGTAAAAATCGCAGGACGTGAGAAGATCACCCGACGAGTGGTTGTATTGCGGTTCGGGGTGGCTGTCGCCATCCCACGGAGGACGCGACGCGGCGTGGTCCTCCTCGGTGTGCCGGGCACGTCGGCGCCGGTACCACAGCTTTTTCGCCGCGGCGTCCGTATCCGAGTGTATGTCAGCCATACGCGACGCGCTTCGGGATCTCCCGGAGGCGGTGTTTGCGGACCTGCTCGAATCCGACGACGAGTACGTCCTCGTCGTCGATCTCCCCGGGGCGACCGCAGAAACCACTGATGTCCGATTCGAGGACGGCCGACTCTCCATCGAGGGACGCCGCGAGAAGTCGACCCCCGACGGCTTCCGGTACGTCCGTGAGGACCGCTCGCTGTTTCTCGACGCCGACATTCCGCTCCCGCCAGACGCCGACGGCGACGCTGCGAGCGCGGCACTCGACCGCGGCGTCCTCGAGGTGACGCTGCCCAAGCGTACGACCGGTGCCACCCGACAGATCCCGATCGGCGACGACGCCGACGAAGCCGGCGCCTGACGGGTGGTGACGCTGGTCAACCTCCGCGCCTACTGGCGCTTTTTCGTCGTCATCCGGCGGTTCTCGCCGCTGATAGTCGCCTACTGGCGGGACCGGAAGCGATTCTTCGTCGTCGGCGGCAGCCGCGACGTCGACGAGGCGACCCAGCGGGACCGCGCCGAGATCCTCCTCGATACGCTGCTCACGCTCGGACCGACCTTCATCAAACTCGGTCAGCTACTCTCGACGCGCCCCGACGTGCTTCCGCCCGCGTACATCGAAGTGCTCGAGGGCCTCCAAGACGACGTGCCGCCGGCCGGCTGGGAGGAGTCGAAACCGGTGTTAGAGGCGGAGCTCGGCCCCGTCGAAGAGACGTTCGACGACTTCGACACCGAGTCGATAAGCGGCGCTAGCTTAGGACAGGTGTACACGGCGACGTACCAGGGCGACGACGTCGCAGTGAAGGTCCGCCGCCCCGGGATCGAGACGCTCGTCGAAGCCGACCTGCGAGCGATCACGTGGTCGCTCCCGATCGTCAAACAGTTCATCGGCGGCGGCCGCGCCTTCTCGATCGAGAACCTCTCCGAGGAGTTCGCGAAGACCATCCGCGAAGAGATGGACTACCGGCGTGAACGCGAGATGCTCGAAGAGATCCGCGCGAACTTCGCGGACAACGACCGCATCCGCATCCCGACCGCCTACGAGTCGGCTTCCGGGCCGCGCGTCCTCACCATGGAGTACGTCGGTGGCACGAAGATCAGCCGCATCGACGAGCTCGACGCCGCCGGACTCGACCGCACCGCGATCGCCGAGACGCTCCAGGAGGTGTACCTCCAGATGATCGTCGACGACGGCGTCTTTCACGCCGACCCACACCCCGGCAACCTCGCGGTCGCCGACGACGGGACCGTGATATTCTACGACTTCGGGATGTCCGGACGCGTCGACCCGTTCATCCAAGAGAAGATCGTCGAGTTCTACGTCGCGGTCGCCCGCCAGGACACCGACGCGATCCTCGACACCCTGATCTCGATGGGGACGCTCTCGCCGAACGTCGACCGCGACGTCATGGGCGAGGTGATGGAGCTCGCCATCGCCGACGCCCGCGGCGAACAGATAGAACAGTACCGGGTCAACCAGATCATCGAACAGGTCGAGTCGACTATCTACGAGTTCCCGCTCCGGCTGCCGCGTAACCTCGCGCTCGTGTTGCGGGTCGCGACCGTCGTCGAAGGCGTCTGTGTGACCCTCGACCCGGAGTTCGACTTCATCGCGACCGCGACCGACTACCTCGAAGCGGAGGGGTACTACGAACAGACCGCCCGCGAACTCGCACAGGGGGCGGCGACACAGCTCCAGCGGACGACGGAGTCGCTCTTTACGGTTCCTCCGAAAGCCGAATCGTTCCTCGACCGCGCGAACCGTGGCGACCTCCACGTCGACGTCACCATCGAAGACGAGTCGCGGGTACTCGACAAGCTGGCGATGCGGATCGCCTACTCGGTGCTCCTCGCCGTCGGCGTCCTCTCGGCGACGATCCTCTATTCGTTCGCCAACGAGTGGCGCCTCGCCGCGGTCGTCCTGGTCTTGGCCGCCCCGCTCGCGGTCGCGCTGTACCGCTCGTTCCGCAACAAGCGTACGCTCCCGGGGAACCCACAGTTCACCCGCCAGGGTATGCGCGAGCGACAGAACGAGTGATCGACATCTCACGTATCGATCGGCGCCTCACGTGACCGGCACCAACCTCACCTCCGACACACCCACACGTCGTCACGCGTCTCAACGTCGTACCCTCGCTCGGTGAGCCACGCTCGGACCCGCGTGACGTGTGCGTCCTCCGGGCCGTGTACCTCGACGACGACCAGCGGCCGATGCGTCTCGATCGTCGCCGACGCGCCGCGAAGCACCGCCAACTCGTGGCCCTCGACGTCGATCTTGAGGGCGTCGGGTACGGGAATCGGGTCGCCGCCGTGGCCCCCGTCGTCCACCCCGGCTTCGATGCCGACGCCACGGACCAAGTCGTCGAGCCGGTACACCGGAACCTGCTCGACGCGCGTGACGCGTGCTCCCCACCGGGTCGCCTGCGCACGGTCGAACGCGGAGCACTTGGAGAACGACGACCGATAAAACGGCCGCGTGTCCCGCTCGTTACCGACGCCGATCCGTCGCCGGTCGAGCCGCCCTTCGAGGTCGTTTCGCGCCGCGTTTCGCGCCAGCCGGTCGGCGCTCTCGCCGTTCGGCTCTACGGCAACGACCCGGCGATCGGTTCCTACGGCCAGCGGGATCGCGTGCTCGCCGACGTGGGCGCCGACGTCGAGGATCACCGCGTCTGTCGGCGTCGCATTGAGCACGCGCAGTCCGGCGTCGTCTCCGTGGGGGTTCGTGGGCTCGTAGCTCCAGTAGGTCCCAGCGACGGTTCGCTTCGGGGTCGCGACTCCGACCGTGTACGTGAGGTCCGCGAGCCGGTAGGCCGCTCGAAAGCCGAGTCGCTCGATCCACGACGAACGCGCGCGCATCGTCGACGATCAGGGTGTGACGACCTGGATCGGCACGAGCAGGAAACACAGGGCGCCGACGCCGAACGTCACGACGCCGACGGCGAGCCGTGGCCACCCGAGTCGGCGTTCGTCGGCCGGGTCTGCGGGGCCGTTGAACGCGATGAGGAGCGAGAAGAACCCCCAGAACGCCCACAGCCCGACCGACTCGTTGAGACCGAGTCCGGCACCGTAGTAGAGGTAGGCCGCGATGGCGAAGAGTGCTCCCGGCACGAGCGAGGCGATCGTCTCTTGGCGTGGCCCGACCATCGCCCGGATCATGTGTCCGCCGTCGAGCTGTCCGACGGGGAGCAGGTTCAACAGCGTGAAGAACATCCCCACCCAGCCGCCGATGACGACGGGGTGTGCCGACAGCCGGGGGTCCGCGTACGACGTCGGCTGACCGACGACTCCGGCGATCAGGTCCAGAAGCGGCGGGTTGTTGAATCGGATCATCGTCCCGGTGTTCGCCGCGATGTCTGCGGGTACGCGGATCGGATCGAGCGAGAGACCGACAACGGTGACTATCACCGTCGCGACCAGCCCGGCCACCGGCCCCGCGACGCCGATGTCGAACAGTACCTTCCGGGAGGGCATTCGCCCGCGCATGCGGATGATCGCACCGAGCGTGCCGAACGGGAACACGAACGGGATCACGTACGGGAGCGACACCGGCACGCCGTGGTAGCGGCCGGCGACGTAGTGGCCCAATTCGTGTGTCATCAACACACCGAGGACCGCGGCGGTGAACGGCCACGCCTGTAGCAGGGTGAGCGGGTTCGCTCGTATCTCTGCGAGTGGGACGTAGTACCAGCCGTACGCACCGACGAACAGCGTCGAGAGGACGGTCGCGAAAAACAGGGCGACGTTGGCCCACGGCACGCCGTCGCGGCCGTGGGTGAACGGCGTCGCGACGACGACGTGCCCGTCCGGGTGGTGTTCGAGTTCGACGTCGTATCCGGCGTCGCGAAACGCCGGGACGAGCTTCCTGAGCAGCGTCCGCTCCGGCACGTAGGACTCGCCGACGTACCGGATACGGTCGTCGTCTCGGCGGACCTCGTCGACGCGAAAGAACGTTCCGAGGGGGTCGGGATGCGGCGCGTCGGGCGTCTTCGACCCGGTCCCGTCCGCTCGTCTTGCCATTGGCGAGCGTTACTGGCCGCCGATTATAAACCCCGCGTCACCGGCGCGTTCGGGTCGGTGGGCCATACGCTGGACGCGACCGTCGGTCCGTACGTTCGGGCCTCGAAGCGGGCGTCTCGGTCGGCAGACGATGCGGCCTGCGAGCGGGAGGTCGACCGTGGTCACTGCGCAGCTCAGGCCGGCTCGACGCGCCACGTCGTCGCGCCGGTGTACGACCACTTCTCGACGGTGAGTTCGGTCGCCGAGTCGCTGAGTTTCACCATCAGCGCGCCGATCTCTTTCGGCGAGAGGCCGACGTCGTCGGAGATGAACTTCCCCTTGAAGTACATCTCACCGTCCTCGACGCGGTCGAGCAGGTACCGTTTCAGCCGTTCTTCTTTCCCGATCTCGTCGGCTGTGTCGGCGTCGGCAGCGGGAGTTGCAGTCGCGCTCATGGGACACGCAGACGTACGGTGCCGTGATAGTATATAAACACCTGACCGTTGGTCGCGGTTCGGCTCGTTTCACCGATCTGGGGCGCGTAAAACGTCTCGACAGAACCGTTCATGCGGAGCGTAGATCGTTCGAGACATTTTATTCACTCTTTTGAAGCTGTCTCGTCGCGAACGCCTCGACGAAGGCGAACCCCGACATCCAGCGTTCGAACCGGGTATGTTGCGGCACCTGTTTCCGGTACTGACGGACCGCGCACCCGGCCCGCTCCGGCGGGGTGTCCGTCTCCACGCCGCGTTCGCTCTGTGGTCACTCGCGCTCGTGGACCCAGAACGCCTCCGACTCGGTGGTCTCTTTTTTGAATATCGGTACCTCGTCTTTGAGTCGGTCGATCCCGTCTTCGACGGCGCGAAACGCCTCGGCGCGGTGGCCGGCTAACACCACCACGAACACGATGTCTTCGCCGGCCTCGACGACGCCGGTGCGGTGGTGGAGCGCTACCTCGAACACGCCGTCGCGGTCGGTCAAATCGGCGGCGATCGCGTCCAGCCGCTCCGCTGCGACCCCGGCGTACTTCTCGAACGCGAGGTGCGTGGTCCGGTCGTCGTCCGGGCCGTCCCGCGCGCGAACCCGACCGGTGAACGTCGCGATGGCTCCCGATCGCGCCGCACTCGGACCCGACGTGACCTCGGCGACGAGCTCCTCACGGGTCACCCAGGGCTCGGCGTCGGAGAGTCTGTCGACGAGCGCGTCGACGTCGACGTCGGCGGCCCGCGCTGCGACCTCGACGACGTCACCCGGCGTGTCGTCCGGGTCGACGTCCGCGCCGAGTAGCACGGTTGGCACGCGGAGGCGGTCGTAGCCCACGGCGACGAGGTAGTCGTGGTCCGGGGCGAGCCCGTCGAGCAGGTCGTCGAACGACGCGTTCGTCCCTCGACCGCTCCACGAGCCGTCCGCTCCCACGTCGACGGTCGTCGCGGGCACGCCACCAGTGCGCTCTGGACGCTCGGAGGCGACCGATCCCCCTCCGTCGGGCGTCGGTGACCCAGTCGACTGGCGCACGAGCGCGACCCGCCCGTCGAGCGTCTCGACGAGCGTCTCGGCGAGCGCGGCCGCGTCGGACCCACAGATCGATATCGGCTGCATACGTGACCGGAGGCGGCGAGCGGCTTAGTCGTTTTCCAGCGACACGCCCGGGTGATCCGTCGGCGCTACGTCGTCGGCCGTGACCGCCGTCCCCACGCGACGCCACCGGGCTCGTACTCGCGGGGGACGGTCGCCGTCACGGTCGTCCCGTGCCGGCTGTCCGAGGCGAACTCGAGATCGCCGTCGACACACTCCGTCCCCCACTTCACGAGCCAGAGTCCGAGCCCGCTCGTGTGACTGAGTGGGGTCTCGGTGCCGGAGTTCAACACTCGCAGCTCTTCGTCGTCGATCCCGGGACCGTCGTCTTCGACGCGTACCTCCACGACGTCGTCCGTGACCGTGGCGTACACGTCGACGCGTCGGTCCACCCCGACGTTGTGGCCCGCCGCATTCTCGACCAGGTTCGCCACGACGACCGCGAGCGCATCGGGCACGACGACTCGCTCGTCGACGTCCGGCGGATCGAGTCGAAACGTCACCGAGGGAAAGGCGTCTCTGGCGTCCGCGAGCGTGCGGTCGAGGACCCGCTCGAGAGCCTCCGTGGCGCGCGCGTCCGTCACACCTTCGAAGAGTTCGACGGCGTCTCGGCCCTTCTCGCCGAGCTCGACGATGCGCCTCGTTCGCTCGGTGATCGTCTCTGCCGTCTCACCCCCCGTGCGTTCGGCGTACCCCTGTATCACGTTCGCTTCGGTCCGAATGTTGTGCCGAAGCACGCGGTTGAGCACTGCCAGCCGCTGTTGGTGTCGGCGGTAGTCGGTCACGTCGTGGAGCGTGAACACGTGGCCGAGCGTCTGCTCGTGGCGGTCGGTGAGCGGCGTGACGCTCAGGTCGTACGACCGAGCCGTGGTCGCCGTGCCCATCGTGAGGACGTCTCGGCCGCCATCAGAGAGGAGTCCGTCGTCGACCGGAAGCACCGCGGACGCGTCGGCACCGAGCGCCTCTTCGACCGCCACGTCCAGAATGTCGGCACCGGTCCGGTTTATGTCCACGATCGTATCGTGGCCGTCGACGACGATCGCACCCTCGTGGATGTGGTCGAACAGGTACTGCTTCGCGCGCCACGTCGGTGCCGGGTTGGCGTCGAACAGGTCGAACTGGTCTATCGCACCGAGGTAGGCGACGCCCGAGACGGCGAACGCGATCGGGGTGGGGTCGGTCCCGGCGATCGAGACCGCATCGAAGTTGTAGAGCACGTTCGTCGCCCACGGCGTCAGGATCCCGACGAGGAGCGCGGCGCTCTGTCCGCGAAAGACGGTCGCACGGCTCGAGAGCAAGCGCACGATCGGAACGACGCCGAGCACACCGAGCGCGTAGGTGTATCCGGCGGCGACCGCGTGCCAGAGTCCGCCCTGTTCGACGGTCACGGTACCGTCGGCAGCCACACCGGCCTGCTCGATCCACAAGAGGTCGTGTGCCGGTTCGGTCAACGCGAGCGCGACCGTCACCGCGGGCACGACTGCGAGGAGTGCGACGTTTCGGCGGGTGATACGGTGGTCGCGACCGGCGTACTCGAGCGCGAACAGCACCCACGCGACGGGGACGAGCATGACCCCACACCACGCCACCCGCGTCCACCACAACGTCTCCGCCGGGGTCGCCGCCGTGAGGCTAAACACGATACACGTCGCCCACCACGACTGACCCACGAGGAGCCAGACGAGCGGAACCGCACCCGGCTCTGGGCGGGCGCGCCAGGCTAGGATCCCCGCGCCGCTGCCGACGGCGATGGCACCGAGCAATGCGAGTACCGGTACCGACGGCGGGGAGAGCACAGACACACCAACTGCACCCTCGCATATGAATCTCGGGGAGCCCCTAGATGCGGATGGGAGTGGGGTGACCCGGGCCGTACGCGATTCCACCCGGGACGCCCTCTGCGTCGAGAATCGACGCCGCGCGTCGCGGCGGTCGAACGCGGACCACACCGCACCGAGCCGTGTGCGTTGGCCTCAGACGCCGATCGCGGTGAGCCCCCAGAGGACACCGAACACGAGGAGGTGTTTCGCCTCACAGGCGACGCTGAGTCGACCGAGCGCCGTCGTTCGACCGACGAACCAGGCGAGCACGAGCGCGTACCCGAGACCGACGAGGATCGCCACTCCGACCGAGACCGAGAGGAGCCCGGTCAGCGTCGCCGTGCCAACGAGCGCGACGAGCAGCACGTCGATCCCGTACAGGACGTGTCTCGTCCGCCGTACCCCGAGCACGACCGGGAGCGTGTGGACACCGTCTTCTGCGTCCGCCTCGACGTCTCGGACGTTCGGAATCTCGGTGTTGACGAACGTATCGACGAGAAAGTACGTGAACACGACGACCACGAGTGGCGTCACGGCGGCGTTCGCGAACGCGATCGGGAGCCCGACGACGGCAAGTGCCCACGCCGTGGCAACGAGCGTCGAGTTCACCACGAAGACGCGCTTCAGCCGCTTACAGCGCGTGCTGAGGGTCGGAAACCACGCCGAGGCGTACAGGACCCAGAACGCGCCCGGCACGAGCGTGATCCCTACCGCGAGCGGTCCACCGGTGACCGACAACGCGATCGCGACGCCGTACGCGCCGGCCGAGGTAATAGACAGCAGCGTTCGGTGGCGGGCCACGAACGCGCTGCGTTCGGGACAGGTGCGCTCGTCACGCTCGGCGTCCGCGATGCGATCGCCGGCGTACACGGCGTAGGCGACGAGTCCGACGACGACCGGTGCGGGCGTCGGACCGGTCGACAGCGCGGCGTGAACGGTCGCAACCTCTGCTACTGCGATGCACACGAGGTACATCGAACTATGCGTCAAAACCGTCGTGAGACGCCGCCCAGCGCCTACGATAGACGCGAGCACGTCGGCGTACCACGGAGCAGTCTCGTCCGTGGTCGCCGAGGCGTCGGTGGTCTTGCTAGCCATAGTGTCGGCGAGCGGCGAGCCGGCTCGCCGCGTAGTTCCTGTCCCGACAGCCGCCTCAACCCACGGGTGCCGACCGACGTCGACGACCTCGTGGTCACCGATTCGCCTCGGTCCCGACCCGGGTGATCCCCGATTGCAGCGTCGTCGACGCCGCAGCCGTTCGTCCGATCGACCGATCAAATATTTACTACACAAGTAGTGTTACTCGTTACACATCGCTCGTCGACCCCGCAGAAATCGATCGAACCGGCCGACGAGACGCAAAACAACCCTGGCCCTTTTTGAGGACGTGTCTGGTATACGAACCAATGCTTCCGCATGCCGACGACTCGATCTCGCGTAACGGCAAGTCGATCATCTTGGCGTACGACCACGGCCTCGAGCACGGCCCCGTCGACTTCGAGCCGAACCCGGAGACCGCCGACCCCGAGCGGCTCTTCGAACTCGCGACCCACGACGCGGTGACGGCGATCGCCGTCCAGAAGGGCATCGCCGAGGCGTACTACTCGGACTACGAAGACGACGTCAGCCTGCTCGTGAAGCTGAACGGCACCTCCAATCTCTGGCGCGGTGAGCCCGACAGCGCGGTCAACTGCTCGCCCGAGTACGCCGCCGAGTTGGGTGCCGACGCGGTCGGATTCACCGTCTACGGCGGTTCAAACCACGAGGTCGAGATGGCCGAGGAGTTCCGCGAGGCACAGGAGGGCGCTCGCGAACACGACATGGGCGTCGTCATGTGGTCGTACCCGCGCGGTCAGGGACTGCGCAACGACAACAGCCCGGAGGTCATCTCGTACGCCGCCCGCCTCGGGCTCGAGCTCGGTGCCGACGTCGTGAAGGTGAAGTACCCCGGCTCGGCGGCCGGAATGGGTGAGGCCGTCGAGATGGCCGGACCGGCCAACGTCGTGATGTCGGGCGGGACGATGCGCGACGACGAGGCGTTCTTACAGAACGTCGCCGACGCGATCGACGCCGGTGCCCGCGGCCTCGCCGTCGGCCGCAACGTCTTCCAGCGAGACGACCCCGAGCGAATCCTCGACGCGCTCGAGGCGGTCGTCTTCGAGGAGGTCGACCCGAGCGAGGCGCTCGCCGTCGCCGAGGCCGCCGACTGATGGCTGCGACCGACCCGACGGTCGAGGCGGTGTTCGATGCGGTGGCGTCGACGGCACCGACCATCCGCGACGCGCTCCCGGGCCGCCGCGTCGAGCACGGCACGGAGAACCCCTCCGGGGAGACGGTCCTCGCCGGCGACGTGTACGCCGACGAACTCCTCGCAGACGCGCTCGGCGCGGTCGACGGCGTCGGCTCGTTCGTGAGCGAAGAGCGTGCGTCGCCGGTCGACGTCGGGGACGGATACGCCGTCGCGGTCGATCCGCTCGACGGCTCCTCGAACCTCCGGTCGAACAACGCCATGGGCACGGTCGTCGGCGTCTACGACGGCGCGCTGCCGACGTCCGGCCGGGACCTCGTCGCTGCGGGATACGTCCTCTACGGACCGATCACGACGATGGTCGTCGCCGACGAGACCGGAGTCCGCGAGGAGGTCGTCCAGCAGGACGGGCCGGACGAGACGGCCAGCCGGTCGGTCGTCGACGACGACCTCTCGCTGCCCGCGGAGCCGACCGTCTACGGCTTCGGCGGACGGGTTCCGGACTGGCCAGCGGACTTTCACGCGTACGCTTCGGCGATCGAAGCGGAACTCAAACTCCGGTACGGTGGTGCGATGGTCGGCGACGTAAACCAGGTAGTGACGTACGGCGGGGTGTTCGCCTACCCGAAGCTCACCGACGCCCCCGAGGGGAAGCTTCGGCTGTCGTTCGAGGCGAATCCCATCGCGTACGTGATCGAACGGATGGGCGGGGCTTCCTCCAACGGAACCGGGTCGATCCTCGACGTCGAACCGGACGGGATCCACGACCGCGTGCCCCTGTACGTCGGTAACCCAGCGCTTATCGACCGGCTCGAAGCCGCACTCGAGGAGTGAGATCCTCTCCACGTCGAGACGCGAGGCCGCCGCCGTGACGCACGCACGCTCGACCGTCACGCTCGCCGGGTGATCGCGTGGACGCCTCGCTCACGACGATGCCCGGTCGTCGTCGGCCGTCCAGCGTCTCGCACCGGGCAGCATTCCGACGAGGGTCGTCACGTATCCGAACCTGAATAGACCGAACTGTGAGAGCGCTCCGAGCACGAACACCGCGAGGAACGCGGGCGCGGTGACGTCGAACAGGAGCGGCTCGACGGTCACTCCGTCCGCGGCGGCCGCGAGAGAGGCGGGTGTGAGTTCGCGTGCCGCCAGCGCGGCACCGATGAACGCGGTCGAGACCACGAGCGTCGTCCGCGTGAGCACGACCCCGACCAGTGCGCCGACCGCGACGCCCGCGAGCGTCGCGCCGACGAGTAGGACGGTCCCCGCAACGCCGGCCGCGTCGGCCGCGTAGAGCGGCCCGACGGCGAATCGACCGAGGAACGCGCCGACGACGCCCCCGATCGCGAGCACGGCGACCGAGAGCCCCGTGTACGCGAGGAACCCTCCGAGCGCACCACCGACCGCTACCGCCGCGGCGGGAACGACGAGGCCATCGGCGGTCACGAGGCCGGACAGCGCCGGTACCGCGAGATACCCCGCGCCCGCGCCGATCAGGAGCCCGGTCAACGAGACGGCGTAGACGGAGACGGCCGCCCCGACGAACGCGAGCAGGAGACCGGCGACGACGACCCCCGCGTCCAGTGGCGTGATCATACTCATCCCTGGGCCGTCATCGGATATAAAACGTCGCGCCGTGCGCCGCTCACCGCGCACGCCGAGCCGCCTGGCGGTCCAGGTACCGGGTGACACCGCCGACGGCGAGTCCGAACCCTGCGACGAGCAGCAGAAAGCCGACGAGTCGGCTCGTGCCGAGCGTCATGAGCGCCAGCACGACCCCGAAGAGGAGGGCGAACACGCCGCCGACCGCGGCCGCCACGTCGAGCAGCGGCGAGGGCTGCACCGTCTCACAGTGCGGACAGATCCGGGTGGTCCGCGGGATCGGTTCGCGGCAGTCGACACACCGAACGCGCTCGCGCGACACGGGCACGATTCGACCCCCGGCGACTTAGCTCGCTCGCCGCGGTGTGTGGCCTCAGTCGTCTGCGGCAGTCGCACCCGCGTCGGTCGCCGCTCCCAGCGTTTCTTCGACCTGCGTGACGACGAGTACGAGAGCGACGACGGCGAGGCCCGCGCCGACCGCGAACGGGACCACGAACCCGAACCCGACGAGGAACCCCGACGCGAGGGGCCCGAGCGCGATCCCAAAGCCGAACCCCATCGTGAGCACCGACAGCGTCGTGCCGGACTCACCCTCCCGTGCGAGGTCGCCGGCGAGCGCGAGCGAGGGCGCGAACACGCACGCCACGGCGACGCCCTGGCCGAGCCGTACCAGCGTCATGACGACGGGTGAGAGGACGAGCCCCTGCAGGAGCGTCGTCGGGCCGAGGAGCACGAATCCAGCGAGCAGGAACGGCCGCCGCCCGACCCGGTCGCTCGCTCGTCCGACGGGCACCTGGAGGGCGACGTTCGCGATGGTGACTGCCGCGAACTGGATCCCGAACCACACCGGTGCCTGGTTGAGCCGGAGGTTCACCTGGTTCTGGAGCGTCGCGTACAGCGCGATACAGAGGCCCATCGCGACCGTCGCGACGCCGAGCACGAACACGGGGTCGAAGAGCCGGTCGTCGCCGCGGACCCGGATCGACACGTCGTCGCCGGCAGCGGCCGTGTCGGCGGCGTCGTGGACGAGGGCGTACACGAGGACGAAACTGAGGTACGCGCCGAGACAGGCGGCCGCGAACGCGGCGTCGAAGCCGTTTATTATCGGTAATCCGACCGCCGAGAGGTCGTAGGGGCCGCCGTCGACGACGATACCAGCGAGGACGGGACCGAAGCCGAACCCGATCAGCCGGAAGGTGTTGAAGACGCCGAAGTTGCCGCCGCGTTTGTCGGCGCTCGCGGCGTACTCGTTGACGAGTGCCACCGTCGCGGGGATCGTCAACGCGGCGCCGAACCCCTGTATCGCCCGGAGGACGATCAACAGCCAGTACGAGTCGGCGAGCGTGTACAGGCCGCTCGCGGTCCCCAACAGCACGATTCCGCCGAGCACGAACGGGCGTCGGGTAGCGAGGCGGTCGGAGAGTCGACCCGTGAACGGCTGTGAGAGACTGTTTAAGAAGCCGAACAGCGAGAGGACGACTCCGATGAGGAGCGGTTCGGTGAGCGTAACGGTCGCCGAGCCGACTCCGACGGCCGTCCCGAGGAGGGCGTTGAGGTCGATGAGGTCGCTGGCGACGTACAGCGGAAGCACGACGATGAGAAACGAGTTACCGACCGCGCCGACCATTCGCGCGAGCGCGAGGACGATCACCCGTCGGTCGGTTTCGACGATGTCCGTTATCGACCCCATTCACGGGACGTGCGCTCCGGTCGGTGAAGGTGTTTGCGAACGCCGGGAGTCGATCCGGTTTCACCCATGGACCGACGAGGTGGCCACCTCAACGCCCCAGGGCCACCTCCACGCGGCTGCGCGTCTGCACGGTGCCCCGACTACCGCGGTGGCGCGCGCCTCGTGAGGTCGCCGGAGGCGGGCTCACGAGCGCGCGCGAGGGATGAGCGAGTCGCCGCAGGCGACGAGCGAATCGGCTGGGGAGGGTGTGGCGAAGGAGTGTCCGGCGGTCACGCGGTCGGCTCGGCCACACACCCACGACCAACGTATCGAATCGGCTGGGGAGGGTGTGGCGAAGGAGTGTCCGGCGGTCACGCGGTCGGCTCAGTCGTACACCCACCACACACGTGTCGCTTCTCGCCGATAGCTTCGAGTGCCCACGGCGCCTGTCTCAACCCGAAGGACCGATGACCGACGGGAGCGAACGAGGGGAACTCACGCGCTGGTCGGACACAGCGGCGCGCGAGACGCGTGAACACGAGAAAGACCGCGTCGTCTGTCACGTCGACATGGACTGCTTTTACGCTTCCTGCGAGCGACTCCGCGACCCCACGCTCGAAGGCGAGCCCCTCGTCGTCGGCATGGGCTACGAACCGGGCGAGACGGCCGGCGCGGTCGCCACCGCGAGCTACGAAGCCCGCGCCGTCGGCGTCGAGAGCGCGATGCCGATCCGCGACGCACTCGAGCTACTCCCGAGACGGTCGATACCCGACGCCGACACCGACGCGCCCGACGCCGACACCGACACGCTCGACGCCGACGTCACTGGCCACTACGTGCCCGTCGACATGTCGTACTACCAGTCGGTCGCCGAAGACACCAAGGCGGTCTTACGCGACTGTGCAGACGTCGTCCGCGAGGTGAGCATCGACGAGGCGTACCTCGACGTCACAGAGCGCACGAGTTGGGCGGCCGCCGGCGTGAACGGAGACGCGCCGAGCACCGCCGCCGGCCCGGCGACACAGCGGACGCTCGCCGAGGGATACGCCAGACACGTCAAGGAGCGAATCGAGCGCGAGGCGGGGGTGCCGGCGAGCGTCGGTGTCGCCCCGAACATGTCGGCCGCGAAGGTCGCGAGCGACGCCGACAAGCCGGACGGGCTGGTGGTCGTTCCTCCCGGGTCGGTGGCGTCGTTTCTGGCACCGCTGCCCGTCTCGACGCTCCACGGGGTGGGACCGGTCACGGAGCGCGCGCTCGTGGCACGCGGCATCGAGACCGCCGGAGACGTCGCCGAGGGCGACCCTGAAGCGCTGACCGAGCTGCTCGGTGACCGCGGTCGAACGCTGTCCCGCCGCGCCCGCGGCGAAGACGACCGGGCGGTCACACCGCGCGGGCTCCCCAAGAGCCTCTCGCGGGAGTCGTCGCTCCCAGCCACGGCCGCTGACGCACCCAAACGCGAGACGGTTCGTGCGCTCGCGGCCGACGTCGCTGAGCGCGCCCAACACCGCGGCTGTCTCTATCGCACGATCGGGATCAAGGTGGTGTGTCCTCCCTTCGACGTGAACACGCGCGAGCGGAGCCTCCCGGGACCGGTCGACGATCCCGACCTCGTCGAACGGGTCGCGTTAGAACTGCTCGGGGAGTTCGCCGACGACGAGGCGCGAAAACTCGGCGTGCGCGTCTCGAATCTCGACTTCGCCGACGCGGACCAGTCGACGCTGACTGGATTCGACGCCACCGGGACCGCGGTGGACCGCCCCGCGACGAGCGACGCACCGACCACCGCCGACTCGTCCCCTCGCCTCTCCACCGATGCCGAGCCGCGCGAGACGCTCACCGACTGGCTCGCGGACGACACCGAAGCGGACGAGTCGGCACGCCGCGACGGCGAGCGGCCCCCGGACGGACAGGCGTCACTCGGCACGTGGTCGTCGCCGGAGTGAGCCTCCGCCACTGCCCGAGCACTCGCAAGCCGAGCGTTTAGGTCGCCGTATCGCCACCGACGCGTATGGACGACCTGGCGTGGGAGACGACGGGAACCGAGATCGACTACCGCTGTCCGGGCTTCGACGTGCGCCGTGACGACGTTCGGTACGCCGACGACGAGCCCGGCGAGTACCACTACGTCGACGAGCCGCCGGCGGTGGTCGTCCTGCCGTTTACGCCCGACGGCGACGTGGTCGTCATCGACGAGTGGCGCCAGGCCGTCGGCCGCACGAACCGCGGGATTCCGGCCGGCACGATGGAGCCCACGGATCGCGACGACGTCGAACGGGCGGCCGCCCGCGAGCTCGCCGAAGAGACCGGCTACGAGGCGGCGTCGTTCGAGCGGCTGACGACGATAGAGCCGGCCAACGGCGTGACGAACGCCGTCCACCACCACGTGCTCGCGACGGGGTGTACCCCGACGGCCGAACGCGACCTCGACGACGACGAGTCGATCGCCGTCGAGACGGTGCCGTACGACGACCTGCTCGCGAGCGTCCTCGACGACGGACTCCGCGACGGCCGTGTGGTGACGGCCGTGACGTGGTACGAACTGGTCCACCAGTGACCGCGACGTGTTCCGGCCCGGCCCACCGTCGAGCGAGACCGATGTGAACTCCGGCGAACGGACAAACCCTTTGCCCGCTGGGGCCGTACGCAGGTGTAATGACCGACGTCCCCGACGACGATCGAGCACCCCCCTCCGACCAGTCGCCGTCCGACCGGCCGACCGATTCGTCGTCGTCCGACCAGCCGACTGACCCATCGCCGTCCGACCGGCCGACCGATCCCGCCTCACCGGATGGGGGTCCGGTGGCGACGCCACCGGACGACCGCACCGAGGCGGAGACGCCCACGGGACCGGACGAGTCGCGCTCCTCGACGCCCGTGGCGGTCGGGGCGGCCCTCGGACTCGGGGTGTTGGGTCCGGTGATCGCCTTGGTCGGCGGCGTCGGGATATTCGCGCTCGACGCCGCGGTCGGCGGACTCCCGACGGCCGTGACGCTCGGGCTGACGCTCGTCGTCGGCCAGTACGTCGCGTTCGGCGGCCTGGCGCTCGGGTACCTGCGGTGGCGCGGGTTCGACTGGCCAGGCGTCGGCTCGTACCTCGGAATCAGGCGACCGCGACTCGTGGACCTCGGCCTGGTCGTCGGCGGCTGGGTGGTGATCGTGGTGACGCTGTTCGTCGTCTCGACTATCGTCTCGCTGCTCGGCGCGGAGACGGCCTCGAACCAGAGCGCCGAGGTTGCCATGCAGAACCCGGGTCTGATCCCGCTTTTCATCGCCGCGATGTTCCTCGTCGTCGGTCCCTCAGAGGAGATCCTCTACCGCGGCGTGGTCCAGGGACGGCTGCGGGAGTCGCTGCCGGCGGTGCCGTCGATACTCGTCGCCTCCGGCATCTTCGCGTTCATCCACGTGATGGCGCTCACCGGCGGGGTCTCCGGGCGGCTCACCACGGTCGCAATCCTCTTTTTCCCGAGTCTCGTCTTCGGTGCGGTGTACGAGTACACGGAGAACCTCGTGGTCCCGGCGTTGTTACACGGCCTCCACAACGCGGTGATATTCACGCTACTGTACGTCTCGCTCGTCTACGGCGACGAACTCCGGGCGCTCGGTGAGGCGGTCGCGCTCCCGCTCTCTTGAGCGCACGTTCTCCTGTGGCCTCTCGACCCGGCCGCGTCGCTCACGGGCGTCGACGTGGACTGAGGGGAGTAAGCCCCCTTCTGTTCGTCCCGACATTCGGCTGAGCGTCTGCGCCGTGGCCGGACTACCTGATGGCACAGACTTGCACCGGCGAGGATTCGCCGTTCCATCCGTTCCCGTCCGTCTCCGCGGCGTCGCCGCCGCGCGCTCTCGGTGGGTTAACTCCCTCCCCTCGCGGGTCGGTTCGCTCGCTCACGGGAGTCCCGTGAGCGACGGCGACCGCCGAGCGGCCGCGCGCACCTCATCGATCGGGACGGGTGGTCTCGTTGCTGTTCCAGCGCCAGCCGTCTCCGACTCCGGGCGTGAGCCCGGTCGCCCGTCCGGCCGGTGGGGGGACTTTCCTCGTGCCGAAGCACGGGAGTCGGGCTCCCTCTGTCCGCCACCACGTACCCTGGCGCGGCAAATAAGCGCCTCGGTCGGCCGGTCGGCGGCTCCGGCTCTGGTCACTCGGCGACACTTGCCGACGACCGGATCGAATCGCGTTCGTCCGCTCACCCCGGTCGTTCACGAACGATCGGGGAAGGGAAGCGTTCAAGTCAGCAGCCGCGCTATGAGGTGACATGTCCGAGGCACAGACCGTTCGGCTGTCGTACGACGACGGCGCACGAGCGGTCGAACTCGCACGGGAGGCGGTCGAGTCGTTCGTCCAACACGGACAACGCGAACAGCCGGGAAGCATGCGTGAGGCGTTTTACGCACGGACGGGCGCGTTCGTCAGACTCGAGTCGACTCGCGGGCGAGGCCGCCTCCGCGGCTGTGCCGGCGCGTGGGAGACGTCCGACCAGCTCGGCCACGCCATCGTCGAGGCCGCGATCAAAGCCGCCTCCGGCGACTCCTGTGGCTCCGAAGTCGAGCCGAAAGAACTCGAGAACCTCTCCGTCTCGGTCTGTATCGTCTCGAGCACGCTCCTCACTAACGACCCGCTCGAGGACCTCGAAATCGGCACCCACGGCGTCGCCGTCGACGGCGGCAACACCCACGGCTGGCTCTATCCGACCGTTCCGGTCGAAAACGACTGGTCTGGCGCGGAGTTCCTCTCGCGTACGTGCCGGAAGGCGAAGCTCTCACCGACCGCCTGGCAGGACGACGAGACGATGGTGACACTCATCGAAGGCCAGGTGTTCCGCGAGCGACCCGACGGCGGTGCCGTCGAAGAGCTGTAGGTCCCCACCCGACCCGCATCACCGATTCGCGTCCACCGTCGCATCGACCGATCCCTCCCACCTCGGTCCGCCCGTTCTCACCGCGCGTCGCGGATCATCGGTCCGACTCGCCGTACCCGACCCGTGCCGCCTCCCGCTGTGCCCGCTCCGTCGCGGCCGACAGCGTCGTCGCGTCACCCGCGACGACCGACCCGTCGCGGATCACGGGCGTCAACAGCGGCTCGGCGTCGGCCGGCCCCTCACGTGCCGCGAGCCCGACGGCGTGGCCGCCGTCGGCCGTTCGATACACCTGTTTCGCTCCGGAAAGCTTGCCTCGCTTGGCCGCAGGCTCCCCGTCCACGACGACGAGGTCGAGCGCGAAGTCGACCGGGTCGGCGTTCGAGACGTAGCCACCGACGCCGAACCCGTCGACGACGTCTGCGAGCGCGCGAAGATCGGCCGGCCCGAGCCCCCCCGAGACGAACACGTCGACGTCTGTGTGTCCGCGGACGTCGAGTTCCCAACGGACCTCACGAACGATGTGACGAAAGTCGCCGCGGCGGCTCCCGGTCGTGTCGAGTCTGACCCCGTCGAGGCGATCGCCGAGCGCCTCGACCGCCCGGAGCACCTCTTCGATTTCGTCCCCGTACGTGTCACACAGCGCGATCCGTGGGACCGATTCGTCGACCGCCTCGTCGAAGGCGCGCCACGCCGCCTCCTGCTCGCCTCGGCCGAAACAGATGGTGAGCGCGTGCGGCATCGTCCCCGACGCCTCGCGACCGATCAGGTCGCCGGCGGCGACGTGTGAGAAGCCGTCGAGTCCAGCGACGAGCGCGGAGCGTTCGACCATGGCCGTCATCGCCGGGTGAACGTGGCGCGCGCCGAACGAGAGCACCTGTGCATCGGGGGCGGCGACCCGGCAGTCGAGTGCGGCGGTCGCGATCGCCGAGGCGTGTGAGAGGAAGCCCAAAAGCGCGGTCTCGAGCCGCGCGAACGACAGGTACGGGCCTTCGATCCGCATCACCGGTCCGCCGTCGAACACCGTCCCCTCCGGCAGCGCGTAGGCGTCGACGGGGCGGTCTATGAGCAACGCGAGCGCGTCTTTCAATCCGGCGAACAGCTCGAACGACCCGGTCGGGAACTGGTCGGCCGTCACCTCGGCGACGACGCGCGGGTTCCGACCGGCGGTCTCGAGGGTGGTCGCCGTGCGGTCGAAGTACGCGTCCGTCGCTCGCCCGCTCTGGATCGCGTCCGCACCGACGATGTCGAACTCGGTCATAGCGAGCGTTCGCTCGGCGCGTACGAAAAGTATCGGTGTCTGTGTTAGCGTCGCGAGCGCCGAGCGAGCAGCGCGGCGACGGCGACCAACGCGAGGACGGTCACGACGACCCCGAGTCCGGGGGCCGCCCCGGCCGTCGTGTCCTCGCCGGTCTCGCTCGTCGTGTCGGCCGACGTCGACGCACCTTCGGACGTGTCACGATCACGCTCGACCGACTCCGACGTTCCCGTCGTCGCGTCGTCGCCGTCGGCATCGGTCCCGACCGACTCGGCCGGTGGCTCCGCTTCGGGACGCAGATCGGGACGGAGGTCGAACACGTCGTCGACGTCGGGCCCGTGGACGATGGTGACGCGGGCTCCGTCGCGCTCGACCCCGTACGCTCCTCGGAAGCCACCGGTCGAGACCACCTGGGTCCCGTTCGGCGCGGCCGTCGCGCCGTGGGCGTCGAGCAGCCGGTGGTACGCCGCCTCGAACTCGGCCGCGTCTTCCGGCGTTTGCCAGGCTGTCACCCACACGTAACCGTCCTGCTCGGCGTCGCCCGCGTCGTTCCGGTAGGGATACAGCTCGTCGCCGGCCCACCCGGCGGTGACCGGGTGGTCGTAGGTGTACGCCGTCCGCGTCTGGAGCGTCTCGCTCGACCGGAGGTGGAGCCGGACGTTCCCGCGGGCGTCGTCGGCCGGATCGAGGACGGGTGCCTCCGGACCGGCGAAGCTCTGGTACCAGAACATCACGAACATCGACGCCTCGCCCGCAGTCTCTGCTCCGTCCACCCCCTGATCGGGGTACGTCGTCCAGTCGCCCCGAGCCGTGTCTTCGAACGCGACGTCGCGGGGCTCGTATGCCGGCTCGCGGTGGATCACGGCGGCGGTCGACGACGGTGGGTCTGCCATCGCGGCGTCGACCGCCTCCCACCCGCCCGTCTCGACCAGTCGCTCGACGTAGAACGGACCGTCGACGTACGGCTGGAGGATCGTCTGCAGAATCCCGACGTTTATCGAGCCGAGACCGCCGCCGCTGCCGTCGGACTCGGACGCTGAGAGACACTGCCACTCGTCGCCACAGCGCTCGGTGTACCGCTCTTCGATGTACACCGCCTCGCCCTCGACGAGACCGTCGACGGCGAGGTCTGCGTCCTGGGTCGTCCCGACGTACTGCGACCGAGTGAGGTCGTGGTACTGGTCTTGCATCCCGTGAGTGAGTTCGTGAACCAGCGTCGACTCGTCGATCTGCACCGCCGAGCCCGCCGGGACCACCAGTACGATTCGGTCGTCGGCCGGCGAGTAGAAGCCCGAGACGGAGCCACCGAACACCGTGTCGATCGCCTCGGCCGACGACTCGTTCTCGCCGACGACGAAGAGGGCCTCCCACACCTGGTCGTTCCACCGGTCGAACGCGCGCCTGTCGTCGGCCGACTCGTTGGACGTGCCGCCGGTTCCGTTCGCGCGGAACTCCTCGCGGGTCATCGTCTCTACCGGCACGTCGGTCTGGAAGGGACGCTCGCGGACGTACTCGACGCGGGCCATACTCCGGTGGGTGAGTGCCTCGAGCTGGCTCGGGGTGAGTCCGTCCGACTGGTTGAAGGTGAACGTCTCGTCGTGTGCTACCCCGTCCCAGCACCCCACGACGTCCGTGTCGGTTTCGGGAGTACACGCCGTTGGCGACGCACCCGTCGTGGATGCGGTCGTCGCTGGCGTCGTCGCGTCCGTCGCCGGCGTTGTCGCGTCCGTCGCCGTCGTGGATGCACTCGTCGTCGCCTCACCACCGGTCGTCCCGCCCACACCCGCCGCCCCACCGGCCCCAGCGACACCCGCGATGAGGAGCGCGACCACGGACACGAGAACGAGGCACCGTCGCATATCGTCGATTGCGTGGCGTTGGGTAAGTAGTTTGTCCGTGTGGGTCGGTCGACGTGCTCCCGGGTCGCTCCACCGAGCCGGCGTTTTTGTACGTGGCGGCCCGAACACGATGTATGCCGTACGATCCGAGCCAGACGGCGGTCGTCGTCGTCGACGTGCAAAACGGGTTCTGTCACCCCGACGGGAGCCTCTACGCGGAACCGAGTGCGGCGGCGATAGAGCCCGTCTCGGCGCTCGTCGATCGCGCACACGACGCGGGTGCACAGGTCGTCTACACCCGCGACGTCCACCCCCCCGGACAGTTCGACGACGCACACTACTACGACGAGTTCGACCGTTGGGGCGAACACGTCGTGGAGGGGTCGTGGGAGGCCGAGCTCGTCGAGTCGCTCGACGTGCAGCCGGCCGACCACGTCGTCGAAAAGCACACCTACGACGCGTTCCACCGAACCGAGCTCGAGGGGTTTCTCGACGCCCACGGCATCGACGATCTGCTCTTCTGTGGCACGCTCGCGAACGTCTGCGTGCTCCACACCGCCGGCAGTGCCGGACTCCGAGACTACCGGCCCGTCGTCGTCGAGGACGCGCTCGGGTATCTCACCGCGGACCACCGCGACTACGCGGTCGAGCACGCCGACTGGCTCTTCGGCGAGACGACGACGCTCGAGTCGGTCTCGTTTGCGGCCCCGTGATCGGTCGGCCTCGACGAAAGCGATTATACTTCCGGGGCGCGTCGTCCGCGGTGTGAGCGAGCGAGACGACGGCCCCGAGGTCACCCACGGCGGGCGGCCGTGTCCCCGGTGTGGAGAGCCGATGATCCACCGACACTGCAAGTACGTGTGTCCGGCTCACGGGGTCGTGTACGACTGCAGCGACACGTTCTACTGAGCGCACTCGCGCTATTGGAGTCGCTGCTAGGGCGATGAATTATCACCGTCGAGACTGAAACGAATCCGGCTGTGGGAACTGTTATGGTTCTGCGGTCCGACGCTTTAGGTATGACGGGCGACCCGCTCTCGACCCTCTCCGCCGAGCAGCAGGGGCCACCATGGTAGAGCAGACGCAGGTTGCCCGGGGCAAGCAGATCCAGCGACGCACCGGTAAAACGTTTCACGTCGCCACGCGCCTGTTACCCGAGGACATCCGCCACCCGACGTACGTCCTGTACGGCTTCTTCCGCATCGCAGACGAGATCGTCGACGCCGAGGACACCGGCACCCCGGCCGAACAGCGAGCGGAACTCGAGTCGCTTCGCCGGGCCGCTCTCGGGGAGGAACCCACGGACGACCCCGTGCTCGACGCCTTCTCGACGGTCCGCGCCGAACGCGGCATCGCAGACGCGGACGTCGACGCCTTCATCGACGCGATGGAGCGCGACATCGACACCGACCGGTACGAGACGTACGCGGAACTCGAGTCGTACATGGACGGCTCGGCGTCGGCCGTCGGTCGGATGATGACGGCCATCATGGACCTCGACGCGGAGACCGAGGCCGCCGCGTTGCCTCACGCCACCAAGCTCGGCGAGGCGTTCCAGATGACCAACTTTCTGCGCGACGTTCGCGAAGACGTCGT
Organism: Halorubrum zhoui; assembly: GCF_051194155.1. NCBI lineage: Archaea > Methanobacteriati > Methanobacteriota > Halobacteria > Halobacteriales > Haloferacaceae > Halorubrum > Halorubrum zhoui. The sequence goes on along the minus strand of NZ_JBLZNJ010000003.1, from coordinate 632,204 downwards.
CGAGCGCGGCCGCATCTACCTCCCGCTGTCGACGCTCCGTCGCCACGGCATCGACGAGACGCAGATCCTCGACCTCTCGTTCGACGACGACGTCGCCGCCGCGATCCGCGACGAACTCGCCCGCACCGAGCGGCTCTACGAACAGGGCGTGGCCGGCATCAAGTACCTCCCGGACGACTGCCAACTCGCGGTGTTGTTGGCGGCGGTGTTGTACGCCGACCACCACCGACTCATCCGGAATCGCGGCTACGACACGCTGTCGGCCACGCCCGAGCTCTCGTTGCCCCGAAAGCTGTCGCTGCTCGCGCGCACGTGGTGGAAGTGGCAGTGGAACAGCGACCCCGAAGCCGTGTTCTACGAGATAAGCGGCGGATTCGACCGCGAGCACGGCGGACACGGCCACGGGCCGCGTGACCCGACGGCCGTCCAAACCGACTGAGTCGAGGGCAGCTCCCGGTCTGGGCTCCGTCCGCGTCGAGCCGGAACGCCCTTTTCGTCCGACCACGGAACGTATCTATGGACGTACGAGCCGTTGCCGACCTCTCACCCGACGCCCGACGCGCCTTCTTCGACCGCGACGCAGGCATCGACGCGGTCCGCGGAGACGTCGCCGACATCGTCGACCGGGTGCGCGAGGAGGGCGACGCCGCAGTCCGTGAGTTCGCCGAATCGTTCGACGGGGTGACCGTCGGGAACCTGGACATCACCGACGAGGCGGCGCGCGCACACGCCGAACTCGACGACGCCGACGACCCGGTGCTCGAGGCGGTTCGCGAGGCGGCCGCGAACGTGCGGACGTTCCACGAGAAACAACGACCGAGCGACTGGCGAGAGACGGTCGACGGCCGGGTGCTCGGCCGTCGGTTCCGTCCGATCGACCGCGCCGGCGTGTACGTGCCCGGCGGCGCGGCGGCGTACCCCTCCAGCGCGCTGATGGGTGTGATCCCGGCCGTCGTCGCCGGCGTCGACCACGTCGCCGTGACGACCCCCCCGGCGGACGAGCCGAACCCGGTCACGCTCGCGGCGATCCACGAGGCGGGCGCGGACGCGGTGTACCAGATCGGTGGGGCACAAGCCATCGCCGCGCTGGCGTACGGGACCGAGACGGTGACCACCGCACAGAAGATCGTCGGCCCCGGAAACAAGTGGGTGACCGCGGCGAAGGCGATCGTACAGGGGGACGCCGAGATCGACTTCCTCGCGGGCCCGAGCGAGGTGCTGGTGCTCGCCGACGGCACGGCCGACCCCGCGTTCGTCGCCGCCGAACTGGTCGCACAGGCCGAACACGACCCGAACGCCTCCGTCGTTGCGGTGACCGACGACGCCGACCTCGCCGAGGCGGTCGCGGCCGCCGTCGAGACCCAAACGGCCGCCCGCGACCGCGAAGAGACCATCCGGGCCGCACTCGACAACGAGGCCTCCGGCGTGCTTCGTGCCCGGTCGATGTCCGAGGCCGTCCTGTTCGCCGAGGAGTACGCGGCCGAGCACCTCTCGATCGTCGCCGCCGACGACGAGGCGCTACTCGACCGGATCACCAACGCGGGGTCCGTCTTCTTGGGGCCGCACTCGCCGGTCGCCGCCGGGGACTACGCGGCCGGACCCAACCACGTGCTCCCGACAAATGGCGGCGCAAAGCGGTACGGCGGCCTCTCCGTGGACACGTTCCTTCGATCGTCGACCGTTCAGCGGCTCGACCGTGACGCGCTCGCCGACCTGTCAGAGACGATCACGACGCTCGCGGAGGCGGAGGGGCTGGAGGCGCACGCCGAGAGCGTCCGTCGTCGGTTCGATTGAAGCGCGCGCACGACGACCGGTCGGTGGCTCCCGAGTACTCCGTACTGCGCTCCGTGGCTCGTGTGGTCTCCGTACCAGTCTGGACTCGGTTGTTCGGCTCCGTGGCCGTCGCGAGCGACCCGTACGGCTCATAGCAGGCTTCATACGGCAATTTTTGAATCGTTCAGACGAGATGGTAGACGACTCCGGTATGCCAACGAACCCGAGCTCGAGACGACGATTCCTCCTGACTGGTGGCGCCATCGGCGTGACTGGACTGGCCGGCTGTACGGGTGGCGGTGGAAGCGGCGGGACCGAGGAGGCTGGCTCGGGGTCCGAAAGCGATACCGACGGAACCAACGGCGGGTCGGGCGACCCGATGCTCACGGACGACTCGGCGTTCGACCCCGCGAATCCCACCTGGGAGGAGCACAACTACTTGTCGACGGCACTGGTCGACGCGGACTACCAGCGGGGGTCGACGGTCGACCTCGAGAACATGCGCAACCGCGAGGTCGACGAAGTCCCCCACGGCGAGCCCGTCCAGGAGACGCCAGACAACGAGGACGAGTGGCTCGACCCCGACACGCTCGTGTTCACCGAGAGTCCGAGCGAAGACGTCCAGGGTCGGTTCGAGGAGGACTTTCAGGCCGTCTTCGACCGCATCGAGGAGGAGACCGGCAAGCCGGTCGAGTTCAGCAAGGTGAACAGCTACGCCGCCTCCGTCGAGGCGATGCGCTCCGAACGAGCACACATCGCGAACTTCTCGACCGGGACGACGGCGTTCGCGGTCAACCTGGCGGGGGCGGTCCCGTTCGCGGCGGGCCTCACGCCCGACAAACTCTTCGGGTATCGGCTGTTCGCGACGACGCGCGCCGACGCCGACGACATCCAGAGCGTCACTGACTTCGCTCGTGACGACGTGACGGTCGGCCACTCCGAGCCTGCGTCGAACTCGGGCCACCAGGCGCCGTCGGCGCTGTTCGATCAGTACTATGACGTGACGGCCGAGGAGGACTACGAGGTCAACTTCTCGGGCGGCCACGGCAACACGACCCGCGGAATCGCCGCCGGCGACTACGACGCCGGGCCGATCTGTTCGACCTGTATGGTAGACACGGTTGAGGCGGAGAGCGACCTGAGCTTCGACGACTTCAAAGTCGTCTGGGCGTCGGCCCCGTTCCCGAACGGGCCGGTCGCGTATCGCCACAACCTCCACCCCGACATTCAGGAGGGGATCGAGCGTGCGTATCTCGAGTCCGACTTCGCCGGGACGGCCTTCCAAGAGCGAACCGGCTACGACCAGTTCGTTCCGATCGACTACCGGACGGTGTTCAAGGACATTATGATCATCCAGGGATACAACGGCGTCGAGTACACCGAGAACGCACTCGGGTCGTAGATGCTCCAGGTAACCGACCTGCAGAAGACCTACTCCACCGGCGACGAGGCGCTGAAGGGCGTCACGATGTCGGTCGAGGGGAGCGAGACCGTCGCGATGATCGGCCCCAGCGGCGCCGGCAAGTCCACGTTCATCCGGTGTGTCAACCGGCTGACCGAGCCCAGCGGCGGCGAGGTATACCTCGACGATACGGAGCTGACGTCCCTCGGTGACGACGCGCTTCGGTCGGCTCGCCGGGACATCGGGATGATATTCCAGGAGTACAACTTGGTCGAGCGGCTAACCGTGATGGAGAACGTCCTCACGGGCCGGCTGGGGTACGTGTCTGCCTGGAAGGCGTTCCGGCGATCGTTCCCCGCCGAGGACATCGAGCGGGCCTACGAGATCCTCGAACGGGTCGGTCTCGGCGACATGGAGAACAAACGCGTCGACGAACTCTCCGGCGGCCAACGCCAGCGGGTCGGCATCGCACGGGCCGTGATCCAACAGCCCAAAATTCTGCTGGTCGACGAGCCGACGTCGAGTCTCGACCCGGAGACGTCCGATACGGTGATGCGGCTGTTGACCGGCATCGCCGGCGAGCGCGAGGTGCCGGTGTTGATCAACATCCACGAGGTCGACCTCGCGATAGAGCACGCCGACCGTATCGTCGGCCTCCACGACGGCGAACTCGTCTTCGAGGGTTCGCCCTCGGAACTCGATCAGCAGGGGCTCGATCAGGTGTATCGCGGCGCGGAGGTGCCGGAGAACGCCGACATGGAACGGACGACGACGGACGCCGGCACCGATAGGGAGATTCTGTCGGAGATGAACCGTCCGCCCGCGGGGGAGACGTAACGTGGCTGCCGGCAACCGCACCTGGGAACGGCCGACCGTCTTCCCGGCCCGCGGCGTGAAGTGGGCGGTCTACGCCGGCATCGTCGGGTTCTTCATTTGGTCGGGGTTCGGAGTGGGTGCCGATCCGGGACGGATCGTCCAAGGGTTAGGGAGCGCAGTCAGCCTGATCGGTGACTTCCTCCCCCCGACGGCGACGCCGAGGCAGGCCGAACGGATCCTGGACAAGATGCTCGAAAGCGTCGCGATGGCGATGGTTTCGACGCTCACTGGCATCCTTCTCAGCGTCCCGATCGCGTTCATGGCCGCCGAGAACCTCTCGCCGAAGCCGCTGTACGCGATCAACCGGGGCTTCATCTCGATCTCCCGGGCGTTCAACGCGATCATCATCGCCATCATCGCTGTCAAGGCCATCGGATTCGGCCCGCTCGCCGGTATCCTCACGATCACGTTCAAAACCGTGGGGTTCTTCGCGAAGCTCCTGGCCGAGGATCTAGAGGACATCGACATGGGGTCGGTCGACGCGGTCCGGGCCGCCGGCGCGTCGCCGGTCCAGACGCTCCTATACGGGGTCGTCCCACAGATCATCCCGCGCTTTGCCGGCCTCTCGGTGTACCGGTGGGACATCAACATCCGCACCTCGACCATCATCGGCATCGTCGGCGCGGGCGGAATCGGGTCGGTCCTTCTGACCGCGTTCAACCGCTACGACTACCAGTACGTCACGGCCATCCTGCTGGCGATCATCGCGGTCGTGCTGGTGGCCGAAGGCGTTAGCGCGGTCGTCAGACGGAGGTACAACTGATGGCGACCGACGAGCGTCGCTGGGAACGGTTCGACCGGCGACGGCGGCTCAGCCGGTTTGTCCTTGCGATGGTCGCCGCCGTCGCTGTGATCGGCTCCTGGCAGTTCATGGACATCGGCATCGTCAGACCGGAGACGATTCCCCGGGAGGTCGGCGACCTCCTCACTCGGATGTACCCCCCGGACGTGGCGTATACGAGCCGGATCGTTGAACCGCTGATCGAGACGATCCAGATCGCCGCGCTTGGAACCATCGGAGCGCTGGTACTTTCGATCCCGGTGGCGCTGCTCGCCGCCGAGAACACGACGCCGAACGCCGTGACCTTCTGGCTCGGGAAGCTCATCGTGACCGTGAGCCGGTCGGTCAACACCATCATCTGGGCGCTGTTCTTCGTCGTGCTGTTCGGGTCGGGACCGCTGGCGGGTGCCGTCGCCATCGCCTTCCGCTCGATCGGCTTCCTCGGGAAACTGCTGGGCGAGGAGATCGAGGAGATCGACTTCGGCCAGGTCGAGGCGGTGCGGGCGGCCGGCGCGTCGCAGGCACAGGTGTTGCTCTACGGAATCCTTCCGCAGGTGAAGCCCGCCCTGGTCGGGCTCTCCATCTACCGGTGGGACATCAACATCCGCGACTCGACCGTACTCGGGTTTGTCGGTGCGGGCGGGATCGGTGTCCAGTTGTTCCGAGCGGTCAATGCCTTCGCGTGGCAATCGGTGGCGACGGTGCTACTCGTCATCCTCGGCGTGGTCATCGCCACCGAAAGCCTCTCGGCGTACACGAGGGCGCTCGTGCGGTGACGGGCGACGACTCCTCAGTCGTCTTGTTCGACATGGACGGGGTGATCCTCGAGGGCCGAGGGACGGACCCGGCCGTCCACCGGCGCGCACGCGACGACGTGCTCGCCGACCGCGGACTGACGGTTCCAGACGCTCACTACGACGCGCTGGGGTCGGACGGCTTCGACGAGGCGTTTCGCGCCGCCTGTGCGAGCGTCGGCGTGGACGCGTCTACCCTCTTTCGCGAGCGCGAGACGCGGAGCACGAAGCGAAGCGTCGCCCGACTCGCCGCCGGCAGCCGCGGGCTCTACCCGGACGTCGAGGCGATCGACCGGCTGGCGACTCACGCGACGGTCGGGCTCGTGAGCAACAACTACCACCCGGCCGTCGAGTTCGTCGTCGACCACTTCCGACTCTCCGCGTTCGACGTCGTCCGGGGTCGTGACCTCGGCCTCGACGGGTACCGACGACGCAAGCCGAACCCGCACTACCTGAACGAGGCGCTCGACGCGCTCGGGGCCTCGACGGGCCTCTACGTCGGCGACCGGGCGACGGACGTCCTCGCTGCTGAACGCGCCGGCCTCGAGAGCGTCTTCCTCCGGCGGGCGCACAACGCCTCGGTCGAACTCGACGTTGAGCCGACCGTCGAGATCGAGTGTCTCGACGAACTCGTCGCGCTCGTCACCGCGTGACGGCCCCTCTCGTCTATATAGTCAACTGTTGGCTCCTGATCGCTAGACGCGGCTCTATGTCTCTCACGAGATCACCCGAGGCGGACGTAACCCACATAGCAGGGTACAGGGTCGTCTGTTCGGAACCAGCGGACATGGGATCCGATCGCACTGGGACGTTCGGCGGGCCAGTCGACGAGCGAGGAGACCGATGACCGACGAGTACGAGACATACGAGCGGAAGGTACAGCTCACCGGCGGCACGACGTACACGGTCTCGCTGCCGAAGACGTGGGCGAACGAGCACTCACTCGAGATCGGCGACGCGGTGACCCTCCATCCGCGTAGCGACCGGCTCGTCCTCACGCGAGAGAGCGGCGAGCCCGACCAGCGAACGGTGACGGTGTCGGCCGGTCGCCACGCACCGGCCGGGATCGCCAGGCTCGTAGCGGCCGCGTACGTCTCTGGAGCGGACACGGTCCACGTCGAGGGGTCGCCCGACCGGCAGGCGCGGGCGGCGATCCGCGAGGCGGTCGGCGGCTTCGTCGGGCTCGAGATCGCCGAAGAGACGGAGCGAACGGTCACGGCGCGGACGATGCTCGACGTCGCCGATCTCCCGCCGGAGCGGACGCTTGACCGGATGCGCGACCGGACACTCGAGATGCACGAGGCGGCGATGGCGGCGGTGCTCGAGGGTGACGGCGAGGCGGGCCGGCGGGTGGCCGGCGAAGACGACACCGTCGACCGGCTGTTCGGGCTGCTCGCGCGCGAGTTCCACCGGTCACTCGTCGCCGTCCCGGCGCCAGTCGACGGCACACTCACGCCCTTCGATCACTACACCGTCGCCCGGCAGCTCGAACGCGTCGCCGACCACGCGGGGAAGATCGCGGACGCGGCGACGACCGTCGAGACGCCACCGCCCGTGTCGGTCGCAGACGACCTCGAACGGCTCGCAGCCGACGCACGGGAGGTCGTTCGCCTGTCGGTGACCGAGACGCTCGGCGGCTGCGAGCCCCGGGCGCTCGGTGCGGTCGTGACCGAGGCGGACGCCTTGCGGACGGAGACGAGACGGGTCGACCGGGAGCTGTACGACCGCGGTCTCGCGGACGGCTACGTGCTCGCGACCGTCTTAGACAGCATCACGCGAACGATCGAGTACGGCGTCAACGTCGCCGAAGCCGGGCTCCGCGTGGCGCTCCGCGCGGACGACACGGTAGACGGCGCGGCGGTCGACGACGTCGACTGACCGGCTCGTGGGGGCAGCACGGAGCCGGTCTGTCCCGCCGACCGTGCGATCGGTTCACACCGTCAGCGTTTTGCCCGTGTGACTGATACGTGGCGAGCATGAGCGCTGAATCAGCGAACGGAGGCGACGTCCCGGCCATCGAGGTCACGCCGTCGGCGGCCGAAGAGGCCCTCTCGCTCCTCGAGAACGAAGGGCTCGACACCGCCGAATCCGGGCTGCGGCTGTTCGTCCAGCAGGGTGGGTGTGCGGGACTCTCGTACGGAATGCGCTTCGACACGGAGCCGGAACCCGACGACCTCGTCGTCGAACACCACGGCCTGCGGGTGTTCGTCGACCCGGCGAGTCAGAACTACGTCGGCGGTAGCAAACTCGACTACGAAAGCGGGTTACAGGCGGCCGGGTTCCACGTCGAGAACCCCAACGTGGTCTCCGAGTGCGGCTGTGGCGAGTCGTTCCGGACGTGAGCGCAGGCGCGCAGTGACTCGACCGCCGTACTGCTCCCGTACCACTTCGTACTCGCCGCTGGTCACGACTCGATGACCCTCGACCCCTCCGCCACGGGAGACGGCGAGCGCGCGTAGGTCAACCGGTCCGTTCCCCCCTCGTGTATCTCGACGAGGCCGCCACGAGCGGTGGGGATTCGCCCGTGGCCACCGTGGCTCGCTCGACGCCGCGATGGACACGCTGGGCCGGATCCGGTGCACCGGGTGTGACAACCGCCGGACGTCCGACGAGTGGGACGCCGCCCACGCGTGAGCCGTCGAAGACGTCGACTGCACCGTTCTGAGAACCGTGCGAAAGTTTATCACGGATAGCGCCGAATCGTCGCGTAGATGGCCACTGCGAGCATCCCACCGACGACGGAGGCCAGAGACGTCTTCCGCGAGCTCGGGTACAGCGTCTCATCGGACGGACGCGAGTTCGTCGCGGAACGAAAGTGGCGGCGCGTGCTCGTCACCGCGCTGTGTATGGACACCGACGAGCTCGAACCGTATCTCGCAGATGGCGGCGAGACACCCCGACTCCGGTGTTTCGTGACGTGGATAGAGAACGCAGCCGACCTTCAACAGCACCTGACCGAGGTGAAGCCGCCGTACGACTGGGCGGTCATCGGCGTCGACGACGACGGCGAGGACTTCGCCGTGATGGAGGGGGCTCCGGGCAGTCCCTAGCGCCGCGCGGCGTCACCGCCGCTCTCAGAACGTTCATCACCCGCTCGCCACGGCGACGGCTACGAGGCCGAGACCGAGCGCGAGCGCGACGGCGTCGAGACGGCCGAACGAGAGCGCCGGAAGCGTCGGGTTCCACGAGAGACACCGCGCCGTCATCGCCGTTCCGAGCCGGTCGGCTCGAGTGAGCGTTCGACGGACGCCGACGACCGCGACCGCTCGCATCCGCACGTAGACCGGTCGGGCCCCGCCTCCGCGGGCGTGCACCGCCTCGTGCGCGCGGCGGAGGTCCGCACGCAAGAGCGGCAGCGCACGAAAGACGAGTGCGACCCCGAGTCCCGCCATCGCGCCGAGACGCCCGGGGACCGTGCGGTGTACTGCTGCGCGCGACTCACGAACCGCCGTCGAACGGACGTACGCAGCCGTGACGACGAGAATGAGTCCAACTCGGTAGCTCGCGAGCGCCGTGGTAGCCGCGCGAGCCGGTTGTATCCACGGCTCGCCGAGCGTCACCCCGGCGACGACCGGTGCGCCGAGCAGCACCGGCAGTGCGAACCGGAACGCCCGGACGTCGCCGAGACCGCCCCCGGCCGCCCACAGACAGCCGGCGGCGAGTGGCGTCGCGAGGAGGAGCCCGCGCGGCGAGGTGGTCGCGTAGACGGCCGCCGCGAAGCCGGCCTGGACGAGGAGCTTCGCGCGCGGGTCGAGTCGGTGTGCGAGCGAATCGCCCGGTGCGTACGCGAGCGTCATCCCCGTTCGTGGTCTGCGATCGGGACGCGAACGCCGTGGTCGGTGAGGTCGGCGGCGACCGCGGCCGGCGGGCCGTCAACGACGAGTCGACCGTCGTTCAGCCCGACGAGTCGGTCGGCGAGGCCGACGACGTCGCGGAGGTCGTGCGTCACGACGACGACGCCCGTTCCGTCGGCGGCGAGCGACCGCAGTCGGTCAAGGACGGTCCGACGGGACGGCTCGTCGAGGCCGGTGAACGGCTCGTCACAGACGAGGTGTGTGGGTACCATCGCTATTGCACCCGCGATGGCTGCTCGCTGTCGTTCCCCCCCGGAGAGCGTCGCGATCCGGGCGTCATCGCGACCGGTCAGGTCGACCGCGTCGAGGGCGGCCGCGACGCGCCGGTCGATCTCCTCACGCGGGAGACCGAGGTTCTCGGGGCCGAAAGCGACATCGGCCGCGACGGTCGGTGCCACGAACTGGTCACGCGGCGTCTGAAACACCATCCCGACCGCCGAGCGAGCGCTCACGAGGTCGGACTCGACCGGTGTGCCGTCGACCGACACGGTCCCCTCCGTGGGCGTGACGAGTCCGTTGAACGTTCGAACCAACGTCGTCTTTCCCGAGCCGTTCGCTCCGACGAGGACGACGAACTCGCCGTCGTCGATCCGCAGCGAAACGTCCTCGACGGCCGCGACGCCGGAAGCGGTCTTCGCCTCGGGTAGCTCCGAGCCCCCGCCGCCGTTCGGCGCCGCCCCGTATCGGACGGTGACGCCGCTGACGTCTATCATCGGTCGGCGGCGCTGACGACGTCGGATCGCACGATCCCGACCGCGGCCGCCATCTTCAGTGCCTCCGCCGGGAGGAACGCGACCGCCCCGACCGCGACCGCCTCGGTCGGCGTGAGCGACAACACGACGACGAGTCCGAGCACGCCGGCGGCGTAGATCACGACGGTGCCAAGAACCATCGCGGCGACGAGGAGGACGGGACGGACCGTTCGAGGGTCGCGGAGCGTGCGTCCCCGGTGGACGACGCCGCCGACGAGCGCCGCGGCGACCGGGTACGAGAGGAGGTACCCGCCGGTCTGTCCGACGAGTGCGCCGAACCCGCCCGTTCCGCCCTGAAACACCGGTGCTCCGAGCGCGCCGGCGACGAGGTAGAACACGAGCGCGACGCCGCCCCACACCGGGCCCAAGTAGACGCCCGCGAGAAAGACGCCGAGCACCTGCAGCGTCACGGAGACGGGCGAGACGGGGTTTGGGAACGTGACGTACGCGAACGCTCCGACGAGCGCCGCGAACAATCCTGCTCGCGCGAGGTTGCGTGCGGTCTCGTCTGTGACGAGTTCGACCGTCTCGGACCGTGTCGACATGTGGTCGTATGGTTCGTAAACCACCGTTAGTGTGTCGGTTTACAGATGACGCCAGCGCGCGGTTTATCACTGCCGACGGCGACGACCCCACCATGGACGAACAGACCGAACACCTCCGAGATGTGTTTCTCGACGCAACGGGAGAAGAGACGGTCACCGAGCAACAGGAGGCGTCGCCCGGCAGTCTCGTCGACCGCGACGAGGCGGCCGTGGCGGACCGCATCGTGGCGATTGTCGGGACGATGCGCGAGCGGGAATCCTTCGAGACCGGTCTCTCGACCGCAGCCTACGGGCGGGTCGCGCGCGGAGTCTTCGGTGGCGAATCGGACGAGGCGATCGCGGACGCGCTCGATACCCACGAGGAGTTCGGCCTTCGCGGCGATACGGGCGAAGCGATCGATGCCAAGACTGTGCGGCGGGCCCGCCTCGACCTCCACCTCGTTCGCGCGAGCGACAGGGAGATCGTGGCTCCGTACGCGGCGCTTCGGCAGCTGCTCGCGGACGACCCCGATCGGTCGGCCGAAACGTGTGCACGCCGGCTCGATGCGCCGATCGAGGCCGTCGAACGGGCCCTTCCAGCGGCGCGAGCAGACCTCGCGTCGGCCCGGGTGAACGACCGGTTCCGCGACGAGTTTCGGTCACTGCTCACCGACGCGGACCTCAGCGAGTCACACGCGGCGACGGCCAGAGAAGACGGCCTTCGCGAGGCGACCGAAGACATCGAGACCGACGTCTCCTTCTGACCGAGTTCCCCGAGCGTTTATCACCGAAGCCGCGGCCACCCCACCGCGTGATCGCCTTTAGCGACCTGGCGTCGGCCGCCTACTGTCCGCGGCAGCTGTACTACCGACGGCGCGACGACGACCGCGCGGTGCCGGCCGTAGCCCGTGAGCGGATCGAGTTGGCGTACCGGTATCCCGAGCTGGCGACCGCGCCCGACGCGACACTTCGTCGACTGCCGATCCGCCGCGAGCCGGCCGCGTACCGGCGAAACCTCGCGCGAATGCGCGACCGCCCCGAGTACGACCGTCTCGTCGACCCGGCGGCGACGCGGACCGTCCTCACTGGCCGGGAGTGTCGCGGAGTCGTTCACAAACTGCTGGCGGGCGACACCGAGCGGGCGCCGACACCGGTCGTCTGCTCGCCCGGAGAGCCCCCAGCGCAGGGCGTTTGGGAGCCGCAGTCGGTCCGTGCGGTGGCGGCGGCGAAGGCGCTCGCGTGGGAACGAGAGCGTGAAATCCCGCGAGCCCTCGTCGAGTATCCGGCGGTCGGCGTCGTCCGGACGGTGCGACTCACGACCCGTCGGAAGGCCACCTACCGGCGCACGGTGCGAGCGGTACGAGCGATAGACGGTCCGCCTGCGCGAGTCGCAGACGACCGATGTACGAGCTGTGCGTATCGTGAGACGTGTGGGCCGAGCCGGCGCACCCTTCGGTCGTTGTTGCGCCCGGGCGAGTGACCGCGTGTGCTTCGCCCTTGAGACGCCCGGCTTTCGTCTCGCAGACGAGCCTGCTATCGCTCGTGAAAACCGGGACGCAACTACTATGTGAGTCGGTTACACCGGCTGTGACGTATGTCTGAGACGACGGGGATCGCAGTGCTTCACGTCGACGACGATCCAGCCGTCGGGGACCTGACGGCCGAGATGCTCACCGCGCAGGATTCCGCGTTCACCGTCGAGACGGCGACGAGCGCTCGTGAGGGGTTCGATCGACTTCGGACGGAGGAGTTCGACTGTATCGTGAGCGACTACGAGATGCCCGAACAGCACGGTATCGAGTTTCTCGACCGAGTACGCGACGCGTACCCGGCGATGCCGTTCATCCTGTACACCGGTGAAGGGAGCGAGACGGTCGCGAGCGACGCGATCGCCGCCGGGGTGACGGACTACCTGCAGAAGGCGTTCGGGACGAGCCAGTACGCTATCCTCGCCAACAAGATTCGCAACGCCGTCGAGAAGTACCGCCACCAGGCGCGTGCGCGAGCGACGCGCGACCGGCTGCGCCAGATCGTGGATCTGCTCCCACAGTTCGTCTTCGCCAAGGACGAAACCGGCGAGTTCCTGCTGGCGAACGAGGCCATCGCGGACGCGTACGGGACCACCGTCGACGACCTCGAAGGAGCTACCGACGCCGACTTCGCCGACTCCGAGGAGGAAGTGGAACGATTTCGTGCCGACGACCAGGCGGTCATCGAGTCCGGTGAGCCCAGACACGTTCCGGAGGAGCCGCTGACGACCGCAGACGGTGAGACGCGACTGTTGGAGACGACGAAGATTCCTTACGACCCAGTGGAGACGGACGGCGACGCCGTACTCGGCGTCGCGACGGACATTACCGAGCGTAAAGAACGGGAAGCCGAACTAGAGATGCAGTCAGCCGCGATGGCGGCGGCGATAGACGGGATCTCGATCCTGAACGCGGACGGCGAGTACGTCTACATGAATCGCGCCCACGCCGACATCTTTGGGTACGACCCCGACACGCTCATCGGCAGCAGTTGGCGGCGACTGTACGGTGACGACGAGGTCGCACGGATCGAGCGGGAGGTGTTTCCGGTACTCGACCGTGCGGGCGAGTGGCGCGGCGAGACGGTCGGAAAACGGCGCGACGGCGCGCCCGTCCATCAGGAGATCACCCTCTCGTTGCTCGACGACGGCACGCTGATCTGTACGAATCGAGACGTCACTGAGCGCAAAGAACGGGAACAGGAGCTTCGTCGGACGAACACCATCCTCCGAACGATAGTCGAACACCTGCCGATGGGCGTGCTCGTCGAAGATGCTGAACGCGACATACTCATGGCAAATGACCTGTTGGGAGAGACGTTTGGCAGACCGATCGGCGGTGATGAACTCACTGGGCGTGACTGCGCCGCGACGGCTGAAGAACTCAAGGACCTGTTCGCCGATCCGGAGGGATTTATCCAAGGGGTTACCGAACGGATCGAACGGCGAGAGCCGGTGAAAAACGAAGAACTCCCGCTGGCAGACGGTCGCGTGCTCGAACGCGATTACGTGCCGTACACCCTGCCCGAGGGGGAGGCACACTTGTGGCTATATCGTGATGTAACAGAACGCAAACAGCAAAAGCAGGAACTTGACCGGAGCCGCCAGTTCCTACAAGAGACACAAGAAGTCGCACGTATCGGTGGATGGGAGTATACCGTGCAGTCTGAGTCGCTGCGGTGGTCGGACGAAGTGTATCGGATCCACGGACTGCCACCGGATGCCGATGTGAGAATTGAAGACGCCATCGAGTTCTATCATTCCGACGATAGAGACACGATTCGCGAGGCTGTCGACCGTCTAACATCCGAGGGCGAACCGTATGACGTGGAGTTGCGGATCGTCACAGCCGACGACGACGTGCGCTGGGTTCGCGCGCTTGGAGAGCCGGTATGTGAGGATGATGGACTCATCGCCGTTCAAGGGACGTTTCAGGACATCACCGAGCGCAAAGAGCGCGAGCAGGAGCTTCGGACGATCCGCGAGCGGTTCGAGCGATTCGCAGGTAACGTTGAGGACGCGTTTTTCCTGTTGCCGACCGACTACTCCGAAACCGAGTACGTGAATCCAGCAGTGGAAACGATCTACGGGATCACCCCGGAAGAGGCATACGACGACTCGATGGCATGGCTCCGACACGTCCATCCCGACGACAAGGACGAGTTACTTGCGGAAATGGACGCCCAGCAGGGCGAAACGTCCGGCTGGCCACGCGAACAGGAGTTCCGTATCGACCACCCCGACCGTGGTGTGCGGTGGGTGCAGGCCCGCCTCGACGCGATTACTGACGAGAACGGCGACCCGTCACAGCTCACCGGTGTTGCGACCGATATTACCGAACACATAAACCACCAACAGCAACTGGAACACAAAACTGAGGAATTGGAGCAACTGGCGACGAAATACGAAACCCAGTACCGAACGCTGTTCGAGGAAGCGCCAGTGATGACGGTTCTCACCCGATCCGAGGACGGCCGACCGGTCGTCGAAGACTGCAACGGCCAGTTCACCGAGACGCTCGGATACGGGGCGGACGCCGTACGCGGCAGCGAGCTCGCGGAGTTTTACACGCCGGCGTCGGTGGACCGACTCCGATCGAACGGATACGAGGCGTCGCTCGACGGACGGTTCACCAGCGAAAAGCGCGAGCTCCAGACTGCCGACGGTGCGGTCGTCGAGGCGCTCCTGCGTGCGGTTCCGCGCCGGAGGGCCGACGGCGAGATCATCGGAACGGTAGCAATGTACATCGACATCACCGAGCGTGAGTCGGTCAAGCGCGCGAACGAGCGGCTCGAAGAGTTCACGAGCGTCGTCTCACACGATCTGCGGAACCCGCTGAACGTCGCCACGGGGCGGCTCGAGCTGGCCACAGACGAGTGTGACAGCGGCCACCTCGACGCCCTCGGACGAGCGCTCGGCCGCATGGAGACGCTGATCGACGATCTCCTGACGCTGGCCCGGGAGGGCGAGGAGGTGACCGGCACCCGACCGGTTCCGCTCGATGCGATCTGCGACCGGTGTTGGGAGACCGTCGAGACGAAGCAGGCGGCGTTGATCACAGAGACCGACCGCGAGGTGCGAGCGAGCAACAGTCGGCTCAGACAGGTGTTCGAGAACCTGTTTCGAAACGCCGTCGAGCACGGTGGGGCGGACACGACCGTGACGGTCGGGGAGGTAGCCGGCGGGTTCTACGTCGAAGACGACGGTCCGGGGATTCCACCTGGGAACCGTACCGACGTCTTCGCGGCTGGCTACTCACGGTCGACGAACGGGACCGGATTCGGGCTGAGCATCGTCGAACAGATCGTCACCGCCCACGACTGGCAGATTCGCGTCACGGACGGGGCAGACGGCGGCGCCCGATTCGAGATAACCGACGTCGAGTTCGTGTCTACGTAGCTCTCTTCGGCGCGCCGAGTCGCGAGCCGGTGACCCAGACCCGACCAGCCGGCCTACTGCGTCTCCTCACGCCAGCGTAACGAGCGCTGATTCGGCCTCTCGACGAGGGGTCGTCCTCCGCCGGGCATCCGCTCTGCGATCTCGATGGCGCGGCGAGAGATCTTCACCGCCCCCCGGTATTCACCGACGATCACTCGGCTATCGGCCCGCGCAACCGTCCGATTTAATATGGTGTGTCCCGTCGCCACGGGTACGAATGACACGAGACGCTCGTGGTCGTTCGGAGGATAGAGCAAGTCGCCTCGCGGCGGCTGGCCGTGAAATTCACCGACCGTGACCACTCCCCCGACGACCGACTCACGCGCACCGACGGCGGCGGCGACCACCCTGCGACGACGGAGACCGTTTTGACCCAACTCACCACCCTCGACGAGGTACAGCTCTTAGACACCACGCTGCGCGACGGCGAGCAGATGCCCGGCGTCTCGCTCACGCCGGCCGAGAAGGTCGACGTAGCCCGCGAGCTCGACGCCGCCGGCGTCCACGTCGTCGAGGCCGGCTCGGCGTGCACCTCGGCCGGCGAGCGGGAGGGCATCCGTCGCGTCGCTGCGGCGGGTCTCGACGCGACCGTCACCAGCTTCGCACGCGGGGTCCAGTCGGACATCGACCGCGCGCTGGACTGCGGCGTCGACGGCGTCAACCTCGTCGTCCCGGCCTCCGACAAACACGTCGAGACGAAGGTCGGCTCGAACCGCGACGCCGTCGTCGAGACTACCGTCGAACTCGTCGAGTACGCCACCGACCACGGCCTGTGGGTCGAAGTGCTCGGTGAGGACGGCTCGCGGGCCGACCTCGACTACCTCGAGCGGCTGCTCGGTGCCGGACTCGACGCGGGTGCAGACCGCATCTGTTACTGTGACACCGTCGGAGCGGCCGGCCCCGAGCGCACCGCTGACGTCGTCTCACGGCTCGCTGCGCTCGGTCCGACGAGCCTCCACACGCACGACGACCTCGGCTTCGGGCTCACGAACGTGCACGCGGGCCTCCGTGCCGGTGCCGACACCGTCCACGGGACCGTGACGGGCGTCGGCGAGCGAGCGGGCAACGTCGCACTCGAGGAGGTCGCCATCGCTCTCGACCGGTGTTACGGCGTCGAGACGGTCCGGCTCGACCGGCTCTACCGGCTCTGCCGGCGCGTCTCGGAGGCGACGGGCGTCGCGCTCCTCCCGAACAAGGCGGTGTGTGGCGCGAACGCCTTCGCACACGAGTCGGGAATCCACACCGACGGGACGCTGAAAGACGGCACGATGTACGAGCCGTACGCACCGGAGACGGTCGGCAGAGAACGCCGGCTCGTGTTGGGCAAACACGCGGGACGGGCGGGCGTCGCGGCCGCACTCGCCGAGCACGACCTCGACGTCGACGACGACGAGCTCCGCGAGGTCGTCGCGCGGGTCAAAGAGCTCGGCGACCGCGGAAAGCGCGTCACCGACGCCGACCTGCTCGCGATCGCGGAGGACGTTCAGGGTCGCGAGCGCGACCGCCACGTCGAGCTCGTCGACCTCTCTGCGACCTCCGGTGGGAACCTCCCTTCCGCGTCCGTCAGGCTCCGCGTCGGCGACGACGAGCGGATGGCAGCCGGCACCGGCTCCGGACCGGTCGACGCCGGCCTTGAGGCGGTTCGAGCCGCCCTCGCCGACGGGACGGAGGGCGTCGACGAGACGGCCTTCGAGCTCGACGCCTACCACGTCGACGCCATCACCGGCGGAACCGACGCCGTGGTCACCGTGGCGGTCGACCTCTCTCGCGGGGATCGCTCGGTGTCGGTCTCGGCGTCCGACGCGGACATCACTCGGGCTAGCGTCGTCGCCATGGTCGACGCGCTCGACCGCCTCTCGGCGCTCGAGTCGACGGACGACGGCTCGACCGCGGCGGGTGCGTCGACGTCTGCCGGGTCCGCCGACGACTGAGTCGGGACGGTAGGGTGGGCTCCGGCTGCCCCCGTCTCACACCAGCCGGCGGCCGTCGTCGAGCCGACGGGACGAGCCGCTCCGTGGGCTGCCGCCGGTCTGGATGATGTTGAACGCGGTCATCAGGTCCGACCGCGAGATGAGTCCGACGAGCCGCCCGGTGCGGTCGACGACCGGGAGCCGTCCGACGCCGTGTTCTTGCATGGTCTGGAGGGCAGTCATCGCGTCGGTGTCGGTCGTCACCGAGGCGATCTCGGTCGCCATCACGTCTCCGACGCGATACGCGTCGCGCTCGACTTCACGAACGTCGCGGGCGTCTGCGAGAGTGACCATGCCGACGAGGTCGTCGCCGTCCATCACCGGATAGCCCGTGTGTCGCTGCTCGAACATGCGGTGCATCAACTCGGCCACCGACGTCTCCGCGGTGACGGTGTGTAACTCTGCGCTCGGCGTCATCACGTCGCCGACGGTGACGTCTTCGAAGACGGCCTGGAGCGTGGTCTGTTGGGCCTCACCGGAGGCGGCGACGTAGATGAAAAAGGCGAGCGCGATCAACAACAGCTGGAACGAGAGCAGTCCGAAGAGCCCGAGCAAAAACGCGAACACCTTCCCGACTGCTGCGGCCCGCTGGGTCGCCTGTGCACGCGGCTGGCGGCGAGCCAAGAGCGCCCGCAACACGCGGCCGCCGTCCATCGGAAACGCCGGAAGCATGTTGAACCCCGCGAGCACGACGTTCAACAGCGCGAGGTATCCGGAGACGAACAGCAGTGCGTCGGCTCCCGCGGGCGCGAGCCGGAAGACGACGTAACAGACGCCCCCGACGCCGACGCTGACGATCGGGCCGGCGATAGCGATGGTGAGTTCGTGACGCCAGTCGTCTGGAAACGCCGCGAAGTTCGCGAGCCCGCCGAGCAGCCACAGCGTGATCGACTCGATCTCGTAGCCGTACCGCATCGCGACGATCGAGTGGCCGAGTTCGTGGAGCAAGACGCCGGCGAAGAGGCCGACGACCGCGACTACTCCGAGCGCCCACGCGGTGACGCCCGAGCCGATCGCCGCCGGGTCGATGCCGGCGCCGAGCGTCTGGTTCATCGCGTCCGCGATCGTCGTCACCTGTGAGCCGACGAGGTACGCGAAAAGCGGCAAGACGATCAGGAACGTCCAGTTGAGCCGGATCGGGATGCCGACGACGGTTCCGACGTGGAGTCCACGCAT
Source organism: Halorubrum zhoui (assembly GCF_051194155.1). NCBI lineage: Archaea > Methanobacteriati > Methanobacteriota > Halobacteria > Halobacteriales > Haloferacaceae > Halorubrum > Halorubrum zhoui. The sequence goes on along the minus strand of NZ_JBLZNJ010000003.1, from coordinate 613,336 downwards.
GGGTGTCGGTTCGGGCGGTACCAGGTTAAACGTCGGGTGCTGTCGAGCCCGCTGACGAGGCGTTCGCGACCGCTCGACGTCCCGTGTCGCGCTCGAGACGACCGTGCGACACCCGGACGCCACTCGGGCCACGCCCTCCCCAATACGGGTGTGAACGTGACGGTGTGGGTGAGACGATGTCGTGACACCCGGACGCCACTCGGGCCACGCCCTCCCCAACCGATTCCGTACGTGTATGAACGTGGTTGTGTGACGAACACGACCGCGCGACACCCGGGCACCACTTCGCCACGCCCTCCCGGGCCGATTCTATACGTTGGTGATGGGTGTGCGACTGAGACGGCCGTGCGACACCCGGGCACTAATTGGGCCACGCCCCCCCGGGCCGATTCGCTCCCGTACGTGTATGGTGGTCGTGTAATCGAGACGGCCGAGCGACTGCCGGGCACCAGTTACCGCCACACCCTCCCCAGCCGATTCGCTCGGTCGCGTCGCTCCCTCGCTCATCCCTCGCACGCGCTCGCGGGCACGCTTCGCGGCCCGCGAGGCGCGCGCCATCATGTAGGGTGTGTCCGTCGATGCGGCTACTCGGTGTCGACGAGCGACACGGTCCCGCCCGCGTCGTCGGGAGCCGGTGGCTCGTCGTCGGCCTCGAGCTCCCGCCGAACGAGGTGGTGCTCGAGCTGTCGGCGCTTCCCGGTTCCCTTCCGTTCGCGGCCGGTTTTCGTGTCTGGCATACTCAACCATGGCAACGTATACCACACATAAGAAGCTTCCGGCGCACGCTCTCCGGTGCCGTCGCTCTGGTCGGTAGAACGCCAGGAGAGGGATTTGAACCCCCGATCCCGTGAAGGAACACGCTTTCCAGGCGTGCGCCTTACCACTCGGCCATCCTGGCTCGTCCGAAGCTACTTCGCTGGGCGAGTTAAGTCCTTCTCTTCGACCGCTTTCGGGCGATGCGGTGCTCGGTCACGAACGCCACGGCACCGGTGGTCGCGGCGACACTCCCCGCGAGTGCGACCACCCCGACGAACGAGATCGGCAGCGACCCACCGACGAGCAGCCACCCCTGCGCGAGCACGACGACGGAGAGTCCACCGACGATCCCCCAGAGCACAGCCGACCGGAGCCGGTCGCGTCGAGTCGACGACCGACCACCGACTCCCTCCGGCTCACGCACCGATCCCGACTCGTCACCCCCAGCAGGCATCTCACTCGCGGCTGGCGACGGCTTCGATCTCGACTCCGACCCCCTTCGGGAGCGCCCCCGCCTGTACTGCCGACCGCGCCGGCGGCGCCGTCTCGAAGTACTCGGCGTACGCCGCGTTCATCGCGTCGAAGTCGTCGATGTCGGCCAGATACACCGTCGTCTTGAGGACGTCTGCTGGACCGGCACCGGCCGTCTTGAGGACGGCCACGAGGTTGTCGAGCGCGAGTCGCGTCTGCGTCTCGATCGACGCGTCGGCGCGGAGGTCGCCGTCCGGCGTCAGCGGTATCTGTCCGGCGGTGAACACGAGGTCCGCCGTTGCCTTCGCCTGACTGTACGCGCCCACCGCCTCCGGGGCGTCGTCCGTGTGTACTGGGTCCGCCATGGGTGTCTCGTCGGCCCCCGTGTGATAAGTGTGTCCGGTTCGCGTCGAGCGCCACCATCACACGTATGTGCATGGAGTGGCAACGTCACACACGATGTCCGGAGCACTGCTCGCCGCCCTCTTCGTGGCCGTACTCGTGATCAACCTGGCGATCACGCTGGCGGTCCTCCGTGGCGACGTGGACCTCGAGCGGGTGTTGGGATCCGGCGGTGCGGGCCCAGACTCCGAGCACCAGACCGGATTCGCCGCGGTCATGGACGCGAGCGAGCGCGGCGAAGCGGCGTCAGAGCCAGCGGACACCCCGCCGCCGCTCGAGACGAGCGAAGCGACCGTCGCGTGTCAGTCGTGTGGCGCGACGAACCGGGCCAGGTACCGCTACTGTCGGTGGTGTGTGCAACCGGCGCTCGGCGGCGACGGCGCCCGTCCGAGTCGGGACGCGGCGGCGACACAGCGTCCGCTGTGAGTGCCGGTCTGGTCCGACGTCGAGACGACCCTTGGTCGCTCCTGGACGGCCCTGCTCGCCCCACGTCTGCCGCCTCACAGGTGCATGCCGCCGTCGACCTCGAGCACCTCCCCGTGCACGTACTCGTTTCCGAGGAGGTATCGAACTGAGTCGGCCACGTCCGCGGGCGTACACGCGTACGACGGCAGGTGCGTGTCGACGTGTTCGTGCCCGTGGAAGTCGGTCGACTCGAGGTACTCGAGGATGACCTCGTTGAGCGACGTCTCGACGGGGCCGGGCGCGACCGCGTTCACCTGTACGCCGTCCGGGCCGAGCTCGCGCGCGAGCGATCGCGTCAGTCCGTGGAGACCGGCTTTGCTGGCCGCGTAGCTGGCGTCGACGGTGCCGAGCGTGCCGCCGACGCTCGAGACGAAGACGACGTCGCCGGCGGCCTCTCTGAGGTGTGGTGCCGCCGCCCGGGTGACGTAGAACGCCCCGGAGAGGTTCGTCTCGATCACCGCGTTCCACGTCTCGTCCGTCGTGTCCGTCAGCCGATGCGGCCGGGTGATCCCCGCGTTGTTCACGACGGCGTCGAGCTCGTCGAACGCCGACACCGCCGTCTCGACCAGCCGGTCGGCCTCGGTCGACTCGGACACGTCAGCCTGGACGGCGACGGCCGAGCCGCCAGCCGCCTCGACGGCCTCGACGGTCGCTTCGGCCGCGTCCTCGCGCTCGTGGTAGTTCACGACGACGTCGTGTGCCGCGAGTTCGACGGCGACTGCCCGACCGACACCACGGCTCGCACCTGTGACGAGTATCGCCATGCGTCTACGCACTTACCACTGGGCGATATCAGTTGCGGATACGCAACGATCCACGCCGCGCGGCCCGGTCGGTCACCGGTCGCTGCGCGCCGGGTGACCGAGGTGGTCTTCGACGGACTCGACCTTCGCGTCGGCCGACGTCTCGACGGTCCGTTTGTCGTCGATCTTCACGACCGTCGAGACACGGTCGCCGTCGACCGCCCGGTGGGCGGCACCGACCGCGTCGAGGAGCGTCTCGACGTCGGCGGCTTCGATCACCGTCCCCATCGGGTTCGTCTCGTAGCTGACGTCGAAGTCGTCGAGCGCGGCCACGGCCTTCGCCACTTCGCCGGCCATGCTGTCTTCGATCACCGGTGCGACGCTCACCATCGCGACGACGGTCATACCGAGCGTAGTGGCGGCTCGGGCTAAAAGGCGATCCCATCGGGGGCCAGCAGCCGCCGGTCAGCCGCCGAGGACGTCGCGAAGAAACGTCTGTTGGTACTCGATCGCCGTCTCGAGTCGCGTCCCGAGCGGCGAGACGTGCGTCCCGGGCATCGTGACGACGGTGCCGCGATCGAGTCGCTCGCCCGCTCCGTGCATCGTCGACGGCGAGACGAGCGGGTCGTCTGCACCACCGAGCAAGAGCGTCGGGGCCCGGACCTGCCCGACGTGCTCGATCGGACGATACCCCCCCAGCAGCGACAGCGACCGTGCCGGCGTCTCGTTTCGCCACGTGTGCTCACGGTCGACGAGGTCGAGGTACCCACGGCGCACTCCCGGCTCGGTGAGCGCCGCGAGTGACCCGGGCGCTCCGACGATCGGGACGGTGACGCCGCCACCGACCCGGCTCCCGAGCCGATCGCGTACGACGGCAGCGGCGGCACGAGCCAGGTACCGTCCCCCACGCGCTCGAACCACTCCCTGCCAGTCGAGGACCGGCGACACGGCGATCACGGCGTCGACGGCTCGTCGCTCTGCCCCGAGGACGAGCGCGTGACCGGCCGCCAGCGACGTCCCCCACAGAACGCGCTCCGTGCCGAGTGCGTCGACCCGCGACAGCCGGTCGAGGGCTCCGACGTAGTCGGCCCGCTGACGCTCGGGATGGATCAAGTGGTCGGTGCCCACCGAGTCCCCGAACCCACGATAATCGAAGACGAACGACGCCCGACCGTCGACGGCGAACCGCTCTGCGACCGCGCGGTACCCAAACCGCCGCGTCGCGCCGAGTCCTGGCCCCATCACGACGACCGGCGGGTCGTCGACCCCGCTCGGACACACGAGGGTGCCGCGACAGCGGTCACCGTCGACCTCGAACGCGAGCGTTCGCGTCGCGAACCGTTCACGCGACGGTCGCGTGAGCCCGCGCTGGGCCCGATTCAGCGGTGTCCGGCGGGTCACAGCGTGTCGTCCTCCTCGTCGACGTGGCGGACGGTCTCGAGGACGCGCGTGGAGAACTCCGTCTCGGAGATCTCGTACGCGAGGAGCGCGTCGAACCACTCGGGCGCCGCGGCCCACGACCCGAGCGGGTCACCGGGGCTGCGCACGACCGTCGCCTCGACGCGGACCGGCTCCCACGCGCCGGCTTCGGCGCGGTCGATGAGTGCGTTGAGCGCCCGACCGATCTCGCGGCGATGAACCTCGCGGCCGGGAAACGCCGTCATGTACGTCAGATCGAGCGGGTCGCCGACGTCGACCGACTCGACGCTGATGCCGTAGCTGCGGAGCGTCGGCTCGATCGCTGGGGGCGCCTCGTCTCCCATAGTGGCGCGTCGACGCGCCGAGGTAAATCGGTACCGGCGGCTGTTCGGTGGCGTGGGGTGCGCGAGGAAAGCCGCAAACGGGGGTCGCCACGACGGGCGACCGGTATCGGGTCTGTCAGAGGCACACGATTGTCCCGTGCGGCCAACTCGGCGTACGCTTGCAGCCGGCATAAAGGACCGGTGAAGGATGTTTCACCAATCTCGTCGACAGCTGTCGGCCGGTGGTCGTCGTCGACGTCTTCGCTCCGAGTGGGCGCGGGATGGCAAGGGTTGATACGACCCCGTCCGAACGACACGACATGCGAATCGCCCAGCGGGGCTACGGCGAGGAGGGCCGCGAGCGGCTCACGCTCGTCCCCGAGAACGTCGACGACCTCTGGCACCTCGCTCACGTGCTCGAGCCGGGCGACCGGGTCGAAGGTGACACCACTCGACGGATACAGCGTGACGACGACCGCATGCGGGACACCGGTGGCCAGCGCGAGCACCTCTTCGTCACGCTTGAGGTAGCAGACGTCGAGTTCGCTCGGTTCGCCAACCGGCTCCGGGTCGGTGGGACCATCGTCGGCTGCTCTCGGGAGGACCAGCTCGGCAGCCATCACACGCTCAACGTCGAGCGACACGACGAGGTCACGGTCGAGAAGCACTTCAAACCGGACCAGACGGAGCGCATCCAGGAGGCGACAGCGGCGGCCGAGAATCCAGACGTCGCTATCGCCACCGTCGAGGAGGGGGCGGCGTCGATTCACACCGTCCAACAGTACGGCACCGAAGAGTACGCCTCGTTCACGAGGCCGACCGGAAAAGGCGAGTACGCACGGCCACGCGAGGAGCTGTTCGCCGAGCTCGCCGAGGCGCTCGGGCACCTCGACGCCGACGCGGTGATCCTCGCCGGGCCGGGATTCACGAAGAACGACGCGCGCGACTACCTCGAGGAGTCCAGCACGGACGTGGCCGACCGCGTAACGGTCGTCGACACCGCGGCCGCCGGGGACCGGGGCGTCCACGAGGTCCTGACGCGTGGTGCGGTCGACGAGGTACAGGAGGCGACTCGCATCTCGACTGAGGCCTCACTCATCGACGACCTCACAGAGCACATCGCGACGGACGGCAAGGCGACGTACGGCCCCGAGGACGTCGCCGAGGCCGCCGAGTTCGGTGCGGTCGAGACGCTCCTCGTCGTCGACGAGCGCCTCCGAACCGAGCGGCAGGGCGAGGGCGACTGGTCGGTAGACGTGAACGCGGTCATCGAGTCGGTCGAACAACAGGGCGGTGACGTGGTCGTCTTCTCGGCCGAGTTCGATCCGGGCGAGCAGCTCGCCGCACTCGGCGGGATCGCTGCGATCCTTCGCTACCGGCTCGAGTAGCAATCACCGACAGCGACCACCGACGGACACACCCTACATGATGGCGCGCGCCTCGCGGGCCGCCGGAGGCGTGCCCGCGAGCACGTGCGAGGGATGAGCGAGGGAGCGAAGCGACCGAGCGAATCGGCTGGGGAGGGCGTGGCCTAACTGGCGTCCGGGTGCCGTGGGCCGTCTCGGTCACATATCCACCAACTACGTATGTGAGCGAATCGGCCCGGGAGGGTGTAGACGATACAGGCAGCAATATGACGCCCGTGACGCCACCGTGGACGGATCGCGGTCAGTCACGACTTTTTTGTTGTGTCAACCGATATCTGTCTGCGACATAGGATTTCAACAGAGCCAACGGGTTGGAGAGCGTATGCCGTCGCCCTTGAGCACGGTCACAAACCGGTGAGCGCCTCACTCGCCGGAGCGATAGACAGCGGGGTCCCCCGCCCGGCCTCCCGAGCTCGCTCGTAGAGCATGTGCGCGGCCGCGACGGTCTCGATACCGGTCCCGCCGGAGTCGAAGACGGTCACCTCATCGTCGCTCGTCCGACCCGGGTGGCTCCCGGCGACGACGTCACCGAGCTCGACCTCGAGGTCGTCGTCGCTCACCAGCCCGGCCTCACGGGCGGCGATGAACGACCCCGCGTCGCGGGTCGCTCTGGCGGTCAGATCGGGGACGTACGTCGCCCGTGCGACGAGTTCTGGAGGGAGTTCGTGTTTGTCGGCCGCGTACTGCCCCATCGCCGTCACGTGCGTGCCGGGCTCGACGTCGGCGTCGGCGATCACCGGCTCGCTCGCGGTCGTCGCGGTGATCACGACGTCGGCACCAGCGAGCGCCGCATTCGCAGACGACACCGCGGTGACGTCCGCATCCAACCGCTCGGCGAACTCGTCGGCGAACGACTCGCGGTTGGCCGGCGTGGGCGAGAACACCCGTACTCCCGTGAGGTCTCGCACGGTCGCCGTCGTCCGGAGTTGCCCGCGTGCTTGTGGCCCGCTACCGATCACCGCCACGGTCGACGCGTCCGGTCGCGCGAGCGCGTCGACCGCGACCGCGCCGGCGGCACCGGTCTTGAACGGGTTCATCGAGGCACCGTCGATGACCGCGAGCGGCTCGCCGGTCTCGGCGTCGAACAACGGCGTCAGAAACCACGCGTCGCGCTCGGCGAACCCGGCCGCGTACGTGTACCCGCCCATGGCCCCGACCTCGGGGAGCATCGCGACGTATGTCGTGAGCATCCCCGGTGGGTCTCCGCTCGGGAGCAGAGTCCGCGGTTCGGCCGGTGCGCCTTCACCCACCTCTCGGTACCCGTCGCGGACGGCGGCGACGTAGTCTGCGGGCGTCGCGAGGTCGTCGACCGCCTCACTCGTGAGGAACAACGCGTCGGTCATACCCGACCGCTCGGTCGCCGCCGACTAAACCGTACAGGGTGTGGACGCACGGGCCGCGCCGCCGAACCTCCGCGGTGCCGGCCGCGCCGTCGAACTTCCGCGGTGCTGACCGCGCCGTCGAGTCGGTCAGTCCCCGCCGGCGACGGAGGTCGTCCCCGAGCCGTATCGGCTGGACCCGGACCCGGCGCGTCCGGACCCAGATGTCGCACGCCCCGCGTCCGACCCCGACTCGGCGTCGGACCCCGACCCTACCGCGTCCGATCCGATCGCGGTCGCCCCAGCGACGTCTGACGCGCTCGCCGCGGCGTCGGCGACGGCCGCTGTCGACGTCGGCTGTGGCGCCCTGACGAACATCGCGTGTGCCATCACGCCGATCGCGACGGCTGCGCCCGCTGGCACTGCGGTGTGCCACGACGCGCCGACGGCCGAGAGGCACACGGTCACGCCGATCAGTGCGGTCGGAATCAGTCCGAGGACGTAGTCGTAATAGCGACTCATGATCTCATCACACACTACGCGTGAGATCCACATAATTTTTTCGCGTGACCTCGTGATGCAGTTGATCGTGTACACCCTAAAGGATCTCATAAGTTATGACCGATCTCAACGGACAGGACCGTCGAACTACCCCGTAGGAACGATCGCAAACGAGCGGATCGCTCGCGGCACGCGCGCGGCCGGGCCGGTCGCTTCTCCGAAGCCCGCTACCGTCGCAGCCTGAAGTAGAGCGCACGCCAGCCGCCGAGCGCGACCGTGCCGGTCACGACCACGACGACCGCGAACGCCGGAGCGGCCCCGCCACGAAAGGCGACCGCCCGTAAGGCGAGCCCGACCGCAGCCGCCGGCACCCACGACCGAACGACGAGTGGGACCGACGACTTCGCCGTCTCGGCCGCACCGGCCGAGTACGCGCCGACGAGGGGTGCGACGATCGCCCACCCGATCACGAACGGCGCCCACACGCCAAGCAGGTACGCCGGCCGGTCGGTCAAGAAAGCGACAGACGAGTGCCTGAGCGTTCCAAGCGTCAAGAAGGTGAGCAACACGAGTAGGTCGCCGACGGCGAGCGGTGCGGCCGCGCGGTCGAGCCGCCGGCCGAGAAACGACTGGTCGTCCATACGCCTTCTGCGCAGTCACCCTACTTTGTACGCACGGATTCGGTCGGACGAGTCGTCGATGACGGGCCGGTGAGGCCCGACCGACTCACTCGTACAGCGGGTACTCGGCGCAAAGCTCGACGACGCGCTCGCCGACCTCGTAGATAACGTCGTCGCTGTCGGCGTCGTCGACGACGCGGTAGATGAGGTCGCCGACCTCGGCGATGGCGTCGGCGTCGAACCCGCGGGTGGTTAGCCCAGCCGTTCCCGCCCGAATTCCCGAGGGGTCGAACGGCGAGCGCGTCTCGCCCGGTACGGTGTTCCCGTTGAGCACGACGTTCGCGGCCGCGAGGGCGTCCTCGGCGTCGCCACCGGAGAGGTCGGGATGAGACTCACGGAGGTCGACCAAGACGAGGTGGTTGTCGGTGCCACCAGAGACGAGCGAAAGGCCGTGATCGGAGAGCGTCTCGGCGAGCACCCGCGCGTTGTCGACGACTCGTGCGGCGTACTCCTCGAAGGCCGGCTCGAGTGCCTCTTTGAACCCGACCGCCTTCCCCGCGACGTTGTGCATCAGGGGACCGCCCTGCCCACCCGGGAACACCGCCTTGTCGATGTCGTCGGCGAACTGGTCGTCACACATGACGATGCCGCCGCGACCCGCGCGGATCGTCTTGTGCGTCGAGCCGGTGACGAAGTCGGCGACGCCGACGGGTGAGGGGTGGACGCCGGCGGCGACGAGGCCCGTGATGTGCGCGATGTCGGCGAGGTGGTAGGCGTCGACCGCGTCGGCGGCCGCCTGGATCGCCTCCCAGTCGACCGCGCGGGGATACGCAGAGTACCCCGAGACGATGATGTCGGGGTCGAACGACTCGGCCGTCTCGTGGAGTCCCTCGTAGTCGATGTAGCCGGTCTCTGCGTCGACCTCGTACTGCTCGACGTCGTAGATCTGTCCGGTGAAGTTCGCCGGGTGCCCGTGTGAGAGGTGCCCGCCGTGGTTCAACTCGAGCGAGAGGATCTTATCGCCCGGCTCCAACGTCGCGTAGTACACCGCCTGGTTCGCCTGCGTCCCCGAGTGTGGCTGGACGTTGACGTGGTCGGCACCCCACAGCTCTTTCGCGCGTTCGATCGCCAGCTCTTCAACCTCGTCTGCGTACTCACAGCCGGCGTAGTACCGCGAGCCCGGATACCCCTCCGCGTACTTGTTGGTGAGGACGCTCCCCTGCGCTTCGAGCACCGCCTGACTCACGTAGTTCTCGCTCGCGATCATCGCGAGCGTCTCCTCTTGCCGCGTGCGCTCGCCGTCCAGGGCGTCTGCCACCGCCGAGTCGACCGCTCGGAGGCTGTCGTTAACCATGTGTATCGTCCGGCCGAACGGGCAATAAGGCTGTCCGTCCTCGGCCGCGAAGCCGGTCCGCTCGGATCGGGCGAGCGCGTCGTCGCGACCGGGTTCACAGGATTCTTCGCTCCAAATTTCGATAATATTAAATACGGTACCAGGTGTTATACAAGGAGAACGATGGTGTCGAATCTGGTGGCGGCAGACGTCGAGGCAGTGCTCGACGCGACGGTCGCGGGATCGACGGCAGAAGTACTCGTGGTCGACCCATCGGCCGAAACGCTCGTGTCGCTCGTCGAGGCCGCCGCGGATCGCACGGATCTTCCGCCGCTGTCCGTGCTCGCCGACGAGGCCGTCTCGAAGACGCTCGCGGGAACCTTCTCCGTCGCGTCGCGCGCGGCCGACCTCGTCGAGGACGGCGCACTCGACCTGCGAGTGCTCGACGCGTCGGTCGACAACACCCTCCTCATCTCGGACGAACGGGTCGTGGCGTTCGTCACCGCCGGCGAGGCGGTCGGTGCGCTCTCGACGACCGACGAGGCGTTCGTCGACGCCGTGGCCGAACCACACAGAGACGCCTTCGAGGCCGCCTCGACGTACGACCTCCGAACCCCCTCACTGCGCCGCGTTCGTGAGACGCTCGCCGACGAGATCGGCCCCGACGTCCGCGACGACTTCGACGCAGTCCTCGAGGCAGCTGTACCCGACCAGACCGACGTCCTCGACGAGGTGACCGTCGCACTGCTCGTAGCCGCCCGCAACGACGTCCTGTTGTACGACGTCTCGAAGTGGGGCGAAGACGTCGGGATCGCCTCCAAGGCGACGTTCTCGCGAACGAAGACGCGGCTCGAAGACGCCGGGCTCATCGACACGGAGAAGGTGCCGATCGACGTCGGCCGCCCTCGACTGCGGCTCACGCTCGGCGACGACCGACTCGATGGCCTCGAGCCGGCGGCGTTCGCGGCTACCGCGGTCGACGTACTCTCACAGTGAACCCCATCGACCGGCACACACCTTCGGTCACTCCCAGAGCGCGTACAGGTCGTCTTCGACGCCGCCGGTGAACCGCTCCCCGTCGAGAACGACGCCCGGCTCGCCCGCCGCCGGTTCGACCGTCGCAAGCGCGGTCGCGTCGATGTCTTCGGCTTCGAGCGCCTCGAGCGCCGACGCCGCCCGGTCGGCGGGAACCGTCGCGAGCAGCGCACCCGACCCGAAGACGCGCAGTGGGTCGACGCCGGCGGCCGCACAGAGCCGGCGTGTCGGCTCCCGGACCGGTACGTCGGTCGCGTCGAGCGAGATCCGTACGTCGGACGCGCAGGCACACTCGACGAGTCCGTTGAGCACCCCTCCCTCGGTCGGATCGTGCATCGACGTGGCGACGGGAGCGAGCACGGCCGCCTCCGGAACGACGCTGATCGCCTCGAAGAACGTCTCGCCGCGGTCGAGCGTCGCCTCCTCGACGCCGGTCTCGAGCAGTGACTCGCGGAAGTCGGCCGCGAGGATCGCAGTCGCCTCGATGCCCGCACCCTCGGTGAGTACCACGACGTCGCCCGGCGCTGCGCCCCCGGTTGGGACGTAGCGGTCGGTCGACCCGAGACAGGTCAACGAGAGCGTCGGCCGCGGGAGCGCTGGAACCGTCTCCGTGTGACCACCGACGATGGTGATCCCCAGTCGAGCGGCCTCGGCGTCGAGTTGGGCGGTGACGTCGTCGAGGACGTCGAGGTCCGTAGACGGCACGAAGATCGTCGAGACGAGCCACTCGGGCGTCCCGCCACAGGCCGCGACGTCGTTGCTCGCGACGGCGACGCCGAGGGTGCCGATCCTGTCGGCCGCAAACGAGATCGGGTCCGTGCTGACGACGAGCGGCCGGTCGCCGGGGTCGATCGCGGCCGCGTCCTCGGCGTACCCGCCCCCGACGAGGAGGTCGTCGGTTTCGGCTCCCGTCCGCGAGAAGATGTACGACTCAAGCGCCGACGGCGCGAACTTGGCCATGAACTCGTCTCCGTGCGGCTTCGGTTAACCGTTTCTCTCAGCAGAGTGCCACCCCAGAGCGTTAACTGCGGGGCCCGTCTACCCGATACGCATGCGTCTCACACCCGGCCCGACGGCCGTCCCACCGCGCGTCCGCGACCGGCTCGCCGAGCCCGCCCTCAACCCGGACGTCGAACCGGCGTTCGACGACCGCTACGCCGACGTCTGTGCGGCCCTCCAGACCGTATACGGCACCGACGACGACGTGGTCGTCCTCGGCGGCGAGGGGATCTTGGGTCTTGAGGCGGCGATCGCGTCGACTATTACTCCTGGCGACCGGGTGCTGTGCGTCTCGAACGGGGTCTACGGCGACGGCTTCGCCGACTTCGTCCGGCAGTACGACGGGGAGCCGACGGTCGTCTCGGCGGACTACGACGAGCCACTCGACGTCGCGGCGGTCGAGGCTGCGCTCGCTGAGCACGAGTTCGCGGCCGCGACGATGGTCCACTGTGAGACGCCGACGGGCGTCGTCACCGACCTCGAGCCGATCCTCACAAAGCTGGCCGACCACGACGTGCTCACGGTCGTCGACGCCGTCTCCTCGCTCGGCGGGATGCCGGTCCCGTCTGACGGCGTCGACATCTGTCTCGGTGCCTCACAGAAAGCGTTGAGTGCGCCGCCCGGGCTCACGACCGTCTCGGTGAGCGAGCGCGCGTGGGACGCGGTCGAGGCGACCGACCCGGCGTCGCTGTACACGAACCTGGCGCCCTGGCGGGACGTCTCCGACGGGTTCCCGTACACCCACCTGTCGGCGCTCGTCGCCGCGCTCGACGAGTCGCTCGCGATGCTCCTCGAGGAGGGGCTCGACACGGTGTACGCCAGACACGAGTCCGTCGCCGCACACTGTCGCGAGCGGGCCGCCGAGATCGGCATCGACTGCTACGCCGATCCCGCCCGGAGCGCACCGACGGTGACGGCGCTGTCGCTACCCGGCGAGGCGGCGCGCGTCCAGCGCGACCTCGCCGACGAACACAACGTCGTGCTCGCGACCGGCCTCGGCGACCTCGCCGACGACGTCCTCCGAGTCGGACACATGGGGTACAACGCCGACTTCGACCGGGTCGACCGCGCCATGGACGCACTGGCGGCGGTCGTCGGGTGACCGCCACACGCCGACGGGTCGAAGAGTGGAGTCGAACGCCCAATCTGGCACCTCACTCGTTCGACCGTGTCACCGGCTCGTCGGCCCCGTCGGTCGACCGCACCGCCGGCGTCGTTCCGAACGGGTACTCGACGAGCCGCTCGGCGCCATCGTCGGTGACCACGACGACGTCTCCGAGCCGAACACCGCCGTGTGCTGGGTGTGAGATGCCCGGTTCGACGGCGAGCGTGTGTCCGGCTCGGAGCACCGAGTCGCTCGCGAGCGAAGGCGGCTCGCGCGCCGAGAGGCCGATGCCGCCGCCGGCGTCGTGAACGTAGTCGGGCTCGGTGCGGTCTGCCGCCGGATCGAACCCGTACGCCGCAATCTCGGCGGCTGCCTCCTCGCCGACCGCGGCGGCGACCGTGCCGGGCGTCACCTCGGCGAGCGCGGCCGCCTGTGCCGCCTCGACCGCAACGTACGCCCGCCGGTCCCACCCGCCGTCGCCGTCGACGACGAACGTTCGCGTGAGCCGCCCGTGGTACCCCGACGGCCCGCGCGGCGTGATCGACACCACGACGGGCGCTCCCGGTCGAACCGGTGCCGCGTCGTGAATCGGGGGCCGACGCGCGACCGATGCGGGTCCTGCGGCGACGACGGCACCGTCCCCGTACATGCCGCGTGTGGCGAGCGTCGCGTGCACCGCCCGACGGAGCCGACCGACGGTGAGCGATTCGCCGTCGAGACGGCACACCGGGCGTGGGTCGGCCGTGTCGTCGGTGGCGACGCCGTCGGCGCCGACGGTGTCGCCCATCGCGTCCGTGTCCACCTTTGGGTCGTCGCGACGCGCCACCGTCGCGCGAGCGAGCATCGTCTCTGCACGCGCCATCGCCGCAGCGGCCGCGCGCTGTGCTCGACGGATACGGTCGACGGCTCTGGGGCGCTTCTGTGCGCGCGCGTCCCGAACGGCCGTCGTCGACGCGACGGCGAAGCCCGCACGCTCGAGGTAAAGCGCCGCGTCGTGCGGGATCGACCGCGGGACGAGCACGGTCGGACCGTCGGTGTCTCCGTCCCTCGCGCCACTCGCGTCCACGCCAGTCTGCGACCCCATAGACTCGTCACCGTCTGCGGCGTCCCCGCCGCCGCGCTCGTAGTCACGCGACAGCACCGACGCGACGGCGAGACCGGTCGGGTCGGCCGCCGACACGGCGACGACCTGTCGAACGACGCCGTCGTGAAACGCGTCGGCGCTCGGCGGGTCGGTTGCGGGCGAGGGGACATCGAGCGCCGCGTCGACGAACGCCTCCTCGGCACGAATGGCGCAGTCGGGTGGGACACAGCACGTCGCTCGTGGCGGGGTCGGACCGTCACCGGGAACGACGACGACGCCGCCGGGCGTCGAGGCGTCGAGCCCCGTGAGGTACCGGCGGTCGGCGTCGGCACCGACGGCGACGAACCCCGCCGCCGCAGCCGTCGTCACCGCATCGAGAATCGGCCTGAGATCGGGCTGAAGCGGCGCGATATCGCGAGCGGGACGTCCAGCGTCCGCCGTCACGGCTCGGGTTCGGGCACCGAGACCGACGCTTGGACCGTCTCGACGAGTTCCTGTGCCGGCTCCTCGCGACGCTCGTTGAACAGGATGACGCTGATTGGAAGCGTTGGCGCGCCGCTGACGAGGTTCTCTAAGACCACGAGCCGCTCGCGGGCACGGGACATCCCGACGTAGAACACTCGGCGCTCGTTGTCGGTCAACACCGGAACCGGATTCGTCGTCTTCGTGAACTCGTCGACGCCGGGGACGGCCGTCGGGTCGTCGACGGAGGCGGCCATCTGCTCGACTACCTTCTCCGTGAGGTCCGTCGCGAGGAACACGTGGTCGGCTTCCCGGCCCTTCGCGGAGTGGATCGTCCCGACACGGACCGCGTCCGGGTCCGCGCCGCGGTAGTCGCCGGCGAAGTACGCGTCCATCGACTTGCGCTGGAAGCTCGTCACCTTCCGCACCATGTCCGCCGCGCTCTCGGGGTCGGGCATGAACGGGACGCGGTCGGTCACCGCGTCCGGCTCGACGGCGATCGCGGCGAGGTCGTCGGTGTCGGCTGCCTCCTCGCGGTCGTCGAGCAGGTCGTACAGCGTCTCCCGGTCGTTCGTGCCGAACGCGGAGGCTTGAAGCATGTCGGCGAGCCGGCGCGCCTCGAGCAGCGTCACCGGCTCGTCCGCCTCGAGCTTCTCGACGGCCGCGACGTAGTCTCGAAGCCGATCGGTCCACATTCGGCCGTCGGTCAACATCGTGAAGGGGATGCCGTGGCCGATGAACTCGTCGATGAAGTCGAACATCTGATAGCGCGCGCGGAACAGACACATCACGCTCCCGTCCTCGTCGTCGACCGTGTACCGGACGTTTCGGACGAGTTCGAGCATCGAGGGCGACTCGATCGCCTCGACGCTCCCGCCCTCCTTGCGCGGCTTGAGGTCTTTTTCCTGGCGCTTGTCGATGTGGCGGATCTCCGCGTTGACGACGTTCAGTATCTCCGAGGGCAGCCGATAGGAGTTCGGGAGGACCTCGTCGTCGTCCACCGGCGTATCCAAGAGGAGGTCGGGGTCTGCGCCCTGCCACGCGTAGACGACTTGGTCGTCGTCGCCGGCGATGAGCACCCGCTCCATGTGGGGACGCCACTCCTCGAAGACGTCGTACTGGAGCGTCGTGATGTCCTGAAACTCGTCGATGACGAGGTACTCGACGCTCGGCACGAGCGAGCGGCCGGCGACCCGTTCGAGCATGTCTGCGAACCCGACGAGCCCGTTTTCGCCTTTGTACGTCCGCCAGGCACGGATCGCCTCGGGGATGTCGATCCGGTCGTCGTCGGTCGACCACGTGGGCGTGTACTTGTTGCCCTGCTGGGCGTTGGGGTCGATTTCTGGGGGGAGTCTGACCTCCTCGACGTCCCACTGGAACGGGACGTCGTACCAGTCTGCGACCTCACGTTCGGTCCGCTGGAGCCACTGTGAGGTGGCGATGATCTTGTTGCCGATCGTCGTCGACCGGGCGGTCCGACGACCGGCGCCGCCGTGTTGATCCTCGAACTCGAGGCCGTACTCCGTACAGAACGCCTCTTTGTCGTCCTCGCCGACGACGTCGCCGCGCGAGAGGTCGAGCAGTTCGTACGCCTTCGCGTGCATCGTACACACGTTCCCTTTGAGACTGCGGGGAGAGACGCCGAGTCGCTCCGCGAGGCGCTCGCGAATCTCGGCGGCCGCGGCGCGCGTGTACGAGACGACGAGCACGTCTCGCACGTCGGCGCCGTCGTCTTCGAGGATGGCCTCGACGCGGTCGAGGAGGGCGGTGGTCTTTCCGCTGCCGGGACCACCGAACAGCCGAGTCACCGTAGGGTCGGTCATTACCGTCTACTGAAGCCGGTTGGGCTTAAACGCCATGGCTCATGGGGTCGCTCAGCGCCGCGGTAGACACTCGCCTACACGGGCCACACGGCGGCTAGACGCCGGCGGACGGCACCTGCTCGTCGTCGGCTGGAGGCCGCCGAGAGACGGCTCGAACGCGATCAGCTGCTCCGGGTCGCGCGCGCTTCACGGACGTCGGCACCGTCGCGCACGAGGTCTTCGCACGCGGGACAGACGCGAGGGCGGTCGACGTCGTTCGGCGTGAACACCCGTACGTAGTCGGCCGTGACGAAGGAGCCGCAGTTCTGACACGTCGGCATACGCACCCCTACTAAATCGGCATACATAATACTGCCGCCCCGATCACGGAGGAAGAAACGCTGACAGCCGGCTTTCGCGGGTCTCAGCTCGGATCCCACCCACACACCGTACACGACATCGATCCCTCGTCGTGGAGGGCCCCGCACTCCGGACATTGGAGCTTGTTATACGATCGCTCCCAGCGTCCAGTCGTCATCTCGTGGCCGCGGTCGGAAAGGAACTCGTCGAACAGGTCGTCCTCGGAGCTGGGTGCAGTCGCCATTGCATGACACTGTATACCATACACAAATAAGTATCTTTCTGCGTTCCTCGTCGCTTGGAAACACGCGCTGTTCGCGGGTCCGGCTGCCACCAGCCCACTCCGGGTGGTCACCAGGGTTCGGATTTGAGCCCGGCCGCGTACGCGACGATGTTCGTCCCGAGGTGAAGCACCGGCGTCACGACCACGACGGCGACGACGACGAGCGGGGTGAACACGTCACCCGCCCAGCCGGGGGCGACGACGAAGACGGCGGCCAACGCGCCGACGACGAAGTCGAGTTGGTCGAGCCCCGGGAACGAGGCGCCGCGTTCGCGGCCGACCCGCCGCTTGAGAAACGACGCCCCCACGTCGCCGGCCATCGCGCCCGCCGCGAGCGCGAGTGCGACCGATATCGGAAACGTCGGCAGCGACACACCGAGAGCGCCACTCGCCGGCCCGACGACCGCGTTGAGCACGAGCGCGAGCGCGACCCCGGCGAGCGTCCCGGCCGCGGACCCGCGCCACGTCTTCCCGTCCCCGAGGAGCCGACGTCCGCGCCACTCGCGGCCGCCGTCGATGGGGTCGCCGCCACCGGCGAGCACCGCCGCGTTGTTGGGCACGTACGCCGGCCCCATCGCCCAGAGTGCGGTCGCGATCGTCGACGCGATCATGCCCGTTCGGTGAACGGTCGACGTCATATATGCCCCGGATCTGCCGGCGTGAGTCGTCAGTTCGCCGACGAAATGGTCGCTTGACCGACGTTTGAAAGCCCTCTTAAGCCGCGGCACCGCATGCACAGCCAACAGATGCCTACGTGGAAACGCGACTTCGCCAGCGGACTCATCGTTCTGGCGCCGCTTTTGGTGTTGCTGCTCGTCATCCGGTGGATATACCTCCAGATCGCGGCGATCCCGCTCGTCGACGCCCTCCAACCGACGGGGATCCCCGAACCGCTCGCGCCGCTCTCACGGGTCGTCATCGCGCTCGCGGTGTTCGCGACCCTCGTGCTCGGCGTTGGCTACTTCATGCGCACGACGCTCGGTCGTGTCGCGGAGTCGAAAGTCGACGACCTGATCAACCACATCCCCGCGCTGCGCGTGGTGTACAACGCCTCGAAACTCGCCGCCGAGACCGCCATCTCCGGCACCGACGAGCTTCAGAGCCCCGTCTACGTCGAGACGTGGCCCGGCCACCGCATGACCGCGTTCCGGACGGGTAAACGGACCCGTGACGGCCGTATCGTGCTCTTCATGCCGACCGCACCGAACATCACCACCGGCTTCGTGATAGAGGTCGACCCCGACCGGGTAGACGAGACCGGCGAGACGGTCGAAGAAGGAATGACACGGATCCTCTCGGCAGGCTTCGGCGAGTCGGCCCACCAGATTCCCGTCGAAGAGGCAGCAGACGAGCACCAGCCGACACAGCCAGACGTCGACCACACCGGGTGACGTCCGCGTCCCGCGACGACCGACGGTCCCCCGCCTCCCCCTTCCGAACACACTCTGCGTTCACACGTCGCCGAGGCGACTGCTACGTTGCTCGGCCTCGAGACGGTTCACACGTGCTGGCTCGTTGATGTGCCGTGCTCTCGGGTCCGACGGAGGAGGGTCCGCCCGACGGCACGGTCGCGAAGCGGGGCGTCGGCGAGGTACTCGACGAGCGCCTCACAGAGGAGCACGCGACCGGCTCGGTCGAGCGCGCACCCCGCCTCTATCTGCTCGAGTGCTTCGCCGTGTCGGCTCCCGTCTTCGCCGGCGTCGACGGCGCGCTCGTAGGCGTCGAGCAGCGCCGCGTGTGCGACCCACGCCTCCGCGGTGGAGGACGGCAGGCGGACCGAGTCGTCGTGGGGCGGGGTCATGCACCTGGGTCCTCCCGATGGAGGGTGATAAAACTACCTTCCGCCCGACCACGCGTTCTGACCGCCTCCTCGACCGCCAGCCGGCCCGAGACGAGAAGTCGGGTATCTTTACTGTGTTGGCCACTTCGTACCACGAAGAGACCAGCATGAGCAACACGAGCACCACGGGAGACTCCACGGACCGACGGAAGTACGAGTTCCGCAAGGTCATCGAGGAGCTCAAAGCGTACGAGGGCTCCGGCACACAGCTCGTCACGATCTACATCCCCGAAGACAGACAGATCTCCGACGTCGTCGCCCACGTCACCCAAGAACACAGCGAGGCGTCCAACATCAAGTCCAAACAGACCCGGACAAACGTCCAAGACGCGCTCACGAGCATCAAAGACCGGCTTCGCTACTACGACACGTACCCGCCCGAGAACGGAATGGTGATCTTCTCTGGGGCCATCGACGCCGGCGGCGGACAGACCGACATGGTGACTCGAACCCTCGAGTCACCCCCACAGCCGGTCGAGTCGTTCCGATACCACTGTGACTCGGACTTCCTCACGGAGCCGTTAGAGCACATGCTCACCGACTCCGGCCTCTTCGGGCTCGTCGTCTTAGACCGCCGCGAGGCGAACGTGGGGTGGCTGAAAGGCAAGCGGGTCGAACCGGTCAAATCTGCCTCCTCGCTCGTCCCCGGCAAACAGCGCAAGGGTGGGCAGTCCGCCCAGCGGTTCGCGCGCCTCCGGCTCGAGGCTATCGACAACTTCTACCAGGAGGTCGCGGGCATGGCCAACGACCTCTTCGTGGACAAGCGTCACGAACTCGACGGGGTACTCGTCGGCGGTCCGTCCCCGACCAAAGACGAGTTCCTCGACGGCGACTACCTCCACCACGAGCTCCAAGACAAGGTGCTCGGAAAGTTCGACGTCGCGTACACCGACGAGTCCGGGCTGAAAGACCTCGTCGACGCCGCGAGCGATGCCCTCGCCGATCAAGAGATCGTCGAGGACAAACGCCAGATGGAGGAGTTCTTCGAGAACCTCAACACCGGTGAGGAGGCCACCTACGGCTTCGAACAGACCCGCCGGAACCTGATCATGGGATCCGTCGACCGCCTCCTCATCTCGGAAGACCTCCGCTCTGACGTGATCGTCTACGAGTGTCCGAACGGTCACGAGGAGTTCGAGGTCGTCGACGCCCGCCACTCGACGCCCGACCACGAGTGTTCTGAGTGTGGTGAGTCGGCGGCTGTTGAGGCACGCGAAGACGTCATCGAGCATCTGATGTCCATCGCCGAACAACGCGGCACGGAGACGAAGTTCATCTCGACGGACTTCGAAAAGGGCGAACAGCTGCTCGACGCCTTCGGCGGTATCGCGGGCATCCTTCGCTACTCGACTGGTGTTTAACCTGGCCACCTACGCGCCCGCACGGCGCGCGTCCGTCACTCCGATTCGACCGGCGCGCTCACCGCCTCTAAACACGCACAGGCGTCGCTGTCGGGGTCGAAACAGTCCGGGCACTCGGGCTGTCGGTCGATGATCGTATCGAGCCGCTCTGCGACGGTGTCGTCGATGACCGCCTCAAGCTCGCGCGCCTCCTCACGAAACGCTTCGACGGCGAGCACGTTCGCGAGGAACCGCTCGATGATACAGTACGTCTGCAGTGCCTCGCGCGCCTCGAAGATGCCGTCGTCGGTGAGCCTGACGCCTTTGTACTTCTCGTGTTCGGCGAGTCCGCGGGATTCGAGTTTTCCGATCATTTCGTTCGCGCTCGCCGGGCTCACGTCGAGCGCGTCGGCTATCGACCCGGTTGAGGCGGGTCCGTCCTCCTGCTGCTGTACGACGTATATCGTCTTGAGATACTGGTCTGCGGTGTTCACGACTCTCCTCCGTCGGCGCTCGTCTCCGTGGCGGTCGTACTCGTCGTTCGGCTCCTCGTGGCACGTTTCCCGCTCATCGTCGCTCCATGACGGCTGTGACCTCACTCACGCCCTCGGCCTCCTCCTCGCGTATCGCCCGTAGCGTCTCAAGCAGCACCGACCGGTCGAGTGAAAACGCCGCGTCCGACTCCACTATCGCCCCGATGAGGTCGTCGTAGAACTTGTAGGCGGTCTCTTCGTTACACAGCTGGTCGTACAACACGCCGTCGAAGTCCTCCGGTCTCGTCTGCCCGTACCGCGCGTCGACTAACGACTCGATCTCCTCGAAGGGGACGCTGTCGACACCGAGCGCGTCGACCAGCGCCTCGAGCCGACCGCGGTGGTCCGCCGACTCGGCGGCGGCCTCGGCGAGCAGCGTCTCTACCTCCTCGTCGAGCTCTTCCTCGAGGCTCTCCGTGTGATGGTGGGCGCGCGCCTCGACGACCTGTTCTAAGACGATCCCGATCTGGAGCAGCCGGGCGAGCTGGTCGTCCGAAGAGACCCGCTGACTGACGCTCACGACGACCACCCGTCGCGCTGTTCACCCGTTCGCATACTCGATGCGTCGGTCCCGTTCTGACTTAAGCCGTTCCCTCACGTCGCGTGGCAGCCGACTCGGTGCGCTGGCGTCCGCGCAAACACTCGGCCTGCAGCCGTCGTGCCTACCCGAGCCGCGCCTGGACGAGGTCCTCGACGTCCTGTCGGAACTCGTCGACCGCGATCTCCTCGAGAACGGGCACGAAGAAGCCCTCAACGAGCATGTTTCGTGCCGACCGCGAGTCGACCGACCGGCTCTCGAGGTAGAACAGGTCCTCCGCGTCGACCTGCCCGACCGTCGCCGAGTGCGAGGCCTCGGTGTCGTGATTGTGGATGATCAGCTTCGGCGACGCGTCCGCTTCGGCCTCGTCCGAGAGCATCAGGGTGTTCTCACGCTGGTAACTCGAGGTGTTCCACGCGTCGTCGCCGACGTCTTGGACGCCCTCGTACACCGAGCGGGCAACGTCGTCGAGCACGCCGCGCGTGACGAGGTCGGCCGTCGTGTGCTCGGCCTGATGCCAGACGCGAGCGTTGACGTCGAAGTGTTGGTCTTCGCTGCCGAAGAACGTTCCGACGATCTGGCTCTCGGAGCCGTCGCCGTTCAGCTCCGTCTCGACGTCGGACCGGGTGAGCTTCGAGCCGAAGTTGCTCTCGATCCAGTCTATCGTCGCGTACGTGTCTGTCACGCCGCGCTTCAGCGAGTAGGTGTACGTCTCGTCGTCGAGGTTCTGGAGGGACCCGAACTGGACGTCGGCGTTCTCACCGCCGACGATCTCGACGAGGTTCGAGAAGTACCGGTCGCCGTCCACGTCGCCGTCACCCGAGGCGATCGACTCGAGGATCGTCACTGACGACGACTCCTCGGCCACGACGAGCGTCTGGCTGAACAACGACCGCGAGTTCATCTCCGCGCGGACCGTGACGTCTTCGACATCGACGCCCTCGGGCACGTAGACGAACGTCCCGGTCGTGAACAGCGCGACCGACAGCGCGGTGAGGTAGTTCTCGGCGGGGTCGAGCACCGTCCCGAAGTGCGCCTCGAGGACGTCGCCGTACTCTTCGAACGCCTCGGTGAACGGCGCGACGACGACCTCGTCGCTGCCGCCGCCTCGCTCGGTCTCGTCGGCCTGATTCAACGGGTCGACGAGCGCCTCGAAGTCGAGTGCCTCGAGGTCGGTCCAGCGGCGTCCGGGCGTCTGGATGACGTCGGGCAACTCGGCCGTCTCGAGCGCCTCGAGCGCCTCGAGGCGGGCTTCGAGGAGCCACTCGGGCTCGTCGCGGTCGTCGGCGATGCGTCGTACGGTGTCCTCAGAGAGGCTCTCGATTGCTTGTGTGCTCATGATGGATTACCCGAGCGAGCCCTCCATTTCGAGTTCGACGAGTCGGTTGAGTTCGACCGCGTACTCGATCGGGAGTTCTTCCGTGATCGGTTCGATGAATCCGGAGACGATCATTTGTTTTGCGTCGTCGTCGTCGAGTCCTCGCGACTGCAGGTAGAAGATGTCCTCGTCGCCGATCTTCCCCACCGTCGCCTCGTGGGCCACGTCCACTTTCGACTCGTTGATCTCCATGTACGGCATCGTGTCCGATGTCGACTCGTTGTCGAACATCAGCGCGTCACACTCCACGGCCGTCGAGGAGTTCTCTGCGCCGTCTGCGATGTGGACCAACCCGCGGTAGTTCGTCCGGCCGCCGTCTTTCGAAATCGACTTCGACTCGATCGTCGACTTCGTCTCCGGCGCGTTGTGGTACACTTTCGCGCCCGTGTCGATGTCCTGGCCGTCGCCCGCGAACGCGATCGTGATGTGGTTGTCCGACGCGCCGCGACCCTTCAGGATCGTCGACGGGTACAGCATCGTGGCTTTCGAGCCCATCGAGCCCGAAATCCACTCCATGCGGCCGTTCTTCTCCGCGATCGCGCGCTTCGTGTTCAGGTTGTACGTGTTCTTCGACCAGTTTTGCACCGTCGAGTACTGGACGTGGGCGTCTTCTTTGACGAAGACTTCGACGCCGCCCGAGTGGAGGTTGAACGCGGAGTACTTGGGGGCCGAACACCCCTCGATGTAGTGGACTTCCGAGCCCTCCTCGGCGATGATGAGGGTGTGTTCGAACTGGCCCATCCCCTCGGAGTTCATCCGGAAGTACGCCTGGATGGGCATTTCGACGGTGGTGTCCTCGGGGACGTAGACGAACGAGCCGCCGGACCAGATGGCGCCGTGAAGCGCGGCGAACTTGTTGTCGCTCGGGGGGACGGCCTTGGTCATGAAGTACTCTTTGACGAGGTCTTCGTGCTCCTGGACGGCCTTGTCCATGTCACAGAAGACGACGCCTTTCTCCTCCCAGCGTTCCTGCATGTTCTGGTAGACGATTTCGGACTCGTACTGGGCACCGACACCGGAGAGGGCGTTCTTTTCGGCCTCTGGGATGCCGAGTTTGTCGAAGGTGTCCTTGATGTCGTCGGGGAGGTCGGTCCAGTCGTCGACGCCGCCGCGGACGTCGATGTCGGGGCGGATGTAGGGAACGATCTCGTCGATGTCGATTTCAGAGAGGTCGGGCGCTTCGGGCCAGTCGGTAGGCATTGGCATGGCCTGGAACTGTTCTAAGGCGCGGAGGCGACGCTGGAGCATCCACTCGGGCTCGTCTTTGTCCTCGGAGATGACGCGGATGGTCTCCTCGTCGAGGCCGCGCTCGCTTTTGAACGCGGAGTTTTCTTCTTTTTTGAACTCGAAGCGCGCCTCGGTGTCCGTCTCTTTCAGGTGATCTTGTGAACTCATGTGTGTATCTCGTGGTCGGCTGGTTGCTTACGCTGCCTCGTAGACGTCCTCGCGGACCCAGTCGTACCCCTCGTCCTCGAGCTTCTCTGCGAGCTCGGGACCGCCGCTCTTTGCGACCTCGCCGTCGAGCATCACGTGGACGCGGTCCGGCTCGACGTAGTCGAGAATGCGCTGGTAGTGGGTGATCTGGAGGATGCCGGTTCCCTGCTCGTCGCGAAGCGCGTTGATGCCCTTCGAGACGTCCTGGAGCCGGTCGATGTCGAGTCCGGAGTCGATCTCGTCGAGCACCGCGACCGAGGGCTCGAGCATCGCCGCCTGGAGAACCTCGTTCTGTTTCTTCTCACCGCCGGAGAAGCCGGCGTTGAGGTAGCGCTGCATGAACTTCTCGTCCATATCCAAGAGCTCCATCTTCTCTGAGAGGATCTCCTGGAACTCGGCGACGCCGATCTCGCCGTCGTCAGCGGGACCCTCCATCGGGGAGGTGTCGTAGCCGGCGTCGTCGTCGGCTTCGGCTTCTTCGTCGTCTTCGTCCTCGAAGAGCTCCTCGCGCTCGTCGGCCTTCGCGTTGAGCGCCTGTCGGAGGAAGTTCGTCATCGTGACGCCTTCGATCTCGGCCGGGTACTGGAACCCGAGGAAGATGCCGAGTGCGGCGCGCTCGTTCGGCTCGAGATCGAGCAGCTCCCAGTGGTAGTCTTCGTCGTCGAGTTCGACGTCGATGTCTTCGACGTCAGCCTCTTCGAGGTGAAGCGCGACGCTGCCGTCTGTGACTTCGTACGCCGGGTGACCGGCGATGACCTTCGCGGTCGTCGACTTCCCGGAGCCGTTCGGTCCCATGAGCGCGTGGATCTCGCCGGACTCGACCTCGAGGTCGACACCGCGAAGGATCCGTTCACCGCCCTCTTCTGCGACTCGTGCGTGTAGGTTCGTAATCTCGAGAGTTGCCATCTGTGGTGAGGTGCCTCGTGTTTCTATGATGGGGGCTCTCGACGTTAATAGTTACGGATTCTCCGTCGAAAATCACACTTTCGAGAAGATTTCTTTCACGGACGAAAACCCGAGTTTCTAACGTCACATAAACGAGCCAAGTCCGGTCTGCTCTTGACCCGTCTTGACCTCCTCCCAAGAGGTCCCGAGTGCCTCGATGATCCGTTCGATCGGTCCTTTGAGCGTCTTCTCGAGCATCTTCTCCCAGTCGATCTCGAACTCGTCGGGAATCTGATCGGCGTACTCGAAACAGATTACGTCTGGGTCGCGCTTGAACTCCCCGTAGAGCCCGTTCCGCTGCGGGTCGAGTCCCTCCTCCGACTCCATCCGCTGCCAGAAGTCCGGGTGCACCTTCGAGAGGTAGAGTCGCTTTGGCTTCGACCCGCTCCCGAAGTTCGTCCCCAACAGCTCGTTGGCGTATTGTGCGCCGCGAACCTGCGCCGTCGGCGTCTCGTAGGCGTCGAGCTTCTTGCCGATTCCGCCCGGGATTCCGACCTCCTCGACGTCGACGTTTCCCGCGAGGAAGTCGTCGATGATGTCTGCGAGGTACGCCTTCACTGTCTCGAGGTCCTCATCGATGTCGTCGCCCGTGACGATTGTCTCGATGACGTGTTGTTGGACCTCCTTCGTGATACCCGCGATGTCGGAGCGCTTGTACTCGAAGCCGGTGATGTCGATGTCGTCGACGTCCTTGCCCTCCTTCCAGACGATGTGGCCCGCGTACCGCTTCTTCTTGCCCGCCTGAAAGAACCGCCGATAGAGCTTCTCGAACTCGATCTGGAAGCGATGGAACTCGGCGTTGAGTTCGTCGCGCGCGAAGTCGTCGTACCGCTCGTTGATGTGGGCTTGTATGTCGAAGGAGGTCTCGATAGCATCTCCTTTTGACATGTCGGATAAAGATATCATAATACTGTCAGTATCTCCGTATGCGACTTCGTGGTCGAGTTCGCTGGCTGCCTCCTCGGTGAAGTCGATCACCTCCCGGCCGGTCGCCGTAACGGCCGCCGCCCCCTCCTTGTCGTAGAGTCGGAACCGATCCCATCCCGTCACGCCGTAGAGCGACTGCCCGACGAACTGGAACTTTCCGTTCCGCCCCGCGAGCAGCGTGTGGTTGTCCTCGACAGTCACACAGTAGACCCCGTCGTCGGCCTCGCTCCGGGACCCGCTCCGATTCATCCGGAGCGTGTTCTTCCCGCCCTCTGTGACGTAAATCCGCCAGCTTCCGCTGTCGCGGGTGTAGTTCGCGGTGAGTCCGAGGTGCGCACACAGGCGGAGCACGTCGTCTCGAAGCCGCTCGCTCGACGTCGTGTACCGCCACGATCCGGTCTGGTGGTCGCCGTCGCCGTCGATCAGCGTTTCCAAGAACGCGCGCTTTTGTGTCGCGCTCGCCTCGAAGACCCGATCCGGGATCCGTTTCTCGACGCTCCCGCCTCCACAGCGATCTTGAAGGAGATCTCCGAGCAGCTCCGAGGTGAACTGATAGCTGCGGTCGTCGACGTAGTAGCCCAGTTCCATCCGGTCGAGGAGCTGACCGATCGTCTCGTGACCGGAGTCGCCGCCGTCGGCCACGGCGCGCTGTGCGATCCGTATCGTGGTCGCGGAGCCGCGACGGTCGTCGCCGAATCGCTTCTCCGCTGGCGTGTACACGTTCCCTTCTGTGACGTACCACGCGAGTAGTTCGAGGAAGTCGTCGCCGTCGAATACTCGCGGGATCCACTCTTGACTGGACTCGTGGCGGACGAAGCTCGTCTCACAAACCGACTCGACGTACCCGCGGTGGTCTTCGAACTCCTCAGCGGCGAAGACGTAGCCGGCCTGTCCACTGTCCGCCTTCGGGACCCGTCGCGGCGTCCAGCCGAGCCCGGCGGTGAACGCGTGCCCGTGGACGCTCGGTCGGACCCAGACCTCGTACTCGCCGTCGATCAGCTCCGTCAGATCGACTTCGTCGACCCGCTCGCCGTCCGGTCCGTCCCAGTCGTGGGGTAGCTCGTAGTTCGTCGCCCGGTCGAGGTCGCCCGCCTCCACGAACCCGTACCCGTCCTCGGTGATCCCGTTCGTCTGGTTCTTCCGGACGAGCATCCGGTGGTTTGGCGTCACGCGAAAGTCGGTCTTCGAGGTCTCGATATCGACGAGTTCTCCTCGGTAGTTGGGGTACGCGTGGGTCTCCTCGACGGTCTTGACCGCCATCTCCTCCGTGTCGGGGTCGAGCGAGTACACAGGGTCGCCGACCTCCAGATCCGTGATCGACCGAACGCCGTCGGGAGTCACGACTTCGGTGTCCGGCGTGAAGCAGTTCATAATGACCTTGACAGCTCCTTGCTGTCTGTCGTACTGCTCGTACGGCTCGGTACCGGGGTCGTGGTCGTTCCGGAGCGCCTTCTTCTGTTCGCGCTCGGAGAGCAGTTCGTCGACCATCTCACGCATGATGCCGTCCGGCTCCTTCCTGAAGTGGGTCCCGTTGGGTGCGACGTACGTCTCGCCGTCGTACGCCTCGGGGTCGACTTTCGTCTCCGGACCGGCGTTGATCGTCACCATACACATCGGGTACAGCGACTTCAGATCCTGGACCGTCACCATCTCTTTGACGCCCGTAATCGGGTCGAAGACGGCACCGCCCTCGAAGTCCTCCGACTCCTGTTGGCCCTTCGTCGGGAGCGCGAACTTCCCGAACGCCTTGTGGAGGACGTACATGTCGACGGCGTCGCCGGGGGTCGGCGCGTCCTCGATCGTACAGCCAACGAAGGTGCGCACCTCGTCCCAGAAGGCGATCACGTCCTGTTTCCGGTCGATCTCGACGCAGAGTTCGACGTCCCGGACGCTGTACGCTAACAGCCGTTCTGGGTCCTGCTCCCAGAGGTCGCCGATGTCGCCGGCGTACCGCTCCTTGCCGACGCCGAGTTCGCGTTCGCCGACCGCGTCCAGCCGATACGACTCGAGTTCGGTGAACATGGTCCGCTTGTACGCGTACAGCAGGTCGAACACCACGAGTCCCTTGATGTTCGGGCCGCCCCACCCGGACCGCCACACCTCGTCGACGCGCGAGAGCCGTTCGATAGAGAGGTCGTACTCGTCGGTGCGCTCGTCGAGGACCTCCAAGCGGTCGAGCAGGTACGGCGCGTCGAAGTCCTCGAAGTTCCACCCGGTCGCGACGTCGGGGTCCGTCTCACCGAGGTACGTCACGAACGCGTCGAGCATAGCCGCCTCCGTCTCGTAGGTCCGAACGTCGAGTGCGACGTCGTCGTCGCCGATGCCCTCGTACTCGGACAGGTCCTCGGGCGGCGGCACCTCCGCGTCGGGCGCCTCGTACAGCCAGACGACGTACTCGTCGTCGTAAGAGTCGTGACTGGTGAGACAGATGATCGGCTCTTCGCCGTCCTCGGGAAACCCTCGCCGGTCGTCGACTTCGATGTCGAAGGTGTTCACCCGGAGTTCGGCGTCGACGTCGGCCGGCTCGAGGTGTCCCTCGTGAACCTGTATGGTTCCCGCGTCGTCGTCGAGCCGGCGCTCTTCGACGCGGAGCCCACCGTTGAGACCGTTGTCGATCAGGAACCGGTTGGGAAACCGAATGTCGGCCTCGAAGGTCGTCTCGAACTCGTCACGGATGGTCCCCACGTCACGGGGCGTCCGCGTCACGATCCGCGTGAGCGACTCCCCGCGGATGCTCTCGTATCTGTCTCCGTCCGGATCGGTCTCACGAGTGCCGATGACGGCGTCGTACACGTCTACCGGGTCGGCATCGAGCTCCGCCGTGGGAACGTAAAAGTACGGCTCGACGCCGAGCACGCGGACGTGTTCTGTGACGTCGTTGCCGTCGGAGACCGGTCGACGGCCGAACACGTGGACGACGGGGTACTCGTCGTCGCCGTACCCCTCGACGGTGTAATCGATCTGGGTGACGAGCAGTTCGACGGTGCCGGTCGACGCCGGAAACGCGGCCTCGTCGACGTCGACGACGTCGCTGACGCGCCCGTGTCCGCCACCCGCGACGACCTTCGCCTCCGCCGCGGCGAGGTCGTCCCGGCTCGCGTCGGATCCGTCGCCGGTCGCCCCTTCGGGCGCAGAGAAGTCCGAGAGCCCCGACTGAGTCATACTACTCTTTTGTGCGTACCGCGCTAAAAAGCTCGGCGTTCGGGCCGACGAGCCCCACTCCACGGCCCGTACGTCACCGCCCCGGCCGGTGGTCTGTGCGACGCCACGGAAACATCTATACCGTGTGAGAACCTAACACAGTCCATGTCATCGACCCCTCGCCGGGACGACCCGACGCACTGCTCCGGAACCCTCCAGGCGGCAGCCGTCGAGGTAGAGGCGTACGAAGACGACGGCAACGTGGTGTTCTTCGACGCCGGCAACCCGCTCGCGTGGGTCGAGTCGACACAGACGATCCCGCTCGCTGACGCCACCTGACCGATCGCCGTGTCGCCGACCGTCGGATGGACGACCGCTTCGATGCGCCACCGGCTGCCGGGCACAACGACTTTCCCCCGTCGTCTCGTTCCGTACGGTGTGTTACCCGTCGACGAGGAGGACGAAGGCGAGATCCCGTTCGGTGAACCGTCCGACGCCGAGCGAGAGCTTCGGCCCGACGTCCCCGAGGCGCCGAAGGTGAAGACGTTCGACGACGGCGGCGACTTCGCGGGCGCGAGCGACCTCGACAACAACACTCTGAGCGCGTTCGTCGCCGCCGTCATCTACGCGAACGTCGCGGTCCTCCTCGTCGCGCTCGGTCCGATGGTGTGGTTCTTCGAGGGAATGACCCAAGTCGGTGCGCTCCTCCTCTTCGTTGGGGTCCTTGCCGGCGTACGAACCTACCAGACGTGGCGAGCGTGGGACCAGTCGCGCGAGTCCGCAGACGAGCGCGAACTGGGTGCCGTCGAGGTCGCCAACGATCCGACCGACGCCTCGGCCGACGATCCGACCGACGACGACTCCCCGGAAGCATAATACGTCTCACTCGTCTCAGATACTCTATGCGAACGGTCCGAGACGCGGACGGAACCGCATACCTCCTTTTGAAACGGTCGAGTGAGTCGAGCCGAATCCGCGATCCAAAGACGGGCGAAGAACGCTACGTGCCGAACGCCGAGTTGGAGCTGGTCGACGAGGCGTCCCCGCTGTCGACCGCCGCTGGCGCCGTCGACGAACCGGTTCGGCGGCTGATCCGAGCGGTGCACGACGACGAGACGCTCGGCCTCCTCGTCGAACTCGTCGACCGAGGCCCACTCGCGGCGGTCACCGTGCTTGACGCGTACGACCTGTGTGAGTCCGACCTCCACGGACGGCTCACGGAGCTCCAGGTCGCCGGACTGGTCGACGCTACCGAGGTTGACGGCCGGCGTGGGTACGCCGCGACCGACCTCGCGAGGGGCGCGATCGTGTCGCTTCGCGCTCGCGACGCCGACGTGCATTCTGCGGATGGCTGAGCACAGGTCAGTCGCCGCCGGGTGACGCCGCCGCTACGCCGACGACGTCGGCGCGCGTGACGGTCGACCGGTTCGTCCGCGGATCCTTCTCGACGGTGACGAGTTCGTCTGCGGCGCCGACGAGCTCGTCGTCGTGGCTCACGATCACGATCTGGCGGACGCCGAACCCGCGCATCTCCTCGATGAGGTCGACGAGCCGTGAGACGTGCCCGGCGTCCAGAAACACCGTCGGCTCGTCGAGGATCAACGGCGGCGTCGGTGCCGCGCCCTCGATCCCCTCTGCGAGGAGCCGATAGATCGCACAGCGCAACGAGAGGTTGAACAGTGCCCGCTCGCCGCCGGAGAGCTGGTCGGGGTCGAGTGCCTCCCCGTCCTTCTGGTAGACCGTGAGTGCGTACTGCCCGTCCAGCTCGATGTGTGAGTAGGCGTCGTTGCCGTACACTAGCTCGAACGTCTCGTTCAGTGTCCGCTCGAGTTCGCGGACGTTTCGCTGGCGCAGCTCCGCCCTGAGGTCGCCGTACGTCGACTCGAGGTCGGCGACCTCCTCGTAGAGCGACTCCAGGTCGGCGACCGTCGAGGCGAGCGCGTCCCGCTCCTCGCGGAGCGTCTCGAGCGCCTCGATCTCGCCACGAACGCTCCCGATGGCGCTCTGGAGGTCACTTCGCTCGCCGTCGAGCCGGTCGAGCTCTTCGTCCACCCGCTCGAGGTACGCCTCGGCCTCCGCCCGCCGCTCACGAGCCGCCTCGATCGCCTCCTCGTCGACTGCCTCGCGGAGCTCGTCGCGGCGCGCGCGCTTGTCGGCGAGTCGGTCGCGTCGCTCGTCGTTCACCGCGTCGAGGTCCGCGCGCTTCTCGCGCCGCCGCTCGACCGTCGCCTCGAGCTCGTCGATGCGGTCGAGCCGGTCCTCGACGTCCCCGACCGCCGCGCGAGACGCCTCGATGGCCTCACGATCGTCCTCGAGCTCGTCGACCCGGTCGGCGGCCGTCTCGGCCGCCTCGCGCTTGTCGTCGGCGACCGTGCGGAGATCGGCCGCTTCTGCCTCCAGCTCGGCGGCCCGCTCCCGCTTCGCCTCGGCGGACGCACGGTGTTCCTCGGCGGTCGCCCGCGCCGACTCGGCCTCGTCGGCCAACCGCGTCGTCTGCTCGTCGATCGTGTCGAGCCGCGAGGCCGTCTCGACGAGCGTCTCGACCCGTTCGATCTGCTCGTCGAGCGTCTGTTCGCGTTCGCGGGCGTCCTCGAGTGCGCTCGACAGCTCGTCGACCCGCTGGCGATCGGTGTCGATACCCGTCGCGTGCGGGGCGTCGTCGACCGACTGCCCACAGGTCGGGCACTTTCCGGCGTCGAGCAGCGCCTCGGCCTCGGCGACGCGTTCGCGGGCGTTCTCCAGGTCGGCGGCGTGCGTCGCGATCCGCTCGCGGACCGTTCCGCGTCGCTCACGGAGGGTCTCCAGTCGCTCGGCGACCGCGTCGCGCTCGACGTCAGCCGTCACGAACCGCTCTCGAAGCGTCTCCGCTTCGTCTCGTAGCTCTGCGATCCGTTCGTCGTGCGCGGTCGCTTCCGCTTCGGCCTCCTCGGCCGCTTCCTCGAGCTCGGCGGCCGCTCGCGTCGCCTCCGCTGCGCGCTCAGCGCTGTCGTCTGCCTTCTCCGCGAGGTTCGCTGCCTGGTTGCGAAACGCCTCCGCGTTCACCCGGCGCTCGTCGAGCGACTCGCGCACCGTCGCCGCGCGCTCGTCGAGTTCGGCTCGTCGCTCGGCGATCGCCTCGTCGGTCGCCTCGTCGAGTCCGGCCGTCTCCAGGTGTGCTCGAAGCTCGTCGGTGGCGCTCTCGATCGCCTCGCGTGCCTCGGTGATCGCCTCACGGTGTGCCTCGCGTTCGCGCTCCGTCTCTCGTATCGCCGACTCGATCGCGTCGACCTCCTCGTCGATCTCCTCGAGCTCGGCGCGCTGTTCTTCGTGTGTCTCGAGCGTCGCTGCGGCCTCGTCGCGCGACGCCTTCGCCCGCTCGCGTTGCGTCTCGTACCGATCGATCGTCGCCTCGACGTCCGTCAGCTTCGACTCGAGCCCGTTGAGTCGCTCGTGTGGATCTTCCTCGGCTTTCGTTTCGATTCGGCTCTCTTTCTCCTCGAGGACGGCCCGCTTGGCGTTCAACACGTCTTCGACGCCCAGTCGTGCGTCGCCCGCCCGTTCGCGATACTCCTCTAACACCCCGAGTTGGAGCAGGTCGTCGATGATGTCCTGTCGCCGGCTCGGCGTCGCGTTGATCAGCGCGTTCACCTCGCCCTGTCGCACGTACGCGCAGTTGACGAAGGCGTCGGCGTCCATCCGGAGCAGCTCCGTCACGAACCGTCGCACCGCAGTCGCTCCGTCGCGAGTCGTCTCTGTGCCGTCGGTCGCCTCAAGCGTACAGTCGTGGTCGACCCGGTCGTCGTACTCGCGTAGTCGCCGGTCGACGCGGTAGGAGACGCCGTCGTGGGTGAACCAGAGCGTGAGTTCGGTCTCGTCTTCGCCGTTCGTGACGACCTCATCGAGAGTCCCCTCCAGCGCCTTCGAGCCGTACAGTGCGAAGAAACAGGCCTCGAGCAGCGACGACTTGCCGCTCCCGTTGAGGCCGTGGATGACCGTGACGCCCTCCGTGAGCCGCAGGTCTGCGTCGCCGTACGGTTTGAAGTTTCTGAGTCGGATTCGCTCGAACCTCACAGGTAGTCCTCCATGGAGACCTGGCCGTCGGCGGGCGTCGTCTCTGTCGGTCCGTCTGCGTCGTTCGCGTCACGACGGTCGTCGACGCCGGCAGTGTCGCTCTCGTCGTCGACGCCGGCAGTGTCGCGGTCGTCTTCTGTCGGTTCGGTCTCCTCCGCCGTGACGAACGCCGACGGGTCCTCGAGCCGGTCCGTCACCCGAGCTTTCACCGTCTCGCGGACGTTGCTGTCGGCGACCGCCGGCGATCGAACCGCGTCGTCGACGTCGAGGGCGGCCGCAGAGAGCCCCATCGACTCGACGCGCTCGCGGACAGCCGACTCGGGGTCGGCGAAGTGGACGTCGACCGACTCGTCGGTCTCGACCGTTCGCCGGTCTGAGACCCGGGCGATGAGCGCCCCCCGGTCGGTCGCGAACGCCTCGACCGCCGCCGGGGTGATCGGGTCGCCGTCGCCGGTCACCTCGACGAGCACGACCGCGTCCGTCACGTCGTGTTGGCGCACGCGCTCGCGGACCGCCGGCTCCCCCTCGCTGGCGTCGAGGTCGACCTCGACGAAGACGAACGGCCGCGTCTCGAGTGCCCGTCGGCGTATCTCGACCCGGTCGTCGCCGGCGGCGGCCGCCTCGTCGAACCGAACGAGGTTGTAGCCGCGCCCGTCGCGCTCGCTCGCGCTCGCACGCTCCGTCGACCCCGGATAGGTGACCCACGTGTCGGCGACCTCGGCCCGCCCGGGCGTGTGGTTGTCGCCGAGCAACACCGCGTCGAAGTCGACGTCGCTCTCTTCGAGCACCGTCTCCGTGTCCCAATCTGCGTGTGCGAAGGGCTCGAAGAGGCCGTGGGCGACGAGCGCGGCGTACGATGCGTCGTGCGACACGAAGTCGTACCCGAGCTCGTCTCGTCGGGAGACCGGGACGTGATCGAGCCCGTAGAACGCGGTGTCGTCGACCGTGACCGGCTCGTCGCCGAGTCGCGTCGCCAGTTCGAGTCGCTCGAAGAGGTCGAGCCACTGGCCGCCGCGAGCCGCCTCGTGGTTGCCGACGACGGCGAGGAACGGGATAGCGGCGTCTGCGAGCCGCCTGAGGACGCGAATCGTCCCCATGAGGTCCGACAGCGCCGGCCGCCGGTCGTGAAAGAGGTCGCCCGCGTGCACCACGGCGTCGACGTCGTCGTCGATCGCGTCGTCGACGACGGCGTCGAACGCCTCGAGGAAGTCCTGACGTCTAACCGGCGAGTGGTACTGCGCGTACCCGATGTGGGTGTCGCCGGTGTGTATCACCCGTGTCATCGCTCCGATGATTCACTCGTCGGAGGCTTAGTGGTTCCGGGGCCGTGACGGGCCGTCTCGGCGCCTTCGTCTTCGAGACCGACCGGCTCGGCGGCCGATCGACACCCCGACGCCGCCGAGTCCGTGGACGCAGGTGCGGGTGCCGACGCACGGGCAGCGTCGCAGAACCGACGGTACGCGGCAAGTGCATCGCGCCCGCGGACGGTCCGCTCGTCGTCTCCCGCGCGGGCCGCCGCGTCCACAGCGCTCTCGAGCCGGTCGAGACCCACGGCACTCACGAACCCAGCAGCCCGGCGGAGGTCGTCTCTGGCTGCGTCCCCCTCGTCTATCACCGCCGCGTATGGACGGGTCGCCGTCTCTGTTCGCAACGCGAGCGCCCGGAGGGCGCGTTTGACGTCGGCCGTCGAGACCATACCGGCAGTGGTGCGTCCTCGTACGTGAACTGTCGCCCGCAGTAGCTCAAATCGAGAGCGTGTATACCCGCTTGCGAGCGTCGGTGAACGAGAACCGCGCGTCGACCGCGTCTGCGTCCTCCAGTCGGGACAGCGCGTATCGGACGGTTCGTGGCGGCAACAGTGTCTCCGCCGCGAGCTCGCTCTGTGTCAGCGTGTCGTTGTAATCGAGGACCTTTGCAACGAGCTTCGCGCTCGGCGGGAGATCGCGAATCGGCTCCCATCGGTCTGCGGACGCTTCGTCGACCGCGACGGTATCCGTGGCACTCATGCGTACCGTCCCTCACTCATGCCGGATAATAATATTTGCTATCCAAATATATTACCATAGGAAATAGCGCGATCGGCAGTCACCCGCGAACGTGCCCCCACCCGAAGCCTCTTATCTGCGAGTCGTCTTATATCGTGTAATGAGTGATACCGTCGACGACGTCGACATGCCGTACGACGAAGGGTCGGCGTCGAGACAGGAGAAGATCGAGACGCTCCAGGATCGTCTCGAGGTGCTCGAGTCGCAAAACGAGGAGATGCGCGACAAGCTGCTCGACGCCAACGCCGAGAACAACAAGTACCAGCAGAAGCTCGAACGGCTCACCCACGAGAACAAGAAGCTGAAACAGTCGCCGCTCTTCGTCGCCACGGTACAAGAGCTCACCGAGGACGGCGCGGTGATCAAACAGCACGGCAACAATCAAGAGGCGCTCACGGAGATCACCGCCGAGATGCGCCGGGAGGTCGAGCCCGACGACCGCGTCGCGGTCAACAACTCGCTCTCGATCGTCAAGAAACTCGAAAAGGAGACCGACGTCAGAGCGCGCGTGATGCAGGTCGAACACTCGCCCGACGTCAGCTACGAGGACATCGGCGGCCTCCAAGACCAGATGCAGGAGGTGCGTGAGACCGTCGAGATGCCGCTCGAACACCCAGAGATGTTCGAAGACGTCGGTATCCACCCGCCGAGTGGCGTCCTGCTGTACGGGCCCCCGGGTACGGGCAAGACGATGCTAGCGAAGGCGGTCGCAAACGAGACCGACGCCACGTTCATCAAGATGGCCGGCTCCGAACTCGTCCACAAGTTCATCGGCGAGGGGGCGAAGCTGGTCCGTGACCTGTTCGAAGTCGCCCGTGAGAACCAGCCCGCGGTCATCTTCATCGACGAGATCGACGCTATCGCCTCGAAGCGGACCGACTCGAAGACCTCCGGTGACGCCGAGGTCCAGCGCACCATGATGCAGCTACTCTCGGAGATGGACGGCTTCGACGAGCGCGGCGAGGTGCGGATCATCGCGGCCACCAACCGCTTCGACATGCTCGACCCCGCCATCTTGCGTCCCGGTCGGTTCGACCGGCTCATCGAGGTGCCCAAGCCGGACACCGCCGGCCGTGAGATCATCTTCCAGATCCACACCCGCAAGATGAACCTCGCCGAGGACATCGACTTCACGCAGCTCGCTGCGATGGTCGAGGACGCCTCCGGTGCCGACATCAAGGCGATCTGCACGGAAGCGGGGATGTTCGCCATCCGCGACGACCGCACCACGGTCACCGACGCCGACTTCCTCGAGGCGTACGAGAAGCTGCAACAGGACACCGACACGGGCGCGGACGACTCGCTCGCGTTCGCCTGATATGCCGACGCGTCGGACCGAAGCGCACGGTCTCAACGCGCCTGGCCGACACGCCGCGGCCGACTAGACTGATTCGGTGTACGCCTCGACCGCGGCACGGTATCCCGTTCGAAACGTCGGATACACGAACTCGTAGCCGAGCGCCCGTAGTTTCTCGTTCGAACACCGCTTGCTCGTCCGTATCCGCCGTGCCGCTGCAGTCGAGAGGTCGCCGTCCGCGATCCGCTCCGCCTTCGACCGCTTCGGCGGCGCGTCGACGCCACACTCCGCGGCGAGCCAGTCGGCAAACGCGTGTTTGTCCACCGGTTCGTCGTCGACGACGACCACCGGCTCGCCGCGGGCGACGTCGGCCTCGAGGAGGTACCGCACCGCGCCCGCCGCGTCGTCGCGGTGGACCATGTTGAGGTAGCCGGCAGTGACCGGTCCGTCGAGGTACCGGTCGAGCCGATATCGGTCTGGTCCGTAGAGCCCCGCGAACCGCGCCACCGTCCCGTCGATGCCGTACGCTTCGGTCTCGGTCAGCGCGACCGTCTCGGCCGTCGCGAGCACGCGTGTCTTCGCCGTCGTCGGCTCGATCGGCGTCGTCTCGTCGACCCACCCGCCGTCGTGGTCCCCGTAGACGCCGGTCGAAGAGGTGTACACGAGCCGGTCCGGGGGCGTTGCCCGCGTGCCGTACTCCTCGAGCACGTTCCGTAGTCCCTCGACGTAGACCTCGCGTGCGACGTCCGCGCCGCGCCCGCCGGCACTGGCGGCGAACACGACTGCGTCGGCATCGGGCAGCGAATCCAGTGTGGCTGGCACCGTCGCGTCTGCTCGCACCGCGTCGACCGACTCGTCGATCGCCGTGACACGCTCCAGTCCAGCCGTCGATCGTCGCACACCGACGACCTCGTGTCCGGCGTCGGCGAGCTGCCCGGCGAGTGCACACCCGACGTACCCACAGCCGACGACGACGGCCCTCATCGCTTTCGCCGCTCGATGACCGCCAGCACGTCTGCGAGCTGTTCGAGCGTCATCGCCGTGCGCCCCTCGAGCGCCTGTTGTACCTCCTGGCCGGTGAGGTCGGCGTCTATCTCCGCGGCGATGGTGTCGACGTCGAGCACCGCCGTCGTCATCCCCATCAGCAGGTAGTCCCTGAGTTCGGCGACGATCGCGTCGACGTCGCGCTCGGCGGTAGTGGCGAACACCGCGGCCCCCGCTTCGACGCTGAGCGTCGCCACGTCGCCGTCGGCGACCGCCGCGACCTCGCTCGAAGCGAGCCTCGTCTCCGCGACGATCCGGTCGTGGTCGGTGCCCTCCAGCGCCTCGTGCAGGCGCGCCTCGAACGCCGCCAACAGCGAGTCGGCTTCGAGCGCGTCGCCCGCATCGGCATCGCCATCGCCCGCACCCGCGTCCTGGGTGGCGGCCGACTCGACGCATTCGTGGAACATACCGGGTTTCCGACTCGACGGCTCAAAACGCCACCGGTCACGCTGCCGGCGCCCCGCCACCCCGCTCGCCGACGGCGCCGCTCACGCTTACCACCCCGGCGAGCGCTCGTCACGGGTGCCGTCGACGTCGCCGACGCCGGGCGGGCCCGGCGGGACCGCAACGACGATCACCGTCCCGGTTTCGAACGCCACCGGCTCGTTCGTACCCAGCTGGATCGTGTCACCGCCGACGGTCACGGTCACTGCCGCGGCCTCGCGCACGTACTCGAACCGGCGGTTCGGCGGCCCGACGTCGGCGGTGAGCGTGAATCGTGGGTACGAACCACGGACCTGAACGCGCCAGGCGTTCACCGTGGCGACCCAGTACGCGGGCATCGGTGCCACCGGCAGCCCGGCGCCGACGCGAGGCGTCGAATTCGGCGCCCACCGCTCTGTGGCGTTCGTGACGGCTGCTTCTGCACCCGTCTCGATGGCGCCAGCCAGCTCCGCCCGCATCTGCTCGCGAGCTAGCTGTGCCGGCTCGTCGACGAGACTCGCCGGGATTCGGACGTCGTCCCGACCGGTCGCGGTCGCACTCGCCACCCGAAGTCGAGCCGCGAGTGCGCGGCGTTCGCCGGCGGTCAACCCGCCGATCCGGGCTACCTCGTCCGCGACCGCGTCTGCGTAGGCACCGTCGCTCACGGCGATCGCCCTGGCTCCGACGTCGCCGTACATCGCTTTCACGGTCGAGACGGCTGCCCGCCGCTGTGCGCGCGACAGGGTCGTTCGCTCGGCGATCGCGTCGACGAGCGCCCGGTCAACGGTTCGCAGCGACGCCTCGACGCTCCGTGCGAGTACACTCCTGTCGGCACGGAGGTCCGGATCTGGTCGGGCGGCGAGCGCGTGGTCTGCGGCGAGTAGCGCCCGCCCGGCGGCCCCGACGTCGACCCGGCCGCCGTCACCGAGCAGTCGGTCCACGATCCCGGCCGACACGTCGCTGTACGGCACGGTGACGTAGTTGACGTTTCGCGTTGCGAGGGGCCGTACCGATCCGTCGATCGCGTCGACTGACGAGCCGTCGACGGTCGTCCGCGGGAGGTAGCCCGGTGCGGCGTCTGGAACGAAGGTGACGGCACCGCCGGGCCCGTTTGCGCCGACTGTGTACGGGTCGACGTCCCGTGCCGCCTCTCGACTCGCGAGCACCTCGCCGACAGACGGCCCACCGAACGCCTTCTCGACCCGCTCGAACAGCGCACTCGTCGTCGTCTCACGTCTCTCGCTCGCGGCCGACAGCTCCGCGAGGACGGCGTCGACGTAGGCGGCCCGCACGGCGACCCTGGCCCGGTCCGCTGCGCCGTCGTACGTCGACGGCGCGTCGACCAGCCGTCGGCGGTCGTCCCGCACCCGCGCTGCGAGCTTCGCGTACGGCGTCGCCGCTCCCCGGGCCATCGACTCCATCGAAAGGTCGGTGTCGATCGCTTCGACGTCGGCTCGCACCTCCTCGAGGTCGGCCGCGATGTGGTCGTGGGCGCGTCGTGTCGATCGTCCGTAGACGACCGTCGACCGCCGGATGTCGCCCGATTCGACCGCGCGCTCGGCGAGCCGGTCGACAGACGCCGCCGTCGCGACCCCGAGCGACGCTCTGGCCGCTGCCGGCGTGTCGCCGAGGTCTGCCCCGCCGTAGCCGGTACCCGCACCGAACGTCACCGCCGGCCGTCGGGGGGCGTCGTCGCGTGGGGCGTGTGCCCCTCGGACTGCGACCTCGACTCGGTACCGGTCGGTCGCACTCGCTCGCGTCGTGCGTAATCCTACGGTGACCTCACGGGTCGCCGTCACCGGCGGGCCACCCGGGACCGGAACCGAGTACGTCTGCTCGACGACCCGTCTCCAGCGACTCACGACGGTCCGCTCGACGACGACCGTGCGCGTCACCTCACCGAAATTGACCCGCTCGCCGGGTCGGACGAGCCCGGCCGGCACCGCATCCGGCACGGTGCGGGCCGGACGGACGCTAACCGTCTCTTCGACGTCCACGTCGACGCGCGACCACCCGTCTTGTGTGGGGGCAGGGTGTGGTGGCCGCGGACGACCGCCGTCGCTGACCCGGTCGGCGTCGACCACGAGTGTGGCCTCGACGCGATGGCTCCTACGAGCGATCGTCTCGATCGCGTCGTAGATCTCGACTGCGGCGGCGTCGGCCGCGTGTCCGACAGCGACGCGCCGTGTCTCGTCGGTGTGGGACCGCGCAGCCGCGAACCCATCGCGGCCGGACGCCGGAGACGGCGTCGGTGCCCCGATCACGGCGTCGCTCCAGGCGGCCTCGTCGAGCGGGGTCGGTGCGAGCAGGTCCGTGATTCCCGTCCGCGCCGTCGCCGCGGCCACCCCTCCGCGCGCGTCCGGGTCGCTCGTACCGAACACGTCTCGTTGGACGCGAACGATCCCCGCGTTCGTCGAGAGTTCTACGTGTCGATTCGACAACACGTTCTGGATCGGCACCTTCCCGTACTGGCCGTAGCCACGGGCCCACGTGATCGGGTAGAGGCTCGCGGTCAGCTGACGGCCCAGTCCCGGTCCTTCGACCGGGCCGGCGTTCAGCCGTCGTTCGAATCGCTCGGTCCGCTCGTGTGCGGCGAGCGTCGGTACGGCGACGACGACGGCTCGATCGCGCGTCTGCTCGGCGACCGTCCGACCGTCGCGGGTCGCGCGGATCGTCACGTTCTCGAAGACGACCCGGGTCGCGGTCCCGTCTGCGGTGGACCCCACGTCGACCTGCTCGCGGAGCGTCACTACGTCGTCGGGTGTGAGCGGTGACTCGAGTCGGTCGAACCGAGCGGTCGCCGTGACACCACCGACCGACGCGTTCACCGCGGTGAGTGCCCGGTGGCCGGCGAGCGCCGCCCGTATCCGAAAGGCGTCTTCGAACGCGGTACCCGGCCGGACGGCAGCCGTACCGGCACCACTCTGTCGCACCGACGTTCGTACCGGTCGCACTACTGGTCTGGCGGCGGCGGTGTACGCTGCCTCGCGTGCAGCGTGTCTGAGCGCAGCCGTCGCGTCCGCGTCTACGCGGTCGACCGCCCGCTCGACGCTCCGATTCTCGCTCACGAGTCCCTGGTCCGTGAGGCCTGCCGCGTACGTCGAGGCGCTCACCAGCAACAACACGCCGACCAGCGCGAAGGGCACCCGTCCCCGGTCGTCGTCTGCAATCGACACCGTACGACGGCGGCCCTTCCACGCCTGGCTTCGATCCCTCCGCTTACCCATCACTACCACACCCGAACCACGATGCGTAACGGCTCGGTTTCGGCACGCGCAACCGACGCCGGGTGTCGTACGACGGCCACACTGACGTCTGCGTCCCGTGGAGGAAGCGAGCCGACGCTGGCCATCGTCGCCGCCTCGTCGACGACGCCCGTGACACGCTCGCCGCCGACCTCGTCGTTTCCTGCGGCCGTCGCTGCCGTTCGGTCGACCGACCGGATCGGTCGTCGAACGTCGACCCGTGTGCGAGCCCCGAGCGCGTCTGCCACCGTCTCGAACGCCAGCGATCGAAATCGGGCCGCCGTCGTGTCGGCTTCCGTCTCGACGTCTACCGCCGCGACGAGCAGCTCGACGAGTGTGGCGTGGACGGATCGGTGCCCGCCATCCCCGCCGTCCACGGCGTACCTGACGGTCGCCGTCTCGGTGGTGAGCCGGTCGGCGGCGTCCGCGGCCGTTCCCCCAGAGGGTCCTGGGTCGACGTCAACGCCGCCGAGGACGACGACGCTCGCCGACACACAGAGCAGCAGCACGGTTACGTCGAGCACGGTGCTCGTCATCGGTGCACCGCCACGCGGAGCCGCCCGCTTACCGTCTCGCCGGGCCTGATGGCGACGGATACCGGTCGTGTTGCGACCACCGCTTCGCGCGGGTCCAGCTCGCCAGCAGGACGTGGCACCGCCCCACCGAGACCGGTCCGCCACGTGCGGCGGTCGGTCTCGATTTCGACGGTCACCGGGGTCTGCCACTCGAGGTCGTGCCGTCGGCTCGGACGAACGATCCCACCGACCGTCAGCTCACGTTCGACGACGTCGAGCGCGGCGTCGGCCGATCGATCCACGGGTGTCGGCGTCGCAGCGTCGAGCGCGACGACGTAGAACGCGAGCCCCGCGCCGACGGCGAGGACGCCGACGAGTGCGGCGATCGGCTCTACGGCGGCCCGCGCCGCGCCGTCGGTCGAGTCACCCGACCAGCGTGACACGGTGGCCTCCGTACGTCACTGCTCTAACGGTTAGGCGGTCCGGTGCGCGGTCCCACCGGTG
Organism: Halorubrum zhoui; assembly: GCF_051194155.1. Classification (NCBI taxonomy): domain Archaea; kingdom Methanobacteriati; phylum Methanobacteriota; class Halobacteria; order Halobacteriales; family Haloferacaceae; genus Halorubrum; species Halorubrum zhoui. The sequence continues at coordinate 571,228 of NZ_JBLZNJ010000003.1, read as the reverse complement.
GTCGGCGTCGCGTGCCCGCGTCGCCGCCTCGTGGAAGGTTGCTGGGTCGTCGAACACGCGGTCCGGTGGAACCCCATCGAGCACCCGCCTAAGTCGCGCGTGCTCGGCCGTCGCCGACGGTAGAACGGGCGTGATCGGCGCACCGCGCAGCGTCGCGCTCGCGGTGCCGCCGTCGCTCGCGAGGGCAATCCGCCGTGGGGTGACTCGGATCCGCTCCGCCGCGATGCCGTGTTCCGCGGTTGCGGCGTACTCGGCGGTCGCGACCGAGTCGACGGTGTGGGCGAGCCGCGTCGCGTCCGGCGGCGGCGCCGTCGGTAACGTCGCAGCGACGCCGAAGACGACGACGCTCACGGCTGCGAGCCCGACCCAGGTGTACGTGGCGTCTGCGTGTATCTCGAACACGGCGACGGTGGCCGCGGTTCGATACATAAGCTGTCGGGTCTGTTCGTCGTCTCGGCACTCGTGTTCACCACAACAGCCCGGCCGCGACGAACGCGACGAGGTAGGTGACCGTCGCCGTCGGCAGCGCGATTCCGACGCGGTACGTCACGAGTGTCGCGTCGAACCCCCGCTCGAGACCGGTCGATAGGGCGGTGAGTATCACCGCGAGCTGGAGCGTGTACGCTCCGACGATCTGGCCGAGCACCGGGATCGGGAGCGGACCAGAGCCAGCCTCGTCGCCGGGTGATCCCCTCGGCGTGACGCCGACGAGCTCATTCCCGTCCGCTGGGGCAGCGGCACCCACGCCGGTAGAGAGTGAACGAAGTCCATCGACGCCCGCGGCGTCGATCCCCGTCGCGAGAGCGACCGTCGCACCGCCGACGAGCGGTGCGAACACGGCGGCGGTGTTCGAGAGCGTCCCCGTCACCGTCGCCAGCTGTCGGCGCGCGTCACGCTCCAGCTCACGAAGTCGTTCGAGCTGGTCTGCGAGTTCTAACACCACGTCCCCGGCCGGTCGTCCCTCGCGTGCTGCGATGGCCAACAGCGCGACGGCGCCGTGTACCCGTGGTGACGGCACCGTCGCCGCCGGTCCGCCCTCTCCGATGAACGCCTCACGTACGTCGACCCTGAGCGTGTCACTGCGCCGGCCGGCGCGGGCGAAGAGGTCGCCGGTCGCTCCGGTCAGCCGGTCACCAGCGCTCGCAATCGCCCGTTCCACGGCGACCCCTTCGGCGACCGCCCCGCCGACGACCGTCATCGCGTCCGGCAGTCCGGACTCGGTCGCTTTGACCCTCGCGAGGACGATCCGGCGCGGTCGGACGGCGACGAGGAGCGCGACTCCGACTCCGACGCCGGCCGCACCGACCGGTGCGGCCCATCGTGCCACGATCGTGCCCGTCACGATCCCCACACCGGTCGCAGCGAGTCCCCCAACGACGACCGCGCGCACCCGCCGGTCTGGCACCGCCGGGTGGTCGCCCCCGACTCGTGGTGGTGGGAACGCGACCGGCCGCCTCGCGAGCAGCCACGCGCCGGCCGCCACCAGCGCTACGGGGAGGACGACGAGGTAGAGTCCGGCGACGACCGACGCCGGAAGCGGCACTCCGGAGGCGGCTGCGGCCGGCAACAGCGCGACGAACGCGAGCGGTAACAACACCCCGAAGGCGTACAACGCCGACACGGGTCCCTCGACTGCGCCCACGAACGCCGCCAGCCGCTCCGTCGTTCCAGTGAGCGTCGCCTCGAGCGCACGGTCGAGCGACCGCCCGCGTCGCTCCGGTGGCGCGGCCGCCGCGGTGCGGAGGAGCGTCGACGCTCGCTCTATCGCTGGAAACCACCCTCGCCACTCGTGTGCGAACGATCGGAGCCCGCTCGTCGGCGCGTTCACACTCCGGCGTTCGTGACGTGCGAGCGCTCGCGCGAGCGGACCTTGCCCAGTCCTCGCAGCGAATCGAACCGCTCGCTCGGTCGACGGATCGAGACGCATACACAACACCAGCCGGCCGACGAGCCCGGGTGCCGCTCCGAGCGCCCGCGTCCGGCGGAGCGTGGCGAGCCACACCGGTGCCCGGTGGACGGCGTGCGTCGTCGCGAGTCCGAGGGCAGTACCCACGACGAGTCCGACGAGCGGCCTGGAGAGCACCGCCGTGACGACGACCGCGAGCAGTCCGACGACCACTCCCGCCCGGTAGCCCGCCGCGACGATCCACGACGCGTCGCGGTGCCACCCGAGAAATCCCATCGCCCTGCGGAGTTCTGCAGACCCCGCCATCGCGGTGTGGTCGCGGCCAGACTCCTCTGCGGCTCCGACGGCGGCCCGCATTGCGTTGACGACGCGCGTCAGCTCCTCCCAGTGGCGACCGGTGCGTCGTGTGGTGTCTCGGGTCATTGCTCGTCTCCCTGCCGTCCGACCCCGACCGGGCGACGTTCGACGGTGGGTGCGAGCCGCTCGGTTCGCCGCTCGAGCTGCTGCCGGACGCACGCGTACGACTCGTCGGCTCGGGCGAGCGACGCGACGAGCCGGCTCTCACCACGGTCGATTCGCCCCGTCGATACGAGTCCCTCGGCCCGTCGCTCGAACAACGGGTGAAATGCAACCTCGTCGTCGTGACCGGTCACCTCCGTTATCGTCACCACGCGGTGGGCGTCGAGCACCACGAGGAGGTCCGTCGCGGCGAACGACGAGGGCGGAACACCGAGGTCGGTGACGACTCGTTCTTCGACCGCCGTCGGGTTCTCTCCGTGGATCGTTCCGAGAACCGTCTCACCCGCTGCACCGACCCGCATCGCCTCGTAGAGCGCAGCGGCCTCTTCGCCTCGAACTTCTCCGACGACCAGCGCTCCACTCCCGAGTCGGAGCGCGGTCCGCACGGCCTCGCTCGCCTCCGGGCCCGCACCGTCGCCGACGCTGAGCCGCTGGGCGTCCCTTCCGGCTTCGGCGAGCGCACTCGCGGGGAGTTCCGGCGTGTCCTCGATCAGGATCGCCCGCGTGCTCGCCGGGAGTTCCCACAGAAGCGCCCCGAGCGTGGTGGTCTTTCCGGCGCCGCGGCCCCCCGCGACGAGGCCGGCGACACCGCGTTCGACGGCAACCGAGAGGAGTCCGGCCGCCTCGAGCGAGAGCGTGCCGGCCTCGACGAGCCGCTCGAGCGTCCACGCCTCGGGGTCGCCACGTCGGAACGTGAACGAGAGCCCGTCGCTCACCGGCGTCGTGGTCGCCGCCACCCGAACCGTCCCCGCCTCGGCGTCGATCGACGCGTCGAGCGTCGGCGCCGCCCGTGAGAACGCTCGACCGCTCGTCCGACGGAGCCGCGAGGCGAGCGTCGCCGCACCCGCCGGCGGCAGCCGGACGTTCGTCCGGCAGCGCTCGCCGTCGAGCACGACGCGGAGAGGGTTCGCCGTGACCGGCGCCGACACCGTCGCGTCGCTCACTCGCTCGTCGGCGAACACGTGTTCGAGTGCCCCGTACCCTCGGGTGTGTCGACGGAGTACGTCGACGAGCTCGGGAACTGGGTCCGACTCGCCCGCGACCGATCGAACTGCTCGTCCCGGTGCCCTGTCCCCACCGACGGGGTCGGCGAGCAGTCGCTCGGCCGCGGCCGCGAGCGTCGCGAGGGTATCGTCGTCGAAGGCCGCCCACGTTGGAGTGAGGTGGTACGTCGGGAGGGCGTCCGCCCGGCCTTCGTATCGCCGCACGGTCGCCCCCGTCTCGAGATCCCACCGACCGACGAGTGTGGCTCCCGGCGGCGGGTCCGCGGCGATTCGCGTGGACGCCACCGTCGGCCCGACGTGTGCACGGACCACCGCTGCTGTCTCCGTCGCGTCGCCGGCAGCGACTTCGAGGCCCGTCTCGGCTACGATGCGGCTCGCCGGTCCGGCTCGTCCGGTCGCCTCACGTGCGGCGCCGACCGGATCGCGTCGTACCCGCTCGGCGAGGCGCGTCTCGTGAAACGCGATCTGCTCGTGAAACCGCCCGGCAGCGACTAGACACGCCGCGGCGCGTCCCGCGTACGTTCGCTCGACGCCCGCACATCTGGTCTGCACGACGTCGGCGTCGCGTTCGGCGAGCGCCCCGACGACGGTCGCGAGACACGACGGACTGGCGGCGAGGTCGCCGCGGCCCGAACAGGCCGTCGCGTCCACCGTGAGAACGACCCGGTCGTCGACGCCGGTCCCGACCGGCCGGTCGAACGACGTCACACAGTCACACGACTCGTCGTCCGACGCCGAGGCGCGAAACGGGAGGTCGGGCAGCATGCGGTGGCTGGCCGCGGTATCGTACATAAGCCGTCGCCTTCACCGAGCCGGTACGGGCGTGAGTCCGGTCGAGGTCGGGTCGGGTAGCCCGTCGACGTGGCTGCGTGGCTGGTAGGTGACGGCTGATGGTATCGGCTCACCGCACCCTGGCGATGCGGACGGTCGGACCGTCCGCCTCGACGAGCCGGAGTACGAGCCGACTCTCTCCGCTCGTTCGCAGCGGGACCGACTCGCCGGCGACGTCGACGTCGACCGCATCGGTCGGCGGCGGGACGTGGAGCGTCCGACGCGGGCCGTGTCGGAACCGGTAGACGAGCTGCACGCCGTCCACGTCGGGGTGAGTCGCATTCGCCGGCGCGTCGACGATCCGCAGGTGGTCGATCGACGCGGCGGTGAACCCACCTGGGGCGGTGACGACGAGCACGGACCGCCCCGCCAGCGCTGGGTCGGCGACGGCGACCGAGCTAGCGGCCACCTCGCCCGCGGCGCGCTCGATCCGGTCGGCCGTCGACTCGATCCGGTCCACCGATGTCGTCATCCTCGCGTCGTCGATAGCGGGCGTCGAAACGGCCAGCAACGCGACCGCGAGCAGGACGGTCGTGACGACGCGGATCACCGTCGGTCGCGCCGGCGGTCGCACTCGACGGTGTCGTGGCCCGACCCGTGCGGCTCAGACGCGCTCACGGAGTCGCTCCAGCGCGCGGCTCGTCACCGACGCCGTGTCGTCGAGCGTTGGGTCGTCACGGGTGGACTCGTCACCGACGGCCGCCGCACCGGTGCGTGACTCGTCCGGCGGAACCGCGGCCGCGAGTGCGCTCTCGTCGAGGCGTGTGGTGTCCGCCCGGTCTCGGTCTCCGCCGACGAGCGCCTCCTCGTCGTCCGCGTACCCATCGTGTGCGGCCGTCGCTCGTGCGAGCGCGAGGTCCGCCCGTCGCTCGACGTCTCGATTGACGGCGCGAACGGCTCCCGTGTAGCCTCGAACGGCCTGCGTCGCCGCCTCGAGTTCGTCGACGCGAGTCTCCACCGTCGAGAGACGGTCCGCGAGCGACGCGCGCTCGTCGGCGGCGGCCGCCGCGTCGGCGATCGAATCGACGGGCCGATCGCTCCCGGTGAGTGCGCGCTCGACTGCGTCGAGCCGCTCGACGAGTCGATCCACGGTCGTCGCTCCACCGCTGTCGGCTTGCGCTCCACCGCTGTCGGCTTGCGCTCCACCGCTGTCGGTCGTCGGTCCACGGTCAACTGGGTCGGCCGGCATACGCCGCGTGGCGTCGTCTCGGTACTTAACGCGTCGCCCGCGGTCCGGTTCCGTACCTTTTTGGCTCCCCCCAGAGGAGCCTCACTCGATGAGCACACCGTGGGACGACTGGGACCACGTGCTGAAGGTCGACCCAGACAAGCCGCTCTGTGAGGGAGAGACCTTCGAGGACGTCTGTCAGACCGGTACCGACGCGATCGAGATTGGGGGAACGCTCGACATCACCGCCGAGAAGATGACGCGCGTCGTCGACGCCGCGGCCGCCTACGACGTCCCGCTCTACCAGGAGCCGTCGAACCCGGCGGTCGTCGTCGACTCGCCCGCGCTCGAGGGATACCTCATCCCCACGGTGTTCAACGCCGGCGACCCGATGTGGATCACGGGTGCACACAAAGAGTGGGTCCGCATCGACGACCTCGACTGGGATCGAACGCACACCGAGGCGTACATCGTGTTGAATCCGGCGGCCTCCGTCGCCGAGGTCACCGACGCGGACTGCGCGCTCGACGCCGACGACGTCGCGGCGTACGCGACCGTCGCCGAGCGGATGTTCGGCCAAGAGATCGTCTACCTCGAGTACTCCGGTACCTACGGCGACCCGGCGGTCGTCGGCGCGGCCCACGAGGCACTCGACGACGCGACCCTGTTTTACGGCGGCGGCATCCACGACTACGACTCCGCGGCCGGGATGGCGGCTCACAGCGACGTGATCGTCGTCGGCGACCTCCTCCACGACCAGGGGGTCGACGCCGTCCGCGAGACGGTCGCGGCGGCGAAGGACGCGTCCCCGACGTCGTCGGCGTAGCCGACCGTCCGTTCCCGCTCAGCGGTCCACGTACCCCTCGAGCATCGTCTCGACGTACTTCGCGATCACGTCGACCTCGAGGTGAACCGGGTCGCCGACGGCTTTCTCCGAGAGCGTCGTCAGCTCGTACGTCGTTGGAATGATCGCGACGTCGAACTCGGTTGCGCCCGTCGCTGCGACCGTGAGCGAGATGCCATCGATCGCCACCGAGCCCTTGTCGACTACGTGGTCGACGTGTGCGTCGGGAATCGAAAACGTAAATCGCCAGTCCTCGCCGACCTGTTCGACGGCGCGGACCGTCGCGACCGTGTCGACGTGCCCTTGGACGACGTGGCCGTCGAACCGCCCGTCTGCGGGCATCGCGCGCTCGAGGTTGACCGGGTCGCCGACGGCGACCCGACCGAGGTACGTCTTCGCGACCGTCTCGCTCGCGAGAAACACCTCGAACCACTGCTCGGTCGACGACTCGCCGTCCGCCGTCGACGCCGCGCCGCCACCTCCCGCCGGCTCGCTCGCTGGGTCGCCCGCGACGTCCCCGTGTGCTTCGACGGTCAGACACACGCCGCTGACGCTTATCGACTGGCCGTGGTGGAGGTCGTCGAACCCGTCGACCCCGACGCGGAGCCGGAGGCCGTCGTCCGTCTCGGTTCGGGCACGGACCGTCCCGGTCCGCTCGACGATGCCGGTGAACATAGCGGTCGTGGGTCCTCGGGACGGATAGCCGTTCTGGGATCGCCGCCCCCTCCCGTGGGCTTATCTCAGCGGGGGCGGTACGGACGGTGTCGATGGGACTCGGCGTACTCGATACGATCGGGCTGGCAGCGTCGCTCGTGTTCGCGCTGCCGCTCGCGAACTACGCGGTCGTGCGTCTGCTCGACGGGCACGTCGCGCTCGGCGGTGGACTCCTCGTCGTCGCCGTCGCGATGGTGGTCCTCCCGCAGTACCTCCTCGATCCCGGCCGGCTGATCGGCTCGTTGCTGCGTGGCCTCCTGCCGTCACGGCTTCGATCGGAGACGCCAGGACGCGCAGAGCCGACCGACGACGAGACGGGCGGTGAGCGCGGCCGAGACGGGCGGTGAGCGCGACCGAGTCGGGCGGTGAGCGCGACCGAGTCGACCACGTCACCGACGGTCAATCGACCGGTTGGCGGGTGGTGTCCGCATCGGCGACGAGTTCGCGCACGAACCGTCCGAGGAGCGCGAGCGTGGCGAGCCCGAGTACGACGGCGAAGGCGACGACGAGCGCCGGCACCGGATCGACGCCGTCGCGGAACCCGAGCGCCGTCTGACGCACCGCGTTTCCGGCGGTTACCGTCGTGACCGCGAGCACGGCGGTGCCCGCCGCCGAGAGGAGCGGCCCGGGACGGTCACCCGGGACGTCGTACGAGAGCACCATCACCAACGCGAGCGCGAACGGCGTCCCGGCGAGCCCGAGCGCCAGCGCTTGGACGAGCAGCGGGAGGAAGTTTCCGCCGACGAACGCTCCCGCGGCCGACACCAGCGCGGTCGCCGCGAGCAGCGTCCGGTACCGGCCGTCCGAGACCGCCGGTTCCCACTTCAACGCGTCCGCGACGAGGAACGGCGCGACGACGGTGTTGCCCCCGAGCGTCGAGACGGCCGCCCCGAGGATGCCGACGAGAAACAGGGTCTCTGCGGCCGGTCCGACGGTCGGTGCCAGCGCCTGGGCTGCGGCGGCCGCCTGCGGGGCGACGTCTCCGCCGCCGAGTGTGCCCGCGACGACCAGGAATATCGCGAGGCTGTAGGTCCCGAACGCGACGAGCATCGACGCCCCGGCGTCGAATCGTGCGAGTCCCTCGTCGTCGGCGGTCCACCCGCGGGCGCGGACGGTGTAGGTGTGCATCGTGATCAGCGTGACGTGTACGGCGCCGCCGAGGACGCCGGCGGCGGTGACGGCCGCCCCCGGGGGCGTCGTCGGAACGAGCCCGCTCGCGGCGGCACCGAGGTCCGGTGGTGCGACGACGAGCGTCGCGACGAACACGAGGACGACCGCCGACACGATCGCCTTCGCGCCGAGTTCGGCGACTCGGTAGCCACCCCCAGCGAGCCCGACGGCTAGCACTGCCGCCCAGAACACGCCCCACACACGCGCGTCGAGCCCGAACAGCGACGCCGACACGTCGGCGAGTCCTTTCATGATAAGAAGCTGGGCGACACCGCAGACGACGACCGTGTCGACGACGAGCAGCCAGGCCCACCGGCTCCCGAGCCGACGCTCGACGACGCGGACGATCCCGTGTTCGGTCCGCGTCGCGAGCTGTGCCGCGAGCAGCAGGGAGACGAATCCCGCCGGTGCCGAGAGAACGACGACCCAGAGGAGGTCGTAGCCGTAGCCGACGCCGGCGGCGACGAGCGCGCTGATCGTCGCCGGCCCGGCGGCGATCGCTCCCGCGAGCCACGCCGGCCCCATGTCGGTGAGCCGACCGCGGAGACCGCTCGTCGCCACCTCAGCCACCCCCCTCAGGGCGTCGGCGGTCGGTGCTACGTGGCGTGAGCGACACGCCTCTCTCGCTCGTCTCGCTCTCGAGTGCGGCGTCGACGCGCTCCGATCTGGTCGGCGTGGCGGACGACGACCGCGGTGTGCTCGACATACCACCCAGTACTATCTTAGAGTAATAAACGCTCTGAAACGGGATCGCTCGCCGACGGCGTCGCTCGCGAGCGGGTCGTCTCGGCGTCGCTCCGACGTGCGAGCGAGGACCGGTCAGAGCGTCTTCGGCCGTGTCCTGGAGTCAGTCGTCGCTCTCGGCGACGCGAACGGGCGTGTCCTCCGCCGCTTCACTCTCGACGCTCACGCCCTCCCAGTCGTGGTCGGTGTGGTATCCCTCGCGGGCCTTCGCGCTGGGTGCGACGCGGATGAACTCGGCCTTCTCTCGGGCGGCGGCGATCGTGTGCCCGCCACAGTACGAGAGCCCCGACTGGATGCCCGCGGTAAACTCTCCGACGACGTCTTCGACCGGTCCCTTGAACGGAGTCAGCGCCTCGACGCCCTCGTCTGCGCGCACGTCGGCCTCCTTGTCGTCGCGCTTTTCGGCGGCGGCCGTCGTCGCCATCCCGCGGGAGCGCTTGTACCGCGTTCCGTCGACCTCGATGACCGCTCCCGGTGCCTCTGCGGTTCCGGCGAAGAGACTCCCCAGCATCACCGTGTCGGCGCCCGCCATCAGCGCCTTCACCGCGTCGCCGGAGGTCCGGACGCCGCCGTCTGCACAGATGGTCACGCCAGCCGCGTCGGCGGCCGTCGCGCAGTCGTCGACGGCGGTGAGCTGTGGGACGCCGGCCCCGGCGACCTTCCGCGTCGTGCAGTGTGACCCCGGGCCGATCCCCACCTTGACGCAGTCGGCACCCGCGGCTGCGAGGTCTTCGACGCCCGCGGGCGTCGCGACGTTGCCGGCGACGAGGTCGGTCTCCGGAAACGCCTGGTCGAGCTCTGTGACGACCGACAGCGTCCGCTCGAGGTGCCCGTGAGCCACGTCGACGACCAGCGCGTCGACGCCGGCTGCGACGACTGCCTCGGCGCGGGCGACGTGGTCCTCGTTGATCCCGACGGCGGCGGCGACCTGCTCGTCCGCCGCGGTCACCGTTTCGACCTGTGCGGCCTGTTCGTCGGGCGTCAAGAATCGGTGGAGCACCCCGAGCCCGCCGGCCTGCGAGAGCGCGATCGCCAGGTCGGCCTCGGTGACGGTGTCCATCGCGGCCGACACGAGCGGCGTCTCAAGGTCGACAGACGGCGTGAAATTCGTCGAGAGGTCGACGTCGCTCCGGCTGTCGACGGGTGATCGATGCGGGATCAAGAGGACGTCACCGTAGCTCAGTCCGGTTCGTAAGTCGTTCATTTCCCCTCAAAGCCATGGGCGCTCGTCGGCTTAACCCCCTCGATCTGTGGGGATGACCGACCTCACTCGTCCGTCTCGGCGGGCAGCGTCACTCGAAGGTTTCCGTCCGCCGAGACGACGGCCGTCGCATCCGGCGGGAGCAGACTGGTACAGCCGGGCTCCTCGACGATCGCCGGGCCCTCGAACTCGTCGTCGACGGCGAGCGCCTCCCGGTCGACGATCGGCGTCTCGAGGTAGCCACGGTCGTCGAAGTACACCGACCGCTCGCCAACGACGGTCGGTCCGTCGGACCCAGCGACCGGGTCGGACAGCGGCGGCGTCTCTACCGTGCCGGCGACGCGAAGCGTCACGAGTTCCAGCGGCTCCGTGGGCATCGCGTACCCGTATCGTCGCTCGTGGTGGGTGTGGAACCGATCCATTGCGGTCTCGACGGCCCCTGTGTCGAGCGCGTCCTCCGGGAGCGGCACGGTGAGCTCGTATGCCTGCCCCTCGTACCGGAGGTCGAGCTGGTGGGTGTACGACACCGCGTCCGCGTCGAATCCCTGCGCGTTGAACCGCGATTCGAGCGTTTCGGTGAGCGTCTCGAGTTCGCCGACGATTCGGTCGGGGTCGCGGTCGCGTCCGGCGTACGCGCGCGATTCGTCCATGCGAACGTCCGCGAGGAGCAGCCCCCGCGCCGAGAACACCCCCGGGCTCCGCGGGACGACGAGCGACTCCATCTGCATCTGCTTCGCGATCGCCGCCGCCTGGAGCGGCCCCGCGCCGCCGAAGGCGACGAGCGAGAAGTCGCTCGGGTCACGTCCCCGCTCGACGGTAACGCGGCGGATCTCTCGGGTCATCTTCGCGTTCGCGATCTGGACGACGCTCGTCGCCGCCTCCTCGAGCGACACGCCGAGCGGCTCGGCTATCACCTCGGTACACCGCTCGCGTGCGGTCTCGACCGCGTCGTCGACGTCGCTCTCGAGGAACCCACCTGGGTCGATACGACCGAGCACGAGGTTGGCATCGGTCACCGTCGGCTGTGTCCCGCCACGGCCGTAACAAATCGGTCCGGGGTCGGCACCCGCCGACCTCGGTCCCACCCTGAGCCCGCCAGCGTCGTCGATCCACGCGATGCTCCCGCCGCCGGCACCGACGGTGTTGATGTCGACGAGCGGGGTGTTGATCGGGAGGTCGTTTATCTCTCCCTCCGTCGAGCGGACGATGTCGCCCTCTTCGACGATGCTCACGTCGGCGCTCGTCCCGCCCATGTCGAGGCCGATCGCGTGTGGGATATCCTCCGCCCGAGCGACGTCTCGACAGGCGACCGCGCCGGCCGCCGGGCCCGAGAGCACGGTTCGAAGCGCGAACTCGCGCGCCTGCGCCGTGCCGAATATGCCGCCGCCGGAGTGCATCACGTTCAACGGGGCGTCGATGCCACGCGCTCGCACGCCGTCGTCGAGCCGACGCAGGTAGTCTTCGATCGTCACCTTCACCGCCTCGTTCAACACGGTGGTGACGGTTCGGTCGTACTCGCGCGTCTCCGGGTAGACGGCCGACGAGAGCGCGTAGTCGAGGTCCGTCTCGGACTCGATCAGCTCGCCGATCCGTCGCTCGTGGTCGTCGGTCACGTACGAGAACAGAAGCGAGACGACGACCGAGTCGACGTCGGCTGCCGCGAGGTCGCGGGCAGCCGCACGAACCGCCGCCTCGTCGAGCTCGTCGACGACGGCGCCGTCGGCACCGATACGCCCTGGAACCCCGTACCGGTGGCGTCTGTCGACCAGGCTCGGCGGCGTCTCTGCCTGGAGGTCGTACAGCGACGGCCGCGTCTGGTCGCCGATCTCGAGGACGTCACGGAGTCCCTCGTTCGTTATCAACCCGAGGTCCGGGAACTCGCCTTCGAGCACCGCGTTCGTTCCCACGGTGGTGCCGTGACTGAGGTACGAGACGCGCGCGGGATCGACGCCGGTCTCCGCGAGGATCTTGTCGATGCCGTTCAACACGCCCTCGTCGAACGCCCCCGGCGTCGACGGCGTCTTCGTCGTGTACACGGCGTTTGCCGCCGCGTCGTAGAGGACGACGTCGGTGAACGTGCCGCCGGTGTCGACGCCGATCCGGACGCTCACGGTCGGTCACCTCCATCGGTCGTCGCGTTGCGACGCGCGGCCCGACAGCGCTCCGTCGCGGCCGCGTCGAGCTCGCCGTCGGCGACGACGACGCCGTACGCCCCCTCAGCTCTCGCGACAGAGACCTTCCCGTCGCGGACGTCCTCGAGGACGGCCTCCGGGTCGCGCTCGAGCGGGTCGCCGTACCCGCCACCGCCCGGCGTCTGGACGCTCACCACGTCGCCGGGGTCGAGCGTCGTCGTCGACTTCGAGGCGAGCGTCGTCTCCTCGGCCGTCTCAGGGTTCCGGTAGAATCGCGCCGGGCGGGCCGCGTGACCGCCGAAGACGCCCCACGGCCGCGACTCGGTCCGGTCGGTGAGCAACGAGAACGACGCCTCGTGGTCGTAGAACTCCAGGTCGCGGCGGACGCCGAGCCCCCCGCGCGTTCGGCCCGCGCCCTCGGAGTCGGCGACGAGTTCGTACCGACGGACGCGAACCGGCAGCTCGGCTTCGAGCTCCTCTATGGGGCTGTTGGCCGTGTTCTGAAAGTGCGTCTGGACCGCGTCCATGCCGTCGATGTCGGCGCGGGCACCGTACCCGCCAGCGACGGTCTCGTAGTAGACGTACGCCCCGTCGTCGCGGGGGTCGTCGCCGCCGTAGGCGACGTTACAGACGATTCCCTTCGTCGCGGCGATGGTCGCCTCGGGGACGGCCTCGGTGAACGCTTTGGTGACGAGGTCGCCGGCGCGCATCGCGATCTCCCACCCGCCGGCCACCGGTCGGTCGCGCGAGGGGTTCACCATCGTGCCGGCCGGCGTGATCGTCTCGATCGGTCGGTAGAAGCCGTCGTTCTTCGGGAGGTCCTCGCCGAGGAACGCCATGACGACCGCCATCGTCCCGGCGAACGCCATCGCCGGCGTGCAGTTCAACGGCCCCTCGTTCTCCGCCGCGGTGCCGGTGAAGTCGATCGTCAGCTCGTCGCCGTCGACGGTCAGCGTGAGCGCGAGCGTGACGGGCTCGTCGGTGACTCCGTCGCCGTCCATCTCGTCGCTGGCGGTGTACGTGCCGTCTGGGAGCGACTCGATGGCGGCGCGGACCCGCCGTTCGGTGTACGCGAGGAGGTCGTCGAGGGCGGTCTCGACCGCCTCCGTGCCGCGCGTGTCGTACAGCGCCGACACGCGCTCGTCGGCGATCCGGTTCGCACCCAGTTGCGCCTGGTAGTCGCCCCGTCGCATCGACGGCTCGCGGACGTTTCGGAGGATCAGTCCGAGCACGTTCTCGTCGTACGTCCAGTCGGAGACCGCTCGCACGCCCGGGATGACCATCCCCTCGGCGTACAGCTCGGTGCTGTCGTTCGGGATCCCACCCGGCGTGCCGCCGCCGATGTCGACGTGGTGTGCGGAGTTGGCGGCGTAGCCGACGATCCGGTCGTCGTGGTACAGCGGCGAGATGAGCATCACGTCCGGGAGGTGGACCGCCCCCTCGTAGGGGTCGTTGACGAGGATGCCGTCGCCGGGTTCGAGTCGGTCTTCCCACTCGGGGACGAGACGGGGAACGACCGAGACGAGCGAGCCGATGTGTTGGGGCGCCACGTCGTGTTGAGCGACGTGGCGGAGGTCCGCGTCGAACAGCGCACACGTGTGGTCGCGCCGGATCTTGATGTTCGTCGAGTAGGCGGTCCGTTGGAGCGTGACGCCCATCTCTTCGACGACGCTCTTGAGCGAGTGTCGGAACACTTCGAGCGTCCCAGTGTCTACCATACACCGTCTGTCCACCCGGCCGTCAAAAGCGTATTCCCCGCGGATCCTCCGTCACTCGGTCACCGGCGGGGCGTCCCACTCGGCGCCGTTGTCTCGGGGGTCGTACCCGAGCACCTCGCGGGCGTGGGTGGCGTCGACCCAGGTGCCGTCGTTGTCGCTGACGCCCCAGAACACGTCGTACGTGACGGTGTCGTCCGTGAGACACCGGTCGACGAGCCGGCCGAGGTCGCGGTGTGAGAGCCACGTACACTTGAGCCGGTCGGCCATGTACGCGTACTCGTCGCTTCCGCGCTCCCACCACCCCTCGTCGACGCCCATCTCCGCGAGGCCGTACGGGTGGTCGTACGCGTCGCCGAGCACGGTCTTGATCCGCAGCGCATAGAACCGCTGCGGGGCATCTCGGGTGTTCGTCACGTACGTCGGGTGGAGCTCGCCGAGCGGGTTCTCTCGACTCTCGACGAAGAGCCGTCCGGCCGCCTCGCCGAACACCTTCGAGAGCCCGTAGAAGCTGTCCGGTCGGACCGGATCGGTGTGTGAGACGACGAGGTCGTCGTCGGGGTCGTACAGTTCTGGTGCTCGTTCTATCTCGTACATCCCGACCGTGTGGATCGACGAGGCGAACAGGACTCGTTCGACGTTCGCCTCGGCGGCGGCCTGGAGCACGTTGTAGGTCCCGATCACGTTCGTCTCGAGGATCGTCTCCCACGAGCCGCTGAGGTCGACGGCGGCCGCGAGGTGGATCACCGCGTCGTGGCCCTCGACGTGTGCACGGAGCGAGTCGAGGTCGGTGACGTCGCCGACGGCCGTCTCTCGGTCCGGGTGTGGCTCCACGTCGAGCGGGGTGAACTCGTATCGGTCGTCGTCGCCGAGTTCCTCGAGGATGGCGCTGCCGACCGTTCCGTTCGCGCCGGTGATGAGTACGCGCATGGTCGTCGGGGTAGAGACCGCCCCCTCACGTAAACACAGGGGTCACCTCCGGTGTGGCCGTCAGTTCCGGGGCATGGTGATGTTTCGCATCGGTGCCCCACAGGCGGGACACGTGCCGGGCTTGCTCGCTGCGCTCGCGCGCTCGCCACACGACACGCACTCGTAGGTGTTCGTCCCCTCGGTCACGGCCGTCCCCGCGAACACGTCAGGCGGCTGCCCGTCGTCCGGACCGAGCGCCCGCCGGATGTCCGTCGTGCTCACGACGCCGACGGTCGTGTCCGCCTCGACGACGAGTCGCTTGATCTCGTACGCGTCCATGTGGTCGATCGCGGTCTGTACGTCGGCTTCCGGGGAGACGGTCACCACCGGCGAGGTCATGAGGGCCTTGGCGGGGGCGTCGAGCCGACCGCGGTCGATCCCTTCGACGAGGTCGGTCTTCGTCACGATTCCGTCTGCCTCCCCGACGACGACGGACCCGATCGACTCGTCGAGCACGATCGTGGCCACGTCGCGCACGGGCGTCTCCGGCGTGACCGACCGGACCGGCTGCGTCATGATCTGGTTGATCGGCTGTTCGCGACCATCCATACTCGATATTGGGTATGGTACACAATAACACTGTCGCCGGCCGTCTCAGCGCGGTACGGGGTCGATCCGTGGAGCGGTGTCGTCCGCGGCCGCGTCGCCCGCGCGACACCCGGGCACCAGTTGGGCCACCCCCTCTCGGGCCGATTCGATACGACTGTGACAGTACCAGCGTGAACACTACGACCGCGCGACATCCGGGCACCAGTTACAGCCACACCCTCTCCAGCCGATTCTATACGACTGTGACGGTACCAGCGTGAGCACTACGACCGCGCGACATCCGGACACCAGTTACCGCCACACCCTCCTCAGCCGATTCGCTCACATACGTAGTTGGTGGGTTCGTGATCGACGCGACGACCGCACGACAGCCGGGCACCAGTTGGGCCACCCCCTCCCCAGCCGATTCTATACGACTGTGACGGTACCAGCGTGAACACTACGACCGCGCGACATCCGGGCACCAGTTACAGCCACACCCTCCCCAGCCGATTCGCTCGGTGGCTTCGCCACCTCGCTCATCCCTCGCACGCGCTCGCAAGGCCGCCTGCGGCGACCTCGCGAGGCGCGCGCCATCGGCGGATTTTTCGACGTCGCGTGGTCGGGTACGCCACGGCCGTTCGGGAGTAGCTCGGTCACACACCCCCACTGCGGTGGCGCGCGCCTCATGAGCCGCCGAAGGCGTGCTCATGAGCGCGTGCGAGGGACGAACGAGTCGCCCGTGGGCGACGAGTGAGTCGGCTGGGGAGGGTGTGGCACAACTGGTGTCCGGGTGTCGCGGAGTCATCTCGGTCACCCGGCTCTTTTTGACGTATGGAGTCATCTCGGTCACCCGGCTCTTTTTGACGTATGGAGTCATCTCGGTCACTCGGCTCTTTTTGACGTATGGAGTCGTCTCGGCCACTCGACTATTTCTGGCGTATGGAGTCGTCTCGGTCACTCGACTATTTCTGGCGTATGGAGTCGTCTTGGCCACCCAACCATCTCTGGCGTATGGAGTCGTCTCGGTCACACTGCCATTTACACAGTACGAGCGAGCCGACCGATCGACGCGTTCGGGGCCCGGTCGACGCGTTCGGGGCTCGACCGACGCGCTCGGGGGCCGATCGACCTCGACGACGTCCCCCTCGCCCGGCACCCAATCCCGAAAGGATTTTGCACGCCTTACGCAGAGTGACGGACACATGGTGAACCTCTGGGAAGACCTCGAGACGGGCCCGAACGCCCCCGAAGAGATCTACGCCGTCGTCGAGTGCCTGAAAGGCGAGCGCAACAAGTACGAGTACGACAAAGACATCCCTGGCGTCGTCCTCGACCGCGTGCTCCACTCGAACGTCCACTACCCGTACGACTACGGCTTCATCCCGCAGTCGTACTACGACGACGAGGATCCCTTCGACGTCATGGTGCTCGTCGAAGACGCCACCTTCCCCGGCTGTGTCATCGAGGCGCGCCCGGTCGCGCTGATGCGGATGGACGACGACGGCGAACAAGACGACAAGGTGATCGCGGTCCCGACGGAAGACCCCCGGTTCGACCACATCGACGACCTCGAGGACATCCCCCAACAGATCTGCGACGAGATAGACGAGTTCTTCTCGACGTACAAGAACCTCGAGGCCGACAAGCAAGTCGAGACGCTCGGCTGGGAGGACAAAGCCGCGGCCACCGACGCGATCGAACACGCCCAGGCGCTCTACGACGAGCACATTCAATAACTCACACACATCGCTGCCGCCCGCGCCGATGTGTTATGCGCATGGGTAATTTTTTCGGTGCGGAACCCGTACTCAACGACAGACCATGGCAGCCACGACCCCCTCGATCGGTATCGACCACCCGACGGTCGTCCCGACGAACTTCGACCCGGACGAGCAGGGCTGTCGAGACACCGACGACGACCGCTCCGATCGGTGAGAGCGTCACCAGGCGCCGTCACGACGCATCAGCGTCGGGCGCTGTCTGCTTGTAGCCGCCCGTCTCACGACTCTGCGACGACCGTCGACAACGGCGTCGCGGATTCGACGAGCCGCTCGAACCGGTCGTCGGCCCACTCGAGCACCACCGGGTCGCGCGACTCGAGTGCACACCGCGGGTTGTTCGACGCGTCGTAAGCGATCACACACGCGAGGTCGTCCCGGCGGAACAGCCCGTAGCCGATCGGCTCCGCGGTGACGTAGACGTCCGTGTCGTCGTCGGTGAGCGCCCGATCGGTCGCGGGGCCGAACTCCGCGACGGACGTCTCGACCACGTCGCGGTCGACGACAAGTTCGACGCTTGCGCCACGCTCGAGGGCGGTCGCGGCCGCCTCGTTGTACTGTGCGGTGACGATCGGTGAGACCGCGCGGACCTGCGATCCGCCGGCCGCCCGAACCAACTCGATCACTTGGTCGAGTGCCGCAAACGGGTCACGGTCGGTCGCGGCGGTAAGCGTGCCGCTCTCGAGCCCTGCCGCCGGGAATCCGGCCCCGACCCGCTCTAACTCGGCAGCGAACTGACCGTAGTGGTCGGCTCGCTCGATCTCCCCGAGGAGCGTTTCGTACGCATCGTGGACCCGCTCGCCGGTCGGCGTCAGTCGGTACGCCCCGTCTCGTTTGACCACCCAGTTCCGCTCTCTGAACCCCGAGAGGATTCGCCCGACGGTCGTTCGGGTTGCGTCGACCGCCTCGGTGATCGCCGCCGGCCGGCGCGGCTCACGGTCGAGTGTCCGGAGGATCGCAACCCGCACCGGCGAGCCGGCGAGGTACTGTGCGTCGTCGGTGCCGGTGTCGGACGCCATCTGTCGTCACCACGTACGACCGGCGGGTCAATAATCGTGTCGTCAGACCGGTACTGGTCTACCGATCGAACTCGCTCACAGTCGATGCCCGCTCACGGTCACTACCCGATCGCGGTCGACACCACAGGCTCGAATCACTCACGAGTACGCGTCGTACTCTTCGCCGAACAACAGAAAGTACGCCACGCCGACGAGCCCGATCGCGCTCGCCGTACCGAACGCGAGCACCGGATCGCCGCCGACTTCGACCCCCACCGGGAGCGTGACCCCCCCATACAACAGCCCGCCGAGTGCGGCACTCGGGATCACGACCGCGTTGCGGACGAGGTAGTACGACCCGGACACCCGCCCGCCGCCACCGGCCTCCGCCGGGCCGACGATGAGCGCCTTGTGTGCGGGCAAGCCCGCGAACCGCAGCCCCGAGAACGCGAACAGGAGCCCGAAGACGAGCGGGTCCGCCGGCGCGAGGATCAACAGGACGGGGAACGTCGCGTACACCGCGAATCCGAGCGCGACGACCGGTGTGAGCCCGACGACCTCGGCGAGTCGAGCCGCCGGCGGCATCGACACGAGCGCGACGACCATCTCGATGGCCAAGAGCACGCCGAAGAACACCGGCGGCGAGAGCGTGATCCCGAGAGCCGAGACGCCCACCTCACGCAGCTGGGTCACGACGAGCACGAAGAAGACGTACACCATCCCGTTGGCAAACCGCACGAGCGTGTCGGCGACGAGGAGCGGCCGAAGCGCCGACGGGAGCCCGCGAAGGTCTGCGACGACGTCTGTGACGCCCGCGAACTCGTCGCCGATCGTGTCTTCGCTCGCGTCGTACAGCCGGTGTTGTGCGACCGTGGCGAGCACACCGGCTCCGACGGCGACCGCGAGGATCGCCCGGAATCCGGCGGTGAACGTCGCGGTGCCGTACAGGATCCCCGCAGCGAGCAGCGGACCGAGAAGGAACGCGGTGCGGCGGAAGACCTCCGTGCTCGCGAAGCCACGGGCGAGTCGGTCCGGCGGCACCGACTGTTTGACGACGGCGAACGTCGCCCCGAGCCCGAACGACTTCCACGCCTGTGCGAGCAGGAGCCCCACGAAGATCCAGCCCCACGGCTCGATCGCGACCCCGGCGATCCGGATCGTCCCGGCCGCCGGCGCGACGAGCCAGACGAGAAAGCCGAGACTCGAGGCCACCCCGAACAGCGTGAGCGCGACCCGCGACCCGATCCGGTCCGAGAGGCGTCCACCGGGATACGGGTACACCGCTCCGACGACGTTGCCGAGCGTGCCGTAGAGGCCGACGACGAACGCGCTCGCGCCGAGCGTGGTGAGGTACTCGGGGAGGTACCGGCCCGTCATCTGAAACCCGAGGCTGAACGCGAACATCGCGAGCGACAACACGAGCACGTCCCGCGGGAACGCACGAAGCTGCCGGAACGGGTCGAGGAGGTCGACGTCGCCGGCACCGGTCATAGACGATCGCTCGCCCGGCGACTGCTTGAATCCACCGGGGTACCGGTTCGGCGGGCGAATCGAACCGATAAAGGCCCCGCCGACCCAGGATTCGGTAATGATTACGCTGGGAACGGCGCGGGCGCCGCCCGGAGAGACGGCCACGGGTCGTCTCGAGGTCGGCGAGACGCGGGACGGGAGCCCGGTTCGGCTCCCCGTAGCCGTGATCAACGGCGCCGAGGAGGGCCAGACGCTCTACGCGCAGGCGGTCAGTGACGGCGACGAGCTCAACGGGCTCGGTGTGATTCGCCGCGTCGTCCCGCAGGTCGACCCGGCCGACCTCTCCGGTGAGATCCTCGTCGTCGGCATCGTGAACTACTTCGCGTTCCAAGTCGCCGAACACCGGAACCCCGTCGACGACCGCAAGATGAACCGCGGATATCCGGGTGACCCGGAGGGAACGACGAGCGAGCGAATCGCCCACGAGACGTTTCAGGTCGCCAAGCGCGCCGACTTCATCGTCGACCTCCACCAGGGGTCGACGAGCCGGATGATAAACGAGACGCGGGTGCGGTGTGGCGTGCGCCACCACCTCCACGGCGACTGTCTCGAACTCGCGAAGGTGTTCGGCTGTGGGCACGTCCTCGACATCAAGGGACCGGACGGGCAGTTGGCACGGGCAGGGCCCGACCAGGGGATCCCGACGATAGACCCGGAGCTCGGCGGCTGCGTCGGCTGGGACGAGGAGTCGATCCAGTACGGCGTCGACGGGCTGTTCAACGTCCTGCGCTACTACGGCTTCCTCCCGGGTGAGGTGACTCCCGAGTCACAGACCCGCGCCCGAGGATTCGACCAGTACGGCGCGCCGGCCGGCGGGCTCGTCCGGTTCGAGGCCGACCTCGGCGAGCGCGTGACCGCCGGCGACAGCCTCTTTACCGTGACCGACGCCTTCGGCGAACGACGAGGCCGGGTGACGGCCGACGCCGACGGGGTCTTCTGGCGAACCCGCCGTCTCCCCCAGGTCGCGGCCGGCGAGTACGTCTGTTCGGTCGGAACGAACGTCGATCGGTACTGAGCGATGACCGACCCGATCGACGACCACGCGGTCGCGGACACCGCCTCGACCGACGAGCGCGACGCCGCTCCCCCGAGGTCACTCGCGTGCCCAGATTGCGGCACGGTCGTCGACGATCGATGGCGGTGTCGATGCGGCGCTCCGCTCCGATTCGACTCCCCACCGATCCCGTCGACGGGACCGCCGGAGCCGTCGGCACTCGACGCTCGCGCGGGGTTGTGGTCGTTCGCACCGTTTCTCGCGGTCGGCGACGACCCACGAGACCGCGTGACGCTCGGCGAAGGGGCGACGCCGCTCGTCGACGCGCCCGAGTGGGACGCCGCGTTCAAACTCGAGTACGTGTTCCCCACGGGATCGTTCAAAGACCGGGGCGCGACGACGACGCTCACGCGCGCCCGCGAACTCGGCGTCGACCGCGTCGTCGAGGACTCCTCGGGCAACGCGGGTGCCGCGATCGCGACGTACGCCGCCCGCGCGGGCATCGACGCCGAGGTGTACGTTCCCGCGGACGTGAAGCCGGCGAAGCTTCGTGCGATCCGTCGGGCGGGCGCGACGCCGGTTCGAATCGAAGGCGGCCGTCGAGCCGTCACCGAGGCGTGTATCGATGCGGTCGAGGGCGCACCCGACGTAGCTACAGGTACGAGTGACGCGACGGACGACGCGACGGGTGGCGCGTGGTACGCGAGCCACGCGTGGAACCCGGCGTTCTTCGAGGGGACCGCGACGGTCGCCTACGAGATCGCCCACCAGCGCGACTGGTCGGCTCCCGACGCGGTCGTGGTCCCAGTCGGTCACGGCACCCTCCTGCTCGGCGCACACTGGGGGTTCGAACGGCTCGCGCGGGCCGGCTGGATCGACGCGTGCCCGCGGCTGTACGCGGCCCAGGCGGCCGGAGTCGCTCCGCTCGTCCGCGCCCTCCACGGCCCCGAGGAGGCGACCCCGGCAGACGACCGCAACGTGGCCGCAGACGGGATCCAGATCGCCGAGCCGGTCCGACTCTCGGCGCTCCGCACGGCCGTGACCGAGACGGGCGGTGACGCGGTCGCGGTGACCGAGGCGGCCGGCGACGCGGCACTCGACCGACTCCACGCCGCGGGCTTTTACACCGAGCCGACGTGTGCGGTCGCCCCGGCTGCGCTCGAGATGCTCCGTGACCGCGGGGCGATCGCCCCCGACGAGGACGTGGTGGTGCCGCTGACCGGGAGTGGACTGAAAACCTGAGCGGGCTCGTCAATTCGACCCACCGGAGCCACCGATACGCCTTTTCGCGCCCGGCGTCTCCGATCGAGCATGGAGGTGCTCGTCTACGGTGCCGGCGCCTTGGGGAGTCTCGTTGGCGGGCTCCTCGCGCGAGCCCACGACGTGACCCTCGTCGGGCGCGACCCGCACATGCGCCGAATCCGCGACGACGGGTTACACGTCGAGGGGGCGATCGAGACGACCGTCCACCCACGAGCGCTGACCGACGGCTACCACCGCTCTGCGACCGTCGCGCTCGTGACGACGAAGGCGTACGACACCGACGCCGCTGCCCGCGCGCTCTCGACCGGCGAGTACGAGGTGGTGTGTTCGCTCCAGAACGGCCTCACCGAGGAGCGACTCGTCGCGTCGCTCGACCCACCCGTGCTCGCCGGCACGACGAGCTACGGCGCCCGACTGCTCGAGCCCGGGCAGGTGCGGTGTACCGGCGTCGGGACGGTGAGTCTCGGATCGATAGCGGGCGGCGAGAGCCCACTCGCCGCACGGGTCGCGGCCGCGTTCGCCGACGCCGGTATCGAAGCGACCGCGGCCACGGACATGCCTCGCCGACGGTTCACGAAGCTCGCGGTCAACGCTGGACTCAACGGCCCGTCTGCGCTGGCGCGAACCACGAACGGCGAGACGATGTCGGGTCCCGGACGGGAGGCGGCGACCGAGGCGGCCCGGGAGGTGGCACGCGTCGCTCGGGCGGGTGGTGTCTCACTGACGGAGACGGAGGCAGTCGAGGCGCTCGAGACGGTCGCAGACGCCACGGCAGCGAACCACGCTTCGATGCGTGCGGACGTCGACGCCGGACGGCGAACGGAGGTCGAGGCGCTCTACGGGGCGATCACGACGCGCGCCGATGACCACGGCGTGTCGGTCCCGACCTGTCGGACGATCGCGTCGCTACTCGAGGCGTGGGAAGCGAGCAGGGATCTCGACGGGTCGTGAGCGGTGGTCGGACTGGCCACTGCGACCGGCGGGATGGTTCGCTCAACACCACTCTTCGAGGACGGTCGCGCTCTGCTCGTCGACGGAGAGCCACGCGTTCTCCCGCGAGACGTCGGCGATCACGAGTTCCGGTCGCGACGCCGAGGCGTCGATGGACGCCATCACGTCCGCCGAGGTGGGCGTCACCTCCCGTCCGGGGCCGTCGGTCGGCAGTCCCGTCCGGCGACGGTCGGGATCCGGGTCGTCCCAGGGAGTGGACCTCCGTGACATGTATGACAGTTGTTCACACTCGTATAAAACCGTTGCGAACCACCGTCTGCGGACCCGACGTCCGGCGTCCGCCGCTCTTCGGGGGATACAAGAGGAGCGGCGCTGAACGGGGTGGCATGCACGTTCGAGACGTGATGACCCCGCGGGCAGACCTCGTCGTCGCCGAACTCCCCGGGACCCGGACGGACGTACTGACCCATCTCCAGGAGTACGGGTTCTCCTCGGTTCCAGTGGTCAAGACCGTCGACGGCGACGAGGTGTACCGCGGGCTCGTCTCGCGGGACGACCTCATCGAGCAGCCGAACGAGGACCAGCTCGCGCTGTTGATGCGAGACGTCCCGACGACGACGGCCGACGCCTCCATCCAGGCGGCCGCCTCGACCATGGCCGAGGCGCGCTCGCGTCGGCTCCCCGTCGTCGACGACGACGAGCTTGTCGGCATCTGTACCGTGACCGACGCGGTTCGAGCGATCGCCCGCGGCGAGGTCGACGGCGACCGGCCCGTCGGCGAGCTGGCGACGCGCCGGGTCAACGCCACCCACGTCGACACCCCGCTGCCGGTCGCCGAGCGCGAAATCGGACTCGCCGGCGTCCCGTACGCGGTCGTCCTTGACGACGACGCCGCCATGGCGGGCATCCTCACCGAGGTCGACGTCATCGAGGTCGCCCGCGTCGTCGAAGGCGAGGCGAGCACGGGCGACTCGATCGCCGAACAGGACTCGGAGTGGTCCTGGGAGGGAATCAAGGCGATCGGCGCGCGGTACCTCCCGACGCGAAACGTCGAGATCCCGGCGGAGCCGGTCCACCACTTCATGACCGACGACGTCGTCACCGTCACCGGCTCGCGCACCGCCAGAGCAGTGGCGAAAGAGCTGCTCTCGAACGACGTCGAGCAGGTCCCGCTCGTAAACGGCGCCGAGCTCATCGGTGTCGTCCGCGACGTTGACCTCCTGGAGGGCATCTGATGGCC
The DNA here is from genome assembly GCF_051194155.1 of Halorubrum zhoui. Lineage (NCBI taxonomy): Archaea > Methanobacteriati > Methanobacteriota > Halobacteria > Halobacteriales > Haloferacaceae > Halorubrum > Halorubrum zhoui. Next base: position 547,026 of record NZ_JBLZNJ010000003.1, on the reverse strand, counting down.
GGCGAGGCGCTCACCGAGCTCGCGGTTCGCCGCGGCTTCTTCTTCGGGGCAAACGGCGCGTACGGCGGGACCGCGGGGTTCTACACGTTCGGCCCGCAGGGAGCCGCGCTCAAACGGAACCTCGAGGAGGCGTGGCGCGACCGCTTCACCAGACAGGAGGGGAACCGCGAGATCGAGGCACCGACCGTCATGCCCGAGGCGGTCTTCGAAGCGTCCGGTCACCTCGACGGCTTCGACGACATGCTCGTCGCGTGTCCCGAGTGCGGTGCCTCCCACCGCGCCGACCACCTCGTCGAGGACGCGACCGACGTCGAGGACGCCGAGGCGATGGGTGCAGACGCGGTCGAGACGCTGATCGCCGACCACGACATCACCTGCCCCGCCTGTGGCACCCCGCTCGCCGGGGAGCCAGTCGAAGACTTCAATCTCATGTTCGCGACCGACATCGGCCCGGGCGACAGCCAGCCCGGCTACCTCCGCCCCGAGACGGCGCAGGGCATCTTCGTCGAGTTCCCCCGGCTCAAAGAGTACGCCCGCGGCACGCTCCCGTTCGGCATCACCCAGATCGGTCCGGCGTACCGCAACGAGATCTCCCCGCGCGGCGGGCTGCTTCGACTTCGCGAGTTCACGCAGGCGGAGCTCGAGCAGTTCATCGACCCCGAGACGGACGAGCCCCCGCTCGACCGGGTCGAAGACGTCGCCGTGCGGCTGTATCCGGCAGCCGAACAAGCGGCCGACGACGGTACGTACCACGAGACCACGATCGGCGAGGCGGTTACAGACGGCGTGATCGGGTCACCGTGGGTCGGCTACTACCTCGGCGTCGCCCAGGAGTGGTACGAGCGCGTCGGCGTCGACGTGGACCGCTTCCGGTTCCGCCAACACCTCGCCGGCGAGCGAGCACACTACGCGGCCGACTGCTGGGACGCCGAGAGCGAGGTCGACGGCGACTGGGTCGAGATCGCCGGCTTCGCGTACCGCGGTGACTACGACCTCTCGAAACACGACGCGTACGGCGACGACTCGTTCACCGTGTTCAAACGCTACGACGAGCCCCAGACCGTCGAGCGGGCGACCGTCGACCCCGACATGTCCGTGCTCGGCCCCGAGTTCGGCAGCGACGCGGCCGCCGTCGCCGACGCACTCGAGTCGCTTGCCGAACGTGATCCCGACGCCTTCGCCGCCGAGACGGTGACCGTCGAGGTCGGGGAGGGACCCGACGCGGCGAGTCACGAGGTCGACACCGAGGTGGCCAACTTCTCGGTCGAGACGGTGACGGAGACCGGCGAGCACCTCACGCCACACGTCGTCGAACCCTCCTTCGGGATCGGCCGCACCGTCCAGACGCTGCTCGCACACGCCTACGAGACCGACGAGGTCGACGGCGAGACGCGCACGTACCTCGGGCTGGTTCCGGAGGTCGCGCCGCGAGACGTCGCGGTGTTCCCGCTCGTGACGAACGACGACCGGCTCACGGCGCTCGCGACACGGGTTGCAGACGACCTCCGGGCGGCGGGACTGTCGGTCGCGTACGACGAGTCGGGTTCGATCGGTCGACGCTACCGCAGACAAGACGAGGTCGGAACCCCGTTCTGTGTGACCGTCGACCGCGACGGCGTCGAGGGATCGGGTGCAGAGACCGTGACGGTCCGCGAGCGCGACTCGGCCGCACAGGTCCGGGTGCCCGTCGACGGCCTCGTCGAGACGCTCCGGTCGCTTCACGCGGGCGAGTCGTTCGCGGCGGTCGCCTCGTATCACGAGTCGGTCGAGACGGACGTGGAGACGACGTAGCGTGGGCGCTGCGGCGACCGGGTGGCGCGAGCGCGTCGAGTTCGAGCGACGGCTCGTCCACGCGACCGGGACGCTGTACCCGGTGCCGTACCTGCTCGGGTGGCTCTCGTGGACGCAGACGACGGCGTTGTTGCTACTCAGCGTCGCGACGGCCGCCGCCTTGGAGTTCCTCCGACTCGTCGTCGGGCTTGACCACGCCGTGTATCGGGCGCTGATCCGCGAGTACGAAGCGGACGCCGTCGCGGGGTACGCCGTCTACCAAGTCGGGATGGCGGGCACGGCGGCGGTCGCGACGACGGCCGTCGCGTCCCCGACGCTCGCCGTGCCGGCGATGTGGATGCTCTCGCTCGGTGACCCGGTGAGCGGCGCGCTCGGCACGAACGGCCCACGTGAGCCAAAGCGTCCGCTGGTGTGGGCGGTGATGTTCCTCGTCTGTGTCGCCATCGCGCTCCCGTTCGTCGTGCCGTCGTTCGGTCCGACTGCTGGGGCCGTCGTCGCGATCGTCGGTGCCCTGACCGCGACCGTCGCGGACGGGCTCCCGCCCGTCGTCCGCGGGACGACCGTCGACGACAACCTCACGATCCCGGTCGGTGCGCTCGCGTCGATGGCGGTCGTCGCCGCAGTGTTTTGATATGCCCTCTCGTCACGGCGCGCGGTGGACTTCGTGGTCGCCGCGGCGTCGGATACCACTCCGTGGCGTCCGTGAGTCACACACGTCAGTCTCTCGACCGGTCGGCCGTGCTGGCCGGACGTCGACCGTCGAGCCAGGAGACGACGGCCGACTCGACGGGTTCGGACCGACCCATCAGTGCGGTCCCGAGGACCGCCATCACGAGGACGTATCCGACCGCGAAGGCGTTGATCGTCGTCGCGAGCGCCGGGTCGAACGTCCCTGCCTCTGCACCGCTCACCGCGATCGTCGCGATGATGAGCGAGAACTCGCCGCGGGTGGTCATCCCGAGTCCGACCCGGGTCGATCGTCGGACGCCGAGGCCGAACGCCCGCCCCCCGAGGTAGCCGCTAAGGAGCTTCGTCGGCGTGGTGAGGGCCACGGCGACCGCGATCAGTCCGAACACGCTTCCGAACAACAGCGGGTCCGTGACGAGGCCGATCCAGAAGAAGAAGAGCCCGGCGAAGGTGTCTCGAAGCGGCTCGAGCAGCTCCTCGAGTGCGGCCGTGTGTTCGGTCGAGGCGAACGCCATGCCAACGAAGAACGCGGCGACCGCCTCGCTGACGCCCAGCGCGAGCGCGACGCCGGCGACCGTGACGAGGACGCCGAGCGTGCGGAGGACGACGAACTCGTGGTCCGTCGTCTCGACGAGCCGGCCGACGAACTGCGGCCCCGCGGCGACGCCCGCCAACAACACGAGGATGAACCCGACCGCGACCCCTACGTCCGCGGCCGCGGCCGCGACCCCACCGCCGCCGAGGACGACCGCCGAGACGACCGCGAGGTACACCGCGATGAAGAGGTCCTCGTAGACGAGCGTCCCGAGGAGCGGCTCGGCCTCGTCGTTGGCGATCCACCCGAGGTCGATGAGCGACTTCGTGATCACCGCAGACGAGGAGATGTAGACGATCCCGGCGACGAGCACCGCCGGCACCGGCGCGCCAAAGACGAGCCAGCCGAAGACCAGTCCGACACCGAAGTTGATCCCGAGGTCGATCGTCCCCGCCCTCGTGATCGCTCGTCGTCGGGCCAGCAGCCGGGTGAGGTTGAACTCGAGTCCGAGAAAGAACAACAACAGGACGATCCCGAGCTCGGCGCCGAGCGAGAGGAACACCGACTCGGTGACGAACGCCTCCCCGACGACCGGGAGCGCGATCCGCCCGAGGACGAACTCGCCGAGCAGCATCCCCGAGACGATGTAGGAGGGGATCACCGACTGCCCGAGCCGGTTCGCGAGTGCGCCGGCGACGGCGATCGCGGCGAACGCGACGCCGAGTTCCAAGAGGAGGTCAGCCACGGTCGGTCACCACGCCGCCCCGGTGTTGGATCGGCACGGGACCCACCCCGTTCGGTCTCGGACGCAGCAGAGAGACGGCCTCATTCGGCCAACAACGCCTCGAACGCGTCGCAGTCGTCGCGGCTTCCGACGCCGATGACGGTGTCGCCCTCGCGCAGTGTCGTGTCTGCCGGCGGGCTCGCTATCGTCTCGTCGTCCCGCTGGATCGCGACGATCGTGAGCCCGGTCCGGTCGCGGACGTCGGCACTCGCCAGCGTCTCACCGATCAGCGAGGCACCCGGGTGCAGTTCGTACCACTCGAGGAGGACGCCGCCGGGAAGCGTGGTCTCTTGGGTCGCCGGTTCGACCGGCTGGAAGTGCGCGCCCTCGATGATCGATCCGATCGTCCGCGCGAGGTCGTCGCCGAACTCGAACGTCTTCTCGCTGTCGGCGTCTGCTGCCGGGCGGTAGAAGAGCTCGCGTTTGCCCGTGTTGTGGATGACGACGATCATCTCGCCGTCGTCGAGGTCGATCTCGAACTTCTTGCCGACTCCCGGGAGGTCGGATTCGGTGATCGTCATACGACTCTTTGCCACCGCATCGGTAATAGTCCTGTACACCCGGCCGGCCGCGACCGACGGGCGAGTGGGTCGACGTCGCCCGGCCACGACCGACGGCCGGGCGGCCCAGCGTCGCTTCTCGAGCGCGACCGTCGCGCGGCTCTCGGTCGCCGGCGTCGTCACCAAACGCTAAGTACGATCGGGTAGAAATCGGGCGTATGTGGCGGTCCAGCCGGGGACGGAATCGACGCGCGGTCGTCTGCATCGCGTGCGGGGAGTCCGTGCTGCGCGAGGACGCCCGCGAGTACGACAAAGAGGGCGACCGTTGGGACAGACGCGACAAGGAGTTCGAGTACCTCTGTACGACGTGTGACGACGCCCTGTGTCACCAGCCGCGAGACGGACTCGAATCGCTCATCCTCGACATCGAGGCTCCGGGACTCACGCAGGCCGAGTTCCTCGGCCGGTACGTCGAGGCGGTGACCGAGGAGGCGCGCGAACACGACCGGTGAGCCGGACCGGCGGCCGCACGGCCGACGCCCCCGACAGGCCTTTCTAACGGACCCGCCTTCTGTTCGGCATGACAACCGAGGAGCCGAAACCGGGGTCCGCCGAGGACCAGGGGCCGGTGACGATATCGGAGGCCCTGGCGGACCGTCTCGAAGCCAAGCGCGACGAGCTGTTCGAGGAGTTCGAGATTCGCGACGAGTTTCCGCCGGCGGTCGTCCGAGAGGCTGAGTCGCGGACAGAAGGCGTCCACGACGAGATAGCCGAGGCGGTCGACGAGCGACGAGACCTCCGCGACCTGACGACGTGGACGACCGACCCGGTCGACGCACAGGACTTCGACGACGCCATCTCGATCGAACGCGAGGACGACGCCTACCGGCTGTGGGTGCACATCGCGGACGTCACCCACTACGTCACGCCCGAGACGGCCATGTGGGAGGAGGCCGTCGAGCGCGCGAACACGGTGTACCTCCCCGACTACACCATCCACATGCTCCCGCCGGTGCTCGCCGAGACCGTGTGTTCGCTCGTCCCGAACGAGGACCGGCTCGCACACACCGTCGAGATGGAGATAGACGACGAGACGCTCTCGTTCGAGGACGTCTCGATCTACAAGTCCGTCATCAACTCAGACGAGCGACTCACGTACAAACAGTGTGAGAACCGGCTCGAAGACCCCTCGCTGCCGTTGGGCGCAGAGAACACGCTCGCGTTCGAGCTGGCCGACCGACTCCACGAACAGCGCAAGGCGGACGGCTCGCTCGTGTTGAACCCGCGGCGTGACCGCGCACACACCATCATCGAGGAGTCGATGCTGAAGGCGAACAAGGCGGTGACACATACGCTGATGTGGGACCGGGGCGTCGAGGCGATGTACCGGGTCCACCCGCAGCCGACCCCGGACCAGTGGAGCGAGGCGCTCCAGGAGATCCAAGAGCTCGACGGCGTCTCGATCCCCGGCTCGGCGTGGGGTGACGACCCGCGAAAGGCCGTCAACGCCGCCTTAGAGGAGTCACCGGAGCGACAGCTCAACAAGATCCAGCGGGCGGTGCTGAAGGTGATGCCGCGGGCGAAGTACATGAACGACCCGTTCGGCGGCCACCACGCGCTCAACTTCGACATCTACGGCCACTTCACCTCGCCGATCCGGCGGCTCTCCGATACGATCAACCACTGGATCGTCCACGAGAACGACGTACCGGAGACGCTCGTCGAGCTGTGTGACCACGCGAGTGACAAACAAAAGGACGGCGAGACGGTCGAGCGCATCTACAAGGGCTTCCTGCGAGAGCAGGGACTCGACCCGCACGCGGTGAACAACCGCGGGGTCACCGTGGTCGACGAGGCCGAAGCGAAACACACGGTGTGAGCGCGGTCGTCGTCACAGCCGTGCGGTCGTCGCCTCCGACCCAGAAGTATACCCGTTCGGGGCGCGTACCGACGTGTATGCACGACGACGACGAGACAGACGTGACGGCTGGCACCCGGCGCGGGTGCGCGATCGAGGCGACCGGCGACCCGGAGCGCGACGCCGAGCGTGCGGCGACGATCGGTGGGTTCACCGGTGCGGTGCTCGGGGCGAGCGGTGGCCCAATCGGCGCGAGCATCGGTGGCTTCCTCGGCGGGTCGGCCGGCTACCTCGCGGGCTACGCTGCGAGCGAGATGGAGGCCGCGGCCGACACGGACACCGAGTCGACGACCGACGAGCCGATCACGATCGACGTCGAGAGCGGGACGAACGGCGACGCGCACGCAGACGCAGACGCAGACGACGGCGACGGCGATGAGCACGCGGACGACCACGACGACCACGCGGACGACGGCAACGAGCACGCGGACGACCACGACGAGCACGCGGACGACCACGACGAGCACGCGAACGACGAGTGAACTGATTCAATCTCGGGCGGTACCGAACCGCCCAACTGCGAGTGCGACGAGTGCGCCACAGGCGGCGAGTCCCGCGAGAACGACGAACAGCTCGCGTCGGCCGGCCACTGTGAGCACGAATCCGGCGAGGCCGGCACCGAGCGACCCGACGCCGAAGATCGCCAGGTAGGTGTACCCGAACGAGAGCCCCCGCGAGCCCGGCGGCGTGTACGCCGCCACGGTCGCCTGCGAGAGCGGCTGCACGGTGAACAGCGCGACGCCGAGCAGTCCCGAGACGAGCAGGAACGACCAGAGCGCGCCCGTCGCGGCGACGAACGACAGCGCGAGGAGCACGAGGACCGTCATGAGTGCGGCGAGCCCGCGCTCCGGCGGCACGCGGTCGGCGATGCGTCCGCCGAGGTACTGGCCGGGCACGCCGACCAACAGCACCGCGACGTAGAGGTACCGGCCGAGGTCGAACGACGCACCGCCGGGGCCCGCTGGCCCGGGCCCGTCGACGCCGCCCGCGAACCCGCCGAGTGCGTCCCCGAGCAGGTCCGGAAGAAACGTGAGAAAGGTGCGGTAGTAGAGCCCGCTGAACGTGACGAAGAGCAACACCAGCCCAAAGCCGAGCGTGAGCAGGGCTCGCGTGTCGCCGGCGACGCGCGCGAGCGACCCGGCGACGCCACCGTCGGCGGCCGCGCGTGAACTGCCGTCGTCGTCCGACCCGTCGCCGGGCGAGTCATCGGCTGCCCGCGCGAGTGCGGTCTCGACGTCGACGGTGTACCCGTACCCGGCGACGAGGAGTGCGGGAAGCGTGAGCAGCGCAGCGACGACTCGCCAGTCGAACGCGACGAGAAGCACCACTGCGGCGAGCGGTCCGAGCGCGATACCGAGGTTCCCGCCGATGCCGTGGTAGCCCAAGGCGGTGCCGCGTCGATCGACGGCCGTCGAAAGGAGCGCCAGGCCAGCCGGGTGATAGACGCTGGCCGTGACGCCCCAGACGCCGAGCGCGAGCGCGAGCACCGGAAGGGTCGGGGCAGCCCCGACGAGCAGAAACGACCCTGCCATGCCGAGTAAACACGCGAGGATCACCGGCTTCGAACCGAATCGGTCGACGACGACGCCGGCCGGCAGCGCGCCGACGCCGAAGAGGCCGTAGCCGACCGTGACGACCGCCCCGAGCGTCGCCGCAGTGGTCGAGAACTCGGCGATCCACACGGTGAGCAGAATGGGGATCGACAGCTCGTAGGTGTGGACCAGCCCGTGGGCGCTCGCGGTGAAGGCGACGATGCGTCGCTCTATCGCGTCCATACGGCTCGAACGTCCACGGGTGCGCTCATAATCCCGCGGGTTGGCGTCGGCGGTTGCCGGGAGCGACGCCTGCGACCGTCTCCCTGCGAGCTCACCGGTCGTCGAGCAGTCGAATCGGGTGTGTCGGTCGCCGGGTCAACAGCGCGTCGAGCTGTTCGAGACACGAGGTTCCGCTGGCGACGACCGTGCGGTCTTCGGTCTCGGCCGTCGAGAACTGCTCGGTGAGCGACTCGCCGACGTCGACGCTGAGGTCGTAGTACTCGGTCTTGTAGCCGAAGCTCCCCGCCATTCCACAACACTCCACGTCGGAGGTGACGACGTCGAACCCGCGATCCTCGAGCACCGCGACGGTGTACGGTTCGAGGTCGAGCGTGCGCTGTTGACAGTGGCTGTGGTACGCAACTTGCTCGCCGGTTCCGTCCGTGAGAGCGTCTTCGTCTGCCCCGTTCTCGACGAGCCCGTATACGTACTCCATGAGTTCGTAGCTGTTCTCACGGAGCGCCGCGGCCGCGTCCGCCGACAGGAGCCGGTCGTACTCCCGGTGGAACATCGCCAGGTCGGAGGGTTCGATCACGACGACGTCGCGGTCCGCGGCGACTGCGGGCGCGAGCGCCTCGTAGACGGCCTCGGCGTTGTCACGTGCGGTCGCGACCATCCCCTGTGAGAGGGGCGCCCGACCGCTCTCACCGGCGGCCGGCACCTCGACGTGGACGCCGAGCGACTCGAGCACGCGCACGGCCGCCTTCCCGCGGTCGGTGCGCACGTAGTTCGTGTACGCGTCGGGATACAGTGCGACGTGCCGGTCGGCCGCCGCGGGGGCCACCGCCGACCCTCGGTCGGCGAACCACGCCACGAGCGACTCGCGCTCGAACGACGGGAGGTCCCGTCTCCGGTCGATCCCGAGGGTCTGTTCGAGCAGCGACCGGGCCGTGTCGGTCTGTGCCACCCAGTTCGAGAGCGGCGCGAACGCCGAGCCGAGCCGCGCCAGCGCGTCGAAGTTCCCGAAGAGTCGCTTCTGGAGGTCGAGACCGCCGGGCTCTGCGTCCGGCGTGAGCCCCTCGACGAGGAAGTCGAACGAACCGCTCTCTCCACGGTTGAGACGGTCTCGTACGACGGTGTTGATCCACGGAATGTCGATCTTCACCGGACACTGATCGACACACCGGCTACACCCCGTACAGAGGTCGTTGAACTCCGCTGCGCCCTCCGTGCCGTTCACCCCGGCCTCCCAGCCGGTGGCGATACCCCCGGTGTACGTCTCCCCGCCGAAGGCGTGGCCGCCGACGTGCTGAAAGTTGGCACAGGCGTTCGCACAGGCCGAACACCGGATGCAGTACAGCGTCTCCCGAAGCTCGTCGTCGTCACGCATCGCCATCCGCCCGTTGTCGACGAGCACGAGGTGGAACTCGCGGTCGTCGCCGGAGCCGAGCTCGCCGGCGTCACCGAGCGTCGGTGAGTCACCCGGCGGGGTAAAAAGCGAGACGTACGAGGTGATGTCCTGGCCGGTACCCGAGCGACCGATGAGCTCGACGAACGGCTGGAGGTCCTCGACGGTCGGAACGACCTTCTCGACGCCTGCGACCGCGACGTGCGTGTCGGTCGCCTGAACCGTTTTACGAGCGTTCCCCTCGCTCGTCACCAACGCAAGCGTGCCCGTGTCGGCCGTGATGAAGTTCGCACCCGTCATCCCGACGTCGGCGTCGGCGATCTTCTCACCGAGGACCCGACGGGCGAACCGGGTGAGCTCTTCTGCGGTCTCCGGTGGGTCCGCGGGGTCGTACACCGTCTCGAACAATGCGGCGATCTCTTCGCGCGACTTGTGGATAGCCGGTGCGACGATGTGAGAGGGCGCCTCGTCGGCGAGCTGGAGGACGAACTCCGCGAGGTCGGTCTCCCAGACGTCCGCGCCGCTCGCCTCGAGCGCCTCGTTCACTTCGATCTCCTCGCTCGTCATCGACTTCGATTTCACCACGCTGCGACCGTCGACGACCTCCGCGATGTAGCGGTTCGCGTCCTCGGCGTCGTCGGCGAGGTAGACGGTGCCACCGTTCGCCTCGACGGTCTCTGTGACCTGCTCGACGAGCTCCGGTAGACGCTCGATGGCGTCCTCTTTGATCGCGCGTGCCTCGTCTTTGAGCCGCTCGTAGTCGTCGAGTGCGGCGGTCGACTCGTAGCGACCGTCGTTGAACACCTGCGTGTTCTCGTGGACGCTGTCTCCCTCGGTCTTGAGGAGGTGGCGGATGTGTTCGGCCTTCTGTTGGCGGTCGTCGACACTCATTTACCGGTCCTCCAGGGCGACGACGGTGACGTCGATCGGTCCGTGAGCGCCCTTCACCAACGCGCCCATGTCGGCCGTCGCACTCGGGCCGGTCGCGATGATCGCCTGTCCGGTCCCGTCACGGATGTCGGCCGCGAGTCGGTCGAACGCAGCACCCATGCCCGGGAGGACGTCGCTCGCGGCGACCACGGCGACGTGCTCGTCGGCGTAGAGGCTCACGGGCTCTTCGCCGTCGGGGCCGCCCTGTATCACGACCGAGCCGTAGTCGGCGATGCCGTAGCCGGCGGCGGTGACGCCGGTCTTCGCCGCCTCGAGCGCCTCGACCGTCGGATCGGTGTCGACGGTGTCCGGAAGCGATACGCCTTCGAACGGGAGCGGTGAGCCGACCGCCGGCGCGTCGAGGTGCGGCTTGAGTGCCGTCTCGAACCTCTCGGCAGTCGTCGACACGAGCTCGACGCCGACGCCCTCGAGCGACGACTCGAACGTCGCGAGCGTGGTGGATGACATTGTATCGATCGTGATGATCTCTGGTATTCGGTGTTTCGCTTCGTGCGTCGTTCGGGTGCGGTTCGTTCGCCCGGTCTCTGCGGTTCGTCGTCCCCGGGGTGGCCGAGGCGTCACGCCTCCCGGTCAGAACACCCCGGCGAAGAAGACGTAACTGAACAGGAGCGTCAATATCCCCGTCACCGTGCCGTAGTAGACGAGCGGGATGAGTTCCAGCCGGATGACGCGTCCTTCTTCACCGACGAGCCCCACGACCGCTAGGGCAGCGACCACGTTGTGGATAGCGATGAGGTTCCCGATGGCGCCCCCGACCGCCTGTGCGGCCAACATGATCGTCTTCGGTGTCTGAATCTGGTCCGCGACGCCGTACTGGAACGTGCCGAACAGGATGTCCGAGACGGTGTTCGACCCGGCGAGGAAGGCCCCGAACGCGCCGACGTACGCGGCGAAGAACGGATACGCCCCACCGGCGACGTTCGCCATCCCCTTCGAGAGGACGATGAGCATACTGTCGGTACCCGTCGCCGCGCCGGACTGCAACATGATCTGGACCGTTCCGAGCGCGAACAACAGCGCGATCACTGCCGGCGCGACCTTCTCTATCGTCTCACTCCACGTGGCTTTGACCTGCTGTGTGCTCATCCCGTGGAGACCGATGGTGACGAGGTGCACCGCGAGGAACACGGCACCGGGCAGGTAGAGGATCGCGAAGTCGTTTCCGAGTGACGTCCCGAGAATGCCGGTCCAGCCGATCGAGAAGACGTCCATGGTGACGAAACTGTTGACCGGGTCGACGACGCGAGTGACGACGAGCAGGAGCGCCACGAGTGCGTACGGGGCCCACGCCCGGACGAGCGACATCTGCTGGTTGGACGCCGGCATGCTCGATGCGACGGATCCGCCGTCGGCAGCGACGGCGGTAGACTTATCAGTCGACTCGCCGGGCTGGATGTCACCGATCCAGTGGTCTGGCCACGCCGACTCGGGAGCGAAGTCCCACTCGTCGTCGGGGTGGAAGAAGCCGGCTTTGAGCGCGCCCACGGTGACCGCGAGCCCGACCATCGACCCGATCAGGCCGGGGAACTCCGGACCGAGGAAGTACGCGGTCAAAAAGTACGGGACCGAGAACGCGGCCCACGCGAAGAGAGTGAGTGGAAGCACTTCCAACGCCGGTTTGATCGAGCGCTCCTCACCGAAAAAGCGCGTCATCATCGCCACGCCGATGAACGGCAGCGCGACGCCGACGACGATGTGATGCATCGCCGCGAACACGGCGATCTCACTCACCCACGCGGCGACGGAGTTGTACCCGCCCGCACCGACCACTTCGGTGCTGACCGATTCGACGCCCTCGAAGATGTCTATCATCCCGATGATGAGCGGCGTACCGACGGCACCGAACGTGATCGCCATGAGATTGCCCGTCAACGCGATCACCACGGCTCCGAGCGGTGGGAAGCCGAGCCCGACCAGCAGCGGGCCGACGATAGCGGCCGGCGTCCCGAACCCTGCCGCAGCCTCGATGAACGAGCCCATCAGGAACACCAAGAGTACGACCTGTACGCGTCGGTCTTCGCTCACCGACGCGAATCCACTGTTGATCGCGTCGAACGCACCCGTCTGCTTGAGCGTGTACAACAGCAGTATCGCTCCGAAGACGATGTACAGAATGTTTGCTGCGGTGATGAAGCCGTTAATCGTGGCTGCGGCGATCCACGTGGGCGTCATTCCCCACCCGACGACCCCGGCCCCGATCGCTACGATCCACGCGACCGGCATGGCGCGCGTCGCCGGCCAGTAGCGCCCGACCATGAGGTACGCGATGGTCGCGAGTGGGAGCAGCGCCACCGTCACGTTCGTCGCACTGATCATGTCGACTCATCTCCAGTGCCGTCTGCCAACTTCACTCCAGATTGATGCCTGAGTTGGTCCATCGTGGAATCATGTACAGAAGAATTGTTATATATAAGTATCGATCACGTTCGTTACTCAGTATCGAATTCATCTTCGTCTCGGTTCCCGTCAGCGAGCATGTCGGACACACACGACTTTTGTCGGCGCTACGGCCACGAAAGGCGTCTATCCATCCGGTGACCACCGCCAGACCCGACCGCCGCAGGCTCTAATACACGTGTGTTTCGCGTGCACACTGTGGTGGGCCGACCGGCCGTATTCGTGTGTACTGGCCAGTGTACTCGTGTGTACCGGCTACTGCACTCGTGTGTCTTGGCCACTTCATTTGTGTGTAAAGGCTTATACGCCGGCGTCTGTAGCCTCGGCTATGGGACGAGAGGCTGACCGGCGTCCGCGCGACGACAACGGACAGTACGTCGGCCACGTCTCGCTCGACGCGGTGCTGGCGGTGTTCGACGACCGGACCGACGCCGCGAGACCACTCACCGCGACGGACGTGATGGAGGCGCTCGAGTGTTCGCGACGAACGGCGCACAACAAGCTGAACGAGCTCGAAGCACGCGGCGACCTCGCCACCCGGAAGGTCGGTGCTCGAAGTCGCGTGTGGTGGGTCCCGCTCGAGACCTCCCACCACACACAGTCGACTGACACGAGCGACTACGCCGACGACACCCACAGGTCGTCGACAGCGGCTCAGGCTCCTGCGGTCACCGACGCCATCGAAGCGGCCGAGCTCCCTGGAAGCGGACCCATCCTCGACGCTCGGCGTGAGGCACTCTCGGCCGCGTACGAGTACCTCTCGGAGTTTCCGGAGGCGAAGAAGTCGGACTTCCTTCGAGACGTGTACCACGACTACCCGGCTGGGTTCGAGTCGGGCGAGGGGTGGTGGAACGCGATCCAACCTGCACTGAAGCAGCTTCCGGGCGTCGATTCACCAGAAGAGCGTGGACACATCTGGCACTTTCTCGGCGGGTGACGCTCACTTTCGTCGTGGGCGTGTGGCTCACCGCCGCTGTTGACTTTGTTCTAGACACAGAGCCGATGCGCGCAGGTACACGAGGTACCCTAGAACGTACTTCGGTAGAAACCACTATGTCCGTCGGTTTCATGCATCGACTCGTGAGCGACCCGGACCCACCGCCTGCACCCCCTTCTCGAGATCCCCCTTCCGAGGAGCGGGACTCTCACGAGGATCTCTCGGCGGGCGGCGACGACGTGTACGCTTCTGCGGTCGAAGGTAGACAGTACCGGAGCACGTGGTACCTCCCGCTTCGGTACGACGAACTCGAGGCGGCACCCTCTGCAGCGGCACACCCATCGCGTGGGAACGGCGGCGCGTTCCGGCTGGCCGACCTCCCACGGGTTCCACGCTTGAGTCACATCGTCGGCCCGTCTGCCATCATGTTGGGTGCCTCACTCGGGAGCGGTGAGACGCTCTTCTGGCCGGTCCTCACCGCGCAGTTCGGGTGGGCCGTGTTTTGGGCGTTCGTCGTCGGGGTGCTCACCCAGTTCGTCATCAACACGGAGTTGCAGCGATGGACGCTCGCGACCGGAGAGAGCATCTTTCGTGCGTTCGCCCGGGTCGACCGCCGCTGGCCGTGGGCGTTTCTGGTCGCCGGGTTGCTCAGCCTGGGCTGGCCGGGGTGGGCGGCCGGCGCCGCACAGGTCGGTGCGACCGCTCTCGGCGTCGACGCTGTCAGCGCGTTCGGTGTCTCGATCCCAGCGTGGAAACTCCTCGCTGTCGGGTTCATGAGTGTCATCTGGCTCTCGTACCAGGTCTCGTCGGTGATGTACACCGCCGTCGAGCTGTTCCAGATCGGACTCCTGTTCGTCGCCATCGGCGCGGCGATGCTGCTCGTCGCCGTCACCGGGTCGTGGGTCGAGTTCGCCGACCTTCCGAACGCCGCTGGATCTGTCGGGTACCTTCCGGAGGGAATCGATGTCGCGGTGTTTCTCGGCGGGCTCGCGTTCGCCGGTGCCGGCGGCTACTTAAATCTCTCACAGAGTCTCTGGGTACGCGAGAAGGGATACGGGATGGGAAACTACCAAGGACGGGTAAAGAACCCGCTTCGTGGTGACGATCCCGAACCGATCGAACGCGACGGCTTCAGCTTTCGACCGACGACGACGAACCTGCGACGCTGGCGTGGGTGGTGGAAGATCGTGCAGCTCGAACACGCGTTGACGTTCGTCGTTGGGTTGTTGGTCGTCACTCCCGTCCTCGCGACCGTCGCCCTGCGGTACGCTCCGGGTACGTCCGCCGACGCGCTTCAAATGTGGCTCGAGAGCGTCATCCCTGCGGTCGGTCCCGTCGGCAGTTTCCTCGTCTTCGCGATCCTCACTCTCGCGCTCTTTACCACCGAGTACGCGATCGTCGAGTCGTTCGTGCGAAACAGCGCCGACGTGCTGTACGAGGCGTACGGGCGTCGCGCCGGATGGGACATTCAAAAGCTCTTCTGGCGGCTCCTCACCGGCTTCTGTTTGTGGGGGATCGCCATCATCCTCGTGTTCGACGCCCCGTTTCAGGGGCGCGAACCGTTCTTCTTCCTCGTCGTCGGCGCGGCGCTGTCCGGCGTGATGATGTGGCCGTACACCGCGATCGTGTTGGTGATGAACACGACGAGGCTTCCCGAACACCTCCAGCCCGGATGGGGCCGCGTCACCGCCCTCTGGTGGGCCTCTGGCCTGTACGGGTACTTTAGCGTCCTCCTCGTCGGTACGGCGCTCGAAGACGTCGGGGTCACTGCCTTCTATACGGCACCGACCGTCGTCGGCAGCTCGGCTGGCGGCTTCGCCTTGTGGACCGGGTACGCACTCGTCCAGTCGTACGCGGTCGCCCGGTCGATAGCCGGAAAACGGCAGGCGTCGGGTACCGTCGCAAATGCCGATACGGCGCGCGGACGCTTCTCCTGACCCGCGGACGCCGACGCGGGCGCTACTCGCTCGACCCTTTCGCCGGGGCGTACACGACCGTCATCACCAGCTCGTCTTCGAAGTCGAGGAACTGGTGTTCGGTTCCCGGCTCCAGGTGGACGACGTCTCCGGCGGAGACCGCCACGTGCTCGCCTTCGACGTTGATCGTCGCCGACCCGGCGTCGACGTGGTAGATCTCGTCTTCGCCGTGGGCGTGCATCGGGTCCTCGTCGCCCGGCTCGAACGACATCACCTCGAGACTGACCGCGTCGGTCCGAAGCGCCTCGATCGACTCCTCGTTGGCTGGAATCTCTTCGGCGACGTCGCTCACGTGGAACGAATCCATAGCGTGCGCAATTGCGTCTCGTGTCACTTAATCGTGGGGTTGACAGCGGACAGACGTGACGGAGCCGGGCCGGTTCGCGAGCCCCACGCGGGCGGTCGGTGCGGACCGTCTCTCGAGCGGTGGACCGTCTCTCGAGCGGTGGACTGCCTTCTACGCGGTGGCCCGCGCGAGGACGCGGTCGAGCTTCTCTCTCGGGAGGTTCCGTCCCGTCACGGGGACGACGACCGTCTGCCCCGCGAGCCGGTCGGCAAGTCGGTCGAGAATCGCGAACGGCGGTGCACACGCCCCTTCGAGCAGGATTCGGTCCTCGCTGAACACCGTCGCGACCGTCTCGACGATCGCCGACTCACTCACCGTGTACATCTCGTCGAGGTGGTCGCGCATCACCGCAATCGGCAGCGCGTACGGAACTCGGGCTGCGATCCCGTCGGCGAACGTGTCGGCTTCCGCCTGTGGGGTCAACTCGCCCGTCTTCCACGCCTGGTAGGCCGCGTCCACGTTCGCGGCCTGGACGCCGATCACAGTCGCGTCCGTGACCGCGCCGACCGAGAGTCCGTACCCCGCGCCGATGCTCCCCGCACCGATCGGACCGAGGACCACGTCGACGTCCGGGCGTGCATCGGCGATCTCGAGGCCGGCCGTCCCGGTGCCGGTGATCACCGCCCGCTCGTTGCCCGGGTGGACGTATCGATACCCGTCCGTCTCGGCCGTCGCTGCCGCCCACGCCGCGGCGTCGTCGTAGTCGTCGCCGACGACCTCGACCCGGCCACCCAGCCGCTCGATCCCGTCGATTCGGTTCTGGCCCGTGCCCTCGGGGACGGCGACGACCGCCTCCGTGTCGAACCACCGAGCCGCCTGCGCGAGCGCCCGGCCGTAGTTGCCCGTGCTCGCCGTGACGACGCCTCGCTCGAGCACCGACGCGTCGAGTTCGGCGAGCAGCGTCGTGATCCCGCGGATCTTGAACGACCCCGTCGGCAGCGTGTCCTCTCGTTTCAGGTATACGTCCGCGTCGTACGTCTGTGAGAGCCACTCGCTCTTGACGAGTGGCGTCTCTGGAAGGTGTGGCTCGAGCGTTCGCCGGGCTCGATAGACGTCTGCGGTCGTGGGCGGGGTGAGGTCGTGGTACGTGAAGATCGTCGAGGCGTCTGGGGAGTCGACCCGTCGTGACATGTGTTGGCGTACTGCGAGCGACTACCTAACGGTACTGGACACGTCACACCGGCCGGGCTGTGGGCCACTCGCGTCGATCATACGTGGCGCGCGCCTCGCGAGGTCGCCGCAGGCGGGCTCGCGAGCGCGTGCGAGGGATGAGCGAGGGAGCGCAGCGACCGAGCGAATCGGCTGGGGAGGGTGTGGCGAGGTAGTGTCCGGTAGCCCCGAGTCGTCTCGAGTACACCATCCACACCAGCGTACAGAATCGGCCCGGGAGGGTGTGACAGTACATCATGTCCGAACATCGCCGGGTCGGTTCGTTAACCCTCTTCAATTCGACTCGGTCTCACATAGAGTTGCGAACGCGACGAGTGACACAACCGCGCGACTGCCGGACACCACTTGGCCACATCCTCCCCAGCCGATCCTGTACGTTGGTGATGGCTGTATGACTGAGACGACCGCGCGACATCCGGGCACCAGTTACCGCCACGCCCTCCCCAGCCGATTCACTCGGTAGGCGCGAGTCGTCGCCTCCGGCTCCTTCTCGCGCCACCTCGCTCATCCCTCGCACGCGCTCGTGAGTCCGCCTGCGGCGACCTCACGAGGCGCGCGCCACCGCGGGTGTCTCGCTCGTGGCTGGTACGGGCGCTCGGGCTGCGATCGGTTGACCTCGTGCGGTCGAGAATCAGGTGCGCTTATGTGACTTCCGCCCGCTCGGGCGAGTATGGACGATCACTCACACGAGCCCGACCCGGACGCACGCGTGACCGCCCCGATGCAGGAGTTCGGCAGCCGCGAGGTCGGCATCGGCGCGGCCGTGACACTCTTGGGACTCCTCCTCGCGTACGTGGTGCCCGCCGTGTTCACGCTCTAGACCGCAGTACGTACGCCGTCACCGCGGATACCACGCAAGCGGGTGGTCGGCGATGAGGTCGATACTCACGGGTTCGTCGAGGTCGAACTCCTCGACGTGGTTGTGCAGACAGTGGACGGCCTCACCCGAGTCCAACTCGACCCGATAGATGAACGACGGACCGACGTACTGGCGTGAGACGACGACGCCGTCGGCGACGGACGGGTCCGCCGGTGTCGCCCGGAGGTCGTCCGGCCGCACGAGCACGTCCACGGGTGCCCCGTCGTAGGTCGTGTCGTACCCCTCGAGCGTGGCGGCGTTGAACCGGCCGACGCCGGTCTCGACGTGCCCCTCGCGAAGCCGCCCCTCGAGGAACGACGCCCGGCCGAGAAACGAGGCGACGAACTTCGACTCGGGGCGTTCGAACACGCCCTCGGGACGACCCACCTGCTCGATGGCGCCGTCGTGCATGACCGCGACCCGGTCGGAAATAGAGAGCGCCTCCTCCTGGTCGTGGGTGACCGACACCGCGGTGACGCCCGCGGCCTTCAGGATCCGGCGCACCTCCTCGCGCATCTCGACGCGAAGCCGCACGTCGAGGTTCGAGAACGGCTCGTCGAGCAACAAGACGTCCGGCTCGGGTGCGAGCGATCGCGCCAGCGCGACCCGCTGTTTTTGCCCACCGGAGAGCTGGTCGGGCGTCTTCGCGCCGTGGTCCGTCATCTCGACCAGCTCGAGCAGCTCGTCTACGCGGGCCGCCGTCTCCGCCGCAGCCGCCTCCGAGAGCCCGAACGCGACGTTCTCACGGACCGTGAGGTGTGGAAACAACGCGAAGTTCTGAAAGACGATCCCGACGTCGCGCGCCTCCGGCGGGACGAACGCGTCGGCGGCGGCGACCGTCTCGCCCGCGAGCGCGATCGACCCGGTCGTCGGCTCCTCCAACCCGGCGATCATCCGCAGCGTCGTCGTCTTCCCGCAGCCGGACGGCCCGAGAAACGTGAGCAACTCACCCGCCGCGACCTCGAGTGAGACCCCCTCGACGGCCTGCTCGGCCCCGAACGACTTCGTGACGTTCGTGAGCCGCAACACGGTGTCGTCCGCGGTCGACGCCGCACGACTCCCGACCCCGGCGTCGAGCCCGTCAGACGGGCTCGCAGCACCGTCCGCCGTCGATGCCCCGTCTGCGATAGACGAGCCTGACGACGAGCTCGACGCCACACCACGGACGCGCTCTGCTGTCCCCGCCGTATTCGTCTGGTCAGAGTGAGCCATGGGTAGTTGACGCCGGTGTCCCGGCGCGAGATTCGTGGCCGGCTATATTTTAGGAGTGCCTAAAAGCGTGTCGTTCGCGCGTCGGCGCGGAGCGGAATCCGTACCGGTCCGCGGCCGACTCCACCGGTCCGCAGCAGCGCTCACCCACCGGTAGTCGACGACGCGAGTTCGCTGGCGATCACGTCGCGGTGTGTCCGAATCGCCGCTGCCGTGACGGTGAGCGTCTCCTCGCCGACCGTCAGCGACAGCGTCCCATCGGTCGTCACGTCGCCGATCCGGGTGACCGTGAGGTCGCCCGCGGCGTCTCGCACCGCGTCCGGATCCGTGGTCTGGACGACCAGCCGGCCGGGCGTCTCCGCGAACGCCGCCGTCCGAGTCGGGAGCGTCACCGCCGCGCCGGCGTCGTCGACGAGCTCCGCGAGCGTCACCGCGAGCCCGCCCTCGCTCACGTCGTGGCTCGCGAGCGTCGAGGGCAGCCGCGCCACCCGCGCCAGCGACGCGACGACGTCTGCCGGGTCCGCGGGCAGCGAGGGGAAGCGGTCGGTTCCGCCGACCGTAGCCAGGTACGCCGAGCCGCCCAGGGCGTCCGTCTCGCCCGTCCCGCCGACGACGACCAGCGCCGACGCGTCGGCAGCCGTGCCGTCGAGCGTCGCCGGGGGGGCGTCGACGCCGCGTCTCGTCCCGAGCACCGCCAGCGTCGGCGTCGGCGGAATCGGCCCGGCGACGCTGTCGTTGTACAACGAGACGTTGCCGCCGACGACCGGCGCGTCGAGCGCCGAGCACGCGTCTGCGAGCCCGTCGACGATCGCCTCGAAGCCGCCGTACACGTCGGGGTTCTCCGGGTTCCCGCCGTTCAGGCAGTCGACCGCGGCGAGCGGGACCGCCCCCTTCGCCGCGAGGTTGCTCGCGTTCTCCAGTGCGACCGCCCGAGCACCGTCGTACGGGTTGACGCTCGTCCACCGCGGGACGGCTCCCGATGCGAGCGCGAGTCCGACGGTGTCGTCGGGAGCAGCAGCGCCCGCCGTGGCCCCACTACCCGCCTCACGGACGGCGAGGATGGCCGCATCGTCGCCGGGGGCGACCGCCGTGCGGACGCCCACCTCGTGGTCGTACTGTCGATACACCCAGCGCTTGCTGGCCGTCGTCGGATCCGAGACGACTGCCTCGAACGCCGACCCGAGGTCCACGTCGGGCACGTTGCGCTCGGGCGTCGGCGGCTCGGCCGAGGGGAGGTCGTGCATCGGCGCGCCGTCCGCGAGGAAGTCGGCGGGGACGTCGACGACCGTCTCACCGTCGAACGTACAGACGTAGCTGCCGTCTGTCACCTCGCCGATGACCGAACAACCGAGCTCAAAGCGCTCGGCGAGTGCACGCACCCGGCCGACGTCCGCCGGATCGACCTCGTAACACATCCGCTCTTGACTCTCGGCGAGGAGGATCTCGCGGGCGTTCATGTTCGGCTCACGCTGGTGGACGGCGTCGAGGTCGATCGACGCGCCGAGGTCGCCCTTCGCGACGAGCTCGGAGGAGGCCCCGCCGAGGCCGGCCGCGCCGAGATCCCGCGCGGAGACGACGAGGGCCTCGTCGATCAGCGCCTCGTTGCACTCTATCAGGCGCTTTTCGGCGTACGGGTCACCGACCTGTACCGCGGGGCGATCCTCGGTCTCGGCGTCCTCGGCGAGGTCTTCGCTCGCGAACGAGGCGCCACCGAGGCCGTCCCGACCCGTCGCGTTGCCGACGAGCACGAGCGCGTTGCCGGGCGTCTGGGCGGTCGCAGTGACGAGTCGGTCCTCGGTCGTGAGGCCGACGCACGCCACGTTGACGAGCGGGTTCCCCTCGTAGCCGTCGTGGAAGGCGACGCTGCCGCCGACGGTCGGGACGCCGATGCAGTTGCCGTAGTGAGCGATCCCGTCGACGACGCCGTCGAAGAGGTACCGTGACTCCTCCCGGGTGAACTCGCCGAAGTACAGCGAGTCGAGCAACGCGATCGGGTACGCGCCCATGCTCATCGTATCGCGGACGATGCCGCCGACACCGGTCGCCGCGCCGTCGAACGGGTCGACGTAGGAGGGATGATTGTGGCTCTCGATGCCGAAGGTGACGTACGTGTCGCCGTACTCGCTCGCGCCGCGGTCGGCCGCCGGCGTGTCGGCGGCAGCGGGTGTCGGCAGTGCGAGCACGGCGGCGTCGTCGCCCGGGCCCACGACGACCGCGTCGCTCTCGCTGTCGAACGCCGACAACAAGGGCCGCGACGACCGGTACGCACAGTGTTCACTCCAGAGGTTCTCGAAGAGCGCGACCTCCGCCGGCGTCGGCTCCCGACCGAGCGTCGCGGTCACGAGGTCGTGGTCCGCATCGGACAGGCTCATTCACCTGTGTGGACATCCCTGCCGGTCTAAGTTCTTTCCATGCGCACGTTCGTGGGGTAGCCGGTTCGATACGGCCGCACGCGTCGTGTGACCGACCGACCACGTCACCCGAGCTGTGTCACGACGAGCGCGACGAGCAGCGTGCCGGCGACGCCGATACCGAGCGCGATCGCGTTGAGCCGCACCGCGCGCTTCCGGTCGGCGGCGAGCGCCTGTGGGTCGGTGACGTCCGTCGTTCCCGCGCCGACGTCGAAGACGCCGATACCGGCGAAGCCGACGCAGAATCGTTCGCGGTACTGGAGGACGCCCATCGCCGCTCCGTACAGGGGAAACACCACGAACGCGAGCGCCCACTGCGGCCACTCGAGGACGACGATGGCGGCGACGAGGAGCCCCGCCGCGAGGAGCGAGACGACACCGAGCAGCAGTCGCCGCCGTTGCTGTGCCGGTCCGATGTTACAGACCCCGGGTTGATACTCCATGGTCTGCATTCGCGCGGGTGGCTCAAAGCCCCGACGGATTTCACCGACGGGTTCGACCGAGACGGTGGATCACCGAGACCGACCCGCATCGCTCGGGCGACGAACGACCAACTTAAACCCCCGAGCGCCCAATGGTGAACGAATAGTCACATGACCGATCCCCCGTCCTGTGAACGCGATCGGAACCGGTACGAGACGATCCTCGAGTCGCTCGAAGACGGGGTCTACGCCGTCGATCCGGACGGCATCCTCGTCTACGTCAACGACCGGTACGCGGAGATGAAAGGCGTGAGCCGCGAGACCCTCCTCGGCACACACGTCCACGAGTGGGCGACCGACGCGGCCGTGACGAAGGCGACGAGCGCCCGCGAGGCGATCGCTACCGGGGACGAAGACCGGGGCGTGATCGAGTACGAGTTCGAGACCGCGAGCGGCGAGACGTTCCCCGTCGAGATGCGATTCGACGTCGTCCCCGAGCACGACGACCTCGACCGCGTGGGAGTCGTCCGCGACATTACCGAGCGGAAACGCCGCGAGGAGGCCCTCCGTGAGAGGAACGAGCGACTCGACGAGTTCGCGAGCATCGTCTCACACGACCTCCGGAACCCGCTGAACGTTGCGAGCGGACGGCTCGAGCTGTTCCGTGCGTCGGGCGAGGAGTCCCATCTCGAGCACGTCGAGCGCGCACACGACCGGATGGAGGCACTCGTCGACGACCTGCTGATGCTGGCGCGGGCGGGCGACGAGCTCGACGAGACGACAGCAGTTCATCTCGCGGACGTCGCCGAGTCGGCGTGGCAGAACGTCGTGACGCCCGGCGCGACGCTCGAGGTGGACGGCGACTACGCGTTTCTCGCCGACGAGACGCGGCTCGAGGGGCTCTTCGAGAACCTGATCCGAAACGCGGTCGAACACGGGACGGACGCGAGCGACCCGGTCAACGCCGATCGCGACGGCGCAGCGACGACCGACGCACCCTCTGACGCGGCGCGTCTCACCGTCCGGGTCGGCGCACTCGCCGACAGAGCGGGATTCTTCTTCGCAGACGACGGCGACGGAATCCCGCCCGACGAGCGCGATTCGGTGTTCGAAAGCGGCTACACGACCGCCGACGACGGCACCGGCTTCGGGCTCAGCATCGTCGAGGCGATCGCCGCCGCACACGGCTGGTCTGTGGACGTGACCCCGAGCCGAGACGGCGGTGCACGGTTCGCGTTCACGGGCGTCGACCCGGCGTGAGCCGTCGCCGCCGGACCGATCGGCCGGCCGCAGAGAGCAACCCTTTCGACGCTCCGGACCGAGACGCACCCGTGCACCGGATTCAGCTCGACAACACCGTCTTCGAGGGCCAAAACGCCGTCTACCTGATCGAGGCCGACCAGACGACGCTCGTCGACACCGCGGTCGCGACCCCGGCGGTTCGTGCTGACCTCGAGGCGGACCTCGAGCGCCACGGCGTCGGCTTCGCCGACGTCGACACCGTCGTCCTCACCCACTGGCACCCGGACCACGCCGGCCTGGCCGGCGCGATCCAGGCCGAAAGCGGCGCACGCGTCGTGGTTCACGCCGCCGACGCCCCGATCGTCGACGGGAGCGAACAGCCGCTCACTGCGGACCCAGCACAACAACGCGAGACGTTCACGGCGTGGGGGATGCCAGCGGCCGCACGCGAGCGACTCCAGTCGTTCTTCGAGTCGGCGGCGACGGGGCTCGTCGAGCGGGACCCGACGGTGACGCCGGTCGAAGACGGCGACGTCGTCGACCTCAGTGGGGTGACCCTCGAGACCGTTCATCTCCCGGGACACACCGCGGGCCTCTGCGGATTCGCGTTCGATCCGGCCGTGGTGGGAGCGGTCGACTCCACCGGTGGGGGCCGACCCAGCGACGCCCGCCTTGACGACGGACGCACCGACGACGGGACGGATCGCTCGGCCATCTTCACCGGCGACGCGTTGCTCCCGCGGTACACGCCCAACGTAGGGGGTGCCGACGTCCGTGTCGAGGACCCGCTCGCCACGTACGCCGCGAGCCTCGCGCGGCTCGTCGACCGCGACCCCGCGGTCGCACACCCGGGTCACCGCGACCGGATCGACGAGCCGGCGCGGCGCGCCGCCGAGATACTCGCTCACCACCGAGAGCGAACCGCTCGGGTGGTCGACGTGTTGGACCGCGGGCCGGCGACCGCGTGGGAGACCTCGGCCGCGCTGTTCGGCGACCTCGAGGGGATCCACGTGCTCCACGGGCCGGGCGAGGCGTTCGCACATCTCGACCACCTCGTAGGCGCCGGCGTCGCCGAGCGCGACGAGACGACGTACCACCTCGTCGAGTCCACTCCCGACGTCGACGCGCTCTTTCCGACGACGCGGCTGGACGACGCTGGGTGAGCCGCCAGCCACTCTAGACAGCTCCGCTCGTCCGCCAGTCGACACGCCGAACCCGGTGTAACCGGGTGAGACGTACCCACGGCCGGGAACCGGGCGGAACGTTATCACGGTCGGCCGACGAGCGACACGCATGGACCAACCGACGACCCGCTCGTGGTGGTGGGTGCGATGACCGACCTCGTCACCTTCGGCGAGACGATGCTCCGTCTCTCGCCGCCGCGCGGCGAGCGACTCGAGTGCGCCCGCGAGCTCGACGTGCAGGCGGGCGGCGCAGAGAGCAACGTCGCTGTCGGGGCGGCTCGCCTCGGTGCCGACGCCACCTGGGTGTCGAAGCTCCCCGACTCGTCGCTCGGTCGGCGGGTCGTGAGCGAACTTCGAAGCCACGGCGTCGACACCGCGGTGTCGTGGACGGACCCGTCGACGAGCCGGGTGGGAACCTACTACCTCGAACACGGCGTCGACCCCCGCGAGACGACGGTGATCTACGACCGCGCCGACGCCGCGATCACGACGATGACGGCCGAGGAGCTCCCACGAGGACCCGTCGACGCGGCGGAGTTCGTCCACACCACGGGCATCACGCCCGCGCTCGCGTCGAGCACGGCGGAGACGACGCGGACACTGCTGGAGACAGCGGGCGAGACAGGCGCAACGCGAACGTTCGACCTGAACTACCGCGCGAAGCTGTGGGATCGGCCGACCGCGCGGGCGCGGTACGAGTCGCTGTTCGCGTCCGTCGACGTGCTCTTTATTCCCGAGCGAGACGCCCGCGCGGTGCTCGGGCTCGACGGTGACGCCGACGCCATCGCTCGCGAGCTGACCGCCGCACACGACTTCGACACCGTCGTCGTCACCCGCGGCGCGGCGGGCGCGCTTGCCCGCCACGGCGACGAAACGCACGAGCAGGCCGTCTTCGAGGCGGAGACGATCGACGCCATCGGCACGGGAGACGCGTTCGTCGCGGGCTACCTCACGTCGCGGATCGGCGGCGACGACGTTCCGACCGCACTCGAGCGGGCGGCGGCGACCGCCGCGCTCAAACGCACCGTCGCCGGCGACGTGGCGGTCGTCACCCCGACCGAGGTCGACCGAGTGATCGCCGGCGACGACGGTATCGATCGGTGAGAAACGGTGGTGACGATCCAGCGAGCCCGACGGGCTCGGTTCCGACCGGTTTATACTCGCTGGGAGACCCACCTCAGCCATGAGCGACGACGAGACGCGCGAGGAACTCATCGCGGCGCTCCGCGAGTCGGACGCCGTCCGCTTCGGCGAGTTCGAGCTCTCACACGGCGGCACCAGCGAGTACTACGTCGACAAGTACCTCTTCGAGACCGACCCGGCGTGTCTCCGCCAGATCGCCGCGGCGTTCGCCGACCGGCTCGACGCGACCGACGCGACCCTCGCTGGAGTCGCACTCGGGGCGGTTCCGCTCGTGGCCGTGACCGCCGCCGAACTCGACCGACCGTACGTGATCGCCCGCAAGCAGGCGAAATCGTACGGCACCGGCAATCGAATCGAGGGGCGGCTCGCGGCCGACGAGGAGGTCGTCGTCATCGAAGACATCGCCACCACCGGCCAGTCGGCCGCGGACGCGGTCGACGCGCTCCGGGAGGCGGGCGCGACCGTCGAGCGCGTCCTCGTCGTCGTCGACCGCGAGGAAGGGGCGACAGAGACGCTCGCCGACCACGACGTCGCCCTGGAGTCGCTCGTCACGGCCGGAGAACTCCTCGCCGACCGGTGACAGCCGCCAGCTTTCTGTAGCTCGGTCGACCAGGTCGAGGCATGTCCGATGGAGAGCGATTCACCGACCGAGCCGACGCCGGTGACCGGCTCGCGGCGGCGCTCGCCGACCGACACGGCGACGTCGATCGGGTGGTGGCGATCCCGCGCGGCGGGCTCCCGCTCGGTCGAGCCGTGGCGGACGCGCTCGCCGCCCCCCTTGACGTCGTCGTCGCGAAGAAGATCGGTGCGCCGGACAATCCGGAGTACGCGATCGGTGCGGTCGCGACCGACGGAAGCGTCTGGCGTACCGAGTCGGCGATACGACGAACGGGCGCAGACGAGGCGTACTTCGAGCGCGAGCGCGAGCGGGTCGCCGAGCGCTCGCGCGAGAAGGCGGCTCGGTACCGCGGCGACGAGACCGAGCCGCCCGTCGCCGGCGAGCGGGTGGTGATCGTCGACGACGGCGCCGCGACGGGTGCGACGCTACACGCGTGTCTCCGCCAGCTGCGCGCCGCCGATGCCGCCCATCTCACCGTCGCGATTCCGGTGGCACCACCGGACACCGTCGACGCGCTGGCGGCGACCGCAGACGAGGTGGTGTGTCTGTCGACGCCGACAAACTTCCAAGGCGTCGGCCAGTTCTACGAGCGATTCGGTCAGGTGACAGACGAGGAGGCGATCGCGTACCTCGACGCGGAGCCGTGATCGATACCCGCATCGAACCGACCGCACGCGGCGATCAATAGTCGATCGAAACCCATAACAGCAGACCCGTCGAACGTCGAGTTGAGCCGAGGTAGCCTAGCCTGGCCAAGGCGGTAGATTCGAAATCTACTGTCCATTCGGACACCGGAGTTCAAATCTCCGCCTCGGCGTCTCCGTTCACGTGCCGTCGAGCGACCGCTGTTCGGCCCCAGCCTCGCCGCGGAGGCGACGCCGCCGTTTGTCGTAAGCCGCCTCGAGCTTCGCGTTCGTCGCCCGCGAGAGCAGATAGAGGTCGGCGCCGCTCTCGTCGCGGGGATGTGCGGCCGCGACCCACACGTGGCCGTCACCGCGCGAGAGGTCGCTCGCCCACTGCGCTGCGGCCGCACGGCTCTCGAAGATATGCCTGGAGCCGTCCTCGAAGACGAGTCGGCCGACCTTCGCGTTGCGTTTGCGAGCCGACGGCTTGACCGCGACGACGACGCTCACGACTGCTGTGACGGGCCAGCACACAAAAATCCCCGTCGGACGCGGGCGACCACGCCGGTTCAGGCGGTCTGCATCTCGCGTTCGAGGTCGCGGAGCCGCTCGATCCGGTTTTCCGTGGAGGGGTGCGTTGAGGCGAGCTTGCCGACGATGCCCGCGCGGATCGGGATGATGAAGAACGCGTTCATCTCGGCTTCTTCGCGGAGGTCCTCGTTCGGAACCCGGTCCATCCGGCCGTCGATCGTGACGAGTGCCGACGCCAGCGCTCCCGGCTTCCCGGTGATCAGGGCCGCACCGCGGTCGGCAGAGTACTCGCGGTACCGTGAGAGCGCCCGGATGAGCAGGAACGAGACGACCCACACGACGAGCGACACCAGGATGGCCACGATCACGGGGGCGCCCTGGCGGTTGTCGCCGCTGAAGAGCCACCCCCACCGCACGATGAAGAACGCGATAGTCGAGAGGAACGACGCGATGGTCATCACCATCACGTCGCGGTTCTTGACGTGTGCGAGCTCGTGTGCCAACACGCCGTCGAGTTCCTCGTCGTCAAGCGACCGGAGCAGCCCGGTCGTCACCGCGACGGTGGCGTTCTTCTTGTTGCGGCCGGTCGCGAACGCGTTCGGCACCTGCGTGTCGGCGACCGCGACCGCGGGCTTCGGGAGGTCCGCCTGCTGGCTCAGCCGTTCGATCCGTCGGTGGAGGTCGGGGAACTCCTCGGGGCTCACCTCACGGGCGCCCATGCTTCGCAGCGCCAGCGTGTCGCTGAAGAAGTACTGGGCGACCGAGAACCCACCGAGCATGATCAGCGGGAAGAGGAAGTCGCCGAAGTACACCGTCAGCGCGCCGACGAAGACGACGTAGAGCCCGAAGAGGAGGAACATGGTGAGCGCCATTCGTCCCCGTAATCCCCAGTCGGTCTGCCAGTCCATGTACGACAGTAACCGCTCAGAGGGATAAAGCCTATCGGCGCGTCAAGCGGCCCCCAACCAACCACGGTCGACGCGCTTTAGCCCGTGTCGGGCGATCCGCGCCTATGGCGACGGTCCTACTCACCGGCGGACGCGGCGCCTCGGGACGCTGGATCGCAGACCGACTCGCGACCGACCACGACGTCGTCGTCGTCGACTACGACCACCCCGGGCTCGACCGTGAGCCGGCCCCGGGACTCTCGTTTCGAGCCGCCGACCTCGCGGACCGCGGTGAGGCACTCGACGTCGTCGCCGCCGTCGACCCGGACGTCGTGGTCCACTGGGCCGCGATCCCTGTCGCGGGAACACACCCGGATGGTCGCGTCTTCGAGACGAACGTGCTGGCCGCACACAACGTCCTCACGGCCGCCGGCCGCGCCGACGCCCCGATCGTCCAGGCGTCGAGCGACGGCGCGTACGGGTTCTTCTTCGCCGAGCCCACACCGATGCCTGACGAGGTGCCCGTGACCGAATCGCACCCCCTGCGGCCCGAAGACCCGTACGGTCTCTCGAAGGTGACCGCAGAACAGACGGCCGCGGCGGTCGCGAGACGCCACGACGTGTCCGCGGTCTCGCTGCGGCCGTCGTGGATCCAGTACCCCGGCGCGTACGCCTGTAGAGCGCCCGCGTACACGGACGACCTCGACGCCGGCGCCGGGAACTTCTGGTCATACGTCGACGTCCGAGACGTCGCCGCGCTCGTCGCCCGCGCGGTCGACGCGCTCCGCACGGACCGCCCACCGATCCCACCGGGGACACACGAGGCGGTGAACTGCGTCGCTGCCGACAACGCTCTCGGCCGGCCGCTACTCGAGCTCCTCCGTGCGGTCTACGACGAGGTGCCGGAGGCGACCGCCGTGAGCGACGACGACGACCGAAGCGCCTACGCGATCGAACGCGCCGCCGACCGGTTCGGCTGGGAGCCACAGCACTCGTGGCGGACAGCCGCGGCGGCGACCGTCGAGGAGCCGACGCTCTTCGAGTGAGCCACTCGTCTCGAGGGCGTGAGACCGTCCACACACCACGGGGTCGCCCTCACGCCACGGGTCGCCCTCACACCGCGAGGACCGCCTCGACGAGGATCCGCGTTCCGATCGCGGTGAGCGCACCAAGCCACGTCAGCGCCACGAAGTGGATGTAGCCGTTCGCCGGGTTCCCGCCGTCTATCGTCCGGATCATCTGCGAGGAGAGGGCGGCGTTGAACGCCACGACCGCCAACAACAGGAACTCGATGAGTGGCATGTTGTACGCGCCCGGGTGCACGATCTTCGCCATGTCGAGGCGGTCGACGCCGAAGTCGGCGGTGATGTCCGCGAGGATCCCGACCACCTCGAGCCCGATGAAGAACGCGAACGTCGCGGCCGCGGTGATCCCGTACAACAGCCCGATGAACGTCACCGCGGACTGCCGGCGCTTTTCGCGCAGCTGGTTGACCGCGCTCATGTTCGTCGAGATCAACTCGCCGAGCAGCTTCGGGTCGCCGCCCATCCGCCGGCCGACGAGGTACATCTCCGAGAACTTCTGGACGAGGTACGACCGCGTGTCTCGTGAGAACGCCCGCCACGCCCCCTCCGTGCTGATACGAAGGTTCAGCCGGCGGTAGAGCCGCGTGATAGACGGCGAGAGCGCCCCGAAATCCTTCTCGCGGAGCGTGGACAACACGTCGGTCGTCGTCGACTGTTTCGCGCTCTCGGTCGCCCCGAGCGCGCGAACGAACGAGGGGAACTCCTCGTCGCGCGCCGTGATCGCCCGTTCTTCACGCCGGAGAAACAGCCCGGTGAAAAAAAGCGGCGTGACCGGGATCGCGACGTACAGCGGGAGCTGGACGTCGTCGAGGAACCACACCAGTCCCGGGAGACCCGGACCGTAGCCGACCATCCCCGCGGCGGTGACGCCGACGAGTACCACCGAAAGTCCGCCCCCGGCCACGAGCGACGCCCACAGGCGGACGTCGCCGGGCGCTCCCTCCTCGGGGTGGTACCAGACCGGGTCCGCGGGCGCGGTCGCGCGGATCATGACGTAGAATCCCAACTGGACGAACACGAAGAGGACGATGATGGCGGAGACGGTCACCGTCGGGTCGGTGCCGGTGAGTATCGGGAGCACGACCGCGAACACCAGCGCGAAGGTCATCGAGAGGATCATCGACATGTAGAGGTCTTTCATCACCTCCAGGTTCGACAGCGCCGCCTCGTACCGGGTCTCGTACGTCGAGAGTATCACGTCCTGTTCGGCGACGAGGAACGCCGATAGCGACTGTCCGGCACCCAGCGTGTAGCCGAGGCGGTCGAAGATGTCCGAGAGCGCGTCCGACGGCGCCTCCTTCGCCCGGCGGCGACACGCGTCGTCGAGACTCTGGTTCCAGGTGTCGACGAGGTGGACGATCCGTCCGATCTCCTCGGCCGCGGGACCGTACTCCCGCTCGCGCGCCAGCGTCCGAAACACCTCGACGCGGTCGATGTTCGTCGTCGACAACACGGTCATGTGTGTCATCACGAGGTGAAGTTGGCTGTCGATCTGCGCCTCCAGGCTGCTGCGGTAGATGGCCGGGTAAATCGCCGCCGCGACGAGCACGAGTCCGCCGACGAGCGGGATGGGGACCCGAGCGGCGAGCGGGAGCGGGAGGAGGACCGCACCGATTATCGACGCCGCAAAGACGACGGCCGCGGGTACGAGCACGAGACCGACGTACTGGCGTCGCGAGACGTCGAGCCGGTCGTACGAGGCGAGCACCGCGTCGAGTGCACCCAGCGCGGCGGCGACGCCGTCGTGGTCCGTGGATGCCCCCATCGACTCACCGCACCGATCGGTGCATCTCGAAGGGCAGTCCCTCCACCCCGTCGCGGTGGAACGCGTCGATGACGCGGTTCACCTCGTGGTAGCCGAGGACGCCCTCCTGGATCATTCGTTCGACGAGGGCCGCACGGAACGAGAGGTCGTCGTAGATCTCGCGGGTGTCGGCGTACCCGAGCAGCGTCGCGATCTGCTCTTCTAAGACGTAGGAGTTGTTCATCCCCTGAAACACGATCTCGTCTTCGACGGGGTCCCAGCTGAACACCTCGCGGGTGACGACGCCGGACATCTCCTTGGAGTACCCCTCGATCTCCTGAACGCTGGTCACACGCCTGAGCACTTCGTCGCCGCGTTTCACCCGATTCTGGAACAACGCTACGTCGGCGTTGTCCATGAACGGCTCGGGCACGGAGATCGGCTCGGAGGTGAACCGCTGGATCATCGAGACGATGTCGGAGGCGTGAAACGTCAGCATGACCGGGTGACCGGTCTGTGCCGCCTGAAACGCCATCCGCCCCTCCGCGCCCCGGACCTCACCCACGATGATGTAGTCGGGCCGCGAGCGAAGCGCGGCCGCAACGAGGTCGAACATGTCGACGTCCGTGCTCCCCTCGCCGCCGCCCTCGCGGGTCAACAGCTGCTGCCAGGTGTTGTGTGGGGGGACGACCTCGGCGGTGTCTTCTGCGGTGTAGATCTTCGAGTCGCGCGGGATGTACGAGAGGATCGCGTTCAGCGTCGTCGTCTTCCCGGAGGCGGTTTCGCCGACGACGAAGACCGTGCGCTCGTTCTCGAGACACAACCAGAGATACGCCGCGAGCTCCGGAGAGAGCGTCCCCCAATCCGTGATCTGATTCACCGACAGCGGGACGTCTTCGCCCTGCCGAATCGTGAGCGAGGCGCCCTTCAGCGAGACGTCGTCGGAGTAGATGATGTTGATCCGCGAGCCGTCGGGCAGCGTCGAGTCGACGATCGGGTCGGAGTCGGACAGCGGGTCACCGATCCGCTCGCCCATGTTGCGCAGCCAGGCGTCGAACTCGGCGGGGCTGCCGAAGTCGACGGTCGTCTCGAGCATCCCGAACGTGCCGTGGTCGACGTGACACTCGTGGGGTCCGATGACGTGGACGTCCTCGTTCGCCGGATCGCGCATCACCGGCTCTAGCGGCCCGAGCCCGACGATGTCCCGGTTGAGCCGGTACCGGATGTTCTCGTAGGTCTCTTCGGTGACGGTGAGCTTGCCCGCGTTGAGTAACCGCTCGGCCTCCGCTTTCAGCCCACCGTCGTCGTGGTGGACGTGCGTGACGTCGGCGAGCAGCTCCTCGATGAGGTCGTCGTACTCCGTCTCCGACTCCGGTGCGGTTCGGCCCCCACTCGCGGCGAGCAGCTCGTCTTTGACCCGCTCGAGGACGGCGGCTTGCGGGCCGGACACGGTCGGCTCGATGGCGTAGTACTTCGTCTCTTGACCGAGGTCGCCGTACACGTGACAGTAGATCGGTCCCCCGACCGGGTACAACACGTTCGGATGTGCCGACTCGTACTCGCCTTTCGGCTCGTCGATGAACAACGGAAACTCACCCGTGAGCTGTTTGAACTCACGAAGGTGCCGCCGGAGGTGTGGCCGGCGCATCGCGGCCTGTCGCAGGTCGTCGGACGGTGTTCTGGTGCCGTGGTCGGTCATGTGCGTGGATCGAGGTACGTTCAGGCGACGCTCCGGCTCTCGATGACGATGCCCGTCCCCGAACGCACCGAGAAGCCGATCGTGTCGCCGACCTGTTCACCCATGCCCGCGAAGCGTTTCACGTTGATCTGTCGGCGGATGTCGCTGCCGACTTCGACCATCTCGAGTTCGAAGAACACGTCTGCGATCGACCGAAACGGTCCGATGGCTTCGTCGTCGACCGCCGACGGGTCGACGGTGAGCACGACGACTTTCCCCGTCGCGATCACGTCTCTGAAAAACGAGATGATCTCGAGCGCCGCCTGTCGCTCCTCGTTCTTCCGGACGAGCGCCTCGAACGTCGGGTCGTTTCGCAGGATGGCGTCGAACGTGTCGATGAGGATCACCTCCGGCTGCCACATCACCTCGGCGTCCATCAGCCGGGTGAGCAGCTCGCGGCGCTCGCCGTCGCCGTCGGAGAAGGCGCCGCCCGCGTCGAAGTCGGCGTGTAAAAACAGCAGGCGTTCGGACAACAACGGCTTCACCACGTCGTACGCGAGCGAGTGCATCTGGTCGATGAACCCGCGAACCGTGAGCTCCGTCGACAACAGCGTCACCGACGCTCCTTCGTCGACGAGGCCGTAGGCGAACCGCTGTGACAGCGCGCTCTTGCCGGCCCCGTAGTCGCCCTCAACGAGGACGATGCTGCCGCGTGGGATGCCGCCACCGAGCTCGGCGTTCAGCCGGTCGTGGTCGTCGAGGCCGATCGAGTGGAGGTTGGTCGCGCGCGCCATCTCACGCCTCCTCGACCCGGAACGCGAACGCCTCTTCGTCGCCGTTGAGTACGATCCTAACCCGGTGGTCGCTCGGAGTCGCGAGCGCGTCGACGCCCTCGATCCGGTCGAGGTCGATCGTGAGCCGAAGGACGTCTCCCGGGCCCCAGACGGTCGCGCCGTCGACGGAGACGACCGTGCCGGTCGTCGCCGACGGCGGGACGTACTGGCCGTCGAAGACGACGTCGAGACCGGCCCCGGTCGGTGCGAGCCGTTGGCTCCCGACGTTCTTTACGAGCAGCGTGACGTTTCCGTCGGTCCCCGCGTCCGGGTCGTACACCCCCGCTGCGGGGTCGGAGATCACCGTGACGTCGGTGCGGAGCTGCTCTGTCGCCTCCAGGCTGCCGTCCTCGACGGCGGCGCTCACGCGGTCGACGCCCGTCGTGACCGTCCCGACGACGCCGGCGGCGATGACGAGACTGGCGATGAACAACACCAGGTGAGAGACGGAGACACTCGCCATCTACCCGCTCACCTCCGCGACGGCCCGCACGCCGGTGCCCGTCGCGACCGTGACGCGGGTCGTACCCGCGAGGTCCGCGGTGACGGCGTCGTCCGGCACCGACATCGTGAGCGTCTCACCGGGGAGCACGAGGCCGGTCGCCTCGAGACCCTCGACGGTCGTCCACGCCGGGTCGGCGGCGACGTCGACGAACGCGTTGTCGGCGAGGAGCGTGAGGTCGTCGACGACCAGCGCGTCCGCCCCGTCGTTGACCACCGTCACGGTCAGCGCGTCGTTCCCGCTCGCGTTGAACGTCGCCGTCTCGACGGTGATCGCCGTGTGGTGTCGGTCGAGTGCCCGTTCGTGGCTGTCGGCCGTGCCCTCGGCGACGCGGTCGAATCCGTTCGCCGCCGCCGGGTACCCCGTCGTGAGCGCGATGAAGAGCCCGGCGGCGACGACCGCGGCCGACGCGGAGACACTAACGCCCACGGCCGTCCCTCCTCGAAGCGGCGGTGGGGTCGGTCGGCGGCCGTCGTCCGGTGCGGTCTGTGTCGGCGGCCGACGAGCCGTCGACGAGCGGGCGCCCGACGAGGTCGTCCCAGCGATCCAACAAGAGGAGGTGGCTGTCGGCGCCGTTGAGCTGGGTGATGTACCGCAGACTGCGCGTGTGGTGGTCGCGGCCGAGGCGGTCCGTGCCGGGACGGTCGACGAGGTTCCGATCCACCGTGCCGAACCCCGAGAGAAACTCGCGGAGCCGATCGGCGGCCGCGGGACCGACCCACTCGATCCGCTCGTAGTAGTTCACCGCGCGAACCGCGTCGGTGACGTCGCCGGCCGCGACGAGAAACTCGAGCCACTCCATCACGAGCAGGTCGCCGACGTAGTCGCCGGGCAGCTCGGTGAGGTACGGCTTCCGGCGGTGCTCCGCGAGGTCCTCGTCGTCGACGTATTCGAAGGCGTCCCCGGACGCTGCGGCCGGGTCGCCGCCACGAACGCGTCGAGCACCGACCTCGTCGCGTTCCGCTGCCGGGTCGCCGCCGAGGTGACCGTCGTCGGACCCGAGCTCGTCGAATCCGAGGTCGTCGAACGTACGCTCGTCCGTCTCAACCTCGTCGACTGTGCCGTCGCCGACCTCGCCATCGTCTCCCTCCGGGTCGGCTTCCTCGAGGTCGGCCTCGCCGAATCCGAGGGCGTCCTCGTTCGACTCGCCGTCTCCGACCGGCTCTACGTCGAGTGACAGGTCGTCGGGGTCGGCGTCGGGCGGTGCCGGCCCGTCGTCTTCCGATGATTCGTCACCGGTCGCCGACTCGTCGGCCCAGTCGGCCTCGCCGGCGTCGTACTCCGCTTTGAGTTCGCTGAAGCTCTTGCCTTCGTCGGTCATAGCGTGGTCCTCGTCCGCCGGGTCGGTCGCGAACGCGGCGTCGGCGGGGCCGCCGGCGTCTGGATCGTCGGTCGGCGTTCCGTCGTCCGGCACGCGTCCGTCGTCTGCTGTGTCGTCCATCGGGTCCGCGCCGCCGAACGGGTCGCCATCGTCGCTTTCGTCTCCCTCGAGGAGGTCTTCGTCGAAGAAGCCGGCTGCGTCCGCCGAGGCGACGTCTTCGTCGAGCGACGCCGCCTCGTCGGCGTCGTCTTCGAACAGGTCGAACGAGCCCTGCCCTGGGTCGTCTCCGAACGCGCTGGGCTCGTCGACGAACGGGTTGATCCCGCGGGTGACCATCTCGTAGATGTCGAGGAGACTCCGCACGTCCTCTTCGGTGTCCGTTATCGCGGCGGCGATCTCCTCGTTCTCCGAGCGGACCGTCGAGACGGTCGACGAGAGCGTCGCGACCTCCGCTTCGAGGTCGTCGATTCGACCCGCCAGTGCACCGGTGTCGCCGTCGTCGTCGTCGTCACCACCCCCGAACTCGTCGTCCCACTCGTCCATCTCGTCGAACGCCTCGAACGAGTCGTCTCCCGAGCTGCCGTCGAGCCCACCCGCGTCGTCGAACACCGCATCGTCGTCGGACTCTCCGGAGTCGAAGAGCCGGTCGAGAACGCTTGCGCCGACGATCCCCGACGCGACGGCTCCCCAGACGAGTACCGACCCGTCGATCAACGCTGCGTCGAGCCCCATCGATCGCGAACACCCCCGGTCGACACTTGAAGCCTCTCTCCAAAATATCGGACGTGAGAATCGACGACGCGACGCGGCGGTCACCCGATCACTCGCTCGAACCCGTCTGCGGCTCGGACGACGACGTCTCCGTCCGCTCCGAACCGAACGGTGCGGCCGACGTCGGCACCCACGTCGCTCGCGACGATCGGGATCGACGCGGCCGTGAGACGCTCGCGGGCCCGTTCGACGTTCTGGGGGCCGACGGCGGCCGTGAGGTCGAGGAGCTCTGCGCCCCCGATGAGTTGTGCGTCGAGTCGCGTAGACGCCGCACCAGCGTCGACGAGCGCCGTGCAGAGCGCGTCGATCCCGCTGTCGACGTACTTGCCCGGCCGGGGTCCTGCCGGACGCGACCGCGCCGCCGACGGGAGCATCGCGTGTAACAGCCCCCTGACGCCGGCGCGCCGGTCGGCCATCGCGACCGCGACGCAGGAGCCGAGCCCGCTCGTCGTCAGGGTCGCGTCGTCGGTGACGACCGCGAGGTCACCGACACCGACGCGGACGCGCCGCGGGCGGCCCGGCGACCCGGCCTCACCCGGGGTGAGCGGGGTCACGGGTCGGCGAGCCGGCGAAGCACGGCGACGAGCTCGCGCTCGTCGGGGAGCACGTACACGTCACACCGCGCCTCGACGCTGCGGGTCCGGATCGTCGCGTCGACGACGAATCCGTAGTCCTGTCGCCGGCTCAACGCGGCGACGAGCGGGCTGACGGTCGCCGCACCGATGTCGTGGACGAACTCGGGCGGCGAGTGCGAGATAGACGTCTCGAGGACGTTCGCCCACCCGTCGATGAGCCCGCTCGTCATCACGTTGCCGAGCTCACAGAGCGCGTGTTCGGCCATCTCGCCGAGCGGCTCGTCCGGTTCCATCGGAAGCATCGCGTCGGCGATCCGCGCGGCCGACGGCTCAGCGAAGAGAATCGCCAGGTAGCCGCTCGGCTCGCCGTGGAGTTCGAACACCGTCCCGGCGTGGGGGGCCGTGCCGACCGCTGCGGGCACGTCGGTGAGCGGCACGAACCGGAGACGACTCACGTCGACGGTCGTCTCGAGGCCGGTCATCGCCTCGATGTTCGCCGCGGCCGTCTCCGACCCCTCCGCGGCGAGCGACGCGAACCGCAGGAGTGCGTCGTACGTCACCCCCGTCGTCGCGGCCTCCGCGCGCCCCGCTGCGGGCTCCGCGTTGCCACTCAGGACCGCACCGGACGCACCCGCCGTCGCGCCGGCGTCACCGGACGGCGGGCGCCCGCGAGCGAGGTCGCGAAACGGCGTCGCCGCCGGAAGCAGTGCGATGGAGAAGTCGAGGTTGGTCGCCGCCTCGAGCCGGCTCTCGAAGCGGAACACCGGGTCGTCCGTCGATCCCTCGGACGCCCCGGTCGCGGGATCGTCGGCCGAGACGTACTGCGGCGGCGTCAACTCGATCGCCCGTCCGAGGTGGTTCGCGAAGCCGTCGAGGAAGCCGCCGAGCGCGATGTTTCCCACCTCGGTCACCGCGCTGTGTTCCAGCGAGCCGTCACCCGGCAACAACTCGAGGAGGCCGTCGACGCGGTCGGCGTCGAACGCGAGCACGGCCGCACCGGAGAGCCCGCCGGAGAGCCCGACGCGCACGCCGACCCACTCGCCGTCTGTGGCGGCCGCGGCCGGCGAGCCGTCGGCGGCGGCGACGCTCACGCCCGTCACCTCGACGGCGAGCGCAGTCCCCGTCAGGTCCGTGAGTGCGGCCGCGGCTCGCTCCGCTCCTCGCTCGGCGAGACGGTTGCACGCGCCGAGCGCCCGGACGTCGACGCGCATCAGACCGCCGACCCGATCGCGTCGAGGACGTTCGGCTTCTGAAACGGCTTCGTGATGTACCCCTCGGCGCCGGCTTTGATCGCGGCTTTCATTTGCTCTTCCTGGCCGACGCTGGTACACATGATCACGGTCGCATCGGGGTCCGCGCCCGTGATCTCACCCGTCGCTTCGATCCCGTCGCGGATCGGCATCACGATGTCCATCATCACCACGTCCGGACCGTGCTCGTCGTACAGGTCCACCGCCTCGACCCCGTTTTCGGCCTCGCCGACGACCTCGAACGCGTCGTCGAGGATCTCCCGGAGGAGACTCCGCATGAACTCCGAGTCGTCTGCGATGAGTACGCGCGTCATGTACGACACACGGGCCGAACGAGCACTTAATCGCTCGCCCCTGGCTATCAGCGATGAGAATACACCGCCGACAGCGCGACCGTCCTCGCCACGTCGCGGTCAGTCGATGCGGAACCCACCGGCGTCCTCGGCGGCCCGAACGAGGTCGGCGATCGAGTCGTCCGGTGCGAGGTCGTGGGTCGCCGCGAACGCCTTGATCGCTCCCGGCGGCACGTCGACCGGGCTGTCGACGGCGGCGAGCAGCAGGCCGAGCGCCTCCGGCGGTGGCGACTCCGGGCCCGCCGCGGCGACAAACCACGAACAGAGCGCGTCGAACGTCGCCGTCACGTCGTTCGAGACGAGTCGGTGACGGGCGGTGTCGCCCTCCGCGTGGAGGGTGAGGTCGACTCCATAGGTGAAGCCGTCGTCGTCGAACGATTCCTCAAGCCAGCCGTTGACGGCTGCCTGCGTCACCTCGCCGCCGGCACTGGTGGCACCCTCAGTTGTCGCCTCGTCGCTCGCGCCCGGCCGGTCGGCCGGCTCGGGATCCGGAGCCGGATCGACCGTGGGGCGGCCCTCGGTGCCGACGACGTACCGGCTCTCGCCGATCTCGACGACGCTCTCGTCGTCGGTAAAGTCGAGTTCGTCCGGGTCGGCCGGCGGTACGCCGTCATCGGTCATACTGGGTGTGTCGGTGGGTGTGAAAATAGGCGTTCCGGGGAGCGGGATCCGGCGAGCGCGTGTCGGTGCGCTCGCGTGTTACAGGAGGACCGCCTCACCGACCTCGCTGAAGAGGTCGGGCGCGTTGAGCTCGATGCGCGTCGTCGCCCCGGCGGGCGAGACGATGTCGATCGTCGCATCGTCGCCCTGCCCGAACGCGGTACCGTCATCGAACGCGCCCTCGTCTGGGTTGACGACGAGCGTGTAGTCGGTCTCCTCGCTCAGGACGGGTTCGTCGACGAAGGTGTCGCCGTCAGTGGGCCGCACGGCGAACTCGTTCGCCCCAAGTTGGGAGGACTCGAACAGCGCGGCCGCAGAGTCTTCCCCATCGACGGTGACGGTGATGTTTGCGACCTCCGTCGTCTCATCTTCGGGCGACGAGCTGTTGTACAGTTTGATGG
This sequence comes from Halorubrum zhoui, assembly GCF_051194155.1. NCBI lineage: Archaea > Methanobacteriati > Methanobacteriota > Halobacteria > Halobacteriales > Haloferacaceae > Halorubrum > Halorubrum zhoui. Next base: position 507,569 of record NZ_JBLZNJ010000003.1, on the reverse strand, counting down.
TTATGTTGCTGCTGGCGGTAATTGTATCACCAGTGCTATTAGGGTTAATATCAGTTATATTGATATTCTGGATTCCATCGTCAGTAATGTTATCGTCGTCGAACGTTCCATTAGCGATCGGAGTATTGCCATCTTCGACGATCACTCGCAGCCTCCGATCGTCTGACTCCATCCCGTCAAGTTGATTGATGTCGCCTATTTCGACGTCGAACTCTCTGGTCTCGTTGATCGTGCCGTTTTCGTACGGACCGACCCCCAATATCCTGGCGTCGGTGAACACGAGGTTCTCTTGCCCCCCGGGCCCGACGACCTGTAGGGTCGTCTCGGCCAGGTCGATCTGATCGGCTCCGGGCGCGCCGGTGACCGCGATGCGGAGTTCGTCGAGCGTGTCTGCGCCGCTCGCGACGATGCCCACCTCACTGTTCACGTTGATCCGCTCTGAGACGAGTGCCGTGCTGTCTTCGCCCGTTGCCTCTGCTTGCGTCTGGAGGAACCCGGCGGTGTTGATCAGGACGCCGGCGGCGATCGCCGCCACCAGCACCATCGCGATGAACACGATGAGCGTCCCGATCCCCACCTGACCCCGTTCCTCGGGTGTGGTGATTGCTTCGAACATGGTTATAGCCTCACTGATTCGTCGACCACGGTGCTTGGAATCCGGATCTCCGTCGTCATCGTCGCGCCGCTCTGCGTGGTGAACGTCACCGTCAGCGCGTCGCCCTCTTCGAGCGTGTAATCAAGGTCTTCGCCGGGGGCGACGCCGACATCGTTGTCGTCAGAAAGCGCAATCGAGACCTCCGCACGGTCGCTCGCGTCGGTGAGCACGTTGTCCTCACCGCCGGTGAAGATGGTGACGTTCGTGACGTTACTGCTCAGGTCGAACGTCTCTTGGCCGCTCGTTCCCGTCATCTCGACCGAGACGGTGTTGAGGTCGATGTTGTCCGCTCCGGGTGACCGCGCCAGAACGAACGTCAGGTGGTCGACCGTCCCGTTCGCGGGGTCACTGAGGTACCCCGATTGACTGACGACCTGCAGGCGATCGCTCACCTGCTGTGTGCTGTCTTCGCCCGTTGCCTCTGCTTGCGTCTGGAGGAACCCGGCGGTGTTGATCAGGACGCCGGCGGCGATCGCCGCCACCAGCACCATCGCGATGAACACGATGAGCGTCCCGATCCCCACCTGACCCCGCTCCTCCGCTCGGTTCGGTTCGAACATGGTTTGCTGTGAGCCCGCGGCCATCCCGAGGGCGTTACCAACGCAAATCCAGAAGATCTACATAAACGCTCCCCGCCGATTATTCATCGTGATAAAACGGTGCGTGCTGGCGGTTTTCTCGTTATTTAGCGGCAGGGCAACTGGAATAAAGGTGTGGATCCCGGTGTGAGCGCCACGTCGACACCGTGCCGGACGGCAGCCACCACACGCGCCCGGCCGGCCGTCGCTCTCACCGGCGAGAACGCCGCGGACAACGCCGGCCACGATCGAGGGCACAGCCAGGAGCGGGAACCGCGGCGATTCGGGGACGGCACGAGGGTGTCGACGACGTCGGACCCCGCTCATCGGTCCACCGACATCTTTTTGTCCCAAAACTCAAGAGTGATACCAGTATGTCCGGGGACGACCTGATCGAAGTGCTCGGGAACAAGTACAACACGGACATTCTGACGGCCACCGAGGAGGCGAAGTCCGCACAGGACCTCAGCGACGAGCTCGACGTCCCCATCGCGACGTGTTACCGCCGCATCGACGAGCTCGAGGACGCGGAGCTCATCGAGCTCCACGACCGACCGCTCTCGGCCGAGCACCGCCGCGTGAAGGTGTACCGCCGGACCGTCGACGGCGTCGCGGTCGACTTCCGCGACGAGCTCACCGTCGAGCTCGACGAACGCTCGGCGGTACAGAACCGGCTTGACGAGGTGTGGCGGGACCTCTCTGCGACGCAGTGAGGCGCTCTGTCAACGAGCACCCGCACGGCGAGCGGTTCAAAACGACGGGCCGTCAGACTGGCTCATCATCGAGAACCCGCCGGCACGCTCGTGGACGGTGATTCCCCCCTGCCCGATCTCCATCGGGAAGATGTCCGTGTCGATGTCCTGTTTCCGCATCTTCGCCACCCACACGTACCGGGTGACGCCGGACTCGGTCGGCGTCTGGATGAAGTAGACGTTACCGTCGGTGAGGAAGTTCTCCAGACCGACCTCGGTGTCCGGAAACACCGCCCCCTGCTCGGCGATCAGAAGCGAGGTGAGCCCGTTCGCCTTGAGGATGTCCGAGAACTTCAGCAGGTAGGTCCGTTTTTCGTGTTCGTCCTCGAAAAAGAGCTGGAACATCGACAGCGAGTCGAGCACTAACCGGTCGAACTCGCCGCCCTCGACGGTCTCTAACAGCCGGTCGACGGCGGTCGAGAAGTCGGTCTCACGCAGCATCTCGCGTTTGTCCAACACGACGATCTCGCCGTCGTCGACGAGGTCTTCGAACCCTTCGAAGCCGACGGCGGTCGCGGCGGCGCGGATGTCGGCTTCGTCCTCCTCGAAGGAGACGTACACCCCGCGTTCGTCGTGGTCGGTCGCGCCCGTGTAGAGGTACTGGATGCCGAAGATGCTCTTGCCGGTGCCTGGGTTGCCGGAGACGAGGACGGTCGACCGCTCCGTGAGCCCGCCGGAGAGGATGGAGTCGAGGCCCTCGACGCCCGTCGAGACGAGGTGGGTCATCAGTTGACCGACTCACGCAGGCCACCTATACTATGTGGTCCGGCCCGACCCGGTCGGTGCCGGTTCGAGTCGGTCGCTACCGCTCCGAGCCGATAGATTCCGGCCCGAACCAGGAGGACACGTCGTTCGTACGGGCGACGGTCACTCGACCTCCCGCAGGCGATACACTTATTCGCCGGTGCGCCACGGGTAACGTATGGTACGAGGGGGTATCACGGCGCACCACGGGGAGGGAAGACGTGCGTGAGGCGTCGGTCCTCGTCGTCGAAGACGAACCCGAGATCGCCGCGCTGTACGAGCAGTTCCTCGACGACCGGCACGACGTGACCGTCGTGTCGACGGTCGAGGCGGCCGTCGAGACGGTGGACGAGTCCTTCGACGCCGTGCTGCTCGACCGACGACTGCCCGACGGCGACGGCAGCGATGTGTTGACGCACGTGCGGTCTACGGGACTCGACTGTCGGGTGGCGATGGTGACGGCCGTCGAGCCCGACTTCGACATCATCGAGATGGGGTTCGACCTGTACGTGACGAAGCCCGTCGACCGCGAGAGTCTTCACACCGCACTCGAGACGCTGCTCGCGCGATCGCAGTACGACGACCTGCTTCGCGAGGCGGCCGCGCTGGCGAGCAAGCGTGCGGTGCTCGAGGCACAGCGGGCGCCAGAACAACTCGAAGCGAACGCGGCGTACACACGGCTCGTCGACCGACTCGAGGCTATCGACACCGACATCGACGACGCCGCAGCGTCGCTGTCGCCCGCGGACTACCGAACAATGTTCCGCGACCTCGGTCGGCGCTGAGGCGTCGACGCGGCGTCAGTCGGTGGCGGCGACCGAGCACGCAGACGGGGGCGTACGACGGCGCCCGACGAGGAGCGACGGTGACCTCGCTCACGAGAGCTGGTCGCCGACGAGCGCGTTCGCCCGCTCGAGGAACGCGTCGCGTGCCTCGGCCGGGATCGTCGCCCCGGCGGCGACGTCGTGACCGCCACCGTCGCCGCCCACGGCACGGCTCGCGTCGCGCATCACCACAGAGAGGTCGAGCCCACGACGGACGAGGAGACCAGTGCCACGCGCGGAGACCTTGAGTTCCACGTCGCTCGCCTCTGCGAAGGCAACCACGGGTTTGCCGCGGTCGACCGCCGACGAGCTAGCGGCCATCCCCGCGACGATGCCGACGATCGTCTCTCGGATACGCGAGCCGGCGTCGAACCACTGGAGGTTCGGCTCGTCGGTCACCCCCTCCGTTTTGACCCACTGAAGCCCCTCGGAGAGGTTCCGCCGGTGTGACCGGAGCAGCCGGTGTGCCTCCTCGAGTGCGGCGCCGCGGTCACCGAGACACACTGCCAAGCCGACGTCGGCGCGGTCGTAGCGGGCCGTGGCGTTGAGCAGCGTCGAGAACTCGCTCACGTCGCGCAGCGCCGTGCCGACCGCCTCGTCGAGGAGCGTGTACGACGTCCCGACGAGCGCGTCGACCCGATCGGCCGGTACGCCCGAAGAGACCGCCCGACGGATCAGCGCAGAGGCGAGCGTCTGCTGTTCTGCGTCGGTAAGGTCTACCCATCGTCGCCAGTCGCCGTCGTCGTCGGTCGCGTCGACGTCGACGCCACGGAGGAACCGGATCGCGCCGGCCTCGTCGCCGGAGATACCCGGAATACGCACGTCCGAAGCGTACTCGAGGAGCTTCGGGAGCGGACGCGTCTGACGGCCGTAGAGGTCGATGTCGGTCCGGCTCTCTAAGACGCCCGCGTCGACGCCGTCGGCGACGATGGCCTCGTTCGCGCCGACGAGTCCGCCGCCGCCGTCCTGCATGTCGCCCACCGCGCCGACCACTGCCAGGGCGGCGAGGTCGCGGTTGTCGACGGCGGGCCCCTCGAGCGCGCGGGCGAGGACGTAGCTCGCGCCCGCTCCCGAGAGTTCGCTCGCGCCGTCGATCCCTTCGAGGAGCGGGTTGAGGTGGTACCGCGTGTCGGCGTCGGCCGGCTGGTGGTGGTCCGCGATCACGGGGACGAAGTCCCCGCGCGTCTCGTGGGTGGCGATCGCGTCGAGCTGGCCGGACCCGAAGTCGGTGAACAGGACGACCTCGTGGTCGCGGGCGGCGATCCCCGCGATCGCGTCGTCGTCGAGCTGTTTCTCGAACACGACTCGGTGGTCGATGGACGCGCGTGCGAGCGCCGACGACGCGATGGCGGCACTCGTGAGACCGTCGGCGTCGATGTGCGAGACGAGAAGGACTCGGTCGGCCGCGCGAAGGCGGTCGGCACAGGCGTCGGCGCGTCCACGGAGGTCGGGGATCGGAGCGTCTGTGGCGGCCATTACGAACGAGTTGGTGCGTCATCGGGTATAAACGCACGTCTCGACTGCGACGACCACGCGTGAGGCCCCCATTCGCTGCGGCCGTCGTCCGGCAGCGATTGCCGTAACTGACGGTTATATCCGCACAAAGAGATATGCACTACGTACATGACACGTGGGTTCAGGACCCGCAGCCTCCACGCCGGCACGGCGCCCGACCCGGCGACGGGTGCACACGCGACGCCGATCCACCAGACGACGTCGTACGTGTTCGAAGACGCGGACACGGCGTCGGACCGCTACGCCCTCAGAGACGACGGCGACGTCTACTCCCGCGTCTCGAATCCGACGGTCCGCGCGCTCGAAGACCGTCTCGCCGCGCTCGAAGGAGGATCGGGGGCCGTCGCCACCGCGTCCGGCATGGCCGCGTTCGACGCGGCCGTCACGGTGCTCGCACAGGCCGGCGACTCTGTGGTCGCAAGTGCGGAGATGTACGGCGGCACGGCGACGTACCTCGAGACGATCGCGAACCGGCGGGGCGTCGAGACGCGTCTCGTCGAGACCACCGACTACGCGGCGTACGCCGACGCGATCGACGAGACCACCGCCTTCGTCCACGTGGAGACCATCGCGAATCCCTCGCTCGTGACGCCGGACCTCGAGCGCGTCGCCGACGTCGCCCACGACCACGCGGTCCCGCTCTTCGTCGACAACACGTTCGCGACCCCGGCACTCTGTCGGCCGGTCGAACACGGCGCGGACGTCGTCTGGGAGTCGACGACGAAGTGGATCTCCGGGAACGGTACGACCGTCGGCGGCGTCCTCGTCGACGGAGGGACGTTCCCGTGGGACCACCCCGAGGCGGACTACGCGGAGCTCTCCGGAGAGTCGCCGGCGTTCCCCGTCGACTTCGTCGACCGATTCGGCGACGCGGCCTTCGCGAACGTCGCCCGCCAGCGAGGCGTTCGTCCGACCGGCGGCCAACAGTCGCCGTTCGACGCCTGGCAGACGCTTCGGGGCGTCGAGACGCTCCCGCTTCGGATGGACCGCCACTGCGAGACGGCCCGATCCGTCGCCGAGTTCCTGCGGGCGGACGACCGCGTCGCCTGGGTGACGTACCCGGGATTCGACTCGCACCCGACACACGAGAACGCGACGCGGTACCTCGACGGCTACGGCGGAGTGATCACCGCCGGCCTCGCAGGCGGGTACGAGGCCGCGAAGACGCTGTGTGAGTCCGTCGAGCTCGCGAGCTTCCTCGCCAACGTCGGGGACGCGAAGACCCTCCTCATCCACCCCGCCTCGACGACCCACGCACAGCTCGACGAGCCCACTCAGCGCGACGCCGGAGTCACGCCCGACATGGTTCGGCTCTCGGTCGGTATCGAGGCTGCCGACGACGTAATCGCCGACCTCGACGCCGCACTCGAGACGGCGACGGCCGCGGCAACGAGTAGATCGCGACACGACGAGGGGACGTAATCGTGGCCGCGACACCCACCGATGCCGGCGTCGCCTCGCTCGGGTCGTTCACCTTCGCGTGCGGACAGTCGATACCGGAGCTGACGGTCGCCTACGAGACGTACGGCGAGTTCGACGGCGACAACGTCGTCCTGGTGTGTCACGCGCTCACCGGCAGCCAGAACGTGGCGCGTACGCCCGAATCCGGGGCTGACGCCGGACAGGCGGGCCAGGCCCGCGCGTGGTGGGACGACGTCGTCGGTCCCGGGAAGGCCATCGACACCACCGAGTACTACGTGGTGTGTGCGAACGTCCCTGGATCGTGTTACGGCACGTCTGGTCCGTCGAGTACGCGCCCTGCCGACGTCGACCTCCCGGGCGACGACCCCGACCACGACCGGTGGGGGACCGCGTTCCCACCGGTCCAGATCGCAGACTGGGCACGGGCCCAGCGCCGGCTGCTCGATCACCTCGGCGTCGGCCGACTTCGAGCGGTCGTCGGCGGGAGCGCCGGGGGGATGAACGCGCTCGAGTGGGCGAAGCGCTACCCCGACGACGTCGACCGGGTCGTTCCGATCGCCGCCGCGGCGCGGCTCGACGCGCAGTGTCTCGCCCTCGATGCGGTGGCACGACGGGCGATCCGGTCGGATCCGAACTGGCGCGGCGGCGACTACTACGGCACAGCCCGTCCCGACCCCGACACCGGCCTCGCGCTGGCCCGACAGATCGGCCACGTGATGTACCTCTCGAAGGCGTCGATGGCCCAGAAATTCGGGCGTCGCTCGGCAGGGCGCGACTCGCTGAGTCGTGACGACGGTGACCTCGGACTCGAGGCCGGTCCGACGGCCGCGTTCTTCCCGTACCGCGAGGTCGAGTCGTACCTCGATTACCAAGCCGACGGGTTCAGCGACCGCTTCGACGCGAACAGCTACCTCTACCTCACCCGCGCGATGGACGAGTACGACCTGGCGGCCGGATACGGGAGCGACGCCGACGCGCTCGCTGCCTTCGAAGGCGAGGCGCTCGTGATGAGCTTCACCGGCGACTGGCACTTCACGGTCGAACAGTCCGCCGCGGTGGCGTCGGCGTTCAGAGACCGCGAGGTACCGGTCGCCCACCACGTGATCGACTCCGACCACGGCCACGACGCGTTTCTCGTCGAACCGGAGCACGTCGGTCCCCCGCTACGCGACTTTCTCGACGCTGGCGTCGAGGGACGAGCCGTCGCGGACCACGACGGTGCCGTGCGGGAGGCGGTCGGCGACGACGACCGCGACCACGCGCCGGTACACGCCAGCCTGTTCAAGGGGTGAACAGCCCACAGACGGGCGAGACGATCGCTGCCGGCCGAGCCGGCCGACGACGGACGAGACCGACAGCTCAGACTGGGTCGTCCCGTTCGCCGACGACCCAGCGGTCGGCGTAGCGTGCGCCACAGGCACAGTGTGCGTATGCGTGGATCACGTCGCCGTCGGCGTACCGTCCCCCGACCGCCTCGTTCTGTGCCTCGGCGAACGCGAGGAGAAACCGAACCGCGTGGTCCTCGGCGGCTGCGTCGGCGCTCGTCCCGGCGTCCGCGTCGGAGGCGGCCCCCGCATCTGCGTCCGCATCCGGACACGCGCCGGCGTCGAGCGAGCGAGCGATCACACCGGACGTTCCCATCGCGTCGCCCGCGAACGACATCGCATCCATCCCGGTACCCGCCGCGAACGCGTCCCGGCCAGTTTCGCCGTCGAGGACGAGTCGGACGCCGTCGTCGGTCTCGGTGCCGACGTCACGCAGCCGTGAGTCGTCGTCCAAGAAGACGTCGCTGAGATACAACACCACGTCGTCGAGGCGGTCGCCAGCGAGGAACGCAGCCAGGTCGCTCATGTACGAGTGAGACCGTTGGCGGGTAAAAGCGGCGCGGCTCGGAATAGCGACGTCCCCCGCGGCGCGAGGATCGGCGAAAGATTTACCAATGGCTCTCGAGATCCCTCAGACGATGAGCGCGCGCACACCGACGGGAGACCGGCTCGCTGAGTGGGCAGCGCTGGTCGACGAAACCGTGCCCGAGGACCGCCGACCCGACGACTCCGGCGATCGGTGACACCCGGCCGAGACGGTCGCCTCTCCACTTCCGCCTCGCTTCGCGAACCCTTTAGACGGAGGACGCCGAATCGTCGATGATGGCGACCGAGGCCGACGGACTGACACATCCCTTGGTAGTCGACGGCTTCCTTGAGCGTCGCCGGTACCAGCTCCAGCTGGCCGAGGCGGCGGGCGACGCCCACACACTCGTGTGTCTGCCGACCGGCCTCGGTAAGACGACCGTGAGTCTGCTCGTCACGGCTCGACGACTCCACGAGGCCGGCGGAACTGCCCTGTTGTTGGCACCGACGAAGCCGTTGGTACAACAGCACGCCGAGTTCTATCGGGAGGCGCTCTCGATCCCCGACGACGAGATCGTCGTGTTCACCGGCGAGGTGCCACCCGACGATCGCGCCGCGGTCTGGGACGACGCCCGCGTCGTGATCGCGACCCCACAGGTCGTCGAGAACGACCTCGTCGGGAACCGGATTAGCGTGCAAAACGTCACCCACCTCACGTTCGACGAGTGTCACCGCGGCACGGGCGACTACGCGTACGTCTACATCGCGGAGCGATACCACGCCGACGCCGCCGACCCGCTCGTGACCGGCATGTCGGCCTCGCCGGGCGGCGACACGGACGAGATCGAGACGGTGTGTGAGAACCTCGGGCTCCGGAACGTCGAGGTGATGACCGAGACGGACGCCGACGTCGACGAGTACACCCACGACACGGACGTCCGCTGGGAGCGGGTGACGCTCCCCGATCCGGTCCTCGAGATTCGCGACGCGTTGAACGAGGTGATAACCGACCGACTGGAGTCGTTGAAAGAACTCGGGGTGACGAACAAGACGAGCCCGGACCTCTCACAGCGCGACCTCAACCGGATGCGTGGCCAGCTCAAACAAATGATGGACAACGACCAGTCCGACGGGTACACCGGGATGTCCACGCACGCGGAGGTGATGAAGCTCCGTCGTGCCGTTGAGCTCGTCGAGACCCAGTCGGTGGAGTCGGTCAGGCGGTACTTCGAGCGCCAGCGGGAGGCCGCGCGCTCGTCCGGCGCCTCGAAGGCGAGCCAGCGGATGGTCGCTGACCCGCGGGTCCGCACCGCAATGCGGAAGGCCGAGTCGTTCGACGGCCTCCACCCGAAGTTCTCGAAGGCGCGGATCCTCCTCGCGGAGACGCTGGGCATTCAGGGCGGCGACCGCGCGATCCTGTTCACCGAGTCGCGCGACACCGCCGAGGCGCTCGTCGAGTTTCTCGACGCCAGCTTCGACGTCCACAAGTTCGTCGGTCAGGGTGACAAAGAAGGCTCCGACGGGATGACCCAGACGCAACAACAGGAGACGCTCGAGGACTTCCGCGACGGGGCGTTCGAGGTACTCGTCTCGACGAGCGTCGCCGAGGAGGGCCTCGACGTCCCCGAGGTCGACCTCGTCTGTTTTTACGAGCCGGTGCCGACGGCGATCCGATCGATCCAGCGCAAGGGACGGACTGGCCGGCAGGCCGAAGGACAGGTCGTCGTGCTCATGGCCGAAGACACCCGCGACGAGGCGTTCTTTTGGATCTCGAAGCGGCGCGAAAAACAGATGACACAACAACTCGCCGAGCTCAAAGCCGCCACCGACGACGTCGAGGCCGCCGTCGACGACGGCCAGGCCGGTCTCGACGCGTTCGCCGAGGCAGCTCCCGAGACGACGGCCGGCTCCGCGTCACAGAGAGCGGCCGATGCCCCCGAGACAGCCGACGAGCCGGCGGCAGACCAGCCAGCCGACGGCGGGGAGCGCGACACGGCGGCGACAGACGCCGGCCTCACCGACTTCGCCGCAGAGAGCCGCGACGAGGTCGGAGACGACGCGGCCGACGAGGACGACGCAGGCGACAACGACGCGGGCGACACGGCAGACGGCGACGAGAGCGACGCGATAGACGGCGACGGGGGGATCGTCGCGACCGCCGGCCGCGAGACGGGCGTCGAGGTCGTCGTCGATCAGCGCGAGCTGGACTCGTCGATCGCGAAGGACCTCTCTACGTGGGGCGGGCTGACTACGCGGCTCGAGACGCTCGCGGTGGGCGACTACGTGCTCTCCGACCGGGTTGCCGTCGAGCGCAAGTCGGCGGCCGACTTCGTCGACTCCGTACTCGATGCGGACCGGTCGTTGTTCGCGCAGGTCGGCGAGCTCGCGCGCGCGTACGCCAGGCCGACGGTCGTCGTCGAGGGGACGAACCTCTACGGCCAACGTAACGTCGAGCCGAACGCGATCCGTGGCGCCCTCGCGTCGCTCGCGGTCGACTTCGGGGTGAGCGTGCTCCGAACCGAAAGCGAGGCCGACACCACCGCCCTGCTCGCGACTATCGCTCGCCGCGAACAGGAGACGCGTGACCGCGAGGTGAGCGTCCACGGCGAGAAGACGACGAAGACCCGCACGGAACAACAGGAGTACGTCGTCTCTGCCATCGCCGACATCGGTCCGGTGACCGCCCGGTCGCTTCTCGAAGCCCTCGGCTCCGTCGAGGCGGTGATGACGGCCGATGAGGAGCGCCTCCAGGCGGTCGACGGCGTTGGCGAGGTGACGGCCGCGCGCATCCGCGAGGTCGTCGCGAGCGCCTACGAGCCGGAGCGCTGATCACAGCTCGTACGTCTCGCCGTCGACCGCGAGCGGCTCCTCGAAGGCCTCGTCGGGCGGGTAGTAGTGCGCGAGGTGGACGAGCCGGGTTCGGTCGGCGTCGAGCTCTGCAGCGAGGTCGAGTGCGCCCTCCCGCGTCATGTGTTTCGTACCGAACGTGCGGGGGACGCCGGCGTCGGTCTCGTGACGCCCCCCGATCGGATGGGTCGCACACGCCGACGCCGGGACGATCGCGTCCGCCAAGAGGAGGTCGGCGTCGGCGAGTGCCGTCCGCGACCGGACGGGAACGTCGTAGCTCGTGTCGCCGGTGAGCGAGAGCTTCGCGCCCGTCTCGGGGTCGACGACGACGAGTCCGAAACACCGGAGCGGTGGGTGATCGACGGGGACGAACTGCACCCGTAATCCGCACGTCTCGAACGGGGTGAACGGCTCGCGCGCTTGGACGCTGATGCGATCGCCGAGGTAGTCGTACTTCCGGCGGATGGTCTCGGCGACGCTCTCGTTCGTCGCTGGATCGGTCTCGTTCGGGGCGTGCACCGGGAGGCCGTCGACGAGCCGGTAGACGTTGCCGAGGCCGTCGAGGTGGTCGAAGTGAATGTGCGTGACGAGCCCGGCGTCCGGGAGCGCCACGTCGTGGTCGAGAAACTGCCGGCGGAAGTCGGGACTGAAGTCGACGAGCAGCGACTCGTCGGTGCGCTCGTTGGCGACGTGAACCGAGAAGCGCGACCGGGAGACGTCGCGCTCGCGAGCCGCCGCGCAGGTGGCACACGTACACCCCGCGGTCGGCGTCCCCGTCGTGTCTCCCGTGCCGAGCAGCGTGACCCGCATCTCGTCACACGCTCCACTCTGCACGAACTTAGCGTCGGTGGTTGGTAGGACGCGTCGACACCCAACGGTTAACGGATCGCCCGCCGACCCTCCGTCCATGCACGACAGTCGCACGCTGGTTCTCGCCCGACTCCCCTCGGGTGTGCCGATCCGAACGACCGTTCACGTCTACGGCGAGGGAACGCTCGTTGACGGCGAGGACGGCCCCGCGCTCGTCGTCCCCGACGACAGCGGCCCCGTCGTCTACGCGCAAGCGGCCCAACACGGACGTGAGGTGAACGGGACGGCCGTCTTGCGTCGACTCCACGACCGGCTCGTTGGTGACCACGTCACAGACGACAGCCACGGAGCCGACGACGGCGACGAAGCTGACGACGAAGCCCTCACCGGAACGCTCGTCTCGGTTCCTGTCGCAGACCCACTGACGTTCGACCACGTCTCGTACACAACCCCAGAAGTGTTCGACTCGGTGTCGCCGAACATGAACCGGTGTTGGCCCGGCGACACCGACGGCACCCTCCACGAGCGGATGGCCGCCCGGCTCTGGCGGTTCGTGCGGGAGGCAGACGCCGTCGTCGACCTCCACACGGGGTCCTCTGAGATGCTTACCCACACGGTCTATCTGCGAGGCGACGCCGACTGCCGTCGGCTCGCCGAGGCGTTCGGGACCGACCTGTTGTTGGCTGAGGCTGCCGGCGACGACGCCGACACGGAGTGGAGCGAGCGGAACTTCGACGGGAAGCTACGCGTCGCCGCCAGCCGGCGCGGCATTCCGACGATCACGCCAGAACTCGCCCACAGCCGACAGCTCGTCGAGTCGGCCGTCGAGACCGGCGTGAAAGGCGTCGTCGGCGCGCTCGAGTCGACGGGCGTCCTCGACGGCGAGCCGGAACCGTGGGACGGCATCGTCGCGCGCAACCACCTCGGCCGGGTCACTGCCGCCGACTCCGGGTTGTTCCGTCCGGCAGCCGGGCTCACGATCGGTGACTCGGTGGCCGCCGGCGACGCGCTCGGTGAGGTGTACGACCCGACGACGTTCGAGACGCTCCAGCGACCGGTCGCCGACCGCGACGGGATCGTCTACTCCGTGGCCCGCGATGCGACCGTCACGGCCGGTGCGACGCTCGTCGGCGTCGCTGAGCGGATCGACGACTGACCGCTCACCGAACCCGGATCTGACCGTCGGCACCGACCGTGACGTACAGCTGTTCACGGACCTCCCGGCCGTACACCGCGTCGCCGGCGCGGTCGCCGATCGTCTTCATCAGGTCGGGAGCCGTCTTGTTCACCTTCACGCCCGCCGCATCGCAGGCGTCGTACACGCGCTTTGGGGCGTCGTAGAGGTCGGTTCCCGGGGGTATCTCGACGTGCACCGGCGCGGACAGCGCCTCGGCGAACGCCACCGTCTCCCGGGCCCGCTCGACGTTGTCCCGCGCGCTCGCCTCGACGCTGGAGACGTTCGCCCGGGAGGTGCCCAGGCGCTCGGCGATGACCGCCTGTCTGAGCCCCTGTTCGCGAAGCGCGAGCACCTCGGCCTGTCGTTCGGTGAGCACGCCCGCGTCGGCGTCGAACCCGGCGTGAGCCAACAACGCCTCCGCGTCGACGTCTTCGGGGTCTGGAGGCTCCGCCGGCCGACCGGCACCGTCGTCCGAGCCACGAGAGGCGTCGTCTGCGACCATAGCAGACGTAGGGCGGCATCGGTGAAAAAACGGTGGATCGGAGCGATTAGTCGACTGGAAGGCAGGTCGATCGAGGGGCCTCGGGGCGTGTCGAGTTGGCCGCGAATCGGCGGCGTGTGGACTGTCCGTCGGCGAGCTGCGCCCCGAACGGGGCTAGCGGCCCCAGAAGTTCTCGCGGCTGCCGAGTCGCTCTCGGCCGGTGGATCGCTCGTCGTCTGTGGCATCCCTCTCGTCGGCCTCCGCGTCAGCGGCCCCTTCGGCTTCGTCGCCGTCGACCGGTTCGTCGGGGAGCCGCTCGACGACCTCCTTCGCCGTCGCGTGGCTCGATTTTACCCGGTGGATCGCCACGGTCGCGCGAGCCGGCGGAAGCAGGCCGTCGACGAGCACGATGAACCCGTCTTCGGTGCGGCCGACGCCGGCACCGCTCTCGTGGATATCGTCGACCTCGACGACGACCTCCTCGCCGGGTTGGACCGGCTGTTGTTTGAGCTCGTATATCGGCATGTCGTAGTGGTTACACCACTCGGCGCCGCCTTTGTTGCCGTAGTGTTGACACCCCATCCCCTGGATTCGCTCGTCGAAGCTGGGGCAGTCGTCGGCGAGTGGACAGTCCGCCATACAGGAGGGAGACCGGCCGCCGTTGTAAACGTTTTCGGGTCTCAGAGCCGAACCTAGAGGAATTCACGGACTTCGGAGTACCACATGTCGTGGTGGTCGACCGCGCCGACCGCCTCGGCGACGTCGACGGCGATGGCGTGCCAGCACCGGGCCATCGGGTCGTCGTCGTCGAGGTTGTACGTCGCATCCGCACAGTCACACGCGCCGTCCTCGACGACGTACTCGTCCTCGTGGCCGACGACGACGGTGAAGTCACGGTATCGTTTCACGCGCCCCTCGGCGACCGCCTCAAGGGCGCGCTGGCCGCGGTCCCCGTGGTCGGCGACGATCGCGGCCGCGATCGGGCCGGTGAGCTCGCCGGTCTCCGCGATCACTGCCCGCCAGTCGTCGACCGGCTCCATGCCCCGCCGTTCTCGGGCGGTCGGTTAAATCCCGTCGGTCACTCGAGGACGACGAGGACGTCGCCCATGTCGACGCCGTCACCCGCCGCGACGCGGACGTCGGCGACGGTGCCACCGCGGTCGGCCACGACGTCGTTTTCCATCTTCATCGCCTCCAACACGCAGACGACGTCGCCGGCGGCGACCGTGTCGCCCTCGGCGACCTCGACCGAGAGGATCGTCCCCTGCATCTCGGCGTCGATCGCCTCGCCGCCGCCGCCGACCTCGGCGCTCGACGCACCGTCGTCGGTACTCGACCCCCGCGCGGGTCGCTCAGGTGACGGCGCCGATCCGACGTCGTCCGTCTCGCCGGGGTCGATCGGTGGCGCGTCGTGGGCCGCCAGCTCGACGTCGAATCGCTTCCCGTTCACCTCGACGGTGTACGATCGTTCGGTCGCGGCGGAGTCGTCCGACGCCTCGGTCGAAGCGGCGGCCGTCCCCCACCGCGTCTGGGCCTCGGCTATCCGGTCGGCGTCGACGGACTCGTCCAGGTACTTCGTCGTGTGGGTGCCCGCACGGAACCGGTCGTCGTCGACCATCAGCCGGTGGAACGGGACGATCGTCACGACGCCCTCGATGGCGTACTCCGCGAGCGCTCGCCGGGAGCGTGCGAGGCACTCCTCGCGGTCGGCCCCCCACACGATCAGCTTCGCGATCATGGAGTCGTAGTCGGTGACGAGTTCGTCGCCCTGCCGGAGCGCGTCGTCGACGCGGACGCCGATGCCACCCGGTGGGTCGTACACGTCGAGACGACCCTCGCTCGCCGGCTGAAAGTCGGCAGCTGCGTCCTCGGCGTTGATCCGGAACTCCATCGCGTGGCCGTCGATCGAGACGGCCGACTGGTCGAGGGTCAACCCGTCGCCGGCCGCGATCCGGAGCTGTTCTTTGACGATATCGATCCCGGTGAGCGCCTCGGTGACGGTGTGTTCGACCTGGATGCGCGTGTTGACTTCGAGGAAGTAAAACGGGGTCTCCGGGCCGAGCGGCTCGTCGGGGTCGCGGTCGGGGTCCTCTTCGACGAGGAATTCGACGGTCCCGGCGTTGGTGTAGTCGGCGGCGGCGACGCCTCGGCGGGCCGCTGCCCCGATGCGCTCGCGCAGGGCGTCGGAGAGCGCCGGGGACGGTCCCTCCTCTATTACCTTCTGATGGCGGCGTTGTAACGAACAGTCGCGCTCGCCAAGGTGGACGACGCGCGGCTCGCCGTCGTCGCCGATGTCTGCGATCACCTGGACCTCCACGTGTCGCGGCGTCTCGAGGTAGCGCTCGAGATAGACGGCGTCGTTCGAGAAGTACGCCTCGCCTTCACGGCGCGCCGACTCGAGCTGGGTCTCGGCCTCCGCCGGCTCCGCGACGATCTTCATCCCGCGGCCGCCACCGCCCCCCTCGGCTTTGATCGCGATCGGGTAGCCGTTGGTTTCGCCGAACGCGTGCACGTCGTCGACGTCGTCGACCGGCTCCGTCGTCCCGGGGACGATCGGCACGTCGGCGTCGGCCATCACCCGGCGAGCGGCGGTCTTTTCGCCGAGTTCGGTCATCGCGTCGCTCGACGGGCCGACCCAGGTGAGCCCGTCCGTCGCCTCGACCCGCGCGGCGAACGCGGCGTTCTCCGCGAGGAAGCCGTATCCGGGGTGGATCGCGTCGGCATCCGCTGCCAGCGCGGCCTCGACGATCGCCTCGCCGTCGAGGTACGAGTCGGCCGCGCGCGCCGGGCCGACGTTGTACGCCTGGTCGGCGGCGCGCACGTGGCCGGCGTCGGCGTCTGCCTCGCTGTAGACGGCGACCGTCTCGACGCCGAGTTCGGCGCAGGCCCGCATCACGCGGACGGCGATCTCGCCGCGATTCGCGACCAGTACCGTGTCGAACATCGTGCCGCCCACTTCTCGGAAGGGTAACCTCACTCTGTCGGTCCGCGGCGGTTAAGTCGATGCCACTCGAGCAACTGGCTGTCGATGCTCGCAGCAGAGAATCCGTACATGTTGCCGGCGGTGCTCCTCGGCGGTGCCGTCTACCTCGGGCTCTCCGTGGCGACGGACCTCTCGATCGTGGTCCGTGTAGGCGTCCTCGTCGGACTCGCGATCGTCGCGCCGATCGGGCTCAACACGGTCGTGCGTGCGGTTCGTGGCGGGTCGCTCTCGGCAGCAGATGAAGAATCAGACCGAGTGGGAGAGACAACAGACAGCCCCGTCTCGGGCGAGGGGTCCGCATCGGCCGTCAACGAGGGCGAGGACCTGCACTGACTCCGGGTCAAAACCGGTCACTCCGGCCGGCAGCCGTCCAAGGGTCAGAGGGCGCAGTCTCCGGCACCCGCGCCGGGCGACCGCGGACGGCCGACAGCCGCCCCGCAAAGCGCCAGCGACGGTCGGTCCACTCGTCGTCACCGTCGGTAGCTGCCGCCGCCGCGGCCACGGCGCGGTCATGACGGTGAGCGGCTATCACGGCGGCGATGGCCGCCGCTTCGTCTGGAGTCGGAGCCGGCGAGAACCGGAGGCCGTCTGGTGTACTCGCATCCACCGCTGACGTCGACGTGGTGGTTCGGTCGTCGTGAACAGTGTCGTCGCCGGGGGCGGTGTCGTCGTCGCCGGGGGCGGTGTCGTCGTCACTGTGTTCGATGTCGTCGATGGCCATCTCAGATCGGCAGGTTGCCGTGTTTCTTCTCGGGGTTCTCGGCGCGCTTGCCTCGCAGCATCTCGAGGTCGTCGATCAGCCGAGCGCGGGTTTCGGTCGGTTCGATCACGTCGTCGACGAACCCGCGGTCGGCGGCGGTGTAGGGGTTCGCGAACTCTTCGCGATACTCCTTGATGAGCTCTTTGCGGTGTGCTTCGGTGTCTTCGGCCGCCGCGAGTTCCTCGCGGTAGAGCACGTTCACCGCGCCCTGTGGCCCCATCACCGCGATCTCCGCGGTGGGCCAGGCGTAGTTGACGTCGCCGCCGAGGTGTTTCGACGCCATCACGCAGTAGGCACCCCCGTACGCCTTGCGAGTGATAACGGTTAGGAGAGGGACAGTCGCCTCAGCGTAGGCGTACAGCAGCTTCGCGCCGTGACGGATGATCCCGCCGTGTTCCTGGTCGGTGCCAGGCATGAACCCAGGCACGTCCTCGAAGGTGAGTATCGGGATGTTGAACGCGTCACAAAACCGAACGAATCGCGCACCCTTCTGGCTGGCCTCGATGTCGAGGGTGCCGGCGTTCACGCGGGGATTGTTTGCGACGACGCCGACGGAGTGGCCATCGAGCCGGGCGAACCCAACGAGGAGGTTCGACGCGAAGTTCGCGTGGACCTCGAAGAACGACCCCTCGTCGAGGACGCCGTCTATCACCTCGCGCATGTCGTACGGCTTTCGCGGCGCGTCCGGGACTACCGCCGTCAGCGACTCGTCGGCTCGGTCGGGGTCGTCCCACGGCTCGACCCGTGGCGGGTCCTCGACGTTGTTCGCCGGGAGGTACGAGAGCAGGTGCGCGATGCTGTCGAGTGCGGCCTCCTCGGACTCCTCGGCGACGTGTGCGACCCCGGAGGTACCGGTGTGAGTGACCGCGCCGCCGAGTTCTTCGAAGCTCACCTCCTCGCCGGTGACCGTCTCGATGACGTCGGGGCCGGTGATGAACATGTGAGAGGTGTCGTTCACCATGAACGTGAAGTCGGTGATGGCGGGCGAGTAGACGGCCCCACCGGCACACGGCCCCATGATCGCCGATATCTGTGGAACCACGCCGGAGGCCTCGGTGTTCCGTCGGAAGATCTCCGCGAAGCCGGCGAGTGAGGCGACGCCCTCCTGGATTCGCGCGCCCGCGGAGTCGTTGAGCCCGACGATCGGGGCTCCGACCTCTACGGCCGTATCCATCAGCTTACACACCTTCTCGGCGAACACCTCTCCGAGTGAGCCCCCGAAGACGGTGAAGTCGTGTGCGAACACGAACGTCTTCCGACCGTTCACGTCGCCGTACCCGGTGACGACGCCGTCGCCCGGGAGCTGTTGTTCTTCCATCCCGAAGGTGTGGTTCCGGTGGGTGCGGAACTGGTCGAACTCGTGGAACGTCCCGTCGTCGACGAAGTACTCGATTCGCTCGCGGGCGGTCAGTTTCCCCTTCTCGTGTTGGGCGTCGATCCGGTCCTGGCCGCCGCCGTTCGCGGCTCGCTCACGGCGGTCCCGCAGCTCCTCTATCCGGTCCTCCATCGTCACGTCGGACCACCCTGCGTCATTGTCCGTGGGGTCGGCGAGCGACGGCAAAAGGATTCCCTTCTCCGACGAACACGTAATAGACGATCGTCGAATATCGTGGTGTCTGGTCACACGATAGGTCCCACACCGTACACACGTGCCCGATCACCCAGCCGCGTCGTTCACCGTCTGATCTCGCGCGCCGGAGTTGAGCAGACACCGGTATCGGCATAGCTCCGAGAACGGCGTCGACGTCGGCGAACGAGCGGCGAGCACGCGTGGCTTCGGTCACACCCAGAAAATTGCCGCTGTGGGTGTCTCACACTGGCGTCTGGGCTTCGACGGTTTTAAGCGTCCGATGGGCCACTCTCCGATGAGACAGGCTTCGCCTGTTTCACTGACCCGTAGGAGCGACCTGCGTACTACGGAGGTGAAAATGGCAGACACAATACAAGAGGCCGTGACCCTCGCACTCGACGAGGCCCCAGAGCGGAACTTCCGCGAGACGGTGGACCTCGCCATCAACCTGCGAGACCTCGACCTCAACGATCCGTCGAATCGCGTCGACGAGTCCGTCGTGCTGCCGGCTGGAACTGGACAAGAGACACGCATCGTCGTCTTCGCGGAGGGTGAAACCGCCGTCCGCGCCGCCGACGTCGCCGACGAGGTCCTCGACAGCGAGGAACTCGCCGACCTCGGCGACGACGACGACCGCGCGAAGGACCTGGCCGGCGACACCGACTTCTTCGTCGCCGAGGCCAACCTGATGCAGGACATCGGACGGTACCTCGGTACCGTCCTCGGTCCGCGCGGTAAGATGCCGACGCCACTCCAGCCGGACGACGACGTCGTCGAAACCGTCGACCGAATGAAGAACACGGTGCAGCTCCGATCCCGCGACCGGCGCACGTTCCACACGCGCGTCGGTGCCGAGGACATGACCGCCGATGCGATCGCGGACAACATCGACGTCATCGTCCGACGGCTCGAGGCCGACCTCGAGAAGGGGCCGCTCAACATCGACGGGATCTTCGTGAAGACCACGATGGGTCCCGCGATGGAGGTGCCCGTATGAGCTCCGTTCGCCAGACCGAGACGATCCCGGAGTGGAAGCGCGAGGAGGTCGACGAACTCGTCGACTTCGTCGAGTCGTTCAACTCCGTCGGGGTCGTCGGTGTCACCGGTATCCCGAGCCGACAGCTCCAGGCGATGCGCCGTGACCTCCACGGCTCCGCCGACCTGCGCATGAGCCGCAACACGCTCATGACGCGCGCGCTGGAGGCGGTCGGAGGCGGCGTCGACGAGTTGACCGACACCGTCGCCGGACAGGTGGCGCTCATCGGCACCAACGACAATCCGTTCGGGCTCTACAAACAGCTCGAGGCGTCGAAGACGCCGGCACCGATCAACGCCGGCGAGGTCGCCCCGAACGACATCCTCATTCCGGAGGGTGACACGGGTGTCGACCCCGGACCCTTCGTCGGCGAGCTTCAGACCGTGGGCGCGTCCGCGCGCATCATGGACGGATCCATCGTCGTCACCGAGGACTCCACCGTCCTCGAGGAGGGAGCGGTCGTCGACGAAGACCTCGCGAACGTCCTCACCGAGCTCGGCATCGAGCCGAAGGAGGTGGGACTCGACCTGAAGGGCGTGTACTCAGAGGGCGTTCGCTTCGAGCCGGACGAGCTCGCGATCGACGTCGACGACTACCGCGCCGACGTCGAGTCTGCGGCCGCCGCCGCGCGGAACCTCTCCGTCAACGCGGCGTACCCGACCGCGACTACCGCGGGTACCCTGCTCGCGAAGGCGTCGAGCGAGGCGAAGGCCGTCGGGCTGTTCGCCGAGGTCGAGAGCCCGGACGTCGTGCCCGACCTGATCGGGAAGGCCGACGCCCAGCTCCGCGCGCTCGCCGCGGCGATCGACGACGACGAGGCGCTCCCCGAGGCGCTCCGTGGCGTCGAAGCCGCACCGGCCCCCGAGGCCGAAGCCGACACGGCCGACGACACCGACGAGGAGACAACCCAAGACGTCGAGGAGACCGACGACGACGCCGACGAAGACGACGGCGACGACGGCGGCGAGGGACTCGGCGCGATGTTCGGATAACACGAGGATACACCAATGGAATACGTTTACGCAGCACTCATCCTGAACGAGGCAGGCGAAGCGCTCACTGAGGACAACATCACCGGCGTGCTCGAGGCCGCCGGCGTCGACGTCGAAGAATCCCGCGTCAAGGCGCTCGTCGCCGCGCTGGAGGACGTCGACATCGAGGAGGCCATCGAGACGGCCGCCGCGGCACCCGCAGCGGGCGCGGCCGCAGGCGCAGGTGGTGCCGCCGAGACCGACGAGGAGGAAGCCGAAGAGGAGGCCGAAGCGGAAGCGGCCGACGAAGACGACGACGAGGACGAAGACGACGAGGCCGGCGGCGAGGGTCTCGGCGAACTCTTCGGCTGAGCCGGCGACGCCGACTCACTCGACTCGAACAGTTCTGCATTTTTTCACACGCAGAGCGACCGCACCGGTCGCCGACACGCATCCGAGAACCAGTACCAGCCGACTATCCATCCGCAGCGGTGGCGCGCGCCTCGTGAGGTCGCCGCAGGCGGCCTCGCGAGCGCGTGCGAGGGATGAGCGAGGGAGCAAAGCGACCGAGCGAATCGGCTGGGGAGGGTGTGGCTACAAATTGTGTCCGGAAGCCGCACAGTCGTCTCGGTTACATGACTACCATACGCATACGAGAGCGAATCGGTTGGGGAGGGTGTGGCTGAAACTGTGCCCGTGTGTCGCTCAGTCGTGTTGTTCACCCGGTCACTACATACGTATGAGAGCGAATCGGCTGGGGAGGGTGTGGCTGAAACTGCGCCCGCGTGTCGCGCGGTCGTGTTGTTCACACGGTCATCACACACGTATAGAATCGGCTGGGGAGGGTGTGGCCGTAAGGAGTGTCCGGATATCGCGCGCTCGTGTCGGTTGTACTACTATCGTCACATACGTATGGGGGGGTGTGGCGAATTGGTGTCCGGGTGTCACTGGGTCACAGTTATCCGATCAATCGACGATGACACGCTCACTCGTCGGCCGCACTCCCCCGCTCGCCCACGGGAAACGCCCCCGTCTCGACGGCCTCTCGGTAGCGTTCGACGGCCGACCGCATCTCGGCGGCGACGTCACCGAACTGCTCGGCGAACGGTGGCGACCACTCACTGAGCCCGATGACGTCCGTTATCACGAGGACCTGGCCGTCGCAGTCGGGACCCGCACCGATACCGATCGTGGGGATCTCGAGTGTGTCCGTCACCGTCGCTGCGAACGCCGACGGGACGTGTTCGAGCACGAGCGCGAACGCGCCGGCGGCCTCGTGTTCGACGGCGAGGTCGAGGATCTCGGCCGCGGCCTCCTCGTCGGTGCCCTGCTTCGTGTACCCGCCGAGCTCGTTGACCCGCTGTGGGGTGAGTCCGAGGTGCGCCATCACGGGAATGCCGAGTTCGGTGAGTCGTCGGGTGAGTTCGACCGTGTGTGGTCCACACTCGAGCTTCACCGCGTCGGCACCCGCCTCGGCCAACAGCGCGCCCGCGTTGCGGATCGAGTCGGCCTCGTCGACGCCGAACGAGAGGAACGGCATGTCGGCGACGACGAGCGCGTCCGTGACGGTCCGCGTGACAGCCGCGGTCCGGGCGCGCACGTTGGCCATCGTGACCGGCAGCGTCGAGTCGTATCCCATCACGGCGTTACCCATGCTGTCGCCGACGAGGATGACGTCGATGCCCGCCTCGTCGACGATGGCGGCGGTCGGGGCGTCGTACGCCGTGAGCATCGTGATCGGCTCCTCGCGGTCCCGGAGGCTCCGCGTCGTGGTCATCGATCGAGGGTGGGTCCGCCGGTGATTAAAACCGCGGGGTCAGCGGTGGCGGCCGAGGATCGGCACGACGGCCAGCTCCCGGGCCAGCCGACGGCGACCGCCACCGATATGCTCCCCGGGGCGGTAGCTGAGGCGTGCAACCGGTCGAACGGACCGAAGCCGAGGGCGTCGACTACGGCTGGGTGATGCAGACGACGTTCGTGGTGACGATCCTCGTCGGCGCGCCGGCCGTCGCCGTGCTCTCGACGGGCGTCACCCTGGAGACGTGGGGAGCCCGCGCCGCGTTCGCCGTGCGCGTCGGCGCGCCGATCTGGTTCCTCACCGCGGTAGCGGTCGCGACCTACGCAAAGCGGACGAACGCGGGCGACGGCGGCACACAGCCCGCGTCGGACGACGACCACGACGAGCGAGGCGACCACGACGAGCGAGGCGACCACGACGACCGCGACGACTACGACGACCGCGACAACGCGTAGCCGGCGACGCGCGTGTGCCGGCAGCCGACGCCGACTCCCCCAGCGTCGCTCACCGACCGAGCGCCTCGGAGACGGTCGCGAATGACACGCCGGCCCGGTCGGCGGTGAGTCGGTCGCTCGCGGAGTCCCCGACGAAGAGCGCCTGTGCCGGTTCGACACCGAGCGCGTCGATCGCCGCGAGCAACGACTCCGGCTCGGGCTTGTGCGTCGACGCCGTGTCGCGCCCGACCACGGCGTCGACCCGGTCTGTGAGGCCGTGCGTCTCGACGGCGACCCGACAGGCGTCCTCGCAGTTGAGCGAACAGATGGCGACCGGCCGGTCGGCACCACCGGTCGCGAGCCAGTCGCCGAGCGGGAGGCGGGTGGACGCGCGCGCCCCGGAGCGCTCGTGGCCGGCGATCGTCTCCTCGACCGCATCGTGGACCCCGTAGTCGGCAGCCGCGTCGAGTAAGGTCCACAGGTCTGCGGTCGGAGCGACGAGCGCGTTGGCGGCGTAGGTGCCGATCACGTCGTCTGCGACGGCGTCCCAGTCGACCGCGAGGTCGACCAGCGTCCCGTCGAGGTCGTACACGACCGCGTCTGGTGCGTGGAGCGCGTCAGAGACGGCGGCGTCGTCCGAGAGCTCGGAGCCTGTCGAGCCGCTGGAGCCGTCTGTGCCGGGTGGCGGCGTGGGCATTAGCTGTCCATACGAGCCCGGCGGTGACGTGATTTCGGGTCCGCGCCGCCGGTGTGCCGTCGGCTCACGGCTCACGGAGCCACGCGACCAGCTCCCCGGCATCGACGTCGAGGCCGCCGCCTTGCGCGAACGTCGGCCCCCCACCGCCCCCGCCGCCGAACGCCTCGGTCGCCGTCGAGACCACCTCGCCCGCGTCCGCGTCGACCTCGGGGTCGGCCGCGACGACGAGGAACGGCGCGTCGCCCTCGCCGACGACCGCGACCACGTCCGGGCCGCCGTCGGTCTCGAGCAGCGCTGTGGCGGGCTCGCGGAGGTCGTTCGGGTCGGTGTCGCCGACGGTACCGACCGCCCATCTCGTGCCCGCCCGCTCGACGGTCGGGAGGTCGGCGAGTCGCGCGGCGAGGAGGTCGCCGCGGGCGTCTCGAAGCGCGGACGACAGCCGGTCGGTCTCGTCTGTGAGACGCTCGACTGCCGTCGGGAGCGCCTCGAGGCTGCTGTCGGCTGCTGCGGCGGCGTCGCGGGCCGCCTCGTGGATCGTCGCGGCGCGGTCGATGGCGTCCGGCCCAACCGCGAACTCGACCCGAGTCACTCCCTCGCCCGGGTTCGACCGGTCGAGGACGGTTACCGGGCCGATCGTCGCCGTGTTCGTGACGTGGGTCCCGCCGCAGGCGGCCACGTCCCAGCCGTCGATCGTGACGACGCGAACGCTGCCGCCGCCCATCGCGCCCTCCTCCGTCTTGGCGTTGAACGCGATGTCGTCCAGTGCGCGCGCCTCCTCGACCGGGTGCGTCTCCCACGAGACGTCGCGGCTCTCCCACACCGCCCGATTCGCGAGCCGCTCGAGCTCGACGAGCGCCGCGTCGTCGAGCGGTTCGTCGCTCGTGAGGTCGACGCGGACCTTCTCCGGGGAGATGTCGAATCCGGCGTAGCCGAGTCCGGTGCAGATCCGCCTGGCCGCGCCGTAGAGCACGTGTGAGGCGGTGTGCGCTCGCGTGCAGTACGTTCGAAACGCGTCGTCGACGATCCCGGTCACCGTGTCGCCGGGCTCGGGAAGCGCCGCGGCACCGGCTGCTGCGTCGAGGTGATGTACCACGCTCCCGTCGCGCGCCTGGACGTCTTCGACTGCGAGGCCGGCTATCGTCCCCCTATCGGCCGGCTGTCCGCCGGACGCAGCGTAGAAGTACGTCTCCTCGAGGACGACCGCGTGGTCGTCGACCGTCTCCACCGTCGACTCGAACTCGCGAACCGTCGGCTCGGCCGGCGCGCGTGATGCCGTCATCGTCGGAGCGTCGGTCGCCGGGGGTAAATAGCTACGCGGCGCGTGGGTCGGGTGACCGGTGACGACGGGACCGCCCAGCGGAGACGACTCGATCCGCGACACCCCCCGATCAGGTCGCCGCGAGGAGCTGGAGCCGCAGGGACCGCTCGTCGACCGTGTACTTGAACGCCGGCTGTCCGTCGACGAACCCGTACGGAACTCGATCACCGTACTCTGCGGCCAGTTCGGCGTCGGTCTCGACGTCGACGAGCGCGAGGTCGATCGAGATGCCGGCGTCGGCCGCGACCTGTTCGACCGCCTCCACCGCCTCCACACACAGCGGACACGGGTCCTTGGTGTACACCGTGACGGGGATCTGGTCACGGTCGTCGGCCGACTGCCCGCTCATCGCGGATATCGCCGCCCGAGGTCAGACGACGCACCGTCCACCACACCAGAGTCCGACGACGCACCGTCCGACACACCGGAGTCTGACGCGTCGTCGCTTCCGCCCAGGCTCACGCTCCCGGTTCGGTAGCCGGCCATGTCCAGGGTGACGTACTCGAAGCCGAGGTCGCTGAGGTGCTCGTGGACTGCCTCGGCGAACGCCGGGTCGAGCGCCCGTGGCAGCTCCGCCGGGGCGATCTCGACGCGCGCGAGTCCGTCGTGGTCGCGGACGCGAAATCCCTCGAATCCCCACTCGCGGAGGAGTCGCTCGGCCTTCTCGACGCGCGAGAGCCGCGCCTCGGTGACTTCGAGCCCGGTCGGGATCCGCGAGGAAAGACACGCCATCGACGGCTTGTCTGCGACCGAGAGCCCGTATGCGTCCGCAATCGCGCGGACCTCTGTCTTCGTGATCTGGGCGTCGAGAAGCGGCGAGGAGACGTCGAGCTCGTCGACCGCGCGGAGCCCAGGACGGTGCCCGTCACCGGGGTCGTCCGCGTTCGTCCCGTCACACACCGTGTCGATCCCGAGCTCGCGGGCGCGGTCGTACATCCGACCGAGCCGCATCGTCCGGCAGTGATAACACCGGTCGCCGTCGTTCGCGACAAAGTTCGGGTCGTCGAGCTCCGAGAACGTGACCGTGTCGTGACGGACGCCGATCTCGGCGGCGACACGCCGGGCGTCTTCGAGTTCTGCTGCCGGGAGCGTCTCGCTACGGGCGGTACACGCGACCGCGTCGTCACCGAGGGCGTCGTGAGCGAGCGCCGCCACGACGGACGAGTCGACCCCGCCGGAGAAGGCGACGAGGACGCCCTCGCGCGCCCCCAGCGCGTCGCGTGCCGACCGGGCTTTCGACGCGATCTCTGCCTCGAGTGCGTCCGCATCCGCCGCAAGCGGGTCGCCGGGACCCGCGTCGGGCGATGGGTGATCCATGCCACCGATTCAGCCGTGGGAGAAAAAAAGCCCGTCGGCGTCGGCTGGGGCGCGAACCGAGCTCCTGCGACAGCATCTGACCGGCACCCGCACGCTTTTGCGGATCGGCGAGATACCGACGCACGAATGGATCTCGAGGCGATCCCCGGCGTGGGTGAAAAGACCGCGCAGGCGCTCCGGACCCTTGACGACCCGACGGCGGTCGTCGAGTCGGGCGACGTCGCCGCGATCGCCCGCGCGCCGGGAGTGACCGAGGCGCGCGCCGCCCGCGTCGCCCGCGGCGCGATCCGCCACCGCCACGACGACACCGACCGCGTCCTCGCGACCGACCGGGCGCGAGAGGTGTACCGCGACGCGATGGAGTTGTTACAGTCCCGAACGGTCACGACGTACGCCGAAAAGCGCCTGGAGACGTTCTACCCGAGTGCGTCGGCCTCGCGGATCGACGAGGTGCAGTCGTTCGTCGAGATGGCGACGACCCGCGATCTGGCACCGGCGGTGCTCGACGCACTCGAGGGCGTCGAGCCGCTGGTCGATCCCCCGCCGGTTCGCGTCCGTGACCGCTGTCTGGCGACGACCGACGCCGAGACGCTCGCCCGCGCGGAGGCGGCGGTCCCGGAGCTCTCGGTCGAGACGGTCGACACGGGCCGTGACGTCGCCGAGCTCGCCCGGTCGTACGCCACCGTGATCGTCCTCGATGAGTCGTTCGCCGGGATGGACGTCGACGGCGACGTCAGGGTTCGGCCGGACGCGCTCGAGACCCCGGCCGAGACGGTCCCCGAACGGCTCCTCGCCTTCTTTTCGACGAACCGGGAGCGGCTCGAGGCGGCCGCTGCGGTCCACGCCGTCGCCGACCTCGACCCAGCCGCCGACCTCGACGCGCTCGCCGACGCCCTCGACCGACTCGGCGACGACGGGACGATCGCCGGAGACGCCGAGCTCGACCGGCTCACGGCCGCGGTCGACGACCTCGACGCAGCCGTCGCGACCGCCGAGTCCGTCGCCGACGACCACCTCCGCGGGGTCATCCGCGAGCGCAACGTCACCATCGAGGGGACCGACTTCCTCTCGCTCGTCGAGCAGGGCGCCCGCGTCGACTCGCTGCTCGACCGCGAGCTCGCCGACGAGTACGAGACCGCCGTCGAGAAGGCGTGTGAGCACCTCGTCGACGCGCTCCGACTCGACCCCGAGGAGGCCGAACTCGCCGGCCGCGTCTTCGGTGGCGACCCCTCGTTCCCGCTCGAGCACACCGAGACGGCCGTTTCGCGGCTCAGAACCGAACTAGCTGCGGCGCGCGATCGACGAGCGGCACGACTGAAGGCCGAGCTCGCCGCCGACCTCGGTGCGCTCCGCGAGCCGGTTGAGGCGCTGGTGCGTGACGCGCTCGAACTCGACGTGGAGCTCGCGATCGCCCGGTTCGCGCACGACTTCGACTGCGTGCTCCCCGAGGTGTGTGACCCCGGGGACGGTCCGGACATCCAGATCGACGGCGGGCGCTCGCCGCTTTTGGACGTCGCGTTCGCGTCCGTCGACCCGGTCGACTACGACGTCGACGGCGTGCGGCTGCTCTCGGGGGTGAACTCGGGTGGGAAGACGTCGACGCTCGACCTCGTCGCGCTCGTGGTCGTGTTGGCACAGATGGGGATGCCCGTCCCCGCGTCGGCGGTGCGCCTCGACCGATTCACCGAGATCCACTACTACGCGAAGTCGCAGGGTACGCTGGATGCGGGCGCGTTCGAGGCGACCCTTCGCGACTTCGGCGACCTCGTCGACGGCGCGGACGGTCGACTCGTGCTCGTCGACGAGCTCGAGTCGATCACGGAGCCGGGCGCGTCCGCGAAGATCATCGCCGGCATCCTGGAGGCGCTCGACGAACAGTCGACCACGGCCGTGTTCGTCTCTCACCTGGCACGGGAGATCCGCGCGGCCGCCACGACGACCCTCGCCGTCGACGGGATAGAGGCGGTCGGGCTCGTCGACGGCGAGCTGCAGGTGAACCGATCGCCACGCGAAGGACACCTCGCGCGGTCGACGCCGGAGCTCATCGTCGAAAAGCTCGCCGAGGAGCGCGGCGGCGGATTTTACGCGGGGCTGTTAGAGAAGTTCTGAACGCGGGAGGCCGGGCGGTACGCACGCGCGGTGAAACGGCAGTACGCTTATAACTCACTCCTCCGAAAACGGTCCGTTGACCAACTCGATCATCGCCGACTTCGGCGCCGTCGTTGGCTTCAGCGTGTCGACGAGCGACGAGACCACGCGGGGTCGCATCGCGATGACGAGGGCGCAGCTCCTCGTCGAGGCCGACGACGAGACGCGGCGGATCGACGTCGAAGACGTCTTCGACGTCGTGCGAGACGTCTCGCGGACGGCCGCCGCCGACTCGACGGAGACGGTCACGCTCGCGTTCGACGCGGGGGGCGACCGCGGCGCACTCAGCCTCCAGGCAGACGCAGCGACGCTCGTGACGTTCCAGCGGCTCCTCTTCACCCGACTGCTCACCGGCACGGACGTGACCGTCACACACCGGCGCGCGAACGACGATGCCGACGAGCGACGTCCCTGCCGACTCCGTATCTCGGCGGCCGACATCCGGCTCGATCCGGTCGACGACGAGCCGGGCGTCGTGGTCCGACGCGACGAGGTCGCCCGATTCGCGCTCTCCGGGACCGAGGCCCCGGAGGTCGTTTTGTATCTTCGTTCACCCGACCGGGTCGAGCGCGTTAGCGTCCGCTTTCCGTCGTTTCGCCTGCTGAACCTCTTCGGCCGATACCTCCGTGCCGATCTGCTCGCGAACGACGCGATCGGTTCGGCCCCCGAGCGGGCACGTCCGATCGGGGTCCTGCTGGTCGACGACGACGAACAGAGCAGAGAGCTGACCACCGTGTTCTTGAACGAACGGTCCGACCGGCTGTCGATACTCGAGGCGTCGAGCGCCCGTGCGGCCCTCGACGTCCTCGCCGCCGCCGACCGGCGGCAGGCCGTCGACTGCGTCGTCAGCGACTACAAGATGCCGGGCATGGACGGCATCGAGTTTCTCAACGCGGTCCGCGAGGAGCATCCCACGCTCCCGTTCATCCTGTACACCGGCCAGGGTAGCGAGCGGGTCGCGAAGCAGGCGATTCTCGACGACGTGACAGACTACGTGGAGAAGGACGTCGGCCCGGGTCAGTACGAGGTTCTCGCGTCGAGAATCGAGAAGGCGGTTCGGTGAGCGGCGTCGCGTCTCCGGTTCGAGCCGTCAGTCGTCGTCGGCCGCGGTCGCCGGCTTCCGGCGGTCGTCACGAGGGCCCTCGAGGTCGACGTCGGGGAGCAGATCACGCAGATACCGGCCGGTGTGTGAGGCGTCCTCGCGGGCGACCGCCTCGGGCGTGCCACGCGCGACGAGTTCGCCGCCGCCCTCACCCCCTTCGGGGCCGAGGTCGATCACTCGGTCGGCGTTCTTTACCAGGTCGAGTTCGTGTTCGATGACGACGACGGTGTTCCCGCCGTCGACGAGTCGATGGAGCACGTCGATGAGTTTCCGCTCGTCTTCTTTGTGGAGACCGGTCGTCGGCTCGTCGAGCAGGTACAGCGTGTCGCCGGTGGCCCGCTTCCCGAGCTCCTCGGCGAGTTTGATCCGCTGTGCCTCGCCGCCGGAGAGCGTGGTGGACGGCTGACCGAGCTCCATGTAGCCGAGGCCGACGTCCCGCAACAGCTGCAGCCGACGGTTGAGCCCCCGATGACTCTCGAAGAAGTCGTGGGCCTCTCTCACGCTCATGTCGAGGACGTCCGCGATGGTCGCTCCCTTATAGGTGACGTCGAGCGTCTCGTCGTTGTAGCGAGCTCCCTCACACTCCTCACAGGGGACGTACACGTCCGAGAGGAAGTTCATCTCGATCTTCACCGTCCCCTGGCCGCCACACGCCTCACAGCGGCCCCCTTTGACGTTGAACGAGAACCGTCCCTTCTCGTAGCCGCGTTGTTTCGCGAGCGACGTCTCGGCGAACAGCTCGCGGACGTAATCGAAGACGTCGGTGTACGTCGCCGGGTTCGACCGCGGGGTGCGGCCGATCGGTGACTGGTCGATGAGTCGCACCGTCTCGATCTGCTCGAGCCCCTCGATGGCGTCGTGGTCGCCGGGCTCGACGCTCGTGTTGTCGTTCATCTCGCGCGCGAGCCCCTTGTAGAGGATGTCGTGTATCAGCGTCGACTTGCCGGAGCCGGAAACGCCGGTGATCGCGGTGAGCGTGCCGAGTTCGATGGGTACGTCGAGGTCGCGGAGGTTGTGCTGGCGGGCGCCGCACACGACCAGTTCGCCGTCCGACTCGCGGCGCTCGTCGGGGACCGGGATGGACTTCCGGCCGGCGAGGTAGTCGGCCGTGATCGAGTCGTCTGCGGCGACGATCTCGTCGAAGTCGCCCTGTGCGACCACCTCGCCGCCGCGCTTGCCCGGACCGGGCCCCATGTCAATGATGCCGTCCGCCCGACGCATCGTCTCTTCGTCGTGTTCGACCACGAGGAGGGTGTTCCCGAGGTCGCGGAGGCCGACGAGCGTGTCGAGCAGCCGGTCGTTGTCGCGCTGGTGGAGGCCGATCGACGGCTCATCGAGCACGTAGAGCACGCCGACGAGCCCGGAGCCGACCTGTGTCGCGAGCCGAATGCGCTGGCTTTCGCCGCCAGAGAGCGTCGACGCCTCCCGGTCGAGCGTGAGGTACTCCAGGCCGACCTCCTCCATGAAGCCGAGGCGGGCGCGAATCTCTTTGAGGATCTCCGCGGCGATCGTCGTCTCCCGCTCGGAGAGCTCGGCTTCGAGCCCCTCGAAGTGTTCGCGCGCGTCGGCGATCGAGAGCTGGTTTACCTCGGTGATCGGCGTGTCGGCGACGAGCACGTGTCGCGACTGGGTCTTCAGCCGAGTGCCGTCACACTCGGGACACGTCGTCACCGCCATGTACTCCTCGATGTGGTCGCGGGCACGCTCGGAGTCGGTCTCGACGTGTCGGCGTTCCAGATTCGGAATGACGCCCTCGAAGCGCTCCGTCTTCTCGCGGGTGCCGTTCTTCGTGGTCCACTCGAAGTGAACGAGGTCGTCGGTGCCGTAGAGGAACTGTCGCCGGATCTCGGCGTCGAGCGCCTCGAAGGGCGTGTCCACGTCGACGCCGAAGTGCTCGGCCACGTTGTCGAGCTGCCGGGAGTAGTAGGTTCGGTCGTAACTCCACGGCTCGAAGACGTGCTTGAGCGGCTTCGAGGGGTCCTCGACGACGAGCGCCTCGTCGACTTCCTTCGTCGACCCGATCCCCTCACACTCCGGGCAGGCGCCGTAGGGGCTGTTGAACGAGAACGAGCGGGTCTCGATGGCCGAGAAGTGAAAGTCGGAGTTCGGGTTCCCGAGGGCCTCGGAGAACTCGACGACGAGTCGTTCGTCGCCGTCGGCGTCCGCCGCGAGCGACCCGGTCGACCGGCTGTTCGAGGCGAGCGGGACGTCCGCCGGCGGGTCGGGAACGATCAGTTTCAACGCGCCGTCGGCCTCCTCGAGAGCAGTCTCGACCGAGTCGGCGATCCGCGAGCGGGCCGACGGCGAGACGACGACGCGGTCGACGATCACGTCGATCGTGTGGTCGTAGTTCTGGTCGAGGTCCGGGTCCTCGGTCGTTAGGTCGACCGACTCGCCGTCCACTTCGACGCGCGTGTAGCCGTCAGCCGCGAGCGACCCGAACCGCTCTTCGAACGCCCCCTTCTGGTCGCGAACGATCGGCGCGGCGATCTTCGCACGGGTGCCCTCGGGCAGCTCGAGGATCTGTTCGACCATGTCCTGTGCCGACTGCTCGCCGACCGGCTCGCCCGTGATCGGGTCGTGTTGGGTTCCGACGCGGGCGTACAACAGCCGGAGGTAGTCGTGGAGTTCGGTGACCGTCCCCACCGTCGACCGCGGGTTGTTTGCGGCGTTCTTCTGGTCTATCGAGATGGCCGGTGAGAGTCCTTCTACCGCCTCGACCTGTGGTTTGTCCATCTGGCCGAGGAAGTTGCGGGCGTACGCCGACAGCGATTCGATGTACCGGCGTTGTCCCTCGGCGTACACGGTGTCGAACGCGAGCGACGACTTTCCCGACCCCGAGAGGCCGGTGACGACGGTGAACTCCTCGCGTGGAATTCGGACGTCGAGGTCCTTGAGGTTGTGTTCTTCCGCGCCGCGGACCTCGATGTAGTCCTTGCTCATCCTAGGCTCCGTTGCGGACGCGTGAAGGAATACCCGTCGGTCACCACGCTCACCGACCGACGATGTCCGCCGGCGGTGAGAGGTCTCGCCGGCCGCCGGCGGTGACGACGAAGAGTACGCCCAGCCCGAATCCGTACGCGAGCATGAGCGGAATCGTCACGAGGAACATCGTGATCACGTCGGCAGGGGTGAACACCGCGGCGAACACCATGATCCCGACGGTGACCTCTCGCCAGCGGCCACGAAGGCCGTCGTAGGGCACGCCGGCGTTGTTCAACAACACCATCAGAATCGGAATGTCCGCGAGCAACCCGATCCCGATGGTGGTGAAGATGACGAGCCACATGAAGTCGCTCACCTGATACGTGATGATCATGTTTGCGAGCGCGGCGTCGGTGACGAGCCACCCGATGATGCCGGGGGCGATCCAGCCGTACCCGAGCGCGAACCCGCCGACCAGGCCCCCGAAGAGCGCCCCTGCCCAGAGATACACCTGTCTGATTCGCCCGGCGACGAACCCCCGTTCGCGCAGTGACGGCCACGCGGCGTACAACAGGACGGGAAAGACCGCGAGCCCGCCGACGAGCAGTGACACCTTCACCATGAAGATGAGCGCCTCGACCGGGTGGAGGGTGATGATGTTGATCCCCCCACCGACCTCGGCGGGAACCCGCGACTGGAGGTCGGCACGCACGGCCGCCAGGCCACCGAGGTAGAGCCACGTGAACGTCGCCGCCATCACGCCACCGAACACCACGAGGAGGATGAACGACTTCGAGCGAACCGAGTCGAAGATGAACCGCAGGTCGGTGTAGTACCCGCCGATGTCGTCTTCGGCGGATTCGTCGCCCGTCAGCTCCTCGAGGAACGTCGAGGAGGCGCGTGAGGTGCGGTCACCGACGCTATCGACGAGACCGCCGTCGTCGGCCGTGGACGCCCCGTCCGTACCTCCGTCCGCGTCGTCAGCCGTGGGAGCCTCGTCGCCGCCTTCGGACGCCACCGCGTCGAACCGGTCGAGGATCGCCTGGGCCTTCGCCGGGTCGTCGTCGTCGAGGGCGGCCTGGGCCCGTGCGAGCGACTCGGATTCCGACATCGCAGCGAAGGGTGCGTCCGGCGCTGCCCGAACGCCCGCCGCGTCGAGTTCTTCGAGGTCGATGGCGGTCGGATCGCCGTACTGGTAGCCCGCGCTCGTCGTGTCGAGGTCGGCGTACACCGCCCAGAGGGTCGCGGCGGCCACGAACGCGCCCGCCCAGCCGACGGCGTACACGGCGAGCGCGGCGGTCGCGTCGACGCCGAGTCCAGTGCCCGGGGCGAGGAACCGCCAGTCGCTGCCGACCGACTCGAGGAGGGCGTTCACCGCCGTCCGACCGCCGGCGACGTAGAAGGCGTACACGAGTCCGGCACCGAGGACGGCCGCACCACCGACGACGTTCCAGTGGGATCGAATCGAGCCGAGCACGCGGACCCGGTCGGAGCTGCGTTTGGCCGTGACCACGAGCTTTGACAAGTAGAGACTGAAGCCGTACAGCGCGACGAGCGGGAACGCCCACATCAGCTGGGTGAACGGGTCGGGCGGAGAGAACACGGCACCGAAGACGAAGATGGCGACGACCGCGTACCGCCACTTGTCACGGAACGTCTCGTACGGAACGATCTCGGCGTACGAGAGCCCGGTGATGAGCAGCGGCATCTGCCCCGCGAGCCCGAACGACAGCGAGAGGAAGACGATGAACTCCGTCCACATCACGATGCCGTACGTCGGCTGGATCCCCGCCTCGAGGCCGAAGCCTGCCAGGAACGCGAACATGATCGGGAAGAACGCGTAGAGACCGTAGGCGACGCCGAGTCCGAAGAGACCGAACCCAAGCAGTGCGACCGCCGCGAGCTTCCAGCGGGCGATCGGCGACTGCGGGAGCACGCCCCGGGCACGAAGCTCGTCGCGGCTGACGTAGCCGAGCGCCGGGAGCGCGACGATCGCGCCGACGACGAGACCGATCTTCGCCTGGAGGAGGATCACCTCGAACGGGGTCGTCGCGATGACGTCTACCTCCTCGGCGACGGCGGACGCCATGTTCGAACGCGTCATCTCGTACAGCGCCTCCCAAATCGTGGTGCGCAGCGCCCAGAACGTGGCGAGGAAGCCGAGCAAGAAGACGACGAACACCTTCTGGAGATCCTTCTGGATCGACCGGAGGAACGCCCGGGCCGACGCCTGGCCGGCCGCGAGCGACCGTTGGGTGTCTTCGTCGAGGGCACTCGCCATACGGCGTGAGACGGCCGTGTGCGTTATCAACCTTTTCGACCACGCCCGCCGCTATCCAACAAGGCCTATAATCACCCGGTGGCGACTCTACGGTGAATGCCAGACGACGACCGGCCGCCCGAGGAGCCGTCAGCGCTGTCGACGGACCCACAGCCGTCCGACGCCGATCGGCCGGCGGCGGCCGAGACGCCGGCTGGCGACGCGTCGACTCGCGGCGACGAATCGAGTGACGACGAATCGAGCGACACCGACGGGGCGGCAGCTGCCACCGACGCACGGTCACCCGACGACGAGGGAGCCGACCGGGAGAGCGCACGCCGTGGCGACGGCGGAATGCCGTCGGCCGCCGACGACGCGGCCGAGGCGGCGACCACGACCGGTGGGCCGCCGGAGTCGGTTGAGGCGGCGACCGCGGGTGCGTCGGCCGCAGA
This sequence comes from Halorubrum zhoui, assembly GCF_051194155.1. Lineage (NCBI taxonomy): Archaea > Methanobacteriati > Methanobacteriota > Halobacteria > Halobacteriales > Haloferacaceae > Halorubrum > Halorubrum zhoui. The sequence continues at coordinate 472,143 of NZ_JBLZNJ010000003.1, read as the reverse complement.
GCCCGTCGACGCGCCGGACGACGTCGGGGGCGTCGCCGGTCCGGAGTCCGACGAGGAGATGCCGCTCGCCGCGCACATCGAAGAGATGATGCGTCGGCTCGCGGTGGTGTTCCTCGTCGGGGGGCTCGCGACGCTCGTCGTCGTCACCGAGTCGACCGAGCTCATCAACTACTTCTGGGGGTACCACATTCCGGCGCCACTGGAGAACCGACCGCGTCTGTACGGTCCGCTCGAACTGCCGCTCACGCGGCTGAAGGTGGCCGGACTCGCCGGCGTCGTCGTCGGGCTGCCGGCGTTCGTCTACGAGACGTACCGGTTCATGCGACCGGGGCTGTACGCGAACGAGCGCCGGTACTACCTCGCGGCGGTGCCGACGAGTCTCGTACTCGGCGGCATCGGGATCGCGTTTGCACACTTCCTCGTGTTGCCCGCGATATTCTCGTATTTCACCACCTACACGAGTGACGCCGCCACAATCGCCTTCGGGCTCGCGGAGACGTTCAACCTGATCGTGATCCTCCTGGCGTTCATGGCGATCGTGTTCCAGATACCCCTCTTCATCATGCTCGCCATCATGATGGACCTCGTCACTCGCCGGTGGCTCGAGCAGAAGCGGCTCATCTTCTGGGGGACGTTCCTCGGAATTGCGTTCCTGTTCAGCCCCGACCCCACCGGGATGGCCCCAATCATCGTCACGCTGACGATGATCGCCCTGTTCGAAGGCACGCTCGCGGCCCTCCGGTGGACCGGACGATAAGACGGAGCCGGACTCTCTCACGCCGATCACCCGCTAGCGGGTCAGCCGGCACCGGTCGACTCAACGCCTTTCCACCCCCCTGTGCGGTGGCGCGCGCCTCGCGGGCCGCCGGAGGCGTGTCCGCGAGCGCGTGCGAGGGATGAGCGAGGTGGCGAAGCCACCGAGCGAATCGGCTGGGGAGGGCGTGGTCAATTGGCGTCCGGCGGTCGTGCAGTCGTGCTGTTCACCCAGTCAACACATACGTGCGGAATCGGCTGGGGAGGGCGTGGTCAATTGGCGTCCGGCGGTCGTGTTGTTCGACCGGCGATCACTCCTCCGCTTGTCCGTGAAGCTCCCACATCGTGGTCTCTAGGTTCCGGATGGCTGCAGCCTGTTGTCCGTTCACGAGGTCCGTCCAGGAGCTGACTCCTGGGAAGACCAGCGGCGTCGTGTGGACGGGAAGTCTCTCCCAGTCGATATCGGCCGCAGTGGTTGCAGAGTCGATCTCGTGAGCCGTCAGGGGTGGCGGTAGATCCGCTGTCCGCTCGGGAGTCTCTCCGAGACCGAGCCGGTGGGTGTAGCCAGCCCAATGCCAGCGCTTGCCGGCGCCGTGGTGAATCGCGGGTGCCCACAGGTACGTCTCGCCCGGAGACAGCTGTGTGGTGTCTGAGGGATCATTAGTTGCCAGTGGACGTGACATCGTGACGACCCACTCGTCTCCGGTCCACGTTCCTGAGGCAGTCCAGTCGGCAGCACTTCCGCTGGGCTCGCGGACGGGGCGTCGGGGAATCATCGCGCTCTCCCACTCGGCCACATCTGGGTCGAACGGGACGGTCACGTCCGGTGTAAGCGCGTACGTTCCCGAGCCCTGTGCGGGGAACTCGCCGGCCGAAACAGCGTGGTAATCGAGCGCGCCTCCGTCCACGATGCCCGGGTCGAACATCAGCTCGGGCCCTGCGTCCGATGTCCACCCTTGGCTTGTGTAGGTTCGACGGCCGTCGTCGGCGTGCCGATAGTCGAGGACGTGAGCATCAGTCCCGTATCCGACCGGGTCGGACCGGTGTGCGCGCCACATCGGCAGGTCGAGGAACTCACCGCGAGCCTTCATCGCCTGCAGCTCCTCGGGAGAGCGAACCTCTCGCCAGTTGCCCTCCCACCACTCGCCGGCACATGCCTGCGGGAGGAACTTCCGAATATCGGACTTCCCGAGCCGATCGCCGTAGTGGGGGTGCGACGTGACCTCAGCTGGAGACGCTGCGCTCGGTAGAGAGCGCATCCCCTGGTGAGTCGTCAGCCATCCAGCGAACTCCTCGAACCCACGAACGCTCCCGTCGTCGAGGAAGAAGCTCAGACGGTCCTCGTAGAACCCGGTGTGGCCGTCGTCGTCGCTCACCCACGGTGACGGGTCGGCAAACTGTCGCCACTCGCCCTCGTTGTAGACCAGCATGTCATGGATCCAGCCGCCGGGGTCAGGTTGGTCCCACCGAAACTGGAAGTGCAATCGCTCCCGGTCGTGTCCCACCCGCGTCCGAAGCTGCTTTTTGTTTTCGGCCGGCATCCAGTCGTTATTCATTGACCTACCGCATCGTATGATAGCCAACTCACTTTGCTCGTACTACATTGTCATAAGTTTACATGGGTATACGACAACGAGTCATCAACGACAGGTGACAGCCGCGTTCCGGTGTCGGTGCTCAGTCGGGTCAGGCTTCTACACGCATCCGAACTCAGACGTGCTCGCTCACCTCTCGTTCCCTGATTCGAACTGCCCTCGGACACATAACCCGCCGGCTCACCATGTTCGCCGCCGGGATGGGCTCGGGCGGATTCGAACCAAACTCAAACGTGCTCGTTCACTTCGTTCACTGCGCGCGACTGACAGGGTTCGAACCGCCCTCGGACACATAACCCGCCGGCTCACCATGTTCGCCGCCGGGATGGGCTCGGGCGGATTCGAACCACCGACCTCAGCCTTGTAAAGGCCGCGTCATAACCAACTAGACCACGAGCCCTCACTGGGAGAATCGCGCGCGCGGCAAAAACGGTTTCTGTCTGACTCGGCAGGGGTCGTCCGTCGAAACGCTTTCGCACACGCCGGGCGGGTCGTCAGTTACCGTGTCGACCCGTCGACCGGCGCGTTCGAACGGCTCGGAGAGACCGCCACCGGCGACGCGGGACCGTGCCACGTGACCGTCGACCCACGGGGAGCCTACGTCCTCGTCTCCCACTACACCGGAGGGTCGGTGGCCGTGCTGCCCATTGAGCCGGACGGCTCGCTCGCAGCGCCGAGCGACAAACGCGTCCACACCGGCTCCGGGCCACGGGCGGACCGTCAGGCGTCGGCTCACCCACACAGCGCCACGTTCGTCACGGACGACCTCGTCTACGTCCCAGACCTCGGTGCCGACAGGGTGGCCGTGTACGAGCTGTCGCGAGCCGACGGGACGCTCCGCCCCGTCCCAGCCGGGACGCTCGCGTGTCGGCCGGGATCCGGTCCTCGGCATCTCGCCGTCCACCCGAGCGACGACGTCGGCTACCTACTCTGTGAGCTCGACGCGACGCTCTCCGTGCTTGACCTCGCAGATCCCCGTCGTCCGACGATCGTCGAGACGCACGCCACGGTCCCCGACGACGTCGACGCCGCCGACACCATCGCAGCAGACGTGCGCGTCCACCCGTCCGGGTCGTACGTCTACGCCTCGAACCGGGGACACGATTCGATCGCCACGTTCGCGCGTACGCACGTCTTGAGTCGGATCGAGCGCGTCGGGGTCACCCCGTCCGGCGGGCGCTACCCACGAGCCATCGGAGTCCACCCGCACGGAGACCGCCTCTTCGCCTGTCACACGCGGAGCGACGACGTGGTCTCACACCAGCTCGACCGCCACCGCGGGAGCCGCTCGCGACCGACGACGACGCTCACCGCACCGTCTCCGTCGTGTCTCCGGTTCGTGTCCGCGGCCGGGGGTCCGTACCGACCGATTCTTCAGCACCGACCACCGAGTACCCGGTAATGGACGGACCGCTGTGGATCGACACGCACGCGCCGGACCTATCCGAGATCCGTCAGGCTGAGGCCCGCGATCACCTCAGACGAGCCGTCGACGAGCCGATGAATCTGGTGGTTCAGGGACCCCCGGGCGTCGGAAAGACGGCGGCGGTTCGCGCGCTCGCCAGGGAGGCACACGCCGAGCCCGAGAGCGACCTCGTCGAGCTCAACGTGGCGGACTTCTTCGGTCGGACGAAAAAAGAGATCCGGACGGACCCCCGGTTCGAGGGCTTTCTCGCCGGGAAACGCCGCATGGCGAAACGCGACATGATACACCACGTACTGACGGAGTCGGCCGCCTACGCGCCCATGTCCGGGTCGTACAAGACGATCGTGCTCGACAACGCCGAGGCGATCCGCGAGGACTTCCAGCAGGCGCTCCGGCGGGTGATGGAGAAACACCACCGGACGACCCAGTTCGTGATCGCGACCCGCCAGCCGTCGAAACTCATCGCGCCGATTCGTTCACGGTGTTTCCCGATCCGGCTGCGTGCACCAACGACCGACGAGATCATCGACGTCGTCGCGACCATCTGCGAGCGCGAAGAGGTCACGTACGACGAAGACGGTCTCGAGTTCGTCGCCAGCGCCGCCGGCGGCGACCTTCGCCGGGCGATCCTCACCGCACAGACGACGGCCGTCGAGGGCGACGCCGTGACGATGACGGCGGCCTACGAGACCCTCGGCGACGTCGGCGACGAGGACACGATCCGCGAGGCGCTCGCCGCCGCCCGCGCAGGAGAGCTGAAGGACGCCCGGAAGACGCTCGACGACCTGCTCGACGAGGGCGGCTACGACGGGCAGGGGCTACTCCGTGCGATGCTCCGAGCGGCGCGCGCCGGGTCGGCGTACACCGGCGCGGACCTCGCCCGACTCCACGCGCTCGCCGGCGAGGCGGACCTCGACCTCGTCGACGGGACGGACGACCGGCTCCACCTCACGCACCTGCTCGCAGCGTGGGCGGCCGGACGAACCGATCTCCGGGCCGGCTTCCACGAGCCGGCGGAGGCGTGACCGTGCGCCGTGCCCCACCACTGGCGACGGTCGTGCCGTTCCCGGTGGTCGAGGCGGCCTGGCGGCTCGCGCTGGTTCCCGGGCTGCTCGCTGCGGTGACCCTGCCGTTCGCCCCCCCGGTCGGGATCGGGTTCGCCGCGCTCACGATCGGGGTCCTCTGGTTCCACCGGGACCCGACCCGCACACCACCGGGCCCGGATCGAGCCGTCGTCTCACCCGCCGACGGGACCGTGCAGGTGGTCAGCGAGGAAGGGACGCGGCTCCGCGTCGGCGTGTTCATGAACGTCACCGACGTCCACGTCAACCGCGCGCCGATCGCCGGAACGGTCCGCGAGGTCCGTCACCGGCCGGGCGCGAACCGACCCGCCTTCACAAAGGAGTCCGACCGCAACGAGCAGGTGGTGATAGACCTCGGTGCCTACGAGGTGATCGTCATCGCCGGCTGGTTCGCGCGGCGCATCCACCCGCACGTCGAGGTGGGTGACGAGCTCGAGCGCGGTGACCGCGTCGGCCACGTCTCGTTCGGATCGCGTGCCGACGTCGTCCTCCCTGCCGCGGTCGACCGTGAGGACCTGCTCGTCGCCCCGGGCGACGACGTTCGCGCCGGTGAGACGATCGTCGCCGAACTGCCGACCGAGGCCGAGGAGAGTCCCGACGACGAGTGAGTCGGTCACGGCGACGAGGGGCAATCGCAGAGGCAGCGTCGGGCCGCGCGGGGAAACCACTTAGTGTCGGCTGACCGCAGGTCTATCGTGATGAGTGACACGAGCAAGGCAACCTTCGAGATGTACGAAGACACCGCAGACGAGTGGCGCTGGCGGCTCGTTCACGACAACGGCAACGTCATCGCGGACTCCGGTGAGGGGTACGCCTCGAAACAGCGCGCTCGAGGCGGCATCGAGAGCGTGAAGACGAACGCGGCCGACGCACCCGTCGAGACGGTCGACCACTGAGGTCGCCTCCCGCTACCGACGATGGCGGACGCGAACGGAGTTGCTTAACCCGCTCGCGGGTCACCGATCCGGTATGACGAACGCACTGGAGGTCGAGAGCCTTCAGAAGAGCTACGGGGACGTCGACGCGCTCCGAGGCGTGTCGCTCACCGTCCCCGACGGATCGTTTTTCGGCCTGCTCGGACCGAACGGCGCGGGAAAGACGACGTTCATCAACGTGCTCGTCGGGCTCGTCCGCGCGACGGGCGGCGAGGCGCGGGTGTTCGGTCACGACGTCGAAGCCGACTACCGGGAGGCGCGCGACCGCATCGGACTCGCTCCCCAGGAGTTTAATGTCGATCGCTTCTTCCCGATCCACGAGGTGCTCGAACACAAGGCCGGCTACCACGGCGTCCCCCGCGAGGAGGCCGCGGCGCGGGCCGAGCGCGCCCTCGAACAGGTGGGCATCTACGACAAACGAGACACCCGGTTCGACTGGCTCTCTGGCGGCATGAAACGACGCTTCATGATCGCACGGGCGCTGGTGACCGACCCGGACCTGCTCATCCTCGACGAGCCGTCTGCCGGTGTGGACGTTCAGCTCCGGCGTGACCTCTGGAACTTGGTGACGGAACTGAACGAAGCGGGGACGACCGTCCTCTTGACTACCCACTACATCGAGGAGGCGGAGCGACTCTGTGACGAGGTGGCGATTCTCGACGGCGGACAGGTGCGAACCGTCGCGTCACCGGACGAGTTGATGGACCGCGGTGCCGACCGGGTCGTCGTGACGCTGCGTGACCCGCCGACCTCACGGGCCGCGCTCGAAGCGGCCGTCCCCACCGACGACCGGATCGAAGCCGTCGACGTCGACGGCGACCGGATCACCGTCACCGCCCGCCAGGGTGGACTCGTCGCGCCGGATCTCGTTCGCGCGCTCGACGAGGCGGCCTACGGCATCCTCGACATGGAGATCGAGCGGACCTCACTGGAGGAGGTGTTCGTCGAGATGACGCGTCCGACGGGTCAAGACGCCGGTGACGGGGCTCTCGCCACCGGCGACGACGCCACTGAGGTCGGCGGCGACGCTGCCGACGACGACCGGTCTGCGACGCTGGCGCGCGACGGAGGGACTCGATGAGCAGCAGCGCGCGGTCTGTCGACCTCACCGGCTTCTACACGCTCACGAAACGAGAGATCCTGCGGTTTCTCCGGCGACCGAGCAACACGTTCGCGCCACCGTTCATCACGAACGTGCTCTACTTCTCCGTGTTCGGGGTGATCCTCGGCGAGCGCGTCGGCACGATCGCTGGGGTCCCGTACATTCTGTTCATTCTCCCCGGACTCGTCGTGCTCGGGGCGGTGTCGAACAGCTTCGAGAACGCCTCCTTCTCCATCTTTCACGGCAGATGGAACGAGTACATCGACGAGGTGCTCACCTCGCCGCTGTCGTACACGGGGATGGTGTGGGCGTACGTCCTCTCGGCTGCGACCCGCGGACTGCTCGTCGGGGGGCTCGTCGCCGCCATCGGGTGGGGGATCGTGTCGGCGTTGTTTCAGCCGGTTCCGCTCGAGCGACCGCTGTACCTGCTCGGGTTCCTCCTCGTCATCACGCTGTTGTTTGCAAGTCTCGGCGTGATCGGGGGGCTCCTCGCGAACGACTTCGACGACCTCACGGTTATGAACCAGTTCATCCTCCGGCCGCTCGTCTTCTTCGGAGCCGTGTTCTACTCGCTTGAGGACCTCACGCCGCTGTTGCGCGACGTCTCGCTTTTCAACCCGATGGTGTACATGGTAAACGGCGTTCGCTACGGCTTCCTCGGCGTCGCCGAGGTCGACCCAGTCCGGTCGTTTCTCGTCCTCGTCGCGATGACCGCGATCGCCGCAGCCGTCGACGTGGCGCTCTTCACTCGCGGCTACGGGCTCACAGAGTGAGCGACGGACGACGTAGGCTCGCCCCGGACCGTACCGCTTATTCGCGGGCGCTCACAACCAGCGTGCGGACATGGACGCGCTCCACGCGAAGTATCCGTTCTTCGAGGGGGCCCGCGACGCCGTCGCCGGTGCCTCGGCGTCACTGCCGGCGCTCGTCGCCGACGATGCACCGGCCGTCGAGCGGGCCCGCGAGCGCGTCGAGCGGGCGCTCCGAGAGGGCACCGTCGAGCCCGCGGCCGGTGCGTTCGGCCGCGACGCCGTCGACCACGACGCCCGTGCCGAGCTCCTCTCGTACCCGATCGCACGGATCCTCGTCTCGCTACTCGACGCTGCGCCCGCGATCGACAAGTACGCCGCCGCCGAGGCGGCGACCGCCCGCGAGCGGATCGAAGCGGACCTCGCGAGCGACGACGCGCTCGCCTCGACGGCGACGCCGACCGTCGACCTACAGACGGTCTTAGCCGAGTTCGACCTGGAGACGGCAGTCGTCGCGGAGCCGGCACGACGCGGGCGGGAGCCGACCGACTACTGGGTCGACGTCGGCGCGTACCTCCGTCTCGCCGACCCCGCGTGGGGAGACGCGTGGCGGCTCGTCAACCGACCGCTCGCCGACGGGGCCGTCCGGGTGGACCGCGAGGAGCTGTTGCGCGCGCTCGAGACGGCCATCGAACGACGCGTCCGCGACGGGCTCCCGTTCGAACTGTCGGACGACGGCGTGATCCGCTCGGAGCTGGCCGCACGCGTCGACGAGCTGCGCCGGCTGCTCCGGGAGCGTTCGTACGCGGCCCCGGTCGACGTGGTGGTCCCCGCGCTGTTCCCGCCGTGTATGCAGAACCTGATCGAGAAGGCCGAGCGCGACGTCCACCTCTCGGCGACCGAGAGCTTCGCCCTGATGGCGTTTCTCGTCGGCATCGGGATGTCGCCGGACGAAGTCGTCGCGTTCTGTGCGGCGACGAGCCTCGATGCCGAGGGGATTCGCTATCAGACGGCGTATCTCGCCGACGACCGCGGGACGCAGTATCCGCCGCCGACGTGTGAGACGCTCGCGAAGCTCGGCATCTGTCACAACGAGGACGACCACATGCGGGTCGCGCCGGACCCGCTCGGCTACTACGAGGCCGCGGTCGAGGCGGCCGACGACGACCTCACCGACTGGCGCGACGCCGCCGGCGTGACGGAGTCGGCCGAGGACGCGGTGCCAGACGGCGGCCACATCGAGTGATACGGCAGCACGGACTCAGGTGTCGTCGTTCGCGCGCATGAGGTACGCGCCGACGAGCGCCATCAACAGGACGAACCCGGCGAGGAGCCCGACCAGCGCGAGCGCGCCGGCCTCGGGAAGCGACGAGCCGTCGAACGTCACGCCGATGGCGACGAGCCCGGCGACGAACACCGCCGCGGCGAGAAGCGAGACGGTGATCTGTCGACGCAGCTCCGCATCGATTTCCATGCTCTCGATTTCTATCCGCACTAAAAAAGAACTTCGATGGCGCCCGTCGCAGCTGGGCGACGGCGTCGCCGTGCCGTCGGTCCAATCGGTGAACGCTGTGTGCCGCTCACAACACGTCGAGAGCCTCGTCGACCGGCATGTGGCCGTCGCGGACGGCCTCTAACACCGTGCGGCGCTCCGCGTCGGGATCGGCTCCGACCGCGTCCAGGGTGACCTTTCGCGTCTCGCCGACGAACTCGGGGAAATCGGTGCCGTCGGCGAGAGCGGTCTCCTTCTTCACGCGGTAGGACCCGGCGTCGGTGGTGTACAGGTCACCGGGGTGAAAAAAGTACCAGTCCTCGCGGTCGAACCGCACGGCGATGCGCGCTTTCGCACCGAAGTTCTGTGCGAAGTACAACAACGACTCCACCTCCTCACCCGAGAGGTAGATCGGGTCGCCAGCGCTCGACTTCGCCTCGATGGCGTAGAACGTCTCGCCGTCGCCGGCGAGCACGTCGGGTAGCTCGCGCTCCGTGGCTGCGCCGCTCGCGGGCGCCCGCATCACGGCGAATCCCGCCTCGTCGAGCGCGTTGACCAGCTCGCGCTCCCGGCGGTCCCCTTTACGACTCGCCGACACGTCGGTGCTCACCTCGGCTGATCACGCGCCGTGTAGCCGTGAGACACCTAAAAGCGCGACGGCTTGTCCACGCGAATCGGACGGCGGCTGCGCCCCCTACTCTACGAACTCGACGCCCGACACGGTGAACCGGGCGCCCCCGGCGGGGCTCTCTTCGACGCGCACGTCCCAGCCGTGGGCCGTCGCGACCTGGTCGACGATCCGGAGGCCGAACCCCGTCCCGTCGGGGTGACTCGAGTACCCCGCCTCGAACACGCTCTCGCGGTCGGCCGCGGGAATACCGTCGCCGTCGTCGGCGACCGAGAAGCCGTCCTCGTGGGTCCGAATCCGCAGGGTGAGTGGCACCGTCTCGTCCGTCCGCCCGTGTTGGAGGCTGTTCCGGAACAGATTCTCGAGGAGCTGTCGGAGCCGCGTTCGGTCGGCGACGATCGTGGCGTCGGCCGCAGCCTCGAGCGTCGCGGCCTCGCGCGTGCTCACCTGTCCCCAACACGCCTCGGCGAGCGCGTCGAGGTCGACCGACTCGGGCTCGCCGATCACGTCGCCGGCGCGCGCGAGCGTGAGCAGGTCGTCTATCAGCTCGTCCATGCGGTCGTGTGCGCGCTCGACGGTCTCGAGGTGCTCGGAGTCGCACTCCGCTCTGGCGAGCGATAGCCTCCCGGTCGCGACGGTGAGTGGGTTCCGGAGGTCGTGGCTCACGACGTCTGCGAACTCCTGGAGCCGCTCGTTCTGGCGCTCCAGCTCGTCACGACGACGCCGCAGTTCGTCCTCGCGCGCGTGCTCGTCGAGTGAGGTCTCCGTCGCAGTTGCGAGGATGCGGGCGAGGAACTCGTCGGTCGCGTCGAACGCCTCTTCGACGGTCTCACCGACGGAGATGGTGCCGTACTCGCCGAGTGGGAGGATCATCAGGCTTCGGAGTCCGCTGCCGCGGTCGACCGCGGTCGTGTCGGCTTCGATGTCGTCGTACACCCGCGTCTCGCCGGCGTCGAAACACGCCCAGTTGAGACTGCCGGAGTCGGGCGTGAACACCGGCCGCTCTGCGAACAGCTCGCCGACCGCCTCGGAGGCCGCCATCGGGACGAGCCCGCCGCGGTCGTCGTCGTAGAACCTGACCATGACGACTGAGAACCCGAGGATGTCTTCGGCCGCTCGGACCACCTCCTCGGCGATAGCCTGCCGCGAGTCGGCGCAAATCAGCCCGCGGGTCGCGTCGTGGAGGCGCTCGAGCCGGTGCTCGCGGGTCTTGAGCGTCTGTTCGCGGTCGACGCGGTCGAGTGCGGCTTCGAGTTGGTTCGCGAGAATCTCGACGAGGAGGACGTCCGTCTCGGAGAACTCTGCGGCCGCCGGCGAGGAGATGACGAAGACGCCGTGTTCGCCGATCGGGTGTAACACGACGCTCTCTGCCGGCGTCGACTCCGTGAGGCGGTCGTCACCGGTCGTCTCCGTGAGCCGTATCGGCTCACCCGAGCGAAACGCCTCCCAGACGAGGTGCGCGCGTGAGCCCGGCTCGTTCGACCGGTCGTACGCCGGTGGCTCGTCGAACAGTTCGAGGACGGCGTCCGCGTGTGCGACGAGCTCGAGCCGGGTCTCGTCCGCGTTCAACAGGTGGACGCCCGTCAGCGGCGCGTCGATGAGGTCGTCGGCGGTGTCGACCGCCAGCTGGGCCGTCTCGGCCGGGGTCTGCGTGTAGGTGAGCGCGTGGGTTCGCTCGCCGAGGGCCTCGAGCCGGCGCGTCCGCTCGGCCAGCTGTCGGCGCGTCCGGGCGGCGTCGACCGCGCGGCAGATCCGGGCGGCGAGGAGGGTGTCTCGTTCGGCCTCCTTTCGGAACCAGTCGGTGGCGCCCGCGTCGATGGCGTCGGACACGACGGTCTCGTCGTCGGTCTCGCCGAGGACGATGACCGGCAGCTCGGGCCACCGCTCTCGAATGGCCTCGAGGAAGGCGACCCCGCTGCGGTCGGGGAGGTCGCACTCGGTGACGACGCAGTCGACCGCGTGTGCACGCAGCGTTTTCATCGCCGTCGCGGCGTCGGGAGCGGTCCGGACGCCGATTCGAGGGGCCGCTCGCTCGAGTCGCGCCGCGGTCTGCGCTGTGACCCCCGGGTCGCCCTCGACGTGGAGGACGTCGATCGGCTCGTCGGGGTCGCCCATACGCACCGTAGCATGCGAGCAGGCGGTAATAATAGTTGCGTCCGCCCGGGCACGGACGCGACGAGGAGTCCGCTCCGGACTCACCCCGAGCCCCGTTCGAGCACCTCGAGGAGCGCGTCGACCGTCCCAGAGAGGTACGCCTGGCCGAACGCCGCGACGACGACGGCACCCGCAGCGTTGAACAGGAGGTCGCCGACCGTGTCGTCGAGTCCGTGCTGTGCCAGTGGCATGTCGACTCCGGTCCGCGCGGCGAGGACGTCGAGGCCGAACTCGAAGAGCTCCCAGACGACGCCGAACGCCATCACGAGCACGAGGATGAACGCGAATGCGAACCGGCGTGGCAGCTGAATGTCGTCGTGGTGGACGTCCAGCGCGCGTGTCACGGTGTAGCCGACGCCCGCGACGATCGTCGCTGACAGCGCGTGCGTGAGGTGATCCCACCACCCAACGGTCGCGTACAACCCCGCCGACCCGAGGGTATGCGCGAGCACGGCGAGCGTGACCCAGAGGCCTAACCAGGGGTCGAGTGGAACCGCGTAGTTGCGCTCGAGCAGCGCCGGGGAGGCGGTGACCGCGAGCGCGAGACACCCGTTCGTGATGGCTTTCGGCCGCGAGTAGACGATCCCGTAGGCGACGATGGCGACCAGCACGGCCTGAAGGAGACGGGTGAGCCGCCGTTGGGTGCGTACCGAGGGACGCGGCAGCGACCGACGACGAACTGCGGCGAGCGGCGGGCTCACCGTCGGATCACCGCCTCGATCCGCCGGCGAAGCTGTGCGTCCCGTCGCGACAGGTACGCGTCGAAGAGCAGACCGGCCGCGAGCCCGGCGAGTGTCACCCAGAGGAACTCGATCATCAACGCATCGTTCGCCGCGTCGGCAGACCCCTCCGGGGTGACGAGCAGCGTCGTCCCGGCCCACCGATCGAGCGTCCACCGAACGATCGCCCACACGCCCGCCGACGCGAGCGTCGTACAGACGACGAAGACGACGGCGAACCACCGGGTGAGTCGGAGCGAACTGAACGCCCGGAGCTCAACGGCGACGACGAGCGCGAACCCGGCCACGGAGAGCGACGCACCGACGGTGCCGACGTCGCTGCCGGCGAGTCCGCGAGTGAGGATAGGCGCGAGCGCGAGCGCGAGGAGCTCCCAGGGAAGCATCGCCCACCACGACCGCGCGGCGACCGGTGGGACGAGGACGATCGCGCCGGTGGCCGCGACGAAGACGCTCCACCCGACGTCGCGGTCGAGGACGCTCCCGACGAAGACGACCCCGAGGGCGCCGACCAGTACCCACGCGAGGACGGCGTTGCGTCGTCCCTCTCGCAGGAGCCGTGCGAGCACGTCCGGACGATCGGTCGGTTCGCCGTCGTCACCCATACACTGAGGCGTTCGGCGTGCCGACACAAAACGACGCGGGGGGACTCGTCACCGCCACGCGTTCACGGCCGATACCGGTCGGGGACGTACCGACGCAGTCGGCTCGGGGCGTACCCGACGACCGCCGGTGCGAGCGAGGCGAGCCGACGACGAAGCAGGGCGTACACGCCGCCAACGGCGAGCGCGAGTCCAGCAACGAGCTGGAACGGACCGTCGAGGACGACCCAGAGTGGGATCCCCAGCGCAGAGAGCGCCGCGAGGTCGCCGGGCGAGCCGTCGTACCGGATCCACCGTTTCGGTCGGCGCCACCGCGCGCGAACGTGGTCGTAGACGGCTCGCTCGGACGTCGCCTCCCACGGACGTAGCTCGAGTCCCCCGCCGTACCGGTCCATCCGACAGTGGACCGTCGCGGCGACGAAGACGGCGGCGACGGCGACGCTCACGGCGGCCGGGACGAGGAGCGCGACGACGAGCGCCGGGAACGCGACCAGCGCGTACAGCGTCGGGTAGTGGAGCGTGCGCCGGTGTCCCGCGTACAGGTCGAGGTCCGGCGCGACGCTCCCCGCGAGCGAGCCCGTCAGCGCGGCGGGAGCGACCTCGGGAGCGAGGACTGACACCGGTGTCGCGAGCGCCAGCCCGACCATCGCGTGTGTCGGGAGCATCATATCGCCTCTACTACGTGCTCGGACGACATATGTACGTCGGGCGGCCGACGGTGAGGTGAGAGACCGTCCCGAGAGACTTTGTGCAGGCGGCGTGTAGAGGCGACGATGCGCTGGCTCCTGCTCGTGGTCCTTCTCGGTGCTGCGGGCGTGTACGCGCTCGGGCCGGGATCGCTGGCGACGATGGGCGCGGAGGTGACCGTCGAGCCGACGGCTGCCGACGACGCGGACCACGTCGCACTCGACGTGGGCGAGCCGCGGCTGTGCGGGCCGCGCTGTGGGGCCGCCGACCTCACGCTCACGAACACGCGATCGACGCTCGCACAGAACGTCTCGGTTCGGGCGGCCGTCTACGCCGGACAGACGGCCGAGGGAGTCCCACTCTGGACGCGGACGGATCTTGTCGGTGACCTCGAACCCGGTGAAACGCGAACGCTGACGCACCGGGCCGGCTGGGACGACGGCACCGTGACCCGGGTGCGGACAGCCGGCGGCTGGGTGACGGTCGAGATCACCGTCGGGTCCGACGAGACGACTACGACCTTCGTCGGGACACACCGGCTCGGGTGAGGTCCGACGGCCGCGCTCACCGGCAGTGAGGACCTGTCGACGTACATGAACGATCACAACAGCTAACATGCAAGAGAGCGTACAGTATCGTCCGGGGATCGCCCGGGTGAGACCAATGTACGATCACATCCTCTTCCCGACCGACGGCAGTGATGGCGCGAGCGCGGCACTCGACGAGGCGAACGCGTTGGCCGACCTCTGTGACGCGACGGTGCACGTGCTCTACAGCATCGACACCCGGCCGCCGGGGATCGGACTGGGCAGCGACCCACAGACCGACAATCCCTCCGGCATGGTGGGAACGGTCTCGGGCGGGCCGGGTGGGATGGCCGACGAGCGTGAGGGCACCGCGGAGCTGCACGCGGAGGTCAAAGCGCGCGCGGCCGAGCTCGTCGAGACGGCCAGCGAGGAGTTCGGCGACGTCGAGACCGAGACCGTCGTCAAGAGCGGCACGCCCCACGAGGTGATCTTGGCGTACGCAGACGAGCACGACGTCGACGCCATCGTGATGGGGACACACGGCCGGACGGGACTCGACAAGTACCTGCTCGGGAGCGTCACCGAGAAGGTCGTCAGGCTCGCCGACGTCCCGGTGTTGACCGTACGCGCGGGCGGCGACTGAGATAGGACCGAGCGGACGCCGACGCCGTCACGACCCACTCGCCGCGTCGACGCGACGACGCCCCGACCGCGCGTGACGGGAGGTTTTATATCGATTAGTCGTGTAGAGTTGTGCATGTACTCAAACATACTAGCACCGACCGACGGGAGCGATCGGGCCGAGGCGGCCATCGAAGAGGCGGCCGACCTCGCAGCCGTGTGCGATGCGCGCGTACACGGCCTGTTCGTGACCGACAGCGGGCCGCTCGAACACATCGACGGCAAGTATCCGCAAGCGGTCTCCGACATCCGACGGCTTGGCGAGGAGGCGGTCGAGCGCGTCGCCGCGGCCGGCGCCGACCGCGGTGTCGAGACGACGACCGCGGTGATGTCGGGAACGGTCCACCGAGCGATAGCCGACTACGTCGACGACAACGACATCGACGCCGTGGTGATGGCGACCCACAGTCGCGAGGGCGTGAGCCGACACTTCCTCGGATCGGTGACGGAGCGGGTCATCCGAACCGTCGACGTGCCCGTCATCGCCGTGACCGGTCCAGACGAGACGTGAGCCCGTGACGAGTCGGTAGGAGCGGACGAGCGACCGCACCCTCACGCTCATCGGACACGGCTCGTTGGACACGGTCTCTCACCACGGCGAACGTACACGGTCGATCGGCACGTAGAAGGGTTTTAGCCCGTCTAGCCCGCAGATGTAGTATCTCATGGCGACCTCCAATCGCGGGGACAACGATCGCATCTCGTCGTATCGCGAGCGGTTCGACGCGCTCGATGCAACCATCGCGTCCGTGATGGACCGGTGGAGTATTCCGGCGTTGCGGGTCGCCGTCGGCGTGGTGTTCGTTTGGTTCGGCGCGCTGAAGGTGCTCGGCGTGTCGCCGGCGGCCGACCTCGTGGCCTCCACGGTGTACGTCGTCCCGCCCTCGATTTTCGTGCCGATCCTCGGGGTGTGGGAGGTGCTCATCGGCGTGTGTCTGCTGTACCCGCCGCTGACCCGTGTGGGTCTGTTGCTGTTGGCGTTCCAGCTGCCGGGGACGTTCCTGCCGATGGTGCTGCTCCCGGACGTCGTCTACGCCACCTTCCCCCACGCACTGACCGTCGAGGGCCAGTACATCGTAAAGAACCTCGTGATCATCGCCGGAGCCCTCGTGCTCGGCAGTACCGTCAGAAGCGACCGAAGATCCGACGCCTGACGCGATCACACACCAGAATTCCGCGGTGGCGCGCGCCTCGTGAGCGCGCCGGAGGCGTGCTCACGAGCGCGTGCGAGGGATGAGCGAGTCGCCCGTGGGCGACGAGCGAATCGGCTGGGGAGGGTGTGGCTAATTTGTGTCCGTGTGTTGTAGCGTCACGTCCGTCACAGAGCCACCGTCGTACACGTATTGGGGAGGGTGTGGCTAATTAGTGTCCGGATGCCGCGGAGTCGGCGTCTTCACGCGTCCACCGATGGACACGTATTGAGGAGGGTGCGGTTACTTGGTGTCCGGATGCCGCGGAGCCGTCGTATTCACACAGCCACTCTCACCGGTCGAGTATTGCCCTCACAGACACGAATACGCACCACGCATTCCAGCCACGAAACCATTCACCGAAGACCCCCTCGAGACGCCCGCTCACTCCACCCAGACGGTCTTTCGGTTGACGAACTCCTGGATGCCAATCGCCGACAGCTCGCGGCCGTAGCCCGACTCGCCGACGCCACCGAACGGCACGCGCGGGTCGGATTTGACCAGTTGGTTCACGTAGACGCAGCCGGCGTCTATCTCGCGGGCGAGCGACTCGCCGCGCGCACGGTCTGTCGTCCAGACGCTCGCACCGAGGCCGAACCGCGTGTCGTTCGCGACCGCGACCGCCTCGTCCTCGTCGGCGACGCGGTAGACCGACGCGACGGGACCGAACAGCTCTTCGGTGTCGGCCGGGCAGTTCGCCGGCACGTCCGCGAGGACCGTCGGCGGGTAGTAGGCGCCGTCTCGGTCGAGCGGCTCGCCGCCCGTGAGGACCGTCGCGCCCGCCTCGACGCTCGCAGTGACCTGGTCGTGGAGCGTCTCGAGGAACCGGGGGCTCGCCTGCGGGCCGACGTCCGTCGACGGGTCGAGGGGGTCGCCGACGGTCAGCGCCTCGGTCTCGTCGACGAGTCGGTCGACGAACGCGTCGTAGACGTCGTCGACGACGACGAACCGCTTGGCGGCGATACACGACTGGCCGCCGTTTTGATTGCGTGCCCACGCGCCGCGCTCGGCGGCCGCCTCGAGGTCGGCGTCCGCGAGCACGACGAACGGGTCGCTTCCGCCGAGTTCGAGGACGGTCTTTTTGAGCCGATCGCCGGCTGTCGACGCCACGGCGCGGCCGGCCGGCCCACTGCCGGTCAGCGTCGCCGCCTGGACGCGGTCGTCGGCGACGATGTCGTCGACGAGGTCCGAGGGTGCGAGCACCGACTGGAAGACGCCCTCCGGATACCCGGCGTCGCGGAACAGCTGCTCCAGGGCGAGCGCACAGCCGGGGACGTTCGAGGCGTGTTTGAGCACGCCGACGTTTCCGGCGGTGAGGTACGGCGCCGCAAAGCGGATCACCTGCCAGAACGGGAAGTTCCACGGCATCACGGCGAGGACGACACCGAGCGGGTCGTACACGGTCTTGGCCGTGGTTCCGGGCGGACTCGCGTAGTGCTCAGCCGAAAGATACGCGCTCGCGTGCTGCGCGTAGTGGTCACACCCCCACGCACACTTTTCCACCTCTGCTCGCGCCTGTGCGATCGGCTTCCCCATCTCGCGCGTCATCAACTCGGCGTACTCGTCGGTTCGTTCCCGCAGGAGCTCCGCGACGCGTTCGAGGTGCGCCTCACGCTCGCGGATCGGGCGATCGCGCCACGAGTCGTACGCCTCGTCGGCACGGGCGAGCGCGTCTTCGACGTCGGCCGCCGTGGCCGGCTCGTACGTCTCGACCGTCTCGTCGGTGGCCGGGTTCACCGCCGTGATTGGTTCCATAGAGACACCGGAGTGTGAGGGGCGTCGGTGAGATAAACGTGTGTCAAGGGGCAACCGATAGTGGCCCCACCAGAGCGCGCCAACCCGCTCGAATCCAGTCGACACCCACGAGTGACACGGCTAGCACGTGCGACGTGTGCGTCAATGAGGACGTCCGTCCGGACGCGGGTGACGTAAGTGCATACAGTTACGTGCGGGTTTCCATCTCGCGCACCCGTCACCGGCTTCACACCACGCTACCGGCTCCGCTACCCGCTCAGAACCGCTCGTGGATGTCCCGTCGGAAGAGGTCGAGTTCGGCGACGGCCGTCGGCGGGTCCTGTGCGAGCGCGAAGGCGATCGCGTCGGCGACGTCGTCGACACCCACGGTCGTCGCCGGGTCGAGCGCCTCGGCGTTCGGTCGGTCGCGGAACTCCGAGCCGAACTCGGTGCGGACGCCGGTGGGGTTCACGATCGTGACGGCGACGCCGTCGGGACCGACCTGCCCGGCGACACTCTTCGCGAACCCTCGGAGCCACCACTTCGAGGCGGCGTACACCGGACTCGACGTGCTCGGGTAGATACCCTTGTAGCTACCGACGAACACGACCGTCCCGCCGTGCTCGCGCAGCGCGGGGAGCGCCGCCCGGGTCGTGTAGAAGGCCCCGTGGACGTTCGTCTCGGTCACCGCCTCGAACTGTTCGACCGGAAGCGCGTCGACCGCGTCGGTGTGCTCCTCGCCGATGCCGGCGTTGACGACGACGCCGTCTAATCGCCCGAACCGTTCTTCGACCGCGGTGAACAGCGCCTCGACCGCCGCGCGGTCCGTGACGTCGGTCGGGACGACGGCCGTCTCGACGCCAGCCGATCGGCAGTCGTCGGCCACCGTCTCGAGTCGCTCGGCCCGCCGAGCCGCGAGCACGACGCGCGTCCCGTCGGTCGCGAGTCGGCGTGCCGTCGCCGCACCGATACCCGCACTCGCGCCCGTCACGACGACGACTGGTGCGTCGTCGACCGCCTCGTCGTCGGCCGTCTCGTCGTCGACCGCCTCGTCGTCGGCCGTCTCGTCGTCGACTGCCTCGTCGTCGGCCGCCTCGTCGTCGGCCGTCTCGTCGGTGGGCGCTGGCGCACTCATCGGCTCCTCCGGCGGACGCATCGATCGATCGTGTGAGTCACACCCGTCGGTACGTCATCGACGGTCAAAGCCTATCGGGGCCGGGCTCCCGACCCCAGACCCATCACCCGTTCGCCTCGACTGCACACGGGCGCTCGACGACCGGCTGACTCGTCGGCGACCCGGCCGGACCACCGGCGGCGACCTCCTGTGTCACCCGAACCACCGTTATCCGTTCGACCGGCGCGTCGTGTCTCACGGCCACTCGCTCACAGGCCCAGTCGGCGTACCCGATCGCGACCGGACCGTCGGGAGCCGCTCGGCCGACGGCGGACATGAACTTGCGGTGACGGACGCTCGGGTAGACGGCTCCGTGGTCCGGTGGCCGGTCTGCCCTCTCGTCCCCGACCCGGACCGTCGAGCCGTTCGCGAGCCGTACCGCCGTCGTGTACCAGCTGTAGGTGGTCGTCGGGTCCGGCGCGTACAGCCCCCATCGCTGTTGGTTGACGCGGTCGTCGTCGAGCCGGTCCGGCAGGTCGACTGCGCCGACGGTACCCGCAGCGAAGACGAGCAGCCACGCCAACACGACCCATCCGAACACGGTCGCGAGGACTCGTCCACCGGCGAGCGTCGGCTCTGCGGACGTCGGCTCTGCGGACGTCGGCTCCGCGGGCGTCGGCTCTACGGACGTCGGCTCTGCGGGCGTCGGCTCTGCGGAGGCATCGTTGGACGGCCCGCCCTGCTGCTGCCGGAGCGTCCCGAGGACCCGCCGTCCGACCGGCTGCCGAACGAGAGGACCCAGCGCCGACGGAGACGGCCGCCAGCGACTCGACGTTGACGGCCAGTGTCGAGCGAGCGTCTCCCACCCGGCCGTCGGGACGAACGCGAGCACCGCCGTCGTGAGCGCGAGCGGGAACACCCCGACCGAGACGGAGAGCGCCATCCCGACGAACGCGCTCAGATACGCTGCCACGCTCACGAGGCGATACCGCCCTACGGGGGCGAGCAGCAGGACGGGCGCACCGACGAGCAACACGACCCACCCGTAGGTGAGCGCGGTTGCGATCCCACCGTGGTCGGCGACTGCGGCCCCGAGCGGCGTGGCGATCGCCGCGTTGGCGAGCGCGATCGCGAGGGCGTCGCCGCCGTACCACGTCGACCCGGCGTGTTTTTCGACGGCGTTGATCGCGAAGACGACGAGCGGCTGTGCGAGGAGCGCGGTCGTCCCGGCGGTCGCGACGCGCTCGCGAGCTGACCCCCGACGAAGCGCGTCGACCGACCACCGTTCGCCGAGCGGTGTCGCGAGCGCGACGACGAACAACACGCGGAGCAGTCGGTCGCCACCGTTGAGTACCGCCGGATTGCGGACGTGAACCGAGAGTAGCAACAACAGCGAGAGCGCCCCGGTGAGTCGGGTGCGATAGCCGAGCCCGAACGCGAGCGCGAGCATCGCCGCGAGGAGAACGAGCACCCACTGGACCCAGACGGCCCCAGAGAGCGCGTGCAGCGAGAGGCGGGCGAGTTCTCCGTAGGCGGCCTCGTGGACGGCGAGCGGATAGACACCGGCGTCGGTGTAGAACCGCTTCAGACTCCCGGCTCGCCAGCCGAGATCGACGAGAAAGGTCCCCGCGAGGCCGATTCGCACAGCCGCGAGCGAGCGCGTGTCGACGGCCACGCGGGTCCATATCACGCGACGAGCGGCCCGGCGGACGCGCCTCCAGCGTGACTCAGAAGCGTCTGTGGAGACGTCGTCGCTCGTCGACTGCAGCGTGTCGTCGGCCGTCGGGTCCGCCGCGCACATGGGGTCTCGACCGATATCGGTGCGAGTGCGTGACCGATCACCTCGGGCGAAGGTATACCTGTTGGCGCACGCCGGCGCGTCGACTCCCACGATACCGGGCTCATCTGGCCGGGGCCGAACGCTTTTTGCGGGACCTGTGTGAGGTGCCCACATGGACCTCCACGACGTCACCGATTCGGTCGAGGCCCGCCGCGACGAGCTCACCGCGCTCGCGCGCGACATCTGGGAACACCCGCAGACGGCGTTCGAAGAGACGTACGCCGCCGAGCGACTCGTCACGGCCCTCGACGACCGAGGCTTCGACGTCACCGTGGGCGTCGGCGACGTCGAGACGGGGTTTCTCGCTCGGTACGGCGACGGCGATCCGGTCGTCGCGACGATGGGCGAGTACGACGCACTGCCCGGACTCTCACAGCGCGTGAGCGCAGCGCGGGACCCGGTCGAGCCGGGCGGCGCCGGCCACGGCTGTGGCCACAACCTCTTCGGGGTCGGGTCGCTCGGAGCCGCCTTCGCCGTCGCAGACGCGATCGACGAGGGCGTCGCGGGGACCGTCGTGTACGTCGGCACGCCGGCCGAGGAGGCGGGTTCCGGGAAAGTGTACCTCGCTCGCGCCGGGGCGTTCGACGACGTCGACGCGGTCGTCTCCTGGCACCCGGGCTGGTACAACGCCCCGACGAAGGGGTCGTGTCTGGCCGTCGATAGCTTCACCGTGACCGCCGAGGGGACCTCCTCGCACGCGGCCGCGGCGCCCGAGGCCGGCCGGGGCGCACTCGACGGGATCCAGCTGCTCAACACCGCCGTCGAGTACATGCGCGAGCACGTGCCCGACCCGGTTCGACTCCACTACGTGATCACGAACGGCGGTGACGCCGCGAACGTCGTGCCACCGGAGGCAGAAGCCGAGTACCTCGTGCGAGCGCCGAGTCGCGAGCTCGTCGAGACCGTCGGCGCGTGGTTCGAGGACGCAGCACGCGGCGCGGCGCTCATGGCAGACGTCGACGTCGAGGTGACGAAGACCAGCGGCGTGTACGGCGTCCGTCCGAACGAGGCGCTCGGGGACGCGATCCGCGAGACGATGGCCGAACTCGGCGGATTCACCGTCGACGACCCGCTGGCCGACGACCTGCGCGCGTCGCTCGGCGACGTCTCCGGACAGCTCGCCGACCTCGAGCCAGCCGACCGCGACCGGGCCAGTGAGGTCGCCTACTTCACCGAGCCAATCGACGCGGTCGACGCCGGAACGGTCGGGTCGTACTCGACCGACTCCGGAGACGTGAGCCAGCTGGTCCCGCTCGGGCGGATGACGACCGCGACGTGGCCGGTCGGGACGCCCGCACACTCCTGGCAGGCGGTCGCCGCGAGCGGTTCGACCGGCACCGAAGGGATGCTGTACGCCGCGAAGACGATCGGTGGAACCCTCCTCCGACTCCTCACCGACGACGACCTCCGCGCGGCGGTCACCGACGAGTTCGAGAGCCGTGGTGGTGCCGACGACTACGAGTCACCGATGCCGGCGGACGCCGACCCGTACGCGCTTCTCGGCGTCGAGCGGCCCACGTTCGAGCCGGGGATCGACGCGACACGTCGGGGTGACGCGAGTACGGCCGACGGCGACGCGAGTGCGGCCGACGAGGGCGCGAGCGCGACCGACGACGACTGAACCGTCAGTCGACGGGCGTGGGTGAGGCACTCGGGGGACCGGTGACCGTCGCCGCGAGGATGCCGACCGTCTGACCGAGGCCGACGACGCCGATCCCGGCGGCGACCGCCGTCGGCGACCCGGCGAGCGCGACGGCGACCGCCCCGACGACACACCCGCCCGCGCCGATGGCGTACGCGCTCGCCGCCTGCCGCACGCGTCGACCAGTGAGCGCGAGCCCGACTGCGGGCAAGAGGATCCAGCCGTACAAGGCGGTCGCCAAAAGCGGCGTTGCGGGCGCCGCGATCACGCCGTCACGCGCCAGAAACCCGGCGACACCGGCGAGCGTCACCGGTGTGCCGAAGAGGATGATCACCTTCCAGACCCGGAGGGCGCCGGCCACCATCTCACCGCGCGATCCGAGAAGGAAGGCGGCGAGGAGGACGCTCATCACCACGTGCGCGACGAACAGGGCGTGTTCGGAGACGACGCCGACGACGGTGGCTGCAGCGACGAGCCACGCGGCTGGCACGAGCAGCGCAGGGCCGTTCGCGCGGAGAGTTCGAGACACGACTGTACCTGCGGCGGCATGAACTGTAAACGTCCGTGTCCGCCCCGTGTCAGCACAGAACCGACTGGGTGGTCGTCGTTCGTCAGTGGAGTTGTCGATACAGACACTATTTGTGCGTCCTTCGTTCGATACAGAATACGAACGTCCAGCGATGGCCGTGGTACCTGTACACTCGCAAGTGTTATACCCGGACCGGCCGTCTGTGTGAATGCAATGGCAGAAGGCGAAGTTGACTTCTTCAACGACACTGGCGGCTACGGTTTCATCTCGACTGAGGACGCGGACGACGACGTATTCTTCCACATGGAAGACGTCGGCGGACCGGACCTCGAAGAGGGGCAGGCGATCGAGTTCGACATCGAGTCGTCCCCGAAGGGCCCCCGCGCGAGCAACGTCGTTCGGCAGTAAACCCGACCACCGCGGGTCGTCCGGCACGCGCCGGCATCGGCCCATCACTATCGAATACGGCTTTTCCCGCACCGGGACATCGTTCCGTCGCGGGGTAGTTTCACACCGTGAGCACCGCTGCACGCTTGAGCTACCGGTACGGGCTCAAATGTGTTGTCCCCAGAGTCCGCGCCCCTTCGACACCTCGACGTCGCCCTCGACGCGCGTCTGACACGCGAGTCGGACGTCGTGGCTCGGGTGATGCGGCGGGAGCCAGAGCCTGACCGACTCCTTCGTCGTCGGCTCGCTCACCTCCCCGTCGACGCTCACGGCACACGTCCCGCACGACCCCATCCCGCGGCAGTTGAACGTCTCTGCGTTGCCGTTGTACACGGAGAGCCCGGCCCGTTTCAACACGTCACGCAGTATGTCGCCGTTCTCGCACTCGATCTCCTCGCCTTGGTAGGATACGGTAGGCATGTGACGTCGTCGCGTACGCGGTCGTCCCTCAAAGAGTCTGGCATCCACGCCGAGAGACGGGCGAGTCGGCGACACCGCACGGCGAGCCGACGCACACACCGGTGGCGTCGTGTGCGCACCGACGGGTTCACGCGTGTGCCGGGCGTCCGACGTCGACGGGGCGTTTTTTACCCTCGGCACCGCAGGACGGTGTAATGGGACTCAAGTGTCTGCTCGGACACGACTACTCCGCGCCCGAAATCGAACGCGAGCGCGTCGAGGACGGCGACGAGGTCGTCACGACGCTCCGGGAGGTCCAGACGTGCGCCCGCTGTGGCGAGACGCGAGTCGTCAGCGAGAACACCGAGGTCACGACGATGGCGCGGCTCACCGCCGAAGCAGAGACCGTCGAAGAGAGCCCGACGAGGACGGAGACGCTGTCGAACGACCCGTCGCCCGAGGAGCCGTCGACAGACGACCCACCGGCGGCCGACTCGTCGACGGTCGAATCGTCGGCCGACCAGCCGGCCCCGGCCGAGCCGTCGACGGCCACGGAGGAAGCACCGACGACCGCGGGCGGCCCGCAGGCGTCGACTGCCACCCCGGAGACCGACGAGGGCGTCGAGTTCATCGAGGAGACGGCTGCGGGCGCGTCGGCTAGCCGATCGGTGACCGCGGACCCGACGACCGGCGAGGGGTCGACGACGGGCTCGACGACCGGCGAGGGGTCGACCGCGGACCCGGCCGACGACGGTGCCGAGATACTCGAATCCGAATCGCCCGCGAGCGGCGAGGACGGCTCGGCGACCACGACGGGAGGCGTCGATCGAACCGACGGCCGCGAGCGCGGCGCGTGGCCGTCCGTCGACACGCCCGCGGAGGCGTCCGCGGAGACCGACGGCGAGCACCGCTCGTGGCCGACCCACGACGCCGAAGACGAGGGCTACGACGCGTCGACGTCGCACAGCGCGGGTGAGACCGGCGACGAGGCGGTGGCGTACGTCGGTGGCCCGGCAGCCGAGGCTTCCGCGACGGCGCGAACCGACACGACCACCGGATTGGAGCGGTCCCGCGAGCGACGTGCTGCGTCCGCCGAGGAGACTCGGCCGCGCGGACCGACCGAGTACTACTGTCCGGCGTGTGAGATGACCACGGATACGGACGGGAGCTCACTCCGGGCCGGTGACGTGTGTCCGGAGTGCCGAGGCGGGTACGTCGCCGAGCGCTCGCAGTGACGGGGATCGTGCGCTCGACCGCCCTCCGCCACCGGCGTGTCCCGGGCGTGACACCCGCTCGGACGCGGGTTTTCGAGACGTAACTGGTTTACCCACCCCTGTCGAACGGTCGGCGCATGAAGGAGTACAAGATGCGTCGCGGGGAGCATCTCGACGAGCGCATGCCGGACCTGAAGGGATCTATCGAGGCGTACTTCGGACCCGTCACGGGAACCGAAGAATACGGCGGAAACGAGCTGTACGTGGTCGAGACGCCGGAGAACCCCGTGTTCGACCGAATCGTCGCCGGTGCGGCGACGTACAGCGGCAAGAAGGACCGACTCGCGGTACACTTCGAGGAGCGACCGGCCGAAGACGTCATCGCCGAGGGGAACGCCGACGCCGCCGCGGACGCCGTCGACGCGAAAAACGAGTTTCTCCTCGAAGCGACCGGTCGAGACGCGAAGTCGCGCCGTGACTCGCTCAAGCGGGCCGTCGAAGACGACGCCCCGGACTACTGAGCGACCGCGACGACAGACACGATCACGCCCACGGGACGTCGTCTTCGCGAACGACCTCGTCGCCGGTAATCTCACTCACGCTGCAGTTTTCGAACGAGAGCTCGGTGAGCGAGCGAATCGGATCCAGCCCGCGGCGCTCGCCGACGAGCAGTCGTATCGGATTCACGTGCGTGACGACGGCGGTCGTCCCCGGTCGGTCGGCGACGTCCGCGGCCGCGGCACGGACGCGCTCGCGAACAGCCAGCCAGCTCTCGCCACTCTCTGGTGCGGTCGCGAGCGCGTCCTCCCCCGCCTCGAGCAGGTCGAAGGCCGGGTGTCGCTCGAAGAACGTCGCAGAAGCCACCCCTTGGAAGACGCCGAAGTCGCGCTCGCGGAGCCGCGAATCCGTCTCGACGTCGGCGCCGACCGCCTCGGCGATCACGGTCGCGGTCTCGTGTGTCCGACGGAGGTCCGAGCTCACGATCCGGTCGACGTCCTCGTCGGCTACGAGCGCGGAGCCGACCTGCGCCGCCTGCTCGCGGCCCCGGTCCGAGAGCGGCACCGGCGCCCAGCCCTGTATTCTCCCCGCCGCGTTCCACCGGGTCTCGCCGTGACGGATCAGCAGTGTAGACACGGTCGAACCTCGTCCGCCGGCGAGAAGTCGGTTTCGCCGGGTGATCAGCCGCCAACCGTGCAGTCGGCACCCCGAAGACGGACACCCGACGGACGACACGCTCATACCGCTCCGTCGGGTACTCGCCGGAGATGGCCGCACCGCCGATCCCGTCGTCGTTGGCCGAGCGACTGTCGGAGACCGCGAGACGGCTCCAGACGGCCCGCCGTGTCGCGCTCGCGGCGCTCGACGTCGACGAGACGACGTGGGAGTACGCCGGGCGAACGTGGTCGTGGCCCGCCGGCGAGGCCCGGACGTACTTCCACGAGCTCGCACCCGGCGAAGCGCAGGTGCTCGAGCGGGCGACCGAGCAATACGGTGCGCGACGGGTCGGCGTAGGAACCGGGCGCGTCGCCGTCGAGCTCCCGGCCGATACGGTCGGGAGTGACGAGCCGCACGTCGCCAAGCTTGCGCGGTACGGCCCCGACGCCGAAATGGGTGCCGGGAAGCCACAGAACCGCCGCGAACGGGCGCTGTGGGAAGCAATCGGGAGTCACCCGTTTCTCCCCGTGTGCGCGGCCGACGACGACGGCGACTGGCTCGTGATGCCCCGCGCGACGGTTCCACCCCCGCCGGCAGATCGGGAGGTGGCGATGTCCCGGATCCGACGGGCGCTCGCCGCCCACGACGACGCGTTCCACTTCGACGAGCTCAAACCCGAGAACGTCGGGCGCTACGACGGCCGCTACTGGATCGTCGACTACGGCCGGCCACCCGGGGAGCCACGGTTCGTCGAGCCGCCGTGAGCGCAGGCCCGGCGGCTCGACCGAACCGTCCCGGTTAAGTGTCGGCGACCGCCTGGTACCACTGATGGCGTACTACGTGGGCGTCGACCTCGGCGCCACGAACGTCCGGGCGGTCGTCGGCGACGAGACGGCGAGCGTGCTCGGGGCGGACACGCGCGAGACGCCTCGCGGGCCGACCGGCATCGCCGTGACCGAGGCGGTGCTCGAGGTCGTCCGGACGGCCTGTCGTGCGGCAGGAATCGAACCGCACGCCGTCGTCGCCGCCGGAATCGGGTCGATCGGGCCGCTCGACCTCGCCGCCGGCGTCGTCGACGGCCCGGCGAACCTCCCGGACTCGGTCGAGCGCATTCCGCTCGTCGGTCCGGTCTCACAGCTGCTCGAGACCGAAGACGTGTACCTCCACAACGACACCAACGCCGGGGTCATCGGCGAGCGGTTCCACGCCGAACGGAACCCCGACGACATGGTGTACCTCACCATCTCCTCGGGCATCGGTGCCGGGGTCGCCGTCGACGGGGAGGTGCTCTCTGGGTGGGACGGGAACGCCGGCGAGGTCGGCCACATGACGATCGACCCGAGCGGCTTCATGACGTGCGGCTGTGGCCTCGACGGCCACTGGGAGGCGTACTGCTCTGGCAACAACATTCCGACGTACGCCCGGGCGCTCCACGCCGAGGACCCGGTCGAGACGAGCCTCCCGATCGACGACCCCGCGTTCACTGCCGCAGACGTCTTCGCGGCGGCCGACACCGACGCGTTCGCCGACCACGTCGTCACCCAACTCGCCCACTGGAACGCGATGGGGATCGCTAGTGTGATCCACGCGTACGCGCCACTCGTCGTGAGTGTCGGCGGCGCGGTCGCACTCAACAACCCGGCGCGCGTCCTCGACCCGGTTCGCGAGAAGCTCGCCGACATGGTGTTCATCAACGTCCCCGAGATTCGACTCACCGAACTCGGCGACGAGGTCGTCGTCGAGGGAGCGCTCGCGAGCGCGCTCACGCGCGGAACCGGTGACCGGACGCGCGTCGACAGCCCACCGTGAGTGCTCACCGTGCGTCGTCCGCGTCCGCATCGTCTGGGGCCGCGGTGCGGGCGTCGTCTGCGTCGTCGCCTGCTCGCTCGGCCGGCGGCTGGACGGCGTCGAACGTCCACGCTTCGATGTCCTGGCTGACGCCCGACGGCGTCGTCTCCACGCGTCGGTCGGTGGTCTCGCGCGTCGTCCGGTACGCGTCGCGGTACCGACGCAGTTTTCGGACCAGGAGGAGCCCGAACGCCCCCTGGAACGCGACGACGAAGACGAACAGCGCAGGGAGCCGTGCGAGTCCGAGGGCCGCCCCGAGCACCGCCGTCGCCGGGCCGACCAGCGTGTTGTACAGTCCGTGGATCGCCGCGGCGATCACGACGCCTTTGATCACGATCGGACCCCGCTGGCCGGGGTTGAACTTCGCCAGTCCGAGGTAGTAGCCGGCGAACGCCGAGTAGACGACGTGGCCGGGACCGGCGAGCGCCCGAAGGGCGGTGATCCCGTCGCCGGCACCCAGCGCGGCGAGCCCGAAGCTGAGCTCGGCGAGTTCGACGGTCTGTGCGATGTACAACAGGTTCTCGATGACGGCGAAGCCGAGCCCGGCTATCGCTCCGTACACCGCGCCGTCGATCACCGCGTCGAAGCGGTCGTCGACGTAGGCGTACAGCCGAACCGCGAGCAGCTTCACCGACTCCTCGACCGGCCCGACGACAATAAAAAAGAACAACACCGATCCGACGAATCCGAGCGGAGCGAAGAACGGGCGCGTCGCGCTGTTGAACACCGCCGCGAACGTGGCAGTCAACACAGACAACAAGAACGTCACGACGAGCAGCGAGAGTGGCTCTCCGTCGGTCACGTCGGAGACGTACACGTACGCGGCGAGACCGAACGCCGGGATCGCAGACAGCGAGACGAGCGCGGCCACGGCCGGGTCGAAGAGCAGGCCGACGCCGACCGACGCGAGGATGCCGAGGAGGATCGCGGCCGCAAGGAGGACGACGATCGCCTTCACCGACCGCGTCAGGATCCAGTGGAGCGCGACGGCGACCCCGTCGAGCCGAGTTCGCTGCTCCCAGGTGGCGACGTCGTAGAGGTCGTGGCCGTCGTCGGCCGCGCGTTCGACGGGATCGGATCGCGAACCCATACCGTCACGTTGGCCGGCATCGGACTTAAGCAGTCCCCAGCGGCCGCGTCGATGCCGGAGGGTCCAAGCAGCCGGGCGTCGAACGACCGGTATGCGACAGCCCGACCGAGACCAGTCGACGCCCGATCGCGTGCGAGGTGAGCCGAGGTGAACGCCAGGGTTCGCGGCATCTACGCCACCGCACTCACCCGTCTGTTGCTCGACGCCGACCACACCGTCGTCGACGCGTCACCGCCGATACGACGCCGGTTCGACGCCGACTTTCCGGCCGGGCCACCGGACCTCACCGTCGAGACGACGGACGACCGACAGGGCGTCGGCGTGCGGGGACCCGAGGCGGCGGTGACCGCGACGCGTGACCGCTTCACCGAGGTCGCTGCCGACGCGATGGCGTGGACGGACCCAACCCCGGCCGGCGCGGTGTTCGACGCCGAGGTCACGGCGACCGGCGAACGCGGTGCCGTCGTCGCGCTCGGCGGCACGACCGATCACGAGGGATTTCTCCCGTATCGAAACGTCGGCCCGCGCGTCGAGACGGGCGACGTCGTCTGCGCGCAGGTCCGCACGTCCGTTCCGCCGTGGGCCGAGAACCGACCGACCCTCGGGACCGGGGTTCGCGTCGACGCCGGACTCGTGACCCTCGAGCCCGGCGCGGGAACGCGGGTGGACGCCCGCGACGACGAGGCGGCACGCGAGCTGGCCGGTATGCTCGACCTGCTCGGGATCGAACCGCCGAGCGGCTGGCGTGCGGTGTGGGCGCCGGCGGCCCTCGAGGCGGACGCGGAGGCGCTCGAGCACGCGGTCGACCGGGCGACCGACGAGGCAGCGCGGCTCACGGCGGCGATCGACGACGCGTCGTCGGCGGCCGATCCGGGCGCGGTCACCGGCGTGCGCGACGACGGGGCGACAGCCCGGGAGGGAGCGCTCGCCAGACCACACACCGGTGCGTGGATCTGGTTCGGTAGGGAGTCTCGATTCGCCCTCGACGAGGTTCGTCGTCGGGTAACGACGACGATGCCCGGCCACCACCGGATCAAAGCCGGGACCGCGTCCGCGTCCACTGGCGTCGACTTCGCCGAGGCGGTGTGTGACCCGGACGGCGACGCGGCGTTCCCGTTCGCGGCGGTTCGTGCGGGCTTTGGGCCGACGGTCGGGGACGCCCTCCGGATCGAACACGGCAAGCCCGACGGACGACGCATCACCCTCGGCGAGGGGACCGTAACGGCGATAGACGACCGGACCGTGACCGTCGAGCGCGAGATGAGCCCGGGCGGCCGCTACGACGGGCTCGACACCCCGCGCAGGACGGGCGACGTCGCCGTCACGAAGCTCGCAGAGGGCCGGTGGTGGTACCCGACCACCTACCGAGGCGCAGACGGGACGGTCCGAGGAACGTACGTCAACGTCTGTACGCCGGTCGAGGTGTTCCCGAAGGCGGCGCGGTACGTCGACCTCCACGTCGACGTGATCAAACACCCGGACGGACGCGTCGAGCGGGTCGACGACGCAGAACTCGACGCGTCGGTCGACGCGGGCGACACCCCCCCGGCACTCGCAGACCGTGCGCGGTCGGTCGCCGCGGCGCTCGAAAACGCCCTGTGAGTCCCCGTACGTGTGCGTGTTCGGCGAGTCGCCGCGGGCGACGAGACCCGCCGGTCGCGACGGCTAGAAGTGGCTCGCGGCGTCGGTCTCGTACTTGAGGTCTCCGCCGCGACCGCCCTCGACGGTGGAGGCGCCCTGGTCGCCCGACGAGGGGACCCGGACCGTCACGTCGGTGACCTCCTCGAAGTCCATGATCAGGTCACGACGGATGTTCTCCGCGGTGATGTTCGAGACGCCACAGCCGGAGCAGCCGCCCCCGAGCTCGACGACGACCTCACCCGTGTCGGGGTTGGCCTCGCGCACGACGCTCGTTCCGCCGTGCATCTGGATGATCGGCATCTGCCCGGTCATCCACATCTCGATCCGTTCCACGAGGCTCTCGTCTGTCATGCACGCCCGTTCGCGCCCGGCCCTTTGGAAGGTTGCGGTTTGGCACCCGTTCACAGCGCCGAAACGAAGTATATCACCGATGTTGGGTGACGATCACGGTGGGCACACCGAGCGTCAGCGCTCTGTGCCACCGCGTGTCGTCACGTCGTCGCATACGCCGGTGTCTCCGTCACCCGTTCCGCCGTGTCCAGGGTCCTCAGCGTCGCGTTCGCGGTCCGCGTCTCGGTCGTGGCGCTCGCTCCCTCGGTCGTCGTCTCTCACAGCGTCCGAACTCGCCGCACTCGGGAGCTGGGTCGGGTCCGCCGGCGTTCCGCCGTGAACCGAATCCTCGCGCTCTAAGACGTACAACAGCGGACCCAACGCGACGATCACTAACACTCCCGGGAACGGTGCGTCGGGAACGACGAGCGCGGTCGCCACGCCCGCTCCGGTGGTCCCCGCGACCAGCCCGGCCCACAGCACCGGCGAGCCGGCGTCGACGCCGATTCGGTCGGCGTCCCGGTAGACGAGTCCGGCGACGACGACGAGTGCGACCGCCCCGACCGCGAGCGTCCCCGCCGAGCCCATCGTCAAGAGCACAGGGTCGATTACTGATACCGGAAACACGGGTAAAACGGTGGGGAGTGACACAAGCGATGTTCGGGCGAACGATGAAAAAGGGTGTCGTGGCGCGTCAGGGCGCCTCGCCGGTCTCGATGGTGAACGAGTCCCGCGGGTAAGCGACACAGGTGAGGGTGTAGCCGTCGTCCAACTCGGCGTCTTCGAGCATCTGTTGGTTGTCGTGTTCGAGGTAGTCTTCGGACGGGCCGTCGGCGACGCGGCCGGCACACGAGACGCACTGTCCCTGTCTACAGGCGTACGGCAGGTCCCAGCCGTGGTCTTCGCCCTGGTCGAGGATCGTCTGGTTGTTCGCGAGTTCGATCGTCTCGCCTTGTTTGGCGAACTCGACGTCGAAGTACTCGATCTCGTCTTCGGGGATGTCGGCCGGTCCGGCGCTCACGGCACCACCCTCCTCGAGTTCGCCCTCGCCGCCCTCGCCGCCGGCGGGGATCGCTCCGCCACCGCCGCCACCGCCGAGCGCCCGGTTACCGGGCTCGGGGAAGTCGGTCTCTGGCAGCGACTTCGCGCGGCGTTCGAGGATCTCGTCGGAGATGTCACCGGTGGGCTCCCACCCCGTCCCTTTGAGCGTGCTGACGAGCACGACCGTCAGCGTCGCGATCGCTGCGAGCGCGATCGGCAGTGGGCTAAACATACACACCGGTATGAAGAGGTGGTTTAATACCGTTTTGATCGGGCCAACCATCCGAGAACCCGACGAGGCGGCCCCGAGTCGGCCGTCGGCGATCACACCCGAGACCGTACCGCGAGGATCCCGCCCGAGACCGCGACCGTGCCCGTCTCGCCCAGAGCGGTCCCTTTATCGCTCGCCCGCTCGATCGAGTCGACATGCAGGTGAAATCTCGTCACCACCTCCGGAGCGACGAGGTCGCGGCGATCCAGGAGGCGGTCGCCGACGGGCTCGACGTCGACGTCGACGGCGACGCGTTCGAACTCGTCGAACTCGAAGACACGGCCGTCGACCTCGTCCTCGTCGACGGTCGGCCACTCGTGTTCTACGTCGAAGCGGAGCCGTTTCTCACGGTTCGTGGCGCGAACGCACTGGCGCCGAGCGCCGGCGTCGTCACCGTCGACGCGGGGGCGATCTCGTTCGTCTCCGACGGGGCGGACGTGATGCGCCCGGGCATCGTCGAGGCCGACGCCGGCATCGCCGAGGGCGACCTCGTCGTCGTCGCAGAGGAAACCCACGGAAAGGCGCTCGCCGTCGGCCGTGCGCTCACCGACGGCGACGCGATGGTCGGCAACAGTGGCAAAGTGGTCTCGTCTATCCACCACGTCGGCGACGAGCTGTACCAGTTCACGGCGTGAGCGGTCCCGTAGCGCTCGCTCGGCGCTCTCACTCCGTTTCTGTCGACCCCTCGAGTTCGAACGCGACCGTCACCTCGGCCTGATACTCGCGGGCCCCGTCGGTGAGTTCGACGCCGAGCTCGTCGACTTCCGCCCAGTACACGTTCTCTAAGGTGGCTTCGGCGCGATCGATCGCCGCGTCTGCGGCGGCGTCGAAGCTCTCGTTGCTCGTTCCGATCAGCGTGATCTTCTTGAACGTCATTGGGTGTCACGTCCAGCGTTCGGGTGTCGACTGCTGGACACGTCTCGAATGGAGCCCACCGATCATATAGATTCGGGAGTCGCGGGTGCCGACGCGTCGGTCCGACGGCGCGCGGGATACCGCCGAGCCGTCGGACCGGAGTATTTGTACGTTCACGCCTACACTGTACGGTATGGGACTCGGGCGTCTGCTGGCGAAGGGGGCCGCGGTGGCGCTCGTCGTCGGAATGGTCGTCGCGTTCTTTCCGGTGGTCGTCGCGCTCGTCGTCGGCACGAACTGGCGAGGGGCCGCGGACGGGCTCGGCGGACTCCCGGGCATCAGTCACGACGCGCCCGTGTCGACCGCCGTCGTCGGCTTCGGGTACGGCGTCGTCTGCTGGGCGCTGCTCTTCGCCGGCGGCGCTGGGGCACTCGGCGTCGGCCTCGGCGACGTCGACGGCTCCATCCCGACCGCCTCGGACACGACGGCGCCCGCGGACCGGCAGGCGACCGTCGTCGACGTCGTCGACGGTGATACGGTCGACGTACGGTTCACCGACGGGTCGTTCGACACCGTTCGACTGCTTGGCGTCGACGCGCCAGAGACGCGTGGAGAGACGTATCCGGCCGAGTTCGAGGGCGTCGCAGACGACGCGGCCGGCCGCCAGTGTCTGGCCGAATCCGGCGCGGCCGCGACCGCGTTCGTCGAGCGCGCGGTCGAAGACGAGACGGTCACGCTCCGGTTCGACGCGCTCGCCCCGACTCGAGGCGACTACGACCGACTGTTGGCGTACGTCGTCGTCGACGGAGCGAGCCTCAACCGCCGACTCGTTGCGGCGGGACACGCGCGGGTCTACGACTCGACGTTCGAGCGTACCGAGGCGTTTTACGCCGCGGAGACGGAGGCACGCGCCGCGAGCGCCGGACTCTGGTCGTGTCGGCGCACCGTCGGGTGAGTCGTCATCGCCAGCGCGTCTCGTCGACAGCGCGCCGTCTACGGCCATGGCGACAGCCGACGCCGGCCACGCAACCCCGAACGGATCGCGTCCGCTCAGCGCTCCCGCACGGTCGCCGTCTCCTCGTGGCGGTCGAGTCGCGCCCCACGACGGTCGGCCGTATCCTTCGTCTGTCCGACCGACGCGTCGGCCGCGACCAGGTGCTCCAGCCGACGCTCGAACTCGGCGTCGCCGATCTCGCCGTCGACGTACCGCCGCTTGAGCCGCTCGACGGGTGGCTCCACGCGTGGCGCGTCGGCCGCGTTGACGCCGGCATCGGCCGACGTCGTCTCGGTCGACGTCGCTTCGGTCGACTGCGAGACGAACTCGTCGGCGAGGTACCCGCCGAGCGCACCGCTCCCGACGACGTAGGCCGCCCCGACAACCGTCGCACCGAGCACGCCGGCCGTCGCAACCGGGGAGACGGTTGCCGCGACGGTCGCTGCCACGATCGTCACCGGCAGCGACAACAGCACGACCAGTCCGCCGGTGATCGCACCGACCCGTGGTCCGGTTCGCTCGGCGGCCGTCCCAAGGCGACCGGCCACGCCGCCGCCTATCGCGGGGGCGAGCAGTCCGACGAACGGCACGAGGCTCGCGAGTACTGTCACGCCGACTCCGACGCCGGCCGGCCAGAGCACGTCCGAGACCCACCGTCGAGCGGAGTCGTCGTGGGCCGTCTCGCCGGTCATCGGTCGATACGCTCTTTGATGGACGGAGGCTCGATCGTGCGCCGACGAACGAGCTGTTCGAGTCGACCCCGCTGACGACGAGCGCGACCGCGTGTCATAACAGTATTGTACGTTACGCACACGCATATATGTGTGGGTGCGGGACGCGCTCGGTTGGCGGTCGGGTCCGGCGTGCAGACGGCGTCACCGGACGCGCGGTGACGACTCGGCTACCGCTTTAGGTAGGTGAACCACTCGTCGTGGTCGTCGACCCGTCGCTCGATGACGTCGAAGAACGCCTCTTGGAGGGCTGCGGTCACGGGTCCGCGACTCCCGTCGCCGATCGGGGTGTCGTCGACAGAGCGGATGGGCGTCACCTCGGCGGCAGACCCGGTGAAAAAGAGCTCGTCTGCGGTGTACAGCTGTCCCCGAGAGATGGCGGCCTCGTCGTGGACGGTGTAGCCGTGCTCTTCGGCCAGCGTGATCACCGTGTCGCGGGTGATCCCTTCGAGGATCGACTGGGCCGGCCCGGTCGTGTACAGCTCTCCGTCGTTCACCATGAAGATGTTCTCGCCGGGACCCTCGGCGACGTTCCCCTCCTTGTTCAACACGATCGCCTCGACGTAGCCGTTCCGCCGTGCCTCCTCGCCGGCGAGCATGGAGTTGACGTAGAGGCCGGTGGTCTTGACGTTCGTCGGGACCTGCGAAGAGGCGTGTTTTCGCCACGAAGAGACCATCACGTCGACGCCCTCCTCGAGTGCCTCCTCGCCGAGGTACGTTCCCCACGGCCAGGCGGCGAGCACGAGGTCCGTCGGGCAGTCTCCCGGGGAGACGCCGAGTGAATCGTACCCGTAGTACGCGATCGGTCGGATGTAACAGGAGGTGAGGTCTTGACGCTCGAGCAGTTCGAGCGTCGCGTCGGTGATCTCCGCCCGCGAGAATCCCACGTCCATGTCGTACATCTTCGCCGAGTCGAAGAGCCGGTCGAGGTGCTCGTCGAGCCGGAATATCGCCGGTCCCTGCTCGGTCTCGTAGCTTCGTAGCCCCTCGAAGACACCCGTCCCGTAGTGGAGTGCGTGTGTGAGGACGTGCGTGGTCGCGTCCTCCCAGTCGAGAAACTCCCCGTTCTTCCAGATCGTGTCGACGTCCATCTCGTCGAAGCTCATACCTCGATCGAAGAGACGTCCGGGCTTAAAACCGTGAGTCTGTCGGCGGCCGATCGCCCCACACAGCAGTCAGATCATCGAAGCGCGTCGACAAGCGCGGCCCCCTCGACGTAGGGGATGTCGTGGCGCGTGGCGTACGCCGCGGCGTCGTCGGGTGCGAGCGCCTCACCCGTCTCGTCGTCGAGCATCTCACACACCACGGCAGCAGGGGCCGACTCCGTCTCGGCCGCCAGCGCGAGCCCGAGTTCGGTGTGGCCGACGCGGTCGGCGATCCCGCCCGACGCACCGCGGAGGACGTGGACGTGACCGGGTGCGCGGAACGTCGCCGCGAAGTCGTCGGGGCCGTACGCCGTGGGCGCCGACGCGACGGTCGCTGCCGCACTCGCGAGTTCCGTGATCGTCAGCGCGCGGTCGGCGTCGGTGATCCCGGTGAACGTCTCGCGGTGGTTGACCGGCAGCGAGAACGACGAGCGGTCGTCGTACGCCGGGTCGTCGTCGACGGCCGGGTGGTCCAGTGCGTCGGCGAGGAACGGGAGCCCGAAGGCGTCTGCGACGACGTCGTCGACCGCGACACAGACGAGCCCTCCCGCGTCGTTCCGGAGGTGTGCCACCGCCGTCGGGTCGACCGCGTCCGCCGGATAGATCAGGTCCGTCTCCCCCTCTCGGTCCGCGAAGTCGTGGACGCAGACCGGGCGTCCGGCGTCGAACGCGCTCAGCGCTCGCTCGACCTGGGCCGCCGGGTCGTCGCCATCGACCTCGTCGTCATCGGCCTCGTCGGCGTCGGCTCCGGCCCGCATCACGCCACCTCGCCGGCGGGCTCGCTCGCATCGACCGGACCGTCGGCGCGCGCGGCGGCCTCGACGCGCACTTCGACCGGATCGTCGTCGGCGAGATCGAGTGACGCCCGGAGCTCGTCGGGCGCGATCAGTTCCAGTTTGTCCTCGTCGTGGTGGGTTCGGTCGGGAACGATCGCGTGAGCCGCGTCGTACGCCTCGTCGTCGGCGACGAGCGTGACCGCGTAGCAGGCGGCCGCGCCGTAGGTTCGGTCCTCGTCCTCCCAGGCGTCGATCGGCACGGCGTCGATGCCCGTCATCTCCCCTCGGCGGCGGACGCTCTCTTCGTCGAGTTCGACGTTGAGCGTGCCTGGGAACGGCTCATAGCCCAGCCGCGTGGCGAACTGCTCGGCGTACCCCGGGAGCGTGATGTAGTGGCGGCCCTCGCCCATCCCCCCGGTGACGGTTCCGGAGAGCACCAGCTCCACGTCGGTCTCGAAGAGACGCCGGTAGTCGGCGTACTCGCCGCGGAGTGCGGCCTCGCCCGCATCGGTCAGGCGGACCCACTGGCCATCGCCGACGACCTCACGTTCGAGGAAGCCGGCCGACTCGAGCGTCTGGAGGCGTCGGGAGGCGGTCTGTGTCGACGCGCCCAGCCGGTCACCGAGGGCCGCACACGACACCTTCGTCTCGGAGAGCCCACCCGCCAGTGCGACGTGTTTGAGCGCCGTCATCGCCGCCGGATCGGTACCCGCCGCCGTCGATTCGGTCATACGTATCCACATGCGCTCGGCACCGAAAAGGATACCGAATGTGGAATGTATCTCACGATCGTGATACTCTGTGAGGAGTGTACACGCAGTATACGCGGTGTGAGACACATACCTCCGTCGGTCGCGGTGAGGGACGGTCTTCGAAAAGTAAGGTACAAATACGGACGGGGATTGACGTAAGATGCGGGCTCGTAGATCAGCGGCAGATCGCTTCCTTCGCAAGGAAGAGGCCCGGGGTTCAAATCCCCGCGAGTCCATAGCGGTTCCTCTTCATGTAGAGTTCTGCCGTGTAGAAGAGCCTTCGACGTTCAGTAGCCAATACTCGGATTTCTCATCTGCGAAAGAATCACCGTCTGAGAGTGAGTTCACGAAGGATCATTCTCCGGCGGCGTACAGTACGGTGGTTTACAGAAGGAACGTACCAGATAAAATTGGGTGTCGCGCGAGCCGATCCTTGGTCCCGCGCGCCAGCTGCGACAGAGACGGGTGGTCGCAGTGACCGACTCGGACCACTTCTTCAAGCAGCTCGACGAGGCCGAGGCGGTTACTGACGACCAGACGGACTCTATCGAAACATCGGTCGAGCAGACGGAAGCGGACGCACTCCGGGCAGATGCGGATACGGCACCCAACTCAACCACATCCACGGAGTCACGGCGAAGAACCGTTAACCCCCGATATATCGCCAGATGTCGGTTCTGTCGGTGTAAATTCAAACAACACCGTCTCGCGGTGAGGCACGAGGGCAGGTGCGACACTGAAGCAGTCTCACAGTGTCGTTACTGTCGCGAGACGCACACCCGAGACGATGACTCGGCCCACCATCTCAAGACGTGTGAGGCGCACCAGCGTGCCGAGAAGCGTCTCGAAGAACAGGGCAACTCGGATGCGACCGACACTGACGAGGCCACCGAGGCGGCCGGTTCTGACGACGAACACTTCGCCCGTACGTTCATCAACCCGCAGCCCCACGAGTCCCACGCCTATCTTAAATGGGACTGTGAGCACCTCGATAATCCGCTCCGATCGTACTTCGGCCTGCGCTCCCTCCAGGGAGAGCACGACTTCGAGCAGCACGGGTGGCTCAGAACGACGACCGAAATCGACGGCAGCGACTGGAACGTAGCTTTTGCGTTCAAAGACTCTGGTTTCGCTCCTAGAAAAACTGATAATTTTGAGCTTGAAGAGGTGAAGGAGTATAGAATCTATGTATTCCCGAAAGGATACGATTCGTATGCCGACGCCAAATCAGAGGCACGGAAGCGCGCCTACTTCTGTATATCCCCTCGGTGGCCGGACATGGAGACGAAGGAGGGTAACAAGGAGATGTCTAGCACCGGTTTAGAGGGGTATAACGTACAGGTCGAGGGCTCATACTGGGATTTCGAACAGTACCCAACGGTGCTCCGGCAGTCGCTCGATGCGCTCGCGACGCGTCAGGGATTCCGATTCAACAGTCCGACACCCATCCACCCGGCCGATTTCGATGAGGATCGGCTCCATAGCTCTTCGAATATCGTCGACGCAGAGCTGTACGTCAGAGTGCTCTTAGGAGAGACCGGTGAGGTCATCGCGTACGATGGGACGCTTCACGAGATCTCTCCGTTGCTCGCCGGCGACCGCGAAGGGTACACGAAGTCGGTTCGTGACGACCGGGAGTGTCCCGGTCACTATCACACTGCGACTATCGATTCTCGCCGTGCCGGCGAATTAGTCGGGAGGCATGAACTGGCTAAGGAGTTCAAACACTACCACATGCGCAACCCCGACGCCGTCGAGGGGACAGCGCTCGAAAACCCAAAGATTGGGATCTCCTTTCAGCACTCGATCCACGACGGCACTGTGTACTGGAGTGACCTCGACACGCTCATCACCGAGCTCGACGAGGCGCTGTTGAACGTTCTCAACTGGTCGAGCATTCCCACTCGCCCGGACGGCCAGATGTTCGTTGCGGACGATTACTTCGAGGTGACCGGCTCTCGTCGGTGGCGGAAGATCCTTCCCGACAGCCTACCGCGAATCGAGACCAAACAAGACGACCAGATCTTCGGGACGGCGACACAGATGAATGAGACGGACACGGAGCTGGTCGAGACGCTGCTCACGGATGGTGGAGAGACGTCGCCGAAGGAGTTGGCCCAATCCATCGGTGTTCATCTCGACACCGTCTATCGCGCTCTCAAGCGTCTCTCGCCGCTTGTGGATCATACCTACGGAGAGGTTCAAATCGGGTCGAAATACATCGCACAAGAACTGACGGGCTACATAGATTCGGTGTCGAACAGCATCAAGTCCGGTCTTGAAAACGCGCTTGATGGGCTCACTAGAGCAGAGGCTCACGGCGGCGACGACGACCCGTGGAGCCGGTGGCTCGACAGGTACGGCGGAGAAATCAGTCGGACAGAAGGGGCGGATCCCGACAAACTCAATGTCGGTTTCCAGCCCGATTCCCTCGCTGAGGCGCGTCGGCTTCTCCGGAGTGGAGCGAGCCAGTGGTCGAAGGTAACGGACGAGAAGCTTCGGCAGTTCGCGTTCGAGTTCGCGCCGAAGATCACTCTCGTCGACGGCCGTGTATACGAGCCCCGCCACTTTGCGGACGCGTTAGGAACCCCCGGCTAGCGGGGGGACTCGTGAGAGGCATCACTATCGATCCGAGTGATTAGCGGCCCATTTTGCTGCTTTCGCAAGGAGTTCACGAGTGTTTCGTTGATGATCTGATCCTTGATCGCCCGCACCGTTTCTCCCACACCTGTAACTTCGAGGTGGGGTACCCAACTCTCAGTTACGTGTGTGGCTAAGGAGCCACTGGGAGAAACTACTGCCTCGCTTCGCTCGGCAGATTCCAGCAGAAACACAGGGGGTCGGCGCGCCTGACTCGGCGCGCCTTGTTAGCGAAGCGGAATCAAATATCGGAGTATGGTTTACCGTTAAATAGCGTCCCCTGAGCTGGTAAAACATTCTCGAGTTTGAGACTACCTACCCTACCTATTACAAGGGACTTTGCTCGCTCACACACGTCGATAGGTCACTCGGCTATTGGCATGTTTTCGTCGTTCTACGTAGCCCTCTTCAACAAGGGATTCTAGCCGGTTTCGTATAGTTCCGCGTGCCGGACTATATTCCTCTTCAAATTCAACCACGAGATCGGCAACAACGTAGCAACGATTTTCGACCATCTGGTCAAGAACTTCTTCCGGCAGTGGCGGTTCGGGGGGCCGAGGCACATCTTGTGACCCAACCCGACTCATATTATTATTGTCTATGAAGCGAGAGGTTTTTGGCCATCTGGGTAAGAACTAAGTTATTGGCCACATGGATAATAACATGTTAATGACTAACCTAGAGGCCGGTGGTGGATGCGATGAGTGCTTACAAGGTGAAATCCGATTAGAAATTAAAGAGACGAGACAGGGTAAGATTCTCACATATGCGGATAATGCCGCCCCGAGCGGCCTGCGAGGCATGACTGAAATGGAAATACAAGCTCATGGTCATATTACAGATCTCATCTCACGATTTAATACAGAAAGTGTCGAACCAGGATATGTTGGAAGTATGTATTTTGATGACTCTGGGCAGCCGGATATCGAATGGAACAGGGAAGATGCTCGAGCCGCCGCTGAAAATAGTATTTAGATGGAAAAATTGCCACATGGACAATCTGGTTTATGTAATATGGATGTCAAAAGAAAAGTATACAGAACCAAAACAAAACAGACTTCGGTAAAGCACTGAATCGATATTAGTGAGTTTAGAAACAAATGAACACAATATTTACCTATTATCTAGAGGCAATAGTTCGCAGCACCCCGATTTGGCCAGTAGCCACTTTTATAATAAACTCGGGTAAAGGAGACAGGTAAGATGGGTTCCGGCGAATCTACACAAGATATTTCTCCACAGTCGAGGGCGGAAGAAAACCCCAATAGAAATAATGCAGATATTGACTTTCGGTTTGAAGACAATCCCGCGATGGGTGAGTCCGGCGTGCCTCCACAATATCTGCTCTCAGATACAAATTCGACTCAAGAGTTGAACGAGTATCCAGAGATGAACTTCCGCCAACTGGCGGACAAGATTTCATGGTCGGATACAGCTCCCCTGACCCATGGCATTCATAAGCATCCTGCAATTTTTATTCCCCACATCCCACGGTATCTGATTAACACCTTCTCATCAGAACAGAACGAGGATGGGAACTGGCCCGTCATTCTCGACCCATTCTGTGGGAGTGGTACAACAGGTGTGGAGGCAAAGATAGCAGGGCGCGACTTCCTCGGCGTAGAGATAAATCCAGTATCAAAACTGGTCAGCGACGTCGCTACTACCCCAATTCCATACACTGTCCTTCGAAACACCAAAGATGAGATTTTTCAACGATTAGAATCGACTGAGGAAACATACTATGAGGAGTACGATGTCGATTTCTTGGACCAAACGAAGAAGTCTCACTGGTTCGAGGATTCAACAATCGAAGGGCTGACGACAATTCGGAAGGTTGTAACCGAATTTTTAGAGGACGAAGTGAACCTGATGGCCGGGATTGAGCCACGTGAACGGAAAGTGGTGGCCGATCTGGATACTGACAAACTCCTTGAAACGGCTGTCCCGAAATGGCTTATTCTTCTGATAGCCAACACGGTCTTTGATGTTTCAAACGCGGATCCGGAAGTCTCGAAGGCGCACAAATCGAAGAAGATGCGGAAGCGCATCGATAACGGGGAACACCCACCGAATGCTATTGAGCGATACAAGGAACACCTCGATCGTTCGGTTGCGAAACTTATCGACCTATGGAATGAGGTCTACCGTACGAACGTTCCAGGTGGCGCAAGTCAAACGGTAAATATCAAAGGGACGACCCAGTCGACTCTTCATAGCTTCTCGGATAACTGGCTCCCCCTAGAGGAAAACCAGTCGCACAAGGCCACCTCGAACATTCAGTTAGGAGACGCCCGCGAATTCGAATTTCCTGATTACGTTGAGGGTGTGGATATGGCCATCACATCTCCTCCGTACATTAATGCTATAAACTATTACAGGGGGACGAAACTCCGCTTGTTCTGGATCCATGATCTCCTAGAGGATACTACAGATGTGGACGCTGAAACCCTCCGTCGATCGTTCATCGGGACAAACTCGGCTACCATCAGCGACATCGAAAAAGAACTCCCGTTCATGATGAACGACCAGTGGGACGGGACCTGGGATGAATACGAAGAAACGTCTCTCCCCGAGCTGGACGACCACATACTGAACATACACAACGGCGATTTGACCGAAGCGAAAAGTCGTGCCTATATCACGTGGAAATTCTTTGCTGAGGACATGTTAGAAACGCTGACAAGTGTCTATCAGCACCTGAAGCCAGGTGCGTATTTTTTCTTTATTATTGGCGAGAACACTATCAGTGGTCGTCGGATACAAAGCCACAAATTCGTGGCGGATATTGCTCAAAATCTCGGAAAGTTCAATAGCCAGAACAAAGACATCCCAACAGACGCCGGATACCGACTCGCTGGGATGGCCTGGGACAAGATCACCAACCGTGACCTGTTCTATGGGAGAGACCATGGCAACGGAGTTATTGAAC
This sequence comes from Halorubrum zhoui, assembly GCF_051194155.1. Lineage (NCBI taxonomy): Archaea > Methanobacteriati > Methanobacteriota > Halobacteria > Halobacteriales > Haloferacaceae > Halorubrum > Halorubrum zhoui. Next base: position 428,683 of record NZ_JBLZNJ010000003.1, on the reverse strand, counting down.
GTGAATGGGTCGTCATCCTACAGAAACCACGATGATGAACGAATCTAACATCGGCGGACTGCAGCTAGAGTTACTGTGTTTCATCGCCGATAAGTATGAGCCGGATGTATCCGCCCTACAGGAAGAGTACGAGCGTTGGCACGACACAAATATTGCATATCAAAGCGTGTACCAGGCTCTAGAACGACTCAACGACCTGGACTATGTAGAAAAAAAACCGATAGACGGACGCTCGAATTGCTATATGCTGACCACGAAGGGCGCAGAGTTGCTCGACACACACCGTGAACTTGTGCTTGCCCATACGCGTCAAGTCGAAGAAGCCCTAAACTGACGGCACAATTCTCTCTATATTAGCAGTCTTACAGGCTGTAGTCCGGATATCCACTAATACCCGAACATTTATAAATTTCTATTGTCTCTGCTTGTGTGTGTACCATAAGTATTCGTAGGGCACACTATAATGAGGTAGATTAAGAAATGAGCACTAACGATGAGCGGTCTGATGACGAAGCTTCGACTGACGACGAGGTACCGATCGACGTCTCTGACCAGGAACCGCCCGAAGAAAACGGCAGCAGTGTCGACGATACTCCTGACTTTGCCGACGACGACAAAATAACAGAGAAGGTCCCTATCAAGCGCGGGAACACGCTGAAGCGGATCCGTGAGGACTACGACGAGCCTTGGAAAGGGTCGATCCGGGAGGCACTTCAGAACGGTGGTGATGCCTTCGGTCGAAATAAGACTGAGGGCTTCCTCGACGAGGACGCGGAACTAGAAATCCAAATTCGTGTGGACACCACCCGGAAGACGTTCACATACGAAGACAACGCGGGGGGCATGAGCAAGGAGACACTAGAGGACAACCTCTTGGGTATTGACACCCCCGACGAGGACAAAGAGGCAGGCGAGGGCGCAGGCGCTTACGGACGCGGGTTCTACGTGGTCTCCATGTGCGGCGAGGGGAAAACCTACGTCGAGACCCGCCACGATGGCGAGCACTACTCTTCAACGGTCACAAACGTCGGGGAGTACAGTGAGCCGACAGAGCCCACCAACCCGAAGCTCTCTGACGAGCTCCAGGGAACGTACATCCACGTTGCAGGCGTCTTGGACCACGACATGGAGCTCCTGAGCGACTGGGAGGAAGTCGAGAAGGTGCTTCTGCACAGCTTCACGTTCCTTCTGCTCAGGGACGATGTGACTGTCGAGTACTATATTGATGGGGAGCGCCACATCCCGGACCCGCCTCGCCTCGACGAATACCTTGAGGAAGGGCAGCTCATCTACAAAGAAAAGCTGCCGGAGTTCTCCGCCGAAGGCGGCACGTACCAAGTTCGCGACCTCTACGTTATGCGGACGGATGTGCTGGACGATGACGAGGAGGTCCCATGGGAGGGTGTGGCGATGCTGAAAGGTAACAAGTACCTTGACCACCCTTTCATGACGGTCAAGGCGTACAAACCTCAGAACATCCCTTCAATCAAGAGCCCGCCCGAGATGATCGGTTGGTGCGACGCGAGCGGCCTGTGTCCCGATCTCGAAAACAACTCTCATACGTCGTTCCGCGGTAACGAGACTGACAGCGGGATCAAACCCATCTTGAACGAGCTCCATCAAGAGTACTTTAAGAAGGGCCGGACGACCGAAGAACGCCAAGAGCTCGCGTCAGACATTACGTCGTCCATCAACGACCTGCTGGCCGAGTATGAGGACTTCGACGACTACCAAGTCGAAGACGGTCAGATCACCGAACTCGGTGGGGATGAAGATGAGGGGCCTGGTGATGACACGCCCCCGTCTCCGCCGAGCAAGAACCTCATCAAGTGCCAGGTCGGGAAGCGCGAGTTCGACGTCGGGGAGGAGGTTCCTCTGGCTGTTCAGATCGAGAACCCCAAAGACGCCGAGAACGAACGGTTTGAGGTATATGACATTCAGGTCGGAGCAAACGACCTGGGCCTGAACCAGTCGCTCCCGTCGCGCGTCATCGAGGTGCCAGAGAACAAGCACCGAACCATCCCAATCAGTAAATTCCGACCCACAGAGGAGGGTATCTACTCATTCCGCGCGAGTATTCGCGCCCAACCAGAGGTTCTGGAACTCGACGGAGAAGACCCTGAGAAGCTTGACAGCTCTCGAGTCACGTTCTACGTTGGCGACGTCAAACCGAAGTCGCAAAAGACCGATAACAGCGAGAACGGTGGTGGAGATGAGCCCACGCGGATGTCTATTGTTCGCGACACCACATTCTACCCTGGTGAAGACGAGAGCTGGAAGGCCGTGGCTACCGAACACGGCGAAGGGGGGATCGACCTGACAATCAACATCAACCGGCGTGAGTGGGTCGCCGCCACCCGAATCAAAGACGACGAGGATCGTCGAGACAGGATCCAGAAGCGCCTCGGGACAGAGTGGGGGGTTGAGGAAGTCATCCTCCACCGCAACATCGACGCAATACATGAGCTCCTCGGCGAAATAACGGTCGACGGTGACCGTGCTGCGGAAGTGCTGGAAGAGATGATGAAGGACAGGGCAGAAAAGCTCGCCCTCATGGAATCGTCTATCGCAGACCAGTTCGATCTTGAATATGAGTCTTAATAGCAGCGGGGCACAAATCGCCTGTATGCCCGATCTACATTCGAAGATCAAAGAAGGAGACTACTCTATCGAGATCAAGGAGACGCGTGTTGGGCGGCTCGTAACGCTCAGCAAGGGCGGTGAGCGGACTCTCACGGAAGCCGAACATGATCAGCTGAGTACGCTTATCGACGAGTATAATGAATTGATCAAAGACCTCTTCGAAGCATACGAAGAGCATGAAGACGACGAGCTGGAACGGGCATGGGCGATGGGGAAACTCTACAAAGAAGAGGTAAAGGAGTCGGAGGAGCGGACGTTCAGCACTTTGAACCCGCTACTTCCGTTTACGAGTGAACACAACCGTAACGAGTACCTCTATCGTCGGTTTTACGAGATGTTTCCAGACAAGAACTACGAGGAGAATCACAACCTATCGATGATGACTGAGTTGGCGCAGCGTGCGAACCCAGAACAGGCCCGAGAGGTATACGACGAAACGTTGCGAGACTCTGACGAAGGGATGACCAAGGCCGAAGTTCGTGCGGCCTGGAACGACGAGGACCCGTTTGAACTGACTATAGAGGCTGCGGTGGAACGGGCCTATGAAGAAATGAGCAACCCCTCCGTCGAGAATATTGAGCACATCTACCTGCTCAGAGGTGTGAGTGGACCACCGTCCAGTGAAAAGATACAGACTGCATTAGATGGGTACGAATGAGACTATTTGCAGAGCTTGAACCAGCCGCGTACGAGGAGGTACAACAGCTCGTACAAGAGGGAAAATACGATTCAGTAGAGCAGTTTCTACGGGTCGCCGCACAGAATCAACTGGCCATCGAACGTTCCCAGGGAGACACAAAACAGTCCAATCAATCTACGAAAACCGAGAAATCTGGAGCCAGACACTGGAAATACAATCCACCAAATAAAGTTCCCACCGGAGCGCCATTCGACGATCAGCGAGACGAAATCCTCCTGTTTTCGCAGTATTATCGATTCTTCCCGCTGAAATGTGCGCTCTACAAGCTCGCCGGGCTGAGTGCCGATGCTGGTGGTGCAGTCTCGCTAAATGAAGCGAGAAAGTATATCGGTGAGGAGATCTGGCCAATCCGCGAAGCAATCGTTGACTGGGAAGAGCGCAACGATATCAAGAAGCAGAACCGAAAATCGACTGGGTTTCCAAAGGATAAAGATCAGTCGATGAAACGGTATCTGGACCACTATGTCGGAAAAGTCCAAACCCAGAAGGGGCAACCCGCTGGCTTTGGCCATGATCTCGGGTACGTCGCTTTCCAGGAGGATGGAGCGGATTGGAAGATCCAATTGACTTCGACGGGGTCCAAATTCGTTCAGATGGACAACCCGCTGCTGAGGAACGGCCCGGACGCTCCAACTCTGAGTGAGGAGGAGCAGGCATTCATAGTTGCTACCATCCGAAACGATCTGGATGAGGAATATCAGTTCATGAAGCACGTCTACAAGATCCTAGAGGAGGGAGAGGAATCCTACACCAACCATCTAGACAAGTTCCGTGATTTCCTAGAAGACTCGTCTGCCGTGGGAGACGACCCCTCTGACAACAGCGTGCGATCCAACGCTGGTGGTGCTATTAGCCGGATGGTCGAGCTCGGAATCTTAGAACGGGGGAGACGTCGAGGATGGTATAATACCAAACGTCATCCTGAAAAATACAACTCTGTGAATATAATCTAATAAATATTTATATCGTTATGTAATCTCCTCCTCGCGGTTATTCGACCCCTGAGCGCGCTGATGAACCCACGGAAACGGTCGAGGACGTCCGGTGGACTGTCGCGGGCATGGAAGGCTCCGACGACATCCCGACTACCAAAGAGGTCCGGTCCGCCCTCCAACTCTTCGCACACCCGAGTATGTGGGTCGTTACACAAGACGAAGATGGGTATCAGGTTACTACTGACTACTAAAACGGGTACAACTAGTCCGATCCGCTTGGGAAGTCGTTAACCCTCCTCCCACGACGACTGAGGCTTGATACTACATTCTGCCATTTAGAGCCAACTCACTTTCTCACGAGCGCGACGCTGCGCTGCTGGGCTATACGTACCCTTGTAATGGTCGAGGAATGTCTCTAAATCCTCCCACCCACCCCAATCAAGCACCAAAAGCGGGTCTACCTCTTTCTCGGCGAGTGATGTCGCCCATGTTCGACGTAGGTCGTGCGTCGAGAGGTACACCCAGCCTTGGTCGCCAGTCTCTTCGACCATCTGTTCACCGACGTTTTTTACCCAGCGGCGCAGTGACCGCGTCGACTGTATCGATAAGACTGAATCATCGGAGGGTGCGTCGCGAACGTCGCCAATAGTCTGGATAGTGGTTGCGAGATTCGCCGGCATGGGCGTTTCACGGTATTTTCCGCCTTTCCCGTCTGGTACCCGGAGCATCGGACCCGCATCTGTGCTAGCGACGTCCTGCGGAGCGACATCGATGATCTCTGCGGACCGCAGGCCGCAACGCGCCCCGAGCTCGAAGGCGACTCGGTGTTCGGTGTCGCTCGCGATATTGATCAGCTGCTGTACCTCCGCCTGGCTAAGCCACACTTTCTTGCCTGCCTCGTCTTCTTGGTGGTCCCGCAGATTCATCGTAGCGTCCGGTTATCTTGATAACCGGACATAAAGACGAGGTCTGTCCCCCAATTCGAGGCTATTCTGGGCTGATAGAAGCTAGATGCGTCCGGCTTCTCCCCAAGAGTCGGACGTAACTCCTAGCTTGATTCTGCTGATTGTAGTGAGGATGCGTTCCAATTCAGAGATCTGTTTAGTTGTTGTAACACCACTGGCATCGTGGCCCGTAAATTAATCATGTCTCATGTTGTAGTTCAAAATCAACCACCATCATGCCAGTACTTAATAAATATCAAGACGGGTCTGGTTATTACATCCGTGCTCGAGTCGAAGATGGTGTTATTACATATCATACGACCCCAAAATCTGATAGACTGTTTAATGAGCTTGGACTAACTGACGGGAGTTCTATCTCGTGGGGAATGCTCCGCGATCTCGATGAACGTGGAGACATCTATACAGGTGGTTCTGGTGCTGATTTCTCCAACAACGGGGACATGTCATTAGACTTGTCAGCGGAAAACAAACGCATCTATGAACGTTACTTGAGCGGTGAATCCCTCTTTGATCAGACCAACCAAATCAACAATGTGGTAAACGGATTTTTCACAGACAGGGACGACTTTCATAACACAGTCAGACGGTCAGAACTTGCTAACTCGATTGCTGAGAGGTTCATTGAGGAGAGCAATCCAAACCTGCTAACTTCGCTGGAATCATTCGATTCACAGCCCTATGAAATTCTGAATGTAACTGTTGAGGACTCAACGATATTATTCGAATTTTCCGTTTCAGATTCGATTGAACTCAATTGTCGCGACCTACGTTGGTCGTCAAAATTTGGAGACTTTGATGGTACCGTTAGCTACAGTGAATCAGAAGCCGCTGATTACTCATTCACTATTCAAGATGGGTATTTTATTCAGTGGAAGTCTTCTGCTGAATCATCTAATCATAATCAGCCAGTTGAGGACAGACATACCCGCGCATATAGAGTAGACTATGGGAAAAAAAGTGGCTTGGGATTTAATGAAAAGAACTGGACTGAGGTTATACGCAAATGCTTCTTATATGTAGATAGATATGATATCCTTCCTGACGAAAGAGGTGGACATAGGGGTCTTTGCTCGTCCAGCGAACTACCGGGAAAGGATATTTGGGTATACCCACATTCAACAAACAAGAGTTCAGCCAAAGGGGGTCCAGGCCAATTTGTTATTATTAACGAGATACAGGATATCCGGCTTCCGGGTATTAATGAGATTGGCTGGCATTTTGTTCGGTTAGATGATCAGTTGACAAAATCACAGGGTGGCAATAACATACTCAGTGGTCATCCAATTTCTCTCCTCACAAGTGATATATAATTATTGTTCACCAAATCTTCGCACCTGAGCATAGAGGCCGTTACACAGGGCGAAGACGAGTACCAGGTCACCAGTGACTACGAGAACGGGTCCAGCTAGCGCGGTCCCTCGGAGACGTTGTACAATCTCCTACCGAAGACGGGGACAGCTAACAAGCAGAGTGACCGATTTCGGCATTTCAGTTCCATCAAAACTGTCGAATTCGAGTATTACGGATGTCTCCCCTCTCCCCGGATCTGGGGATTCAACTGTTCCCCAGTCTTTCCCGAGATGTTTCCCGGTAGTAGCCCCGTGGGATCCCGACCAACTCCCCGGGGATTTCTGGGCCCTCCGAGAACCGGATGCCTCCGACCCCGCCCACCAGAGATGTTCTACTGTCCCTAACATGGCCGGTGGTAGCTAACCGAAGTATCGGGCGATTTCGGCGTTTGAGTCCCATCAAAAATGCTGAATTCGGATATTACGGGTACTCCCTATCCTCTGACTCTAGAGGCGCGTGCCACGTCCGATCCTTAACACGAGAGCCCTCGGATGTCCTCCGGGACTCCTGGCCAATTCTCCGGGCCGTTTCGGGCAGGGGCGCATACCGGCGGTATCCCGGTGACACCCCACTTCTCCCTCTCCTCCTCATTGGTCGGCAGTTGCTGAGTATAATATCGCTCGAATTCACTGCTTCACTCGGACCAGACCTGCCGAATTCGGATAATCAAAAGAACTCCTGCTCGTGCCCTTGATGTGGGAAGCGAATTCCTCTCGGTATCTTCCGGGGCTGTTCAGGGTCATATTCGAACTCCCGACCAATTCTGTTGAAGCGTCTTCTGGGGTCCCCAATCAATCCTCTCAGGGCGTTACCCGTGAAGCCCGGCGGACTCGGAGGCGTCGTCGACGACGGAGGGGGTGGGGGAGTTGAGGTACGGTTCGATAGCTTGGAAGGAATCCCCCCGACCTATATTACCACCGGGGATTCATCTTCTCCTCCACGAGCAACCGCCGGGCTAACCGCCGGCGAAGGTCTGGGAGCTAACGTGGCTGTAATCCGGATCACCTTTCTCCTCGTGGCGGCCTCGGCCGCACGATTCGAACTTCAGCTGTGCTCGATATGAATTGGTAAACAAGACCACTGTCGGTAAGTTGGCTGACGGAAGCGACTTGCCGAATATGTGCTCAGTCCGGGATCTTAGAGGGAACCGGTGATCGAACACGGTTGGGAAACTAATTTGTATTACGTCTCTAACATCCTACCTGGGTAAACTATGTCAAACGAGACCACTCGGGATAAGTACGAGTCGGAGCTAGAGGGACTCCTCCCGGACGAAGACGAATTAGCCATTACAGAAGAGTCTCAAGAGATCGTTGAAAAATCCGAGCAAGTCTCAGCCGAAGTAGACGAGTATATATACAAATCGCAGAATGAATCCTCGAAAAAGCAGCTAACGAATCGGTCTGATTCATAATGCCTAGCTGGGGCGAGGTTCTTGAAGAAATAAAAGAAAAAGCTAGTGATGCGGGTCCACACGATACGCTGCGAAGAGAGTACCTGAGCGAACTCGCAGATTACACCGAGCGGGATGTCATTCTTTACTCCAGTGGATGGACCCATCTGAGCAAGCCATCTGCTGACTTTTCTATGACTGATGGAGATATTCAGGGTCTGATGGAGGTCATCTATCAGCTAGAGCGGGACGACCTCGATCTTATACTCCACACTCCGGGGGGTACTCCCAGTGCTGCTGAGGCAATGGTCGACTACCTCAGAAAAAAGTATGAAGATATTCGGATTATTGTCCCTCATGCGGCGATGTCGGCCGGGACGATGATGTGCTGTGCCGCAGACGAGATTGTCATGGGGAAGCACTCGTCACTAGGCCCGATCGACCCACAAATTACTGTTCCAACTGCGACCGGACGGCGATCGGTGCCGGCACAGGCCGTTCTCACGCAGTTCGAACAAGCAAAAGAAGAAATCAAAGAGAATCAACAAAACCTGTCCCACTGGACACCAATAATCCGGCAGTATGGTCCGAGTCTGCTCACCGAATGCGAACAGGCTCTTAGCCTATCTGAAGAGTTGGTACTGAACTGGGCAGAATCGTATATGCTTGCCAACGAAAGTGATGCGAGTAGGAAGGCTGCCGAGTTGGCGAGTAGGCTCTCTGACTGGGAAGAATTTAAGACTCACTCACGCCCACTGAGCAAGGATACCGTAGAAGACATTGGCTTCAAAGTACAATCTCTCGAAGATGATCAGCAACTACAGGAGCTTGTCCTTTCGATTTACCACATCACGTCCCATACTCACGTTCATACAGAGACAGCTAAAATAATCGAGAATCATGCTGGCCGAGCATATATGTCTAGTTTAAGTAAGGATGAAAGAGGTGGCAATGGCGGTTCTGGGTCGGTATCACACGGCGGACTCCAACAGCCACCTCCGGGTCCACCACAACCGGATGACCGCGATTAGAATCAAGTAGATCTTCGTTCCATCTCAGTTGACCCGTACCGCTCGTCACTCCCGAATATCCTCGCCGCGTGTCGGACACTGTGCCGACCACATTTGGCCGTTGTAGTGGGCCACCGGTCAGAGCCACGCCACTAATCCCTGTGCGGCCAGATCATCGTCTTACGCCCGCTGCCGCGTGGCGTGAGCCGGACGCGGACCCGCTGCGGGTTGACCAAGTTTTGTGACCGGAATACGTAGCACCGACGCACTCGCAGGCGACTAATTAAACATCCAAGCCTCTAGACCGTCTGCTAACTTTGATCTGTGCTCCGCGAGGACCCCTCACTAGGTTCGATATCATCGGACTCTTCTTCCATCTCTAACGATGTTTCTTTAGCTCTCTCAAGCTTTGCTGACAGCTCCATGGGATCGGTTTTGTCAAGTGATTGTAACTCTTCCGTGGACAACCTACCGTGTCTAACTAACAGCCCAATTTCTTCCGGTAAGAGTACTTTCCCCTGCCTGAACCGGTCATGTACCTCATCAATATTTGGCTCCATTTCTATGTCAATATCCACTGATATTGATTTTATATCAGTAACACTTCTCCGATTTCTGGTTAGCAGTCAGAAGCGAAGCTTCTGACGAGACCCTCAACGAGCGAACCCCGTATGGGGTGAGCGAAGTAGGGTAGGGTAGTTTACTACGGATCCTTTGTTCAGCGGTAGGCTCGCAGTGCGGGCGTCTCGCTCACGCACGCCTCAGGGGGGTGTGTCTCGGAACCGTTCGATCAGGTGCGTGAATCCGTCCGTTTCTTCGAAGTCATCATAGTCGTCGTCAGCGCCGACAAGGAGCGTCACATCGTTCCCGTCGTTGTCCTCCCGCTTCGTGGCGGCGACGGCGTACGCGTCCCCGAGCGACGGACTGTACACTGCTTTCAACTCCGAGGCGAGTTTCCACACGTCGTCAATCGCGTATTCGGTTACACCCATCTGCTTGAGGTCCTCAATATGGGCGTCCGCTCGCTCTGGTGAACGCAATCGCGCTGCGACATACCGGAATTCTGCGAGATTGACCGTCGTGACGTACCCGTCAATTTCACCGTCGTAGACGCCGTCGAGAACGTCTTCAACAGCTCCTGCACCGGGCTCATCGAACGCAAACGCGATGAGCGGTTCGGCATCGAATACGACCTTCATTCGTCAGTTTCCGACCGGTCGCGTGGTGCGTCCAGCTTCTCGCTGTCCCGCTGGCGCTCTTCTCTGAGCATCTCAGTGGCCGTTCGTTCACCGTGCCCGGCCTCGGACGTAGCGAGGGCCCCTCGGATCTCAGACGGGCGTTTTACCGGTCGTATCACGACGTCTCCCCATTCGTTCTCGACGAATCGCACTCGCCCCGGTGTGTCGATGTGGAGCTGGTCCCGGAATTCTTTGGGAATCGTCGCTTGCCCCTTCTTCGTAACCGTAACCGTGGTTCCGTCTTCTGCGTCGCTCATGCGTACTGGGTAGCATCTAGTAATACTTCTACTTTTGTAATACATCTCTGGAATGCCGCCCACCGCCGGATCGGCACGCGTGTTCGGACAGACCGACGAACAGATCCCGGTTACGGTCGTCTGTGGACTGGCGTACGACGACGGAGCGGGCATCCCGAACTCGAGTGGAGTCGTCCGGCGTGGCCTCCGCACATCCATCCAACTCACGGCTCGTCTGACGGCTCGCGAGTGGTTTTGCGCACTTACGCTACCCACGCTGGGGCCGGCTGACCCGGAACCGACCGACCCGGAACCGACCGACCCGGAACCGACCGACCCGGAACCGGCCGAGCCAGCACCGTGTCAGCAGATCAGCGACCACCCCACCATGCTGTGGCGCGCGCCTCGTGAGCGCGCCGCAGGCGGGCTCGCGAGCGCGTGCGAGGGATGAGCGAGTCGCCGCAGGCGACGAGCGAATCGGCTGGGGAGGGTGTGGCGAATTAGTGTCCGGGTGTCGCGCAGTCGTGTTGGTCACACGGCCACAGTCGCATACGTACGGAATCGGCTGGGGAGGGTGTGGCGAATTAGTGTCCGGGTGTCGCGCAGTCGTGTTGGTCACACGGCCACAGTCGCTTCACCGGTCTCGCAGCCCGTTGAAACATGCACCGTCCGGGAATTGAACCCGGGCTATTAGCTTGGGAAGCTAATGTCCTACCACTGGACCAACGGTGCTCGAATGCTGATACCGAAGCACCACACTTCAAGTAATCGGTCGCGCGCTGTCTGCACCCAGCGACGACCACGGCGCGAACCGTCTTGTCTCCAGCGCACAGAGACGCGGTGTGACCGACGACGCCGATACGGTCGACGATCAAAGCAGCATCGACGACGGAGCGGTCGAGCGGGTGACCGCACAGTATCGCGCGCTCGCCCCGACCCTGGGCCGGACGTGGGCGACCGACGCGCCGTGGCGATTCCTCACCGATCTCACCGCGATCGGGAGCCGGATGGCCGGGAGCGACGGCGAGCGTGCGGCGGCGTCGCTCGTCGCCGACGCGTTCGAAGACGCCGGCGTCCAGGCCGTCCACACGGAGTCGTTCGAGCTGTCGGTCTGGGAGCGAGAGGACGCGACGCTGTCCGTGACGACGACCGGCACGGATGGGACCGACCGAACGCGCGAGTTTCCCGCGTTGGCACTGCCGTACACCCCGAGCGGATCGGTGTCCGGCGAGCTCGTCGACGTCGGCCACGGGACGCCCGCGGAGATCGACGCCGTCGACGTGACCGACGCCATCGCGGTCGCCTCGACGACGACGCCACCGGGCTCGCGGTTCGTCCACCGGATGGAGACGTTCGGGTGCGCCGTCGAGGCCGGCGCGGGCGGCTTCGTCTTCGTCAACCACGTTGACGGACAGCTCCCGCCGACGGGGTCGCTCACCTTCGGTGAGGAGGCCCCAGCGGTCGCAGTCGGCGTCTCCTCGGAGGCCGGCGGCTGGCTCCGTGAGTACGCTCAGAACACCGACGGACCGGCTGGGACCGCATCGCTGTCCGTCGACGCGTCGGTGCGACCGGGGACCTCACAGAACGTGGTCGGTCGGCTCGGTCCTGCCACCGAGGAGCGGCTGTTGCTGCTCGCACACTACGACGGCCACGACATCGCAGAGGCGGCACTCGACAACGGGTGTGGGATCGCCACGCTCGTGACCGCGGCGCGGATCCTCGCGGGCGCCGACCTCCCGATAGGCGTGGACGTCGTCGGCGTCGGCTGTGAGGAGGTCGGCCTCCTCGGTGCCGAACACCTCGCGTCGACTACCGACCTCGAGCGGATTCGCGGCGTCGTCAACATCGACGGGGCGGGGCGGTGCCGCGACCTCCGAGCGCTCACACACACCTCCGAGACGGCTGCGGCCATCGCACGGGCGGTGTCGACGGCAACCGGTCGACCGATCGGGTCGAGGAGACGCCCCACCCCTTCTCGGATCAGTGGCCGTTCCTCAGGCGGGGGGTCCCCTCGCTGCAGCTCCACAGCGACACCGACGAGCGCGGCCGCGGCTGGGGACACACCCACGCCGACACCCGCGACAAGGTCGATGACCGGAACCTCCGCGAACACGGGATGCTGGCCGCACTCGTCGTCGCCGAGTTCGTGGCGCCGGCCCGGTCGCCGGGGCGAGTCGACACGGAGACGCTCGCCGAGGCGTTCCGCGAGGCCGACTTCGAGACGGGGATGCGCGCTGCCGACCTCTGGCCGACCGAGTGGGCTTGACCCCTCCGAGGCGGTTCCTCGGCCGCTCAGCGCCGACCGCACTGCACCGTTATGACGACCGACTCGGCATCGGGGGTCGTCGGCGCTTGTGGGCGGTCGTCCGGTACCGCTCGAGCAGTCCGTCGATGACGTCGCGGTCGACGTCGAGCTGTGCGGCGATCGTCTCGGCGCTGTGTCCCTCGTCGACGCCGAGTCGCAACACGGGGTCGATCACGTCGTAGTCGGCACCGAGGTCCTCGGCGTCGCGCTGGCCCGCGACGACGCCGGCCGTCGGGGGCTTCTCGCGCACGAAGCGCGGCACGTCGAGCTCGACGGCGAGCGCCTCGACCTCCGTCTTGTAGAGGTGACCGATCGGGAGCAGGTCGGCCGCTCCATCGCCGTGTTTCGTCAGGTACCCGAGCAGCCGCTCGCTTCGGTTCGTCGTCCCACACACCAGTCGGTTCTCGGCGTTCGCCGCGAGGTACGCCATCGTCATCCGGAGCCGCGCGGTCGCGTTTCCGACGAGCGTCGGTCGGTCGTGGAGTTCGAACCGGTCCGGTGCGACACCCCCGAACTGAGCGAACAACGGCTGGAGGTGGATCGTATCGGATTCGATCCCGAGCGCGTCGGCGAGCGCCTCGGCGTCCCAGGTGTGATGCGCGCCCAGCTTCGTGGAGGGTTGGACGAGTCCGTACACCCGCTCGGGGCCGAGTGCCTCGACGGCGAGCGCTGCGGTGACCGTCGAGTCGAGCCCGCCGCTCAGGTTGACCACGACCCCGGCCGCGTCGGCGGACCCGACCGACTCGCGGAGGAACGACTCGGCTCGTTCGCGCGCCCTCGACGGGTCGACCCGTCGCGATCTGTCCGTCTGTCGGTCCGTGTCGCGATCCGTCTCCGTGCCGTCTCGCGTCGCCGTGTCCATGTCGAGTCGGCGTCGCGCCTGCGGCGGCTTAGGTGCTCCGTGGGTATTGTTTAAGGCGTTCGTTGGGCGGGTTCGGGCGCGGCCACGTCGGGTGGGTAATGAATCGATCACTGTTCGCCCGGCGACGACCCACACATCACCGTGGGAGGCCGGCTCCGGAGGGCCGAACCGAACGTTCGTCCACGGAGAACAGAATTATAGATATTTGCACGAGTATCGGACTGTATTCTCTGTGTAACAATATTAGGAGTTAATAACCAAACGTTTATTCATCAAACAACGCACGTGCTGTGTATGTCTCAGATAGCGTTGAGTTCGAGTCAGGAGCGAATCCTGACGTCGCTCGTGGACCTGGCCGAGGGGGGCGACGCCGTCGTCTGTGGCCGTCGAATCGCCGATGCGATCGACAGAAACCCCGGAACCGTCCGGAACCGCATGCAGAGCCTGCGGTCGCTCCGGCTCGTCGAGGGCGTCCCCGGGCCGGACGGCGGCTACCGCCCCACCGACGAGGCGTACGAGACGCTCGGTCGAGAGCGAACGTCCGATCCGGCGTCGGTTCCCGTCGAGCGCAACGGGAGCCGGGTCGAGTCGGTCACCGTCAGGGCGATCGACCTCTCGAGTGTGACCAACCCAGAGCTGTGTCGCGCCGAGGTCGTCCTCTGTGGCTCGGTCCGGACGTTCGAACGCGGCGATCGGGTGCGGGTCGGGCCGACCCCGAGTGCTGGTCTCCGGCTCGTCGGCGTCGTCGACGCGGCAGACGTCGATGGGAACGCGCTGATGCTTCGTGTCGACTCGATGGAGACCGTCCCCGAGGACTCGACGGCCGTCGTCGACGCCACGGCGGACTCCTCGGAGTCCGTGAGCGGCCGGTCGGCGAGCGACTGACCCCCGCGGTCAGCGATACAGCGCCCGGGGCCAGCGAGGGCAGTCACCGCCTCGACGCGTCGGCCGCGTTCGCGACCCGCGCACAGAGCGCGTCGGTGACGGCGGCGGCTCGACCGGCGTCGCGGTGTCGCGCCCCGAAGGCGTCGCGGGCGCTCAGGGCCGCCGTCTCGTCGACGTCGAAGGTGATGCCCGGGTACGAGACGTCCCACAGCACGAGCGGCGTCGCGGGCGCAGGACCGACGCCGTACTCGCCGGGGACGGGCTCCGGCTCGAGGAGCCGGTCGAGGAGCGACGAGTCCGCGACCCCCCGTGCGACCCGCGTCGCGGCCGCGACGAGCCGCCGAACCAGCGCTCGCGGGAAGCCGTCGGCACCGACCTCGACGTGCAGTACGTCGCCCGAACGCGTCACCGTCGTCCGCACGTCGCGGACGGTTCCCGTCTCGTCGGTCGTGAGATTGTGGAAGTCGTGTTCACCGGAGAGCCGGTCGAACGCGGCTACGAGCAGGTCCTCGTCGATCGCGGGTTCGTCGTCGGGGAGTCCCCCGACGGGCGCGTACAGGTGGTAGCGATACGTTCTCGCGGTCGCGTCGTGGGTAGCGTGAAACGTCGCCGGGACGTCGGCGGCCGCCCAGACGCGGATCGCGTCCGGAAGCGTCGCGTTGAACGCGCGGGGACTGAGCCACGTCGGCGCGTCGAACGCCACGGTCTGTGCGACCGCCGAAACGCCGGCGTCGGTTCGTCCGGCCGCGGCGTACCCCGGTGGCGTGGCGTGTGTGGGTCCATCTCCTGGGTCGAGCACGTCGTGATCTGCGAGGGCGGCGAGCAACGTCCCCTCGACCGTCTTTGCGTGCGGCTGTCGCTGGAAGCCCGCGTACGGTCGGCCGTCGTACGCGACGCGGTACGCCCGCATCAGCTTACGCCTCTGTATCGCGTATCGGCACGGTGCACACCGGCACCGGTACGGTGCGCACGACGTGTGCGGTGACGCTCCCGAGGAGGAACCGTTCGAGGCCGGTTCGCGCGTGGGTCGGCATCACGACCACGTCGGCGTCGACGTCGTCGATCGCGTTCGCGATGACCCGACGGGGGTCGCCACGGACGACGGTTCCGTCGGTGTCGACGCCGGCGGCTTCGAGGGTCGTCGTGACCGATTCGACGCGACGTTCGGCGCTCGACTCGATTCGGTGGGCGGCCGCGTCCGACCACGAGGCCGAGCGCGCGCCCGGCGGGACGTCGACCGCGCTGACGACGTGGACCGTCGCAGCTGACGGCCGCGCGAGTCGCTTCGCGTGCGGGATCGCGTCGGTGGCGACGCTCTCCGGTGCGACCGGGAGGAGGACGTGCTCGTACACGACTCAGCCTGTGCTCGGTGGGCGCAAAACGCTACCGGCGGGTTCCTGGACGGGACACGACCACAGCGTGGGCTGGTACCCATCCGGCTGGGATGGGCAGCGTTTTCCGCGGGGCGACCCTGCTGTGACGTATGGGACGAGACGTGTCCACCCCCGAGAATCCGCAGGTAACACTCCACACGAACCACGGCGACGTCGTACTCGAGCTGTTCGCGGAGCGCGCACCGCGCACCGTCGAGAACTTCCTCGGACTGGCCCGTCACGACCCGGCGGCAGACGCCGAGCCCGCCCCCGACACCACCACCTGGGAGGACCCGGAGACCGGCGAGGTGCGCGGCGACTCGCTGTACGCCGGCGGCGTCTTCCACCGCGTCATCGACGACTTCATGATCCAGGGCGGCGATCCGCTGGCGTCCGGTCGCGGCGGCCCCGGCTACCAGTTCGACGACGAGTTCCACGACGATCTCACCCACGACGGACCCGGGATCCTCTCGATGGCCAACTCGGGACCGAACACGAACGGCTCGCAGTTTTTCATCACGCTCGCGGCGACGCCACACCTCGACGGCAAACACGCCGTCTTCGGCCAGGTGGTCGACGGGATGGACGTCGTCGAGACGATCGGCTCGGTGCCGACCGACCGCCAAGACGCCCCGCGCGAGGCGGTCTCCATCGAGCGCGTCACCGTCGACGCATAAACTCAGCCCTCGACGGTCGTCTTTACGATGCTGACTGGCGCGGTCGACTGCCGTGACACGCGCTCTGTCACCGACCCGAGTAGCTGCCGGTACTCTCCCGAGTGCGCTTTCGACCCCATCACCGTGAGGTCGACGGCTTCCTCGGTGACGTATCGCAGGATCTCCTCGTGAGGCGTGCCGTAGCCGAGGTGCGTGACGACGTCGACACCGGCGCTCTCGGCGCGGGCCGCGACCGCGTCGAGCGCCGTCCGCCCGGTGTCTTCGAGCGTCTCTTCGGCGCCCTCGGCGCCGCGGACGAACTCGTCGCCCGGGTAGGCGTTGACGACGTCCATATCGACGACGTACAGGACGTGAAGCGTCGCGTCGTAGCGGTCCGCGGCGTCGATCGCGTGGTCGGTCGCACGGTCGACGCCCTCGGTGCCGTCGGTCGGGAACAGTATCGTATCGTACATACCACACGTTTCGGCCGAATCCCGCATAAATCGTCCGCCTGGTTCTCGCTGGCACGGAGTCTGCACCGCCGCCGACCGGGCTCCCAAACCATTAATCGCTCCGGGCGGCGACGGTGGCTATGACCGAAGCCGCCGACCGCGTCTTCTGTAACGGTGCGGTCCACACGCTCGCCGACCCCGACGAGACCGTCGACGCAGTCGCCGTGCGAGACGGCCGCGTCTGCCGGCTCGGGACCACCTACGACGTCGAGTTCCTGGTCGGCGTCGACACCGACGTGGTCGACCTGGCGGGTCGAACGCTGCTCCCGGGGTTCGTCGACGCACACACGCACCTCACGACCGTCGGGCGCTCGCTCGTCCACGCCGACCTCGGTGTTGCCGACTCGCCCGCGGACGCGGTCGACCGTCTGGCCGAGCGTGCCGCCGCCGTCGACGCGGCCGATCCCGCCGAATCGGTGCCGAGCGCTCCTTGGGTGCTCGGGTACGGGTACGACGAGTCGACGTGGACCGACGACCGGTACCTGACCCGTGCGGACCTCGACCGCGTCTCGACGGACCGACCCGTCGCGGCGTTCCGTGAGGACATGCACGTCGCGGCGATCAACGAGGTCGCACTCGAGCGGTTCGCGGACGCCCTCGCGGCTGCCCCGTCGGGGACCGTCCAGACGGACGCCGACGGCGACCCGACGGGGGTCCTGTTCGAGGCGGCCATCGACCCGATCTACGAGGCGGTCGAGCCAGGCGTCGAGGGAACCCGTGCGGAAGTCGAGGCAGGACTCAGGCTGTGTCGCGAGCGGGGGATCACGGCGTTTCACGACATGGTCCGCGACTCACACGCACCGCGGGTGTACCGCGAACTCGAGGCGGCGGGCGAGCTGACCGCTCGGGTCCGGATCAACTACTGGACCGACCACCTCGACGCGGTGCAGGCAGCGGGACTGCCGACGAACGCGGGGTCGGCGTTCGTTCGGACGGGCGCGATCAAGTCGTTCTCCGACGGGAGCTTCGGCGGCCGGACGGCGAAGCTCACCGAGCCGTACGCCGACGCGCCAGGGGAGACCGGCCAGTGGGTCGTCGACCCGGACGCCCTCGGCGAGTGGGTCGCCGCCGCGACCGACGCTGGTTACCAGTTCACCACCCACGCCATCGGCGACGCGGCCGTCGACGCGGTGCTCGACACGTACGAGACCGACGCGGTCGACGACCCAGGGACTGCCCGTCACCGGATCGAACACGCCGAACTCGCCGGCGACGCCGCGATAGAGCGGCTCGCCGAGACGGGGGTCGTCGCCAGCGTGCAGCCCAACTTCCTGAAGTGGGCCGGCGACGGCGGCCTCTACGAGGCCCGGCTGGGGTCCGCACGCACCGCCCGGACGAACCGGTACCGCGACATGCTCGACGCGGGAGTGCGGCTGGCGTTCGGCTCCGACGGGATGCCGATGGACCCGTTGTACGGCGTCCACTGTGCGGTCACTGCGCCGGCCGAGTCTCAACGACTCACCGTTACCGAGGCGCTCCGGGCGTACACCGCCGGTGCGGCGTACGCCGGCTTCGACGAGGATCGACTGGGCGCGCTCGAGCGAGGCACGTGTGCCGACTTCGTGGTGCTCGAGGAGTCGCCGTGGGACCCGGCGTCGGCGATCTGTGACGTCGACGTGGCGATGACGGTCGTCGACGGTACGGTCGTCTACGACGCGCGGTAGGGACTCACCGTGTGGACGCCCGGCGGACGACTCACGCGGGTTCCCGCAATCGCTGCCCGAAAACGTTAGTTATTAATCGTGTAGTTCGTACGTCGCGTATGGCAGAGATAGCCATCGAGTACGCCTCCGGCAACCGCCTCCGCTCTGAGGCAGAGACGGCACGACGCCTGATCGACGCCTACCTCGGTGACCGTCCAGACGTCGACGCCGTCACTCTCTCGCCGTCCGCGGAGTCGGTGTTCTGTGTCAGCGTCGAGGGCGACCGCATCTGGTGTACGAATCCCCGCGAGTGGATCGACTCGATGGAGGCGGTATCGGCCGCCAGAACCCGCCTCTCTGAGGGGGCCTGAGCGAGCCGGCGACCGGCTCGGGCCCCGCACTGACGGAAGACGACCGCCGCGGGTCACGCAGCCGCGTGAGCGAAGACGAACGCGCGGAGGAGTCGTCCGGCGAGGGCCGCCGCCTGGCCGTCGTCGCGGTCGTTCACCTCGACGACGTCGAATCCCGCGGCGTGCGGCGCGACTGCGCGAACGAGGTCGCGGACCACTCGCGGGTGAAGCCCGAACGGCTCCATCGTCCCGGTACCGGGCGCGAATCCGGGGTCGACTCCGTCGACGTCGACCGAGAGGTACGCCGTCTCGCCGGCGAAGCGGTCGTCGCCGGCGCGGTCGTCGACCCACGCGCGCGCCTCCTCGGGCCCGACCACGTCGACGTCCGTGTCCGCCGCCCGGTCCCACTCGGCGGCCGAGCCCGTCCGAGCGCCGACGACCACGACGCGGTCGACCACCGCGAGCGCGCGTCGGGTCACGCAGGCGTGGCTCCAGCGGTTGCCGTCGTACGCCTCCCGCAGGTCGAGGTGGGCGTCGACGACGACGAGGACGTCCGGGTCGACGGCCTCGACGCCGGCGTAGGTGACCGTGTGTTCGCCGCCGAGCAAAAGCGGCACGGCGCCGTCGAGCCGGACGCTCCGGAGTTCGGCGGCGAGGTGGTCGAGGTACGCGGGGACGTCGTCCCACGGTGCCACGTCGCCGGCGTCGTGGACGCCGAGCGCCGAAAAGTGCGTCTCGGTGTGGTGGTCGTAATCGTCGTGAGCCGCGGCGAACCGTCGGATGCGGTCGGGGCCAAAGCGGGCCCCCGGCCGGAAGGTCGTCGTGACGTCGAGGGGCGCGCCGACGACCGTGTACGCCGCCTCGTCGCGGTCGGCGTTCGCGCCCGGGAACATCTGTGCCGGCTAGACGACCTTCCGCTGACCCTCGTACTCGAGGTACTCGATCGTATCGTCCGAGGCGAACGACTCGCCCTCGGGGATGCGCATCGTGAACGTCTCGTAGGTGTCGAGGTCCATTACCTGTGCGTCGTCACCGGAGACGGAGACGACCTGGCCCTGCTTCCGCTCGATGATCGGAACCCACACCTTCGCGTCGACCGGCTGCGAGAGCGAGCGCTTCTTTTCGTCGAAGACCCCCTTCCCCTCGACACGGGCCTTCGCGCTCCCGTGTTTTCCGGGTTTCGCGGTGCTGTAGTGGTTGATCTTGCAGGGCGAGTCGTCCATCATGACGTAGCTCCCCTCTTGAAGTTCTCGGACCTGCTTCTGCTCTCGCGGCATACTCCGGATTCTTCGGGCGCAGGTATAAACGGTACGGAACCCGGCGGCGTCCGTGACCGGCCCCCGGTCAGTTCTCGCTCGACTCTTCGTCCGCCTCGTCGTCTGGCGGGACGAATCGTCCCGTGAGCAGGTAGCTCGCCGCGAACAGCGCGAGAAAGCCGACGCCGACGGCCGCGGTCGTCCGCACCACGAACGGGAACTCCTGCCAGAGGAGGTATCGGTCAGCGACCGCGATGGCGACGATTGCGACCAGCATCGCCTTCTGCTCGTCCGTCGGGTCGCGGACGAACCCGACGACGTCGTCTCTGAGGTCGCCGACGACGCCCACGTCACTCACCCCCCGCGTCGGCCGTCGCCGCCCGTCTCGTCTCGATGACGCCACTCACCCGATCGAGCCCCGTCTCGAGCTCCTCGGTGGGCAACCCGAAGCCGATCCGGAAGCGGTCGGGGAACCCGAAGAGGTCGCCGGGCGCGAGCACGACGCCGGCGTCTTCGACGACCGTCCGACAGAAGTCGCGGGCGTCCGCGAACCCGTCCGGAACCGTCGGGAAGGCGTTCACGCCGACCGGCTCGTGCCACGACAAGTCGTGTCGGTCGACCCACGCGGCGACGCGTTCGCGGTGGGCCGCGGCCAGCTCGCGGTTCTCCGCGAGGATCGTCTCCTCGCGCCGGCCGAGCGCCTGCTTCGCGACGTGTTGGCCAACGAGCGCCGGCGAGATGGTCGTGTAGTCTTTCCACCGCCAGGCGCGCTCGACGAGCGGCTCCGGCCCGGCGATCCACCCGAACCGCAACC
Organism: Halorubrum zhoui; assembly: GCF_051194155.1. NCBI lineage: Archaea > Methanobacteriati > Methanobacteriota > Halobacteria > Halobacteriales > Haloferacaceae > Halorubrum > Halorubrum zhoui. The sequence continues at coordinate 407,557 of NZ_JBLZNJ010000003.1, read as the reverse complement.
CGGCCAGCCCGTACGCCTTCGTCAGACTCGTCGTCGAGACGCCGTGTGCCCCGAAGCTCGCGACCGGCGGGAGCGGGTCGTCTGCGAGCAGGCGATACACCTCGTCACACAGCAGGAAGGCGTCGTGGTCGACGGCGACGTCGTAGACGGCCCGCATCACCGCCTCGTCGTGATAGCGCCCAGTCGGGTTGTTCGGGTTGTTCACGACGACGACCGCCGTGTCCTCGCGCACGGCGTCGGCGACCGCCTCGGGGTCGAGCTCCCACGTCGGCGGCGAGAGCGCTACGCGGGTCACCTCGCCGAACGCCTCTGGGACCGCGTGGAGCGCCTGGTACGTCGGGGTCACGACGACCGCGTGTGACCCCGAACCGATCCCGTCCTCGCCGACGGGATCCGTCGATCCCACGAGCGAGAGGAACGCGAGGAAGTTCGCCTCCTGGGTGCCGCAGGTGAACAGCACCTCGTCCGCGCTGCGGCCGTACCGCTCGCCGACCCGTGCGCGAAACACCGGGTCGCCGTTGGTTGGGATCACGTACTCCATCGTGCCCGGATCGAGGTCGAATCGACTGGCTTCGAGCGACCGAATCCCGCTTTCGGCCAGCATGACGTCGGCCTCGTGCTCGTACGCTGCGAACCACCGCTCGAGCCCGAACGGGTCGATGTCCATGACTCCTGTGCGCTCGGCGTCGAGTTAGGTGCTGCGGTCGTTCGCGGCCGACACGGCTTTGCCGCCGGCGCGACCATGGCTACTCGATGGCTACGGACACCCCGCCGACCGCGGTTGCGGCCGCCTCGACGCTGTCGCCAGAGCGGCTCGCCGCACTCGCCGACGGCGCCGTCGGCGGCGACGACGACCCGATCGACGTCACCGCGCCGGCGACGACGGAGCGGGTCGGGCGCGTTCCGGCTGCTGCGGCCGACGACGTCGCACGGGCGGTCGAGACGGTCCGCGAGTCGAGTGCGGGATCGGCGTGGGCCGACCGTCCGGCGCGCGAGCGGGCGGCCGTCCTCGACCGCTTCGCCGACCGAGTGACGGAGCACCGAGCGGAGTTGCTCGACCTCCTCCAGCTCGAGACCGGCAAGTCCCGGCGCACCGCGGCCGAGGAGATCCTCGAGGTGCCGATGGCGTGTCAGTACCTCGTCGGGAGCGGCCCGGCGGTGGTGGGCGACGAGCGGCGGGGAGCCGCGATCCCCGGGCTCACGACCGCGACGGTGACGTACGACCCCGTCGGCGTCGTCGGCGTCATCTCTCCGTGGAACTACCCGATGACGCTCGCAGCCGCCGACGTCCTCCCCGCGCTGCTCGCCGGCAACGGGGTCGTGCTCAAGCCGGACGAGAAGACGCCGTACACCGCCCTGGCGCTCGCCGAGCTGCTCGAAGCGGCCGGGCTCCCCGAGGGGGTGCTCACCGTCGTCACCGGGAGGGGCGAGACGGCCGGCCCGGCGCTCGTCGACCACGTCGACCACGTGGCGTTTACCGGGAGCACCGAGACCGGCCGGGCGGTCGCCGCCCGGGCGGGCCAGAACCTGATCGACTGCTCGCTCGAACTCGGCGGTAACAACCCGCTCGTCGTGCTCGCCGACGCCGACCTCGAGACGGCCGCCCGCGGCGCGGTCCAGGCGTGCTTTTCGAACGCGGGACAGCTCTGTCTCTCCGCCGAGCGGCTCTACGTCGTCGAATCCGTTTACGACGCCTTCCTCGAGGCGTTCGTCCGTGAGACCGACCGACTGACGCTCGGCACCGCGTACGATTACGACGCCGACGTCGGATCGCTGATCGACGCCGCCCAGCTCGACCGCGTTCGCTCACACGTCGACGACGCGCGGGATCGCGGGGCGACCGTCGAGACGGGTGGTCGACACCGACCGGACGTCGCGCCACACTGCTTCGAGCCGACCGTGCTGACGGACGTCGAATCGGACGCGACGGTCGCCTGTGCGGAGACGTTCGGCCCGGTCGTCTCCGTCACCCCGGTCGCCGACGCCGACGCGGCGGTCACGGCGGCGAACGACTCGCCGTACGGCCTCAACGCGAGTGTCTGGTGTGGCGACACCGCTCGTGGCGAGGCGGTCGCACGCCGAATCGACTGCGGGACGGTCTGTGTGAACGATGGGATCCTCTCCGGGTGGGGCGCGCGCGACGCGCCGATGGGCGGCGTCGGCGACTCCGGAATCGGGCGGCGTCACGGTCCCGAGGGGATTCGGCGGTTCCTCGAGCCACGGACGGTGAGCGTCTCCCGCGTCGGGCCGTTCGTCTTCCCCGATCGGGTCCCGACCGGCTGGATCGTCGCCGGATCGCTCGCGGCGGCGTCGGGCGCCCGCCGCGTTTCGGGGGCGGTCCGGAGGGCGACACGCCGCGTGAAACGGACCGTCAGCGACTGACGTCACCCCCGAGAGTGAGTACGGTCGCCGACCGGTAGGTCACACGCGCTGCCGGCGCGCCGGCTCGCCCGCGGCGTCGTCCCGCAGCCTTATGCCCGATGGCGAGCACAGTACGCGTATCCGACCGCCGCGGCGCCTCGCGCGCCGACGTCACCCCACACCATGAGACAGTATCACGACCTCGTCGACGACGCGCTCGCTGCGGGCGCGTACAAGCCGAACCGAACCGGCGTGGACACGATCGCGACGTTCAGCGCACACTACACCGTCGACCTCGCCGCAGGCTTCCCGCTTCTCACCACGAAGCGGATGGACGGCTACCGGTGGAACTCGCTCATCCACGAGGTGCTCTGGTACCTCTCCGGCGAAGCGCACATCCGCTCGCTGCGCGAGGAGACGAAGATTTGGGACGCGTGGGCCGACGAGGCGGGACGGCTCGACACCGCGTACGGCCGCTTCTGGCGACGATTCCCCGTGCCGGACGACGATGCGACGCTCGACGGCGAGTCGTGGCCCGACGACGCGAACCGCTGGGTGTACGTCGAGACCGCCCCTGACGGCACCGAGCGCCGCGTGTTCGACCAGATCGGGTACGTCCTCGACACCCTCCGCGAGGATCCGCACTCGCGACGGATGGTCGTGAACGCCTGGCACCCCGCCAACGCGGCCGTCTCGACGCTCCCGCCGTGTCACTACACGTTCGTGGTGACCGTCCAAGACGGACGGTTGAACGTCCACCTCACCCAGCGCTCCGGCGATATCGCGCTCGGCGTCCCGTTCAATCTCGCGGCCTACGCCCTGCTCACACAAGCGATCGCACAGCGGACCGACTTCGACGTGGGCGAGTTCGGCCACACCATCGTCGACGCCCACGTCTACTGCGGGCAGGGCGCACGCGGCGAGTGGTACGCCGACAACCTACCAGCGCTCCAAGAGCGGCTGGCGGCCGTCGAGACGCGGGCGGCGTATCGCGACGTGCGAAACTGGCTGGAGGAGGCGGCTCCCACGGAGCCGGCAGACGAGTCGGGGTACGACCACGTCCCCGGGCTGCTCGAACAGCTCTCGCGTGAGCCGCGCGCACGACCCCGTCTCGAGATCGCCGACGTCCCGCTCGACGAGCTGCGCTACGAGGACGTCTCGCTCGTGGAGTACGACTGTGCGGAGGGACTCTCCTTCGCGGTGGCCGAGTGATGCCCAACGACACTGCTCCACAGACCGACAACACCGAGACGAACCCGAGCGCCGACCCGAACGAGCGGGACGTCTCGTTCGTCGTCGTGGCGGCCGTCGCCGAGAACCGCGTCATCGGTGCCGACGGCGGGATGCCCTGGCACTACCCACGGGACCTGGCACACTTCAAGACGCTGACGACGGGCCACCCGGTCGTGCTCGGCCGCGTCACCTACGAGAGCATCCTCGAGCAGATCGGCGAGCCGCTGCCCGATCGGACGAGCGTCGTCCTCACCACGCGGGACCTCGACGCCCCGGACGACGTGGTCGTCGCCGGCGGCGTAGAGGAGGCGACCGCGCTCGGGCGCCGGGCTGCGGCCGACCGCGACGTCGAGACCGTGTACGTGGTCGGCGGCGCGAGCGTGTACGAGGCGTTCCTCCCGATCGCCGACCGGATGGTGTTGACCGAGGTTCCAGAGCGACCGGACGGGGACACCCAGTTTCCGGCGTGGGACGAGGACGCGTGGGAGGAGACGGCGCGTGAGACCGACGACGACCTCGCGTTCGTCACCTACGACCGACGCGAGTGAGACGCCGCGCCGGCTACCGACCGTCGGCCTCCGACACCCGCACACCGAAGCGCTCTCCCGTCGTCACGACGAGTGACGATCGATGGACGTTGCACTGATCACGGTCGGCGACGAGCTGCTGTCCGGCGACACGGTGAACACGAACGCGAGCTGGCTCGCCGAGCGGCTGGCAGCCCGCGGCGTGACCGTCCCGCGCGTGCTCGCGCTGCCGGACGAACGGGCGACGATAGCCGAGCGGGTGGCGGCGTACGCCGACGCCTTCGACCGCGTGATCGTCACCGGCGGGATCGGCGGAACCCCGGACGACGTGACCGTCGAGGCGGTCGCGGACGCCTTCGACCGGGACCTCACGGTGTCGCCGGTCGTCCGCGCGGACGTGGAAGCGGGACTCGCCGAGATCGAGGCGCGCGTCCCAGACCGCGACGTCGACGTCGACGTCGACGCGGAGGCGGCGCTTCCCGCGGAGAGTCGGCCGCTGTTGAACGAGGCCGGACTCGCGCCGGGGTGCGTACTCGAGGGCGTCTACGTCTTTCCGGGGATTCCAGACGAGCTCACGTCGATGTTCGAGTCCGTCGCCGACGAGTTCGCCGGTGAGCGTCGGTCGCGGTTCCTCTACACCGTCGAGCCGGAGGCGAACATCGTTCCGTCGCTCGAGGAGGTGATGCGTCGGTACGACGTCACGGTCGGCTGTTATCCGGACCGCGCGGCGAAGCACAACCGGCTCAAGATCGTCGGAACCGACGCGGCCACGATCGACGACGCGGCGGCGTGGCTGTTGACCGCGATCGACGCGAGCGAGGAGCCGGTCTCACGCGACTGGGAGGCTACCGACGGCTAGCTCCGGAGCGCCTCGACGGGCCGCTCGTTCGCGGCCTTCCACGCCGGATACGCGCCGCTCACCAGCCCGACGCCGACGCCGAACGTGAGCGCCAACAGGAGGTACGTCCCGTTCGACGGGTCGAGGACCACCTCGGTGTCGACCGCCGGCGTCGAGACGACGAGCCCGGCGACGACGACGACGGTCAGGGCGGTCCCGACGACCGCCCCGATCGCGCCGATGAGTCCGGCCTCGGCGAGCAGGACCCGAAGCACGTCGCGCCGGGTCACCCCGACGGCGCGCATCACGCCGATCTCCTGCCGGCGCTCCACGGTGCTCATCAACATCACGTTGAGGATCGAGACGCCGGCGACGACGAGCGAGATGCCGCCGAGCCCGAGCAAGAACGTCCCGAGCAGGTCGAAGAACTCGTTGATCTCGTCGACGATGGCCGCCAGCTCGAAGACGTCGACGCGTGACTCACGGGCGTTCACCGACTCGCGGATCGACTCGGCGGCGGCGCGCGCTGCCGTCCCGGAGTCGGCCACGACGAGGACCTGGTCGTAGCCGGTCCCCGCGAACGCCGACTCGGGGAGGAAGACGGCGTCGTCGGGGGCGACCGGACTGAACGTCTGGCTCTCGGCGAGGACGGCGACGACCCGGGTCTGGGCCCCGGCGACCTCGACGCGGTCACCGACCGCCAGGCCCAGGCTCTCGGCGACGCTCGCGCCGACGATCGCGCCGTTTCGGTGTCGCTCCGGCAGCGATCCGGTGGCCGCGGTGAACGCGAGGCCGGGCTGTTCGACGCCGTACACCGTCGCAAACTGCTGGTCGGTGGCACCGGAGACGATCGCCCCGTCGGAGCGGAGCGGAACCACGGCTGGCTCCCCCACGGCGCGACGGATCGCGGTGACGTCGGCGTCGGTGAGCGACTCCACGCCGGCGTCGGCGTTCGGCGAGAGGACCACCTGCGTGCCGATGTCACCGATCGCGTCGTCAGCGCCGAGCGCCAGAACGTTGCCGAATACGCCGAGCGTCGCGACGGCGAACACGCCGATAGCGACGCCCAACACCGCGAGCACCGTCCGCACCCGGTTTCGTCGGAGGTTCCGCGCCGCCATCGCCACCGAGGACCGCCACGCCCCGAGGCTCACGGCTCACCTCGCACGCTCCGGTCCGATGCTTCCTCGTCGGTTCCGGGCGAGAGCACGCCGTCTCTGAGTTCGACGACCCGATCGGCGAACGACTCGACGATCGGGTCGTGGGTGACGGCGACGACGGCGACGCCCTCCCGTTTGACCCGCTCGAACTCGGCGAGGATCGACTCGCCGGTTTCGGTGTCGAGGTTGCCGGTCGGCTCGTCGGCGAGTAGCACGGCGGGGTCGTTGATGAGCGACCGGGCGATAGCCACCCGCTGTTTTTGCCCGCCCGAGAGTTCGGTCGGCTCGTGGTCGAGTCGGTCGCCGAGCCCGAACCGGTCGAGGAGCGTCGCGGCCCGGTCGTCGGCGGTACCTGAGTCGAACGTCGTCGGGAGGGTGACGTTCTCGACCGCGGTGAGCGTCGGCAGCAGGTGGAAGTCCTGAAAGACGAAGCCGATCGACTCCTTTCGGGCGGCCGTCCGCTCGCGAACCGAGAGGCTCGTCACGTCGGTCCCGTCGAGGCGTCGTTCGCCGGCGGTCGGGTCGTCCAACAGCCCGAGGACGTTGAGCAGCGTCGACTTCCCGGACCCACTCGGGCCGACCACGGCGACGAACGAGCCGGGTTCGACCGCGAAGTCGACGTCGTCGAGCGCGATCACGGGCTCCGTACCCCCACCCGGGTAGCGCTTCTCGACGCCGCGGAGCGAGACGCTATACATCTCGTCGTCGAACGACGGCGCCGACGACGGCCGCGAGTCCGCCGACGGCAACCAACAGCGGGACGACGCCGGCCGGCGCTCCCCCGAGGACTCCGATGGACCCGGCGCTGCCGAAGACGGTCGCCGTCCCGGCTGCGGACTCGTTCGTCGACTGCGGCGCCGGCGTCTCGAGCGACACCGTCTCGACGTAGCGCACGCCGCGGTCGGTGTACGCGATCTCGACCGGGACCGTCTCTGCGACCGACGCGTTCGCGTCCACGGTGAGCTCGAACGGCACGAAGTCGTCGCTCGCGACGCCCCCGACGAAGTACCCGCCGCCCGCAGGCGTCGCCGCGACGCCGGGGGCGTCGCGGACGGAGACGACGACGCCGGTTATCTCGGGACCACCGGCGTTCGCGAGGTTGGCGTCGATCGCCATCGTGTCCTCGCTCGTGCGGGTCACGGTCGCGTCGGTGACGACCGGCTGCCCCGCACTTTGCGGGTACACGAGGTCGGCGGTCGCGCTCGTGGCCGCGCCGTCGGTCGTCGGCGGGCCGGCGCTCGCACGGAAGGCGGCGGTGAACGTCACGTCGGTCTGGCGGGAGAGCGAGCCGAGGTCGACGACGACCCGTCGCTCGTCGCCCGGCGCGACGTCTTCGACGACGAACGGCCCGGCGGTGAACGCGTCCTCGCCGGCGTCGTCTGCGGCCGCTGCCGCGTCATCTGTCGTCGCGTTCCCGCCGGCATCGAGTGGACCGGTCCCGGCGACCGGAGCCCCCGACGCGGTCACGCTCACTCGCTCCGCGGGGACGGTGCCCGTGTTCACCACGGTCACGGCGACGGGGCCGTCCATCGCTGTCGCCATCGCCTCGTCGTCGTCGCCAGTTTCGAGGCCGCCACCGCCGCCACCGAGAATGCCGTCGATACCGTTCACGCCCCCGACGTCGACGCCGCCGTCGTCCTCGTCGGTGCGTAAGTCCTCCGGTGCAAGCGGTCGCGCTCGAAGCGCGATCGATGGCTCCGCTGGGGCGACGTCGACGACGACGTCGCGGGTGACCGTCACGGTCGGCGGGTCGTTCGGATTGGCGTCTTCGCCGTCGCCAACAGCCTCGTCGGCGACGACCTCGACGGTGAGTCGGTGCTCGCCGGGCGTCTCGAACGACGTCCAGAGCTTCGTCTCGAGGGTGTCGCCGGGCGACAGTGCCCCCGGTGTCGACGCCTCGTCGAGGGTGGTGTCGTCTGCGTCGAGGAGCCGAACTGCGGTCACCTCGCCGGCGGCCGGACTGCCGCCGGAGTTGGCGACCGTCACGTTGAGTGCGGTGCGCTCGCCGACGACGGGCTCACCCGGGGTGACGGTGACCGCGTCGACGGTGACCCTCGCGTCCGGGACGGCACCGGCGGCGCCTACGGCGGCGACCGCCACGAGGGCCGCGACCAGCAGCGGCGGGAAGGGGTTCGAATCCACGTTGTCCGTCGATACGCGCTCGTGACGCATATACTCGTCGTGGACGCGGGAACGTACCGGTTGAGCAGGGTTTTTCAACCGTGCGGCGTAATTACTCGTAATGGATTACCTCGCCACCGCGCGAGCGGGTGGACGTCGATGATGGGCGGTAACGACCAGCAGGCGTACGACCGCGGTACCTCCCTGTTCTCCCCGGACGGACGGATCTACCAGGTCGAGTACGCCCGCGAGGCCGTCTCTCGTGGGGCCCCGAGTCTCGGCGTCCGAACCGCAGACGGCGTCGTCTTCGTGGCGATGTCGCAGGCGACCTCCTCGCTCATGGAGGCCGAGAGCATCGAGAAGCTCCACAAGCTCGACGACCACCTCGGCACCGCGAGCGCGGGCCACGTCGCCGACGCGCGTCAGCTCATCGACCTCGCTCGCCGCCAGGCGCAGGGGAACCGCCTGCGGTACGGCGAGCCGGTCGGCGTCGAGACGCTGACGAAGTTCGTCACCGACCACATCCAGGAGAACACCCAGCGCGGCGGGACCCGTCCTTACGGCGCGGCGCTGCTCATCGGCGGGATCGACGACGGCGACCCCCGCCTGTTCGCCGCGGACCCCTCCGGCACGCCGAACGAGTGGAAGGCAACCGTCATCGGCGGCGGGCGGTCGACGATCCAGGGCGTCTTCGAGGACGAGTGGGAGCCGGACCTCTCGCTCGCGGCGGGCATCGAACTCTGTGTCGGCGCACTCGCCGAACACGACGACGAGTTCGGTCCCGCGGACCTCGCCGTCGCGACGATCACCGAAGCGGACGGCTATCGACCGGTGCCCGAAGACGAGGTCGCGGACGCGTACGCGGCTGCCGGGCTGGAGACCGACGACGACGAAGCCGAGTGACGCCGCGGCCCGAGGTGCGGCTCCGGCCGGAGCGACGTTTTTGTCCGGGCGGGTCGAACGCCCGACATGACTCGTCTCGACGGCCTCGTCGCGTATCCCATCAAGTCGCTCGACGGGGTCACCGTCGACCGGGCTGTGCTCGGTTCCAATGGGGTCCTCCGGGGCGATCGCTCGTACGCACTCGTGGAGGCCGGCGTCGACCCCGAGACCGCCTCCGTCGGCGGTGGCGGCGGCTACGTCAACGGCAAGAGCGAGCCGGCGATCCATCGACTCCACGCGAGCTACGAACTCGCCGGACCGGCCGACGCGACGCCCACGGCCGTCACGCTAGAGCGTCCGGCGACGGACGACGTCGACGCCGACGCGGCCACGTTCACCCTGCCCGAAGAGCGCGACGCGCTGGCGGCGTGGGTCGGCGCGTACCTCGGCTACGCGGTCGACCTCGTCCGTGATCCCGCCGGGTTTCCCGACGACCGCGCCGCTCCTGGCCCGACGGTGACCAGCGACGGAACGCTCGTGGCCGTCGCGTCGTGGTTCGACGCGATCGCCGACGCCCGTGAGGTCCGTCGACGGTTCCGTCCCAACGTCGTGCTGGGCGACTGCCCGGCGTTCTTCGAGGATCGGCTCTTCGCCGACCACGGCGAAGCCGTCCGCGTCACCGCCGGGGAGGCGACGGTGCTCGGGGTCAACCCCTGCCAGCGGTGTGTCGTCCCGTCGCGACACCCCGACACCGGCGAGCCGCTCGAGGCGTTCCGGACACGGTTCGTCGAGCGACGGCGCGAGACGCGCCCGTCGTGGACGGAGAGCGACCGCTTCGACCACGACTTTCGGCTCATGGTGAACACGGTCGTGCCGACGGCGTCGTGGGGGACCACGGTAGCGGTTGGCGACCGCGTACGCGTCGAGGGGACCGTCCCGTTCGACGGGTGACCGACCGAACCGGCGGCCGACACGCGAGGCGGACCCGCTTCACGCCGTACGGTCACGAACGGCCGCGAGCAGTTCGGCGAGCGCTCGGTCGGCGCTCGCCCGCTTCACCGCGTCGCGGTCCCCCGAGAACTCGGCACGAACGCTCCGGGTGAACGACGCCTCCGTCCCCCAGGGTGCCGCGTACGCGATGCCGACGTACACCAATCCGACGGGTTTCTCGTCGGTCCCGCCGGTCGGCCCCGCGATCCCGGTGGTCGAGACGGCCCACGTCGTCTCGGCACGGTCCCGCGCGCCGGCGGCCATCGCACGGGCGACCGGGGCACTGACCGCGCCGTGCGCGTCGAGCGCCTCTCGGTCGACGCCGAGCGTCTCGAGTTTGGCGTCGTTCGAGTACGTCACGTACCCGCGGTCGAAGTAGGCCGAGGAGCCGGGGACGTCCGTCACGCGCGAGCCGACGAGTCCGCCCGTCAGCGACTCGGCCACCGCGAGCGTCTCGTCGTGGTCGGTGAGCAGCTCGCCGAGCAGGACTGCCGGCTCGTCGTCGGGTGCGTCGTCGGTCACGGGTGCCGGTTCGCACTCGCGTGGCTTCAACCGTTCGTCGTGAGGGTTTTCTGCGGTGACGGGCATCTTCGCGGTATGAGCAACGAGGGTTTCGGCGGCGAGCGGTCGGACGACGACCGGCGAGCCACCGCTCGGCTCCTCGCCCGGCGCTCGAGCGGCCCCAGACAGTCGTACCCGACGCGCACAGACGAGACCGAGCCGACTGCTACCGATGGGTGAGGAGCCGCCGCCACCGACGGACGAGGGGCCGACGTCACCCACGGGCGACGCGGGACTACCGGTCGGTGGATCGGTCGACGCGCTCGTCTCGCTCGTCGAACGCGGGGCGGGGGTTGAGCTTCGGGACCGGACTCGGTCCGACGGCGGCCCAGCGCCGGTCGACACGGAGCGTGTCACTCTTCTCACCCGCGAGTCGGGCGACCTCGTCGACGGGCTCTCGGCGCGTCTGGTGGACGCGGGTGCCATCGTCACCGTCCTGCCACACGTCGACCCCACCGTGGTCCAGGCGATGCGGCGCGCCGCCCGGCCCGAGGCGTCGTCTACGAACGTCCGGGTCGTCTTCGCGGGACCGGCTAGGACACGCGTCACGGGGCCGGGAGGCGCCGCGATTCGTGCGGCACTCGCGGCGCGGTCGATCGACTGGCACGCGTCCGAAGCGCGCGCGCCCGTCGGGTTCCTCCTCGCCGACGACCGCGCGGTCGTCGGTGGATTCGACGACGGACGACTCGAAACGGTGCTCTCGAGCACCGACGACGCCGTCGGTTCGTGGGTCGCAGCGACCTGTCGACGGTACCTCGGAGCCGCCGACTCGACCGCTACAACGACCCGCGAGTGACCCCGCGCGGACGCGCGCCTCAAGATCGCGTGTGAACCGCCGCGCCGGAGTACGGTTATATTCAATATATGTGACTAACTGTCACAAGCTGTCCCGGATCTGACAGGGATATACTTAAGAACGAGGCCTCTATATGACTGGATATGTCATACCACAAGAGACGGCGTGACGTACTGAAGGGAGTGGGTGCGGCCGGGGCGGTCGGCCTCGCCGGCTGTGCCGGAACCGGCGGTGGCGGCGAAAGCGGTGGCGGCGGAGGCGGTGGAGGTCCCGACCTCCTCGTCGTCATCGGCTACCCGGAGAGCGGGATTCAGCTCTTCCGGGACTACTACGCGGCCTCCGACGGCGCAGAGGACATCCTCATTCCCGACGGGCTTCAGGACGCCGGACTGCCGGGACAGGTCGGCAACGACATGGCGAACGTCACGGGTACCGCTCCCGCGGCGGGCGGTCCGAACCAGGAGGCGTTCACGAGCCTGTACGAGGACACCTACGACGAGTCGCCCGGCGTGTTCACCTCACAGTCGTACGACTCGGCTGCGGCGCTCATCCTCGCCAACGTCGCCGCCGGCGAGAACGACGGCACTGCGATCCGCGACCAGCTCCGGCGGATATCGAACCCGGACGGGACGGCGTACGGACCGGGCGAGTTCCTCGACGCCGTCGAGGCGGCGGCCAACGGCGAGAACATCAACTACCAGGGCGCGTCGAGCTCGGTCAACTTCGACGAGAACGGTGACCCGGCCTCTGCGGCGTACTCGGTCTGGGAGTTCGACGGGCAAGGCGCCGAGTCGGTCGCGGTTCAGGACACACAGACGTTCGAGGGCGCGAACCCCGACGGAGCCGGCCCGTCCGCCGACGAGTCGCCCGGCGGCTTCGGTCGTGAGGTGAGCGTCGGCATCCTGCTGCCCGAGACCGGTGACCTGGCCTCGACCGGTCAGCCGATGATCCGTGCGGCGGAGATTCCGGCCCAGCAGGTCAACGACTCCGACCTCGACCTCACCGTGAACGCGCAGTTCGAGGACACCAACACCTCTCCGGACCAAGGAGTGAGCGGCGCAGAGTCGCTCGTCAGTGCTGGCGTGCCGGCGGTGTGCGGCACGGCGTCCTCCGGCGTGAACGTCCCGGTCTGTCAGGAGACGCTCATCCCGAACGAGGTCGTCGGCTGCTCGCCCTCGAGCACCGCGCTCTCGGTGACGAACCTCGAGGACGACGACTACATCTTCCGGACCGCGCCAAGCGACCGACTCCAGGGCCGCGTCATGGCGCAGGTCGCCTCCGAGCGACTCGAGGCCGCGTCCGCCGCGACGCTGTACGTGAACAACGACTACGGACAGCAGCTCTCAGAGCGGTTCAGTAACGTGTTCGCCGACGAGTTCGACGGCGAGGTGTACGACCAGATCAGCTTCAACATCGGCGAGTCGTCGTACTCCAACGTCGTCGAACAGGCGCTCTCGAGCGGCAACTGAGCGGCCACACCCAACTTCGCACTTATCACTGTGACCCCAGCGACGGCGACGGAGACCCGCGTCGACGGAGCAGAGACGTAGTCTCGGTCTCGAGAGCCGCTCGCATCACACCGCCGTCACACGGACAGGTCGCCGCTGGCTTGGATCACGTCCAGCGCCGCGGCGTCGACCGTCTCGACGTCGAGCCAGTGTGGCACGTACTCGCGTTTCTCGTAGGCCTCACGCTCGTCGGGCCTCCCGACGGTACACCACAGCTGGGGCTCGTCGGGCCCGTGCCACCCACCCTGGGTGTTGATCCCGAAACAGATCAGCTGCTCGCCGTCGTGCTCGATGACCGCGTCCTTGCGGATGCCAGGGTCGCCGCGGACGATGAGCTGTTTCATACCGCGCGGTTCGCGCGTTCCGTGCTTAATCGCTTCGGTACGGCAGATCGCCGGCGAGTATCTGTGTGAGAAACACAGACTGTGTCGCCCTCGAACGAAACGAACGGTCGGTAAATCCGAGTTGACTTATCGTATCGACCATCGTAGCCGGATAGATAATGATAATCGTCTATCCTGTCGAAAACGCTTAAGACGCGTGCAGCCGAACTGTGCGTAGAGACGGCGTGCCGTCCGAAGGCGACCTGCCGACCACCAGCCCATGTCCGTAGACACCGACTCCGACGCGAACCGAGGCAGAACCGACGCAGCGATCCACACCCCGAGTGAAAGCGCAAGCACGGCCGCTACAGACGGCGAGCCAGCCGGACTCTTCGAGCGGGTGCTGGTCGTCACCGACGGCGACACGACCGGCGACGCCGCCGTCGCGGCCGGCGTCGACCTCGCAGCCACCCACGGGGCGAGCGTCGACGCGCTGTACGTCGTCGACACGACCGAGGCGTGGGACGTGGTCGTAGAACGAAACGAACGCGAGGGCGAACGGGTCGTCGAGGCGGCCGCGGCACGGGGGACGGCACGCGGCGTCGACGTCGAAAAGTGGTTCCGATACGGCACCGCTCACGAGGAGGTGCTCGGATTCGCAAACGCACACGACGTCGACTGTATCGTCGTCGGGTCGGCGCGGCGGACCGGTCTCGACCGACTCATCCACCCGAATCCGCTTCCGGCACGGCTCCAGCGCGACGGCTCAGTACCCGTGTTGGTCGTCGGCGCCGACGACTGAGCCGGCGGTCGTTCACGGAGCGTAGTAGTACTCGCCGTCGCGCTTCTGTTGGCGGTCCTTCTGTGAGTCCGGTTTGTTTATGCGTGGACGGCCCGTGCGCTCGTCGCGTCGAAACGTGATCTCGAGGTCCGAAAGGAAGTCGTTCATTCCCGCCCGCATCGCCTGTGGCTTCGAGGCGTACCCCGCCTCGGCCGGCTCGCCGTCGAACACCATGAGCCGGTCCGCGAGCAGGTCTATCATGTAGATGTCGTGGTCGATGACCAACACGGTGGCGTCGTGGTTCTCGGCGTACCGGCGGATCGCAGTCGTCGCACGCACCCGCTGTTCGACGTCGAGGTGTGCAGAGGGCTCGTCCAGGAGGTACAGGTCGGCGTCTTCGGAGAGACACGCGGCGATCGCGACGCGCTGGCGCTCGCCGCCCGAGAGGTCGACGAGATTCTGCTCCATGATCCGGTCGAGCTGGAGCGGGTCGGCGACCTCGGTGTTCCAGTAGGAGGTGCCGAACGCGTCGGTGATAGACGAGAGGAACGCGTCGACCCGCATCGGCTGGTCGACCTCGACGTACTGTGGCTTGTACGCGATGTCGAGGTCGAATCCGAGCGAGCCGTCGTCCGGGGTCAACGAGCCTGCAAACAGCTTCGCGAGCGTCGACTTCCCGATCCCGTTCGGCCCGACGATACCGAGAACCTCCGACTCGTAGATCGTCCCGCCTTCGACCTGTAGCTCGAACGCATCGGTGCCGTACGACTGCTGCAGATCCGGGTACGTGACGAGCGGCGTCCCCTTCGATGAGACGCGCGGGGCGTGTTCCTCGAAGGTGATCGCACTCGGGCGGATGCGCATGTTCTCGTTGTCGAGGTACCCGCCGAGGTACTCGTTGATCCCGTTTCGCACGGACTTGGGATCGGTGATGACGCCGTACGCGCCGGGCTCACCGTACGCGACGTGGAGGGTGTCGGCGAGCAGGTCCAAGATCGCGAGGTCGTGTTCGACGACGAGCATCGACCGGTCCGCGTCGTCCGCGGCGAGTTCTTGGATGAGGCGGGCGGCGACCATGCGCTGTCCGATGTCGAGGTACGGCGTGATCTCGTCGAGGAAGTAGAAGTCGGCGTCGCGTGCCAGACAGGCGGCGATCGCGACGCGCTGGAGCTCGCCGCCGGAGATAGAGCCGATGTTCTGGTCCATCACCGGGCGGATGTTGAGCCGGTCGACGAGCGCGTCGAGGGCGCCCCGCTCGTCGGTCCGCTCGAGGAGATCGCGGGTGTTGCCGTCGAACTGGGCGGGTATCTGGTCGACGTACTGTGGCTTCCGCGAGACGGTCACCGCACCCGACTCGAGCGCGCTCAGGTACTCCTGGAGTCCGGTCCCCCGGAAGCGGTCGAGCACGCGCTCCCAGTCCGAGGGCGTCTCGTGGTCGCCGAG
Source organism: Halorubrum zhoui (assembly GCF_051194155.1). Taxonomy (NCBI): domain Archaea; kingdom Methanobacteriati; phylum Methanobacteriota; class Halobacteria; order Halobacteriales; family Haloferacaceae; genus Halorubrum; species Halorubrum zhoui. The sequence continues at coordinate 392,033 of NZ_JBLZNJ010000003.1, read as the reverse complement.
GTTCGGGACGCGCTCGCCCGCGAGCGCGTGCACCGCGGTCGACTTCCCGATTCCGTTCGGACCGAGAATACCGGTGACGCTTCCCGGCTCTGGCGTCGGGAGCCCGTACAGTGCGAACGCGTTCTCACCGTACCGGTGGACGGGGTCGTCTTCGAGTTCGGCGGGGAGGTTGATGATCTCGATCGCGTCGAACGGGCACTTCTCGACGCAGATGCCACACGTCTCGCCGAGACACAGCTCTTCGGAGATGCGGATCTGGTCCGGGTCGCCCTCGTCGGCGTCGGGCCCGCGCTCGGTGATGCACTCTTTGCCCGTTCGATTCGGCGGGCAGTAGTTCGCACACTCGTAGTTACACCGGTCCGGCTGACACCGGTCGAGGTCCACGACGGCGATGCTGTCGTCGGCCATCTCAGAGCGTCACCGCCGAGGTGAGGAGAACGGTGTAGCTGATGAACCACAGCGTGAACGTCATGAACGCCACGTAGAGGTTGTCTTTGACGCCGAAGTCGGCGATATCGACGCCGACGACGCGGTAGACCGGGTACTGTGCGAGCACGAACGCGCCCAACACCAATACGCCGGTGGTGCTGGCGGCGTCGACGGGGTCGGTTCCGACGTAGACCGCCGAGACGACGCCGGCCGCGATGCCCGCGAGCGCACAGATCGTGGTGACGACCACGCTCCGGGCGTGCCCAGATATCCCCGAATCCTCGCTCATACGAACGGATCTGCGAGCACCCGTGAAAAGCCGTTCGTTCCGTCTGTGGGGAACGCGTTCGACTCGTACCCGCGGTTCGGACCCCGACGTCCGTGAACGCGACTCTGCAAGAACCACGAGGGCGACCCGACGGGAGTGTCAGGCCGGTTGGCGCGCGTGAGTCCGGCGACGAGCGCGCGCGAGCGCGAGCGCTGACTGACCGGTCAGTCTGTCAGCGATATACCGGCAACGTATGCTGGTACGTGGTCGGGATGCCCGTGAAGTGGCGGTCGAAGCGGACCCCGATCGGCGGATCCGCATCAACATTTATGCCCATGTGTGGTTTCGAGTGGTAGCAATGGCTGGAACTCACACGGAGGGGCTCGACGACCTTCCGCCAAGCGCCAAACTGGTTTTCAAAGTCCTCGAGTACAACGGTCCGTTGACACAGAAGGGTATCGTGCAGGAGTCGATGCTGTCGGCGCGTACGGTTCGATACGCGCTCGAACGGCTGGAGGGGATCGACATCGTCGACGAGGACGTGTACTTCGCCGACGCCAGACAGAACCTCTACAAGCTCACCGAACCGGCACAGGAGTTCACCAACGAGGAACGCGACGCCTCCTGTACGGCCGACTAACGCCGATCCTCGCGCCCGACGTCTCGTGCGCCACGCACCGCCTCGACGAGCGTGAGCCCCACCGCCACCGAGAGCGCTGCTGCCGCCGCGAGCACGAACGCGAGCGAGAGGAACCACACCTCGGGGCCGAACACCGGGTACTCGCGTACCTCGACGAGCGGACCGAGCAGCTCGAGCGTTCGCACGAGGTACAGCGATCCCGCCAACAGGAGCCCCGTGGCGACGCCGATCCGGACGTTTCGGTAGAACGCCAACGACTCGAGGAGCACGAGCATCGGGGGCTTGGTGGTCGTGTCGTCGCTCACGCGCCGTCGTACGGCCGCCGTCTGCAAAGAGTCGTCGGAACGGCCCCGAGGGGACGGCCCCGACGGGACGGAACGACCCAACGAGACCGAATTAATCACGATCGACGGTAATATTCTCGGTGTAGCGAGCGAAAACAACGGGTATGAAGTGCAGTCAGCTCAAAATATTTCGTATGAAGCGAGTACTCCTCTCTGCGTTCGCGATGATCGACCCGGCCGTCTACCGCGCACGGCTGCCCGACGCCGTTGACGACGAGGTCACGGTCGACGTCGCCGAGCTCGGCTCGACCGACCGACTGATCGAAGCTGGGGCCGGCTACGACGCGATCGTGACCGACATCGACACGCCGGTCACCGCCGCGGCGATCGAGGCACTGGGCGACGACCTAGACGTGGTCGTCCGCGCCGCGGTCGGCGTCGACAACATCGACGTCGCCGCGGCGGCCGACGCGGGCGTGACGGTGACGCGCGTACCCGACTACTGTACCGATGAGGTGGCTACCCACTCCGTCTCCCTCCTCTTGAGCTGCCTCCGTTCGATCGAGACGTACGACCACAGCGTCGCCGACGGCGGGTGGACGTGGGAGGACGGCCGCCCCGTTCGGCGGGTGAGCGCCTCGACGATCGGATTGCTCTCGTTCGGTCCAATTGCACAGCGAGCCACCGAACAGCTCGCCGGGTTCGGTTCGGAGCTCGTAGCGTACGACCCGTTCGTCGACGCGGACGCGATGGCCGAACACGGCGTCGAGAAGGTCGACCTTGACGCGCTCTTCGACCGCGCAGACCACGTCGCGGTGTACGCCCCGCTCACCGAGTCGACGCGTGGGATGGTCGACGCCGACGCTCTCGGCCGGTTAGACGAGACGTCCGTCGTGGTCAACGTCGGACGAGGGCCCGTCGTCGACGCCGACGCGCTGCTTGAGGCGCTCGAGACGGACGGGATCAAAGCCGCAGGCCTCGACGTCTTGGCGGCAGAGCCGCCGGAGGACGATCCGCTCGTCGGCCGGCCCGACACGGTGATCACGCCGCACGCAGCGTGGTACAGCGAAGACGCCCGAACGGATCTCAACGAGAGCGCTGCCGACGACGTCGCCGCTGTCTTCGGCGAGGAGGTGCCCGATGGTCGCGTCGACCCAGACGCCGACTGGCTGTGAGCTGCCGCCGTGGACGCAGCCGACTGCCGTGAGCACGCCCGGTCTCAGAGTCGGTCGGTGAGATCGAAGGCGTCGTGCTCGTCGGCCGCCTCGTCGTTGGTCGCCTCGTCGCTCACACCGGCCGCGTTCGATAACCGATCGGCGAGTCCGTCGCCGAGGTCGTAGGTGTCACGGACCGTCCGTGCGAGGACGCCGTCGCGCTCGAAGACGACGTACACCGCGACGAAGTCGTATGCGGCCGGACGAAACACGAACACCGAACGCGGCGCGTCGTCGTCGCGCGTGCGATTGACCCGATCGACGAGCGGTTCGATCGGGAGTCGGCCGGTCCGGACCTCCTCGAACGTGTCGGTGTTCGGGCCGTCGGCGAAGACGTACAGCGCTCCGTTCGGCTCGTCGTCCGTGGATCGAGTGGTGATCGATCCGACGGCCTCGCCGTCCGCACGAATCCGTTGCCACGTCTCGACGGCCGCCTCGAACATCCCTTCGACGCCGTCGGCGAACCAAAACCGCGTCTCACGCCGCACCGAGAGGTCGGCGAATCGCGCGGTACCGTCGTCCCACGCGAGCGTAGCGTCGACGACGGCTCCCGGGTCGAGTGACGCGACGCGGTCGGCGAGTTCGTCCTCGTACCCGGTCGCCTCGACGTACACCGGATCGTACGCGTCGGTGGCGTCCGGATCGGTCGGATCGACGGGCTCTGGCGGGCGCTCGACGAGCACGAACACCGGGGTCGGAGCGTCGACGTCCGCCGGGTTCTCGCGGCGGTCGTGAACGCGGTACCGACCGGTCGTCGTCGGGTGCATGCCGGGAGAACGGTCGGCCCGACGCATAAGCCGGTCGGAAGCGGATCCGTGTCGTTATGCGGGTGGGCGCACAACCTACGACAAATGGGGATTCTCGAGGACAAGTCGAACGCCCGGCTGTTCTACAAGTACCTCTCGAAGGTGTACGACCAGGTCAATCGGTTCAACTGGACCCCAGAGATGCGAACCGAGGCGCTCTCGTGGCTCGAGATCGAGCCGGACGACCGGGTACTCGACGTGGGCTGTGGAACCGGGTTCGGCACGGAGGGGCTGCTCGAACACGTCGAGACCGTCCACGGACTCGACCAGAGCATCCACCAGATGCAGAAGGCGTTCGAGAAGTTCGGCAAACACGACCGCGTGCAGTTCTACCGCGGCGACGCCGAGCGACTCCCCTTCGCGGCCGACACGTTCGACGTCGTCTGGTCGTCCGGTTCGATCGAGTATTGGCCGAACCCGGTAGCCGGTCTCACAGAGCTCCGTCGCGTCGCGAAGCCGGGTGGGCAGGTGCTCGTCGTCGGACCGGACTACCCGCACAACCCCGTCCTCCAACGGCTCGCCGACGCGATCATGCTGTTTTACGACGAGGCGGAGGCAGACCGGATGTTCGAGGCGGCCGGCTACGACGCGTTCGAACACCACATCCAGCAGGCGACCCCACGGAGTCCGCGGGCGATCACGACCGTCGCGCGCGTGCCGGAGGAGTGACCGCACGCCGGTGGCGTGAGCCGGAGATCGGCGGTCGCCACCGACTCAGCCCGCCGTCACGCGCCCTTCGAGGGTCGCGATCGGCTGGTCGTCGACGACGAGCCGGACGGTCATCCGATCACCGGGCGCCGGCGTCGGATCGTTCGTCCCCGCGATGCGAAACGAGGCACTCGTGCCGGCCGTCCACTCGTCCGGCGTCGCGGCGTTGAACGGACCGGTCGGTCCCGGCCGGAAACCGGCAGCCGAAAAGAACGGAACCGGCGGCTGGTTCCGCAACGGCTCGCCGTTCACCGCGACGACGACCCGGAGCTCACCGACATCTATGGGATCGCCGCCACGGTGGGTCAACACGACGCGGTCGGCCGTCGCATCGAGGGCGATCGTCGCGGTCGGGGCCGGAGACGAGAGCTGAGCGACCCCGAGCGTCGCCGTTCCCACGCCGACAGCGAGGAGGACCGTCACGGCCACGAGGAGGACGACCGCGACCGGCGTCAGTGCTCGCGAGTCGGCCCTCGTAGCCGACGCGGACTCGGAGGCGGGTTCCACCGGGGGGGTTCTCCCCGGCAGGTCCGAACCGGAGTCGGAAAGACGGCTTCGCCCCGTCGGCGCGTCACCGGGCGGTAACCGTTCTGCGCGCGATGGGGGCGCGGATTGTCGTGACACGGGGTGGCTGGGTCGTCACCGTATATATCCTGTCGGTGGTACCGGTCGCTCTGACGGCGCGACGGTCGGTGGTCGCTGGCGACCGCGGCCGTGTCACCCCGCGTGTGACGCGGGCGTCCACCGGACGACCGCTAACGGTCGGGCTCGCGGTGTCGACCGGGCTCGAAGCGCCGGCGACCGCCACAGACGGTGCACTGGACGTGTCGCCGGCGGCGGCGAGCCGGGGCGTGGCGAGCGGCTGGATCTGATCGACGACCGCGACGCGTGGTTCGTCGACCACGGTGATACGGTACGGCGCGTCCGGAGAGAGCGTCCGGACGACCCCGTCGCCGTCCGTCTCGCCGATCGGTCGACTGTCGCCGTCGCCGACGCTCCGCGTGACAGTCACGCCTTCGAGCGGTTCTCCGGTCGACTCGTCACGGACCGTCACCGCGACCGGTCCACCGGGGTAGCTCCGGTGAACGTCGACGGCGAACCCGTCGGCGGTCGTCGAGACGGTCGCGTCGCCTCGAAACGCCTCGAGGTCGATCCGTTGATGCTCGGCGAACACGGCCGTCGTCCCCCCACTCACGAACGCTCGTAGTCGTCCGCGGTCGTGTGGAACGGTGACGCGCTGGACGGCACCCGCGCCGAACGCGTCGGGCTGGCGAAGCGCCGTCGTCTCGGGGTACCGATCGGTCGCGAGCGCGATGGCCGCCTCGCTCGAGACGGTCCCGCCGTCGCGGTCGAGGCGGTCTCGCCGCAGCGACTCGCGGAGGTACTGGTCGTCGTCGATGGTCGCGAGCACGACCCCGTCGGTGGTCGACGCAACGCGGATCGTCGTCGTCGGCCGTTCGCCGCGAGCCGTCGCGAGCGCGGCCGAACGCACCGGACCGCGGTACGTCTCGAGCCGGAGCTGAAGCTCGTCGAGTCGGGGCGGCGCGCTGAACCCCGGGGTCTCACGCGCGAGTCCGTCGAGACGCTCGAGTCGCCGGTCGTACTCCCGTGCGAGGGTCGCAACGGCGAGTAGCTCGTCGAGCAACGCCCGAGTCGACAACGCGCCGGTCGCGTGTGCGTCGACGGCCGCCGCCTGTCGGTCGCCGAGGTCGGCCTCGGCGCGCGCGACGCGGTCGATCGCCGCGAGAATCCGCCGCTCGCGCGCCGCGGCGGCGTCTGCCGACTGCACCCGTTCGACCGTCGTCTCCGTTCTGAGCGCACCGTCGGTGTCGGCGACGGCGAGCCCGAGCGACGCACCGAGGTCCGGCCGTGTCGCGTGTCGATCGGTCCGGACCGTCGCCGATGCGGGGAGCGACAGCACGCGAAGTGACGTGGCGTCGGCCGGGGCGGAGTCGGCATCAGTCTGTGGTGTCGGGACCGACGTCACCGCGCCGAATGCGTTCGGCGCGGCGGCGGCGTCGATCGCGACCGTGGGAGTTACACCGCCGGTAACCGGTGTGACACAGAGGAGGAGCACGACGGCGATGACCGGGAGGGCTCTCATCGGGATAGGATTCACCACCGGACGATAAAAAGCCCATCTCACGGCGGCGACGGCCAGGAACGACTCGAAACCGGGCATGGAAAGGGTTTTGCCCGGTCCGGGAGTTCGTTTCGGTCACATGCGCACCCCCGCTTCGCGCGCACTCCTGGCGGTGGTCGTCGTCCTCACGCTCGTGAGTGGCGCGGCGACCGCCACGGGAGCCGGCTCCGCCCCACCGTTCGCGTCGTCGGCCGAGACGCCGCTCTCCGTCGGCTCCACGCCGGCGCAGTTGGACGATAGCGGCGTGGCTGCTGGGGAGACTCGCATCCAGATCGCGCTGCGGCCGAACCGCGACGCCCGGTGGACGGTCACCGTCAGGTACGCGTTCACGGACGCGAACCAGACGCGCGCGTTCGAGACGGTCGGCGAGCGGTTCGCCACTGGAGCGGTAGGTCCGACGCCTGGCCTCTTCGAGTCGTACGCGCGTGCGGCGAATCGGACGGTCGACCGCGAGATGCGAGTCGTCGACGTCGACAGAACCTGGGTCGTGCTCGAGGACCCCGCCACCGACCGCGAGTCGGTGGTCGCGGCGGGCGAACTCCGGCTGACGTTCGTGTGGACGGCGTTCCTCGAGCGCGACGGCGACAGTCTCGTGCTCGGAGACGCCCTCTCGACGGCCGACGGCGAGACCTGGCTCCGGACGTTGCGGGCGAACCAGACGCTCGAGGTGGTGACGCCGGACGGGTACACGGTCTCCGACACGCCGGGGGCGAGCGTGACGCTGCGGGACAACGCCGTCGTCATCGGCGGGCCACGGGCGTTCGACGCCACCGACCAGGTGGCGGTCGTGTACACGCCGACCGCGGGCGGCACCACACCGTGGTCACTGCTCGCCGGGGCCCTCGTCGTCTCAGCGGTCGTGATCGCCGGTGGACTGCTCGGCTACCGGCGGCTGGGTGCGAGCGCGACCGACCCGGCCTCCGACGACGGAGACCGTGAGACCGACGGGCACGCGGCCGCGTCGCCGGCGGACGCGTCGGCGTCCACCGAGGAGACGGACCAGCCGTCGACGACCGACGAGACGGACCTCTCGTTGCTCTCTGATGAAGAGCGGGTCGAACGGCTCCTCGAGACCAACGGAGGCCGGATGCGGCAGGCCGCCATCGTCGACGAGACCGGTTGGTCGGACGCCAAGGTGTCACAGTTGCTCTCGGCGATGGCCGAGGACGACCGCGTCGAGAAGCTCCGGCTCGGCCGAGAGAACCTGATCTCGCTCCCGGAGGCCGCACACGGCAGCGGTGTCGACGACGGAGACGCCGGCGATGCGCCGACGGACCGTGACGACGCCGACGACGGTGGGAACGCCCGCGGATCGAGGTGAGCCGAGGGTTCAAATCCGAGCCCGCCGAACGTAGGGGTATGTACGCGGTCGTCGGGTGTAACGCGTGTAGCAACCTGTGGCTCGTTCGGGACCTCCGATCGAGTGAGACGGCGAGGTGCTCACGGTGCGGAAAGACCCACCAGACGGCGAAGCTGAAACGCCTCTTCGAGTCGGACGACCGCGACGCGGCGCGTGAGGCACGGTCGGCCCTCCTGGCCGAGAAGCAGGGCGACGGCGAGGCGTTCGCCGCGGTCGACCACGTCTCAGAGCTCGAGCGCGCCGTCGAGGACGCCGGCGTCGACGACCAGACGTATCTCGAGGGGGCCGGGCTCGACGCGGACGCCGTCGACGAGGCGGCCGCCCGGTCGATACGGCGCGATGGTGCGTCGAGTCGGTCTCGCGAGGAGATCGTTCGTGAGGCGATCACCGCGACCGACGACCCGACACGTGAGCGTATCGTCGCGTACGCGACGGAGCACGGCGTGCCGGCGGACGCAGCCCGATCGCTGCTCACGGCGCTCACCCGGCGAGGTGCGCTCACCAAGTCCGGCGGACGGTACCGGCTTCTGTGACCACTGCGGGCGGGGAGTCCGCCGATCGATGCGCGTGGAAAAGCGAAGACTACAACTGTACGGCCTCGGATGCGTGTCGGCATGGACACGCGACGAACCCTCCTCGCGGCCGCCGCCGCGATCGTCGTCGTGAGTGCGATCGGCGTCGCCGCGACACCGGCCGCCGTCAGCGACCCACGAGCCCCACCCGATCGTGCCGGGACGGTCGACCTCGCCGACGTCGCCATCGCTCCGGGTGAAATCCGGGGCGAGACCGTTCGGCTCGAGCTGCAGACCGCACTCAGACACCGAGGGCCGACGACGCAGAACGTCACCGTTCGACACCGGGCACTGGACGCGGAGTCGGGGCTCCTCGCCGACGAGACGACCGTCGACGTCGGCTCGATCGACGGCGACCGCGAGACCGGGGTGAACGGAAGCCTGACCGTCGAGCGGGCGGGTGGGTATCGCCTCGAGACGGTCGTGTACGCGGACGGACAGCGCCGCGACCGTCGGACGACACGCGTCGCGGGCGTCTCGGCGCTCGAGCCGTCGTACGCCGAGTCGTCGGTCGGGTTCGCTACAGAGACGAGCTGGCCGACCGTAGCCGTGCGCGTCGTCGAGACGACCGACGCCACCGCGACGCTCTCGGTCGCCGTCACGGTCACGAACCGCGGCGACGAGGCGGCCGGTGGACTCGACCTTCGCCTCTTGCTCCGTCAGGCCGACTCGAACGTGATCGCCGACGAGGCGACGGCGTCGGTCGGGTCGATCCGGGCGGGACGCACCGACACGGTGACCAGCCGTGTGACGGTGCCGGACGGCTACAACTACTACGTCGACGCGGCGTTGTTCGACGACGACGTGCTGATAGACGAGACACAGGGCGTCGCCAACCTCGACCCCGAGACGACGATCAGTGCGAACGAGACGGTCCGCGACGTCTCGTTCGAGACCGAAGACTTCAGCGAGCGCGACGACGAGGCGGACGCGTCCGGCCAGCGACCGGTCAGCGAGTCGGAGACCGAGGACGCGACGCCTGGTTTCGGAATCGTCGTCGGGGTTGTGGCACTGCTTGGCGGGAGTCTACTCGCGCGGAGGCGACAATGACAGACGAGATCGACCGCGACGACGCGACCGCAGTAGATGACGCGAGCGCGCGAGATGATGTGATGCCAGCCGACGACGGACCCACTGGTGACGAAATCGCTGGTGGCGGAACCTCCAGTGACGGGACACTCGGGCGGCTCTCGGCGGGTGATGCCCGCGGGCTCCTCGATAGAGTTGGCCTCGGCGCGTTGGTCCTGTTAGCGCTCGTCGCCGGATGGAGCGTGTACGATCAGGCGGGAGAAGCGATCCGACTGTGGGTCGATCCGGCCTTCCAGCCGGTCGTCCTCGCCGCGTTCAACCTCGCTATCCTCCTCGTCGCGCTCGCCGGCATCGCCCACCAGCTGGTGCGCATCCGCGGCGAGTGACCGCGGGCCGTGGCCGCCGCCTCACTCGTCCGGGATGTCGTCTGCGGTAGCCGGGACCTGGTCGACGCGGCCGGCGAGCGTGGCCGCATCTGCGGCGACCGTCGACGCCTCGACGCCGGCTTCGGCGGCGACGAGTTGGACGTGTGCGGCGAGCAGCGCGAGCGCCCGAAGGCCCTCTGTTCGTGTGTCGTCGCCGGCGCGCTGGGCGAACGTGGTGTCGACTTCGCCGTCGTGGACGACGCCGACGTGGATCGCCTCAACGTCGTCGTCGAGGAGGGCGCGAGCGCGCTCGACTTCGGCTACGAACTCGTCGTCGGGCGCCTCGTCGGGAGAGGCGTCGTCTGTGGATGATCGACTGGTGGAGGGATCGTCGTGGTCGTCGCGCATACGCCACACAGGTGTGAGCGGGTCAAAAGGGCGACGCTCGGACGGAAATTACTCTGTCGGGCGGGGGCGGGCGACGAACAGCGCCTGCTCGATGGTGAAGGGGTCGTACCCGGACTGGTGACAAACACAGTAGGTTCCGTCTGCGACGCCGTAGCGCGCGGACTCGGCGAGCTGTTTGTACCCCGGAACACAACAGAAGTGCGTACAGACGTTGAGGTACGCCATGAAGCCCTGGTCCGTCGAGGCCTCGAGCCACTCGTCTTGGGAGGCCGCCTCTTCGATCCGCTTCGAACGGATGACGGTCGCGTTGAGCGTCGAATCGGCGTCCTCAGAGCGCCACGTCACCGCGGCCGGCTTGCCGACGCCGTCGTTACCGACGCCGTTCCCCCACGAGTCGTAGTCGTCGAAGTCTGCGGCGCGGATGCGGTCACCGCGCTCGTACGTCTCGTCCTGCCAGTCGTACGCGCCGGTGTTCGCCCGGAAGATGTTGTCCGACTCGAAGTTCGGAGCGACGTTCTCTTGTGACTCGACGCCGCAGTACTGGAACCACGCGCCGGAGTAGGTGACGCCGCCGAGTTCCTCTTGTGCCACCTCGATCTCGACCCCGTTCTGCTCGACGGTCTGCACCTCCGGCCAGATTCCCTCGAGGAACCCGTCGTCGGTGACGCGGATCGGGATCTGTGGCAGCCCACGCGGAGCCGGACCGGTCACCTTGGCGATCGTCATCGCGGTGGTCTGTCCGCCACCCACACCGGAGGAGGTGGTGAGCGTGTTGACCGTCGCGGAGCCGAGCGCGCCGACGCCGGCGAGCGCCGCGCCCCCGACGACGCCCTTGACGAACCGCCGACGCCCGGACTCGGCCGGATACTTGTCGGACTTGCTCATACAGCGTCGTTCGTGGGGGACCGATAAAAAGCATGACGAACCCGTCGGCGAGCCGGGGCAGCTGATCCGACAGTGGACCGATCGTTCACTCGGGCGTGAGGCAAACTTTCCGCAATGCGGCGGGTTTAACCGGAACCAGTCGGTGTGTGTGCGGTATGGAGTTACACAACCGGAGCGTGCGGACGGACGTCCGCGAGCTCGGGGCCCTGCTCGGCGACGTCCTCGCCGCACAGACGTCGACGGCAGCCTACGAGACCGTCGAAGACCTCCGTACGGCGGCGATCGCGTACCGACAGGGAGACGCCGAGAGCCGGGACGCGCTGTACGACGCGATAGACGACCTCTCCGGGTCGCGTGAGGGGATCGTCGCACGGGCGTTCACCACGTACTTCGAGCTGATCAACCTCGCAGAAGAGCGCGAGCGGGTTCGGGCGGTCCGAAACGCCGAGTCTGCGGGTGCGATCCACGACTCCTTCGCGGAGACGATCGCCACCTTCGCCGAGGAGGGGGTCGAAGCAGACGAGCTGGAGGCGCTGCTCGAGGACGTCCTCATCGAACCGACGTTCACCGCGCACCCGACCGAGGCGCGGCGGGCGACGGTCAAAGCGAAACTTCGGTCGATCGCGAACCTCATGGAGGCGCTCGACGAGCAGCGGCTCACCGACCGCGAGCGGCAGGCCCGCTGGCGCGACGTGAGCGCCGAGGTGACGAGTCTCTGGGGGACCCGCCAGGTGCGACAGCGTCGCCCCGAGCCAGAAGACGAGGCCCGAAACGTCGGGTGGTACCTCGAGAACACCCTCTTCGACGTCGTCGGCAGCGCCTACGAGGAGTTCGAAGAGACCATCTCGAGTGAGTACGAGGACGTCGAGTGTCCGAAGCTGTTCGAGTTCCGGTCGTGGGCGGGCTCCGACCGCGACGGCAATCCGTTCGTCACCCCGGAGGTCACCGACGAGACGCTGGAGCGACAGCGCGCGGTCGCCGTCGAGAAGTACCGAGAGGAGTGTAAACGACTCTCCGCGGTGTTGAGCCACGACGGGGACCGCTACGCGACGACCGGCCCGCTTCGAGACTCGCTGGCCGAGGACGCCGAGCGCTTCCCGACGGTTGTCGAGGAGGCGAGGACGCGGTACCCCGACGAGCCCTATCGACAGAAGCTGAAGCTGATGCGCGAGCGACTCGACCGCGTCGACGACGTCAGACCCGGCGGCTACCCGGACGCCGAGGCGTTCCTCGCGGACCTCGACACCATCGCAGCGTCGCTCACGCTCGACGACAACGACGTCGTCCGAACCGCACACATCGACCCACTCAGACGGCAGGTCGACACGTTCGGGTTCGTCCTCGCGTCGCTCGACCTCCGCGACCACCGAGAGAACCACACGGAGGCCGTCGCAGAAGCCGTCGCGACCGAGGGCGTCGACTATCGGTCGATGGACGAAGACGAGCGAGTCGACTTCCTCACGGGAGCGATCCTCCAGCCAGAGCCGATACTCGACCCCGACGATCCCGGAGACGTCTCCGAGACGACCACCCGCGTGTTGCGCCGGTTCGACTCGCTCGCCGGGTGGCAAGACGAGTACGGCACGCAGGCCATCGACACTTACTGCATCTCGATGACCGAGGAGCCGAGTCACGTCCTCGAGGTGCTCTTTTTGGCCGACCAGGTCGGCGTCGTCACGCTTCCCGACCACTGTGGCATCGACGTGGTTCCGTTGTTAGAGACCGAGTCCGCGCTCAACGGCGCCGAGCGCATCCTCGGTACGCTGTTCGAAAACGACGCGTACAGCGCCGCGCTCTCGGCTCGCAACGAGGTACAGGAGGTGATGCTCGGCTACTCCGACTCCAACAAGGAGAACGGCTTCCTCGCTGCCAACTGGGACCTGTACAAGAACCAGCGACGGATCGCGGACTTCTGCCGTGACGCGGATGTCACCCTCCGGCTCTTCCACGGCCGCGGCGGCTCTATCTCCCGTGGCGGCGGGCCGATGAACGAGGCGCTTCTCGCCCTGCCGAACGAGACGGTCACCGGACAAGTGAAGTTCACGGAGCAGGGTGAAGCGATAGCCGAGAAGTACGCCAATCCGCGGATCGCAGAGCGGGAACTCGAACAGATGTTAGACGCCCAGATACGCGCCCGTCAGGAGGCCAACCGAGAGCCGACCGAGGAGGTTCCCGAGGCGTGGATCGACGCCATGGAGACGATGGCGTCGGCCGCCCGCGACACCTATCAGAGCCTGTTGAACGCCGACGGGTTCGTCTCGTACTTCGGGCAGGCGACGCCGATCTCGGTCGTCGAAGACCTCAACCTCGGCTCGCGACCCGCCTCGCGGAGCGGTGAACGCACGGTCGAGGACCTGCGAGCGATCCCGTGGGTGTTCTCCTGGACGCAGACGCGGCTCATCCTCCCCGGCTGGTACGCCGTCGGCGCTGGACTCGACGCGTACCTAGAAGAGGCCGGCGAGGCGGACGGGATCGAGACGCTGCGCGAGATGTACGACGAGTGGCCGTTCTTCCGGACGACGCTCGACAACGCGGCGCTCGCGCTCGCGCGGACCGAGCCGGAGATCGCCGCCGAGTACGCCGAACTGGCCGACGACGAGCTCCGCGAGCGCTTCTTCCCGCAACTCGTCGACGAGTACGAGCGTGGGCGCGAACTGGTGCTCTCGATCAGCGGTCGCGACGAACTCATTCGGCGCGAGTGGCTCGGCGAGAGTCTTGACCGCCGAAACCCGTACGTCGACCCGCTCAACCTCCTGCAGGTCGACCTCCTCGGCCGCACACACCGAACCGACGCGGAGGAGCGGACCCTCCGGCTCACCGTCAACGGCATCGCAGCCGGGATGAAGAATACGGGGTAGCCGGGCTCGTCGCGCGCGACCTCAGAACGTGATGACTTCGTACCCCTCGTCGACGAGGCGCCGAATGCTCGGGTGGCCGTCGTGGTCGTCGAGAGTGGCGAGTCCGGCCGCGTCGACTGCATCTGCGACGTCGAACGCGCTTGAACAGTAGTCACAGACGGCCGCGTGGTCCCGAACCGACTGATACAGCTCGTGGTAGTCGTGGCCGGGGTCCTCCAACACAGGGACCCACGTCGTCCCGGCACCGTCGAAGATGAGCTTCGGGTCCTCGTCTGCTTCGGCGAACTCTCGTGTCGTCTCGAGTGCGTTCACGACGCGGCCGAGGTTCTCGTGACCGTCCGTACCCGCGAGTACGACGATTGCGACGTTGGTCATACGTTGACGACGAGACGCGTCCACCTAGGCCGTTGGCGGCCGTGCAAGCCGAGTGCAACGCCGGCGAAGAGTTATAATGACGGTGGCTCCGTGCCGATGTCGGTCACTCCGCTTCGAGCGCCTCCCAGAACACCTCGGGGGGGTCGCGGTCCGTATTGGCCGCGAGTGCGACCCGCTTCTGCCGGTTCGCCTCTTCGATGCGACCCGCGGCCTCGCCGGCCCAGCGTAGGAATCCGACGAGCGTCTCACGGCGCATCCGGTCAAGATCGGCGGCGTGGTAGGCGTTGACGACGCCACCGCCCTCGCGGTTCAGCTCGGCGCGGTCGATCAGCTCGAGGTCGACGAGGGCGTGGAGGTACCGGCTCACGGTGCTCCGGTCGTAGTCGAGCGTCGCTGCGACGTCGCGGGCGGACACCGGTCCCTCTCCGACGACGCATAGACAGACGTCGATCCCGGCTTTCGGAAGGTCGAACACCTGTAGTAACACCGCTTCGAGTTCGGGCGTGCTCACCGAGATGTCGACGTCGTCAACCGGTTCCATCGGAGTTCCGTGACACGACACGGCGTCGTCCCCGACGACCAGCGCCATCGTGTCGCAGCTGGAACACTCGACGACTGAGGTGTGGATCGCATCGGGGTCCGTGCGTGCGTCGGCGGGCTCACTCATCGGTAGTCACCGATCATACACGGTGTACGTGCTGTCGTGGGGGCCTAGCTGTTTGGGTTGGTGACCCCGCCAGTCCACCCACGTCGGATCGCTACGGGTCGGCCGTGAGTGCTGTCGGGCGTCGCGCGGGTCGTTGGAAGTTGAGACTACGGCAGTTATAGCACCGCTGGTATGCACGATATCAGCCGAACCACCGAACTTGACACGGTTCACACTCGGGTCGGGCCACCACTTCCAGTTAGTATCCCAACTAGAACTGCGTATTTGAAGAGAATAGAACAGCGCTGCCGCTCGTTACCGTTGCACGTGAACACCGAATACTGCCGGTTGTCAGTGTGCTCAGAGTCCTCGTTTCGACGGTACACGAGCGTCGTCTGGTGCCACTCATTCTTGTCCAAGTGGAGCTTACCGACGAGCTGGACGGTCGCCCACTGATAGGCGTATTCGTCGGTCTTCTCTTTTGTCCCGATAACATTATCCTCGTGACATTTTCTATCCTTAGAGATTCTGAGTAGTTGTGACAGTGCAATCACCCACCCTACTATTTTGATTTAGCACCAAAAATGCCAATAGTAGTCAGCGTATTTGTCGGGATGCCACTAATGGAGCGAGATGATTTCGACGAGACGGCTCCTGGTGAAATCGTCCCCACGACGACACCGAAGGGGACGTATTCGGCGTTTAAGCCTGAACCGCTTCCGCCCTCAATCAGTACTGAGGAACTCATTACACCGCTTGCGGAGGCGACACAGGCACTTGGTCGACTCCACGGTATCGGCCCACGTGTCGGCTCAAGAGAGATCCTAATCGAGCCGTTCATCCGAAAAGAAGCGCTGGAATCCTCGCAAATCGAAGGCACGCATGCGACCCTCTCAGACATCTACGCCTATGAGGCTGGACAGGAGGCTCTCATCGGCGAAGACAGGCAGCAGGGCACCCAAGAAGTCGTGAACTATCTGTACGCGCTGACACACGGATTGGATGCGATCACAGCTGGCGATCCAATCACCGTCGAATTGTTATGCGAGATGCACGACCGGTTGCTTTCGGGTGTCCGCGGGGATGAGGCCGACCCAGGGGAACTCCGTACGACGCAGAACTTCATCGGTAGTACGCCATACATCCAAGACGCCAGGTACGTGCCGCCGCCACCGAACGGGATCCCAGACCTTCTCGAAGACTTGCTTGAGTATGTGAACCAAGAGACAAATCTGCATCCACTTCTCCGAATCGGGCTGACCCACTACCAGTTCGAGACGATTCACCCGTTTCTCGATGGGAACGGACGACTCGGGCGGCTACTGATCAGTCTCCTCCTACAACGTGACGGTCTCCTGCCCGAGCCGTATCTCTACCTGAGTTCCTATTTCAACGCACGGCGGTCAGATTACGTTGATCATCTCTTGGCAGTCAGTCAGCACGATGAATGGGAAGAGTGGCTCCTGTTTTTCCTGCGTGGCGTACAGTCGCAAGCGGACGAGGCCCATCAGCGGGCCAACCTGCTAGTCGACCTCCGAGAAGGCTATCAACAGCGATATCAGAGCGAGCGGTCTGAGAACATCCTCGAACTGGTGATGCGGCTCTTCGAAGATCCGTACCTTGACGTGAATACGGCGGCCGAGTGGTTAGATGTCGAATACAGCACGGCCAACCGACTGATCGGACAGCTCGAAGATGACGGAATACTCGAAGAACTCACCGGGAAAGACCGGAATCGGTTCTACCGGGCGAGCGAAGTCTTCCAAATCATCAACAAGCCGATCGACCAACTCTGAACGGCTGAGCAGAGAGGGCTTGAGGCAGGCATATGCATTGAGATGACCGGCCTCAACTACTGGGGGCCGTGATTTTGTATAGCGAGACGCGATTTACGATGGCGGTGTGAGAGACAAGCCCTCGTGACCGCCGGGCACACGTTATGCCACACCCTCCCCAGCCGATTCTCTATGTGGTTGGTAGCAGTTCTGTGAACAACACGACCGTGCGACCGCCGGGCACCACTTACCGCCACACCCTCCCCAACCGATTCTCTATGTGGTTGGTAGCAGTTCTGTGAACAGCACGACCGTGCGACCGCCGGGCACCACTTACCGCCACACCCTCCCCAACCGATTCGCTCGGTCGCTTCGCTCCCTCGCTCATCCCTCGCACGCGCTCGTGGACACGCTGTCGCGGTCCACGAGGCGCGCGCCACCGCTGGTAGGTTGGGCGATGACGTGTGGTGGACGGCATCACTCGTCGTCGCGCGAGAAGAGCCCACGCAGGCTCGCGAGCGATCCACCGCCACAGGCTCCACAGCTCCCACAGTCGAGCGTCGAACAGCGGAGGGTGTAGCCACACCGCGGACACTTGTCGTTCGATGCCGGGTCGAGGTCGTACTGACAGGTTGGACACTTCATAGGACGGTCACCACCGCAGCGAGGAGGCCGCCGACGAGGAACGCCACGGCCCACGAGCCGGTCCACATCACCAGCCCGGTCTTCAGGTCGTGTTCTTTGACGATCATCGCCATCGCGAGCACGCAGGGCACGAACAGCGTGATCACGACGAGTCCGACGAACGCCTGGGACGCCGAGAGCGCGAGGTCGGTCATTCCGGCGGCCGCGAAGTCGCGCCTGACGAGCCCGAGCACCAGGATCTGACCGAACCCCGCGGGCATACCGAGCGCGGCCGTGAGCGGGCGCAACCCGCGCACGATGCTCGCGAGCGCGCCGACGTACTCGAGCACGGAGATCGCCGCCGCCGTGACCGCGAACAACGGGATCGCTTCCGTGAGAAACCCCTTCGTCCGAGTGACCGTCTTCTGGAGCACGTTCCCCGCTCGGGGACGGCGAACCCGCGGAAGCTCGGTGACGAGCCCGTGGCTCTCGCCGGGAAGCGTCCGGTCGAGGAACACGCCCGCGATACCGAACACGAGCAACAGCACGCCGAGGTACGCGAACCACCAGCCCGCTCCGAGCGCCGCCAGGAGTCCGAGGATGATCCCCAGCTGTGCCGAACAGGGGACCGCGAGTCCCAACAACGCGGTCGAAATGAGTCGTTCACGTCGCGACCCCGCGATCCGCGTGGACACCACCGCCATCGTCACACAGCCGAGCCCGACGATCATCGGGATCACCGCCCGACCGTTCAAGCCGATCCGCGACATGCCGCGGTCGGTCAACACCGCGAGGCGTGGCAACAGCCCGGAGTCCTCAAGCGCACCGATCACGAGGTAAAAGCCCGCAACGAGCGGGAGCAACACCCCGAGCAGGTACTGCACCGTCACGGTGAGCAGCCCCAGGTTGTCGTTTATCAACACGAACCGCACCGGCTCCACCCACCCGCTGGCCGGAACCGTCGTCTCTACGAGACCGGTCACCCAGGGGACGTAGTGGGCCCCGAACACCTCCGTCTCGAGGACGTCCACGAGCCGCTGTGCGACCACGTCACCGATGAAGAGGTAGACGAGTCCGACCCCCACGAGTGCGAGCGGGGTCCCCGTGAGCGGGTTCAGTAGCGCCGCGTCGACGACGTCGGTGACTGTCCGTCGGTCGTCGGCCGGTTCTCTGACCCGTTCGACCGTGGCGTCGACCCGTCGTCGTCGGTGCTCGTAGATCGAATCGCGGAGCGACGGCAGTTCGATGTCCGGGAGCCCGCCGTCTGCTCGGGCATCACCGGCCGTGAGCCGCTCGAGCGTCGGTCGGTCGCCTTCCAGCACGAGGACGGCCTCACGGCGCGACGCGTCGACGTCGGGGAGCGCGTCGAACCACTGCTCGACAGGGGTAGCCGCCGGCGCACACGCCTCGTCGATCGCCTGGCGAAGGTCGGCTATCCCCTCGCCTTCGACGGCGACCGTCGGCACGACGGGGACGCCGAGGTCGGCCTCGAGCGCGTCGATGTCGATCTCGTCGCCGTCGCGTTCCACCTCGTCCATGACGTTGAGCGCGACGACCGTCGGGATTCCCATGTCGAGGAGCTGGTGGGTCAAAAACAGGTCTCGGTCGAGCTGTGTCGCGTCGACGACGTTGATCACCGCGTCGGCGCCGAGGACGACCTCTCTGGCGACCCGCTCTTCTTCGGAGAACGAAGAGACGCTGTAGGTGCCGGGTGCGTCGACCAGTCGGCGTCCGTCGACCGATCCGACGGTCGCCGTGACGGTGGTTCCAGGGTAGTTGGAAACGTCCGCGTCGGCCTCGGTCAGCTCGTTGAACACCGCGCTCTTGCCGACGTTCGGAGCCCCGAGCAGTGCGACCATGTTCGCATCGGTACGCACGACGTCGTCGCGAGGCGTATCCGTCGGCGGCGGGTCGTCGCCGTGCGGGCACGCACCCATATCTACTCACACTCCGCCACGGTGATGTCGTCTGCGACGGCGTCACCGAGCGCGATCGTCGTCCCGTTGCGTTCGAGCACGACCGGTCCTCGCGAGAGTGTCGTTCGACACCGGACCGGACCGTCGAGCATCCCGATCCGGAGCAGGTGTGCGCGGACGTGCTCGTCGGGCACCGCCTGGATCTGAACCTGCTCGCCACCTGAGACGCCAGAGAGACGCTGGTCGGTCGTGAGGGACATCTTTAGGTGGACCTAAATGGGTGAGACATCTAAAGCCGCGGCGGGATTCTACCGGCGTAGCACTGTGCCGAACTGTTAAATACTGGAGGAAGCGCCGTCGGCTCAGGCGTACCGTTCGAGCTCCGGTCGGTCGAGGTCCTCGAGAACGTCGCTGGCGACCGCAGAGAGGAACGACTCGCCTTCGTCGGATATCCGTCGGCCCTCGCCGGCGGCGGTGGTGACGAGTCCCTCGTCTTCGAGCGCCTGCAGCGACGACCGGATCAGCTTTCGAGAGCCGCCGGCGTGCTCACCGGGACGAACGGAGTATCGGTTCGAACCGCGCTTTTTCGAGCCGTACTCGGTCGCGAGCCGCTCGATGCCGATCGGCTCGTTCTGTGCGACCTTACGGAGGAGGCTCGCCGAGCGAACGTACCAGAAGTCGTCCTGCTCGGGCGGGAGCTCGTTTCCGGCACCGCTCTTCGTGAACGCTACCCAGTCGGGCTCGTCGATCCGGTCCTCGAGTCGCGCCGCGACAGCCTCGATGAGGGCGTCGGCGGGCACGTCGTAGATGGTCGCCATTGACGCGTAGTTCTTCGCAAACTCGTTTAAACCCATCGTATTCGAGAGCCGTCGTGTGAGCCGTTTTCACGGGAAGCGTCGGTGTCGAACCGCTACTCGACGTACTCGTAGGTGCGTTCGTTCATCCGCCCCCAGCCGGTGAATACGAACTCGCCGTCCGGAACGGTGAACGCCTCGACGTCTCGACCGAGGTCTTTGTCGTACTCGTGGACGTCGTGGACGTCCTCGTACTCGCTCCATGAGAGGTCGTATCTGGCGTCGAGTTGTGCGTCGATGTCGAGCGCCTCGATCCCGGTTCGCCACCCCTCACACACCGTCTCGGCGTGTATCTCCGCCTGCGCACCGGAGCCGTACGAGGCGACGAGCAGCGTGTCGCCGACGAGGGCGTCGTCGCGGGCGATGGCGTCTCGCAAGGCGCTCACCCGTGCGACGTGCACCGACGACGTGTACCAGTTGCCGACGGAACGCGAGAGCCCGAGCGTCGGCTCTACGGTGTCGTCGTACCAGTGCTGGTACGGCTCGGTCGTCTTCAGCTCGTCCATGTAGTCGCGAATCGCGGCCTCGTACGCCTCCCGGTCTTCGAAGTCCGGCTCGCGGGGTTGACGGCCGATGTCCTCGGCGAGGGCGGTCTCGTGGTCGGTGTCGCGGATCACGTGCCGATACGCGAGCAACGCCGCCTTCCGCACCATACCGGGGAACGGGGTGTGAAACGGCGCGTACCTGAACTCCGTCAGCTCCAGGTCGCCAGCGACCGACTCGTAGTCTTCGAGTGCCTCGCGCATCCGCGAGAGGTACACCTGCATCGACCGCTTGCCGTCGACGCTCGGGAACTGCTGGTTGGGCTTCAGAAAGTCCGTCTCGTCTTTCGACCCGTACCCTTGGGCCGTCGACAGCTCGACGATCGAGGGATCCTCGTCGACGAGCATCGCCACCGCACCGGCTCCCTGTGTCGCTTCACCCGGGTCGCCACGGGCATACAGCGCCGTGTCCGTCGTGATGACGAGTGCCGCCCGACCGCGGTTGCGTCCCGCGCGAATCCAGTTGTACGCGTCGTCTATCGCTTGGGTACCGGCGACACAGGCGAATTTGCGCTCGCCCTTGTTCGCGTGGGTGAAGTCGCCGTCGTAGACGGACTCGAGACAGCCGGCAACGTACGTCGACACCGGCTTCGAGTGGTCGAACGCCGACTCGGTGGCGACGTCGATACGACCGACGTCGGCCGGCGTGAGCCCTTCGCGATCCATCAGACGCTTGGCGGCGTTCGCGGCCATCGTCACGATGTCCTCGTAGACGTCGGGGAACGAAGAGTCGGTCAACCCGAGCCCCTTCGTGTACTTCGCCGGGTCGTCGCCCTTCTCGGGGGCGAACGTGTTCGGGAGGTCGAGTTTGAGCTTGCCGGACCAGATTTCGACCGCGTCGATCCCTACGGGAGTCATTGACGGTCGTTCATGAGGCTGGCATATGTGTGTGTCGATAGGATACTACGTCGATCGTGGAACAACCGGACGTTCGACGCCGGGCGCCGGCGCTCGTACACCTTATCGTGCGATATGAAACGTGGGTCGGGCGGTGACCCTCGAGTGACACCGGAGCCGCAGAGCGGAGGCTCACGACCTCAGCCGTGGGTCGGCGACCGTCCTTCGTGGTATCGCTGCAGGAGTCGCTCGGTTTGGGCGTTCAGATCCGACAGCGCCGCCTCGACGCCGTGGTCTCGCGCGTCGACGGACGCCTCCTCGACGAGCGTCCGGACCGTGTCGAACGGACCGATCCGGGCACCGCTCGTCGCCGGCGTGTTCGACCCCGCGAGCAGCTGGTCGAGTGCCGTCTCGTAGTGAGGATTCTCGCGGAACCACCCGTCGTCGCGCAGGGCATCTACCGCACCGTGTGTGACCGGGAAGTACCCCGTCTCGCGGTGCCACCGCGCCTGTTGCTCGGGTTCGAGCAGCCACGCGAGGAACGCACCGGCCGCCTCCTGTTGGGCGCGCGGAACCGCCTTCGAGATCCACAGCGAGCCACCGCCGACGACGTGACCGTGTCGCTCGTCGCCGACCGGGAGCGGTCCCGTTCCCAGCTCGAACCCGGCCTTTGCCGCGCCGGCTTCGATGGCAGCCAGCGAGGAACTGGACGCGACGAGCATCGGGGCCGTACCCTCGAAGAACGCGGACCGAGCCTCGCCACGTGCCTCGATACCGGGATCGTAGTAGAGTCCCTCGTCGTCGAGCGTCGCCCACCAGTCGAAGAGCGCCACCCCGGCGTCGCTGTCGAAGAGCGCCTCCGTAGCGTCGCCGTCGCGGCCGTTGTGGCCGTCAACGAGCGGCTGTCCCGCCTGCGCGAACCACTGCTCCACGTACCAGGCGTAGTTGGCGAACGTGATCCCGTGCGGGGAGACGCCGCGCTCGACCAGCCGGCGAGCAGCCCGCACCACCGCGCCGTACGTCGCCGGTGACGCGTCGGGGTCGAGCCCGGCCCGTTCGAACGCCGTTCGGTCGTAACACAGGACCGGCGTTGACGCGTTGAACGGAATCGAGGTGAGCCGTCGGTCCGTCGTGTAGTACGAGCGGATCGGAGCCAGGACGTCGGTGGCGTCGAACTCGGTCGGCATCGCGTCCTCGGCGGCGATGAACCCGCCGCTGTCGAGCGCCCGCTTCGTGCCGATCTCGAACAGTTGCGCGATCGCCGGGGGACGGCCGTCGGCGACGGCGTCGAGCGTCGCAGCGAGCGTTCCCCGATAACTCCCCTTCGCGGTGAGCTCGATCGACACCTCGCCGTCGTGGTGTGCCTCGAACTCGCGCGCGAGCGACTCCAACAACACCCCCTTCTCGCCGCCCATCGCGTGCCACACCTCAACGGTGGTTCCGTCGCCGTCGCCGGACAGCCGGGTCGTCTCGAACCCGTCGAACGACCGCGTCAACAGCTCGGTCCGTTCGGCCAGCGTCGTCGTCGCCGTCTGCGCCTGGGTGAGGATGCTCGTCTGCTCGCGGGCCGCGGCGGCGACGTCGCTCGCCGCCGTGGCGGTTTCCGCGGTGATAGCCCCCACGTCCTCGGCCATGACGGCGACCTGCTGTGTCGAATCTGCCTGTGAGTCCGTCGCGTCGCTGATCTCGGTGACCTGCGTCGAGACGGTCTCGACGTCGGCGGCGATGTCGTCCAGCGCCGTGAGCGCCTCGTCTATCGTCTCTTTGCCCGCCTCGACGCGGCCGTGGGTGGTGTGTGCGTCGTCGACCGCCCGAGCGGCTTCCGTACGGATCGTGTCTATCGCCGTCTCGACGTCGGCGAGCGCAGACTGCGTCTCCGCTGCGAGCGCCTTCACCTCGTCTGCGACGACCGCGAAGCCCGCACCGTCGTCGCCGGCGTGGGCGGCCTCGATCGAGGCGTTCACCGCGAGGATGTCGGTCTGGTCGGCGACGTCGGCTATCGACTCGACGACGACCTGTACGTCGTCTATCGAGGCCATCAGCCGCTGGACGCTCTCGAGCGTCGTCGTCGTCGTCTCGTCGATCGCTTCGAGTTCGTCGATGGCGTCCGTCGCCGCCTCGCTCCCCGCGGACGCCCGGTCGGCGGACGTCTCGGCGATCGTCGCCACACCCTCTGCAGACGCCGCGACCTCTTCGACCGTCGCAGAGAGGTTCTCGATCTCGCCGACGACCGCGTCGACGCGGTCGTGCTGGCGGTCGGTGGCGTCTGCGATGTCTCGAATCGACGCACTCACTGCACGGCTCTCCCGTCTGCCCGACTCGGTCGTCGCGGCGACCTGTTCTGTCGCGCCGCCGACCTGGTTGCTGAACTCGCGGGCGCGTGAGACCGACGTTGCCCACGCGTCGACCAGTGCCGTCGTGGCCGATTGGAGCTCACAGAGCGCCGGATCGGCCGTCTGGAGGTCGACGCGGACGGACAGGTCGCCGCCGACGGCCCGTCTCATGTCCGTCGTCGTCGCCTCGATCCCTGCTTCCAGCTCGTCGATACGCGCCCGCGTCTGTGACAGCTCATCGCGGAGCGCGTCTCGCTCCTCGCGAAGGTCAGCGTGACCTTCGTCGACGCGGGCGCTGGTGGCGGGCCGCCCGCCGGCCGACGCTGCGCGCTGGCTCGGCGTCTCGGCTGGTGTCGGGCCCGTCTCCACGCTCGACGGCGCCGTCGGCGTCGCATCGACGGCGGTCCGTTCGGAGAGGGTCGACCGTTCTGTGTCGCCACCAGCGATCCTCGAGACGAACGCGAGTACTGACCCCATCATTGACACTACTCGTGAGGAACCGCGCAGCGAGCATAAGCATAATTTTTAGTTACCGAAACGTTTCGACTGGTTCTCCGCACGCCGGAGGGACCGCGGCGCTCGGGGCGAGTGCCGGGTCAGTACACCAGCTCACCGGCGATGAACTGCCGCGTGCGGTCGTCGCGCGGATCGTCGAACACCGCCTCGGTGAGCCCGACCTCGGTGACCCCGTCGCCGAGCAGCACCGCCACCCGATCTGCGATTCGTTCGGCCTGGTTCATGTCGTGTGTCGCGACGACCACGCCGATGTCGCGAGCGCGCGCCCGCTCGACGGCGTCCTCCACGACGGCCGTGTTGCGCGGGTCGAGATCGGAGGTCGGCTCGTCGAGGAGCAGCAGGTCGGGGTCGTACGCCAGCGCCCGCGCGAACGAGACGCGCTGGGCCTCGCCCCCGGAGAGCGAGTCCGCAGATCGGGACGCCGCGTCGGGGAGTCCCACCACGTCGAGCGCGTCGCGGACAGACGCCGGGGCGTCCTCACCGCCGACGAGTCCGCGAATCCCCGACCGGATCCGTTCTCGCCACGGTCGACGCACCCGCAGTCCGTACTCGACGTTGCGGGCGACGGAGGCGTCGAAGAGGCTGGCCGCCTGAAACACCGTCCCGGTGCGTCGGCGCAGGGCCCGGCGACGGGCCGTGTCGGCCGCCCAGACGTCCGTCTCGTCGAACGCGACGGTGCCGGCGGTCGGCTCGAGGGAGAGTCCGAGAATACGGAGGAGCGTCGTCTTCCCGACGCCGGAGGGGCCGATGAGTGCGAGCACCTCGCCGGGGTCAACCGCGAGCGAGACGTCGGTGAGCACCGGCTCCGCGTCGTAGGCATGTGTGACGTCGGTGACACGGAGCATCAGCGCGTCACCCCATTGTCGCTGAGGCGCACGACGATCGTGTTCACCGTCAACACCAAGACGACGAGGACGGCACCGAGGATCATCGCCGTCTCGTACCGTCCCTGACGAGCCTCGAGCTGGATCGCAGTCGTCAGCGTGCGGGTCTTCGAGATGCCGTCCGCGCTCGTGATGTTACCACCGACGATGAGCACCGATCCGACCTCGCTTATCGCGCGGCCGAAGCCGGCCAAGATCGCCGTTGCGATCCCGTACCGCGCCTCTTTGAGTACGACGAGCGCCACGTCGATACGGGTGCCACCGAGCGCGCTGGCAGCCTCTCGCACCCCGTCGTCGACGCCGGTGATCGCCGCGAGACTGATCGCCGTGATCGGTGGAGTCGCGAGCACGAACTGCGACAGGATCATCGCCTCTCGCGTGAAGATGAGCTCGAAGGACCCGAGCGGGCCCTGGTTGGAGACGGCAAAGAGGACGACGAGACCGACGACGACGCTGGGGAACCCCATCCCGGTGTTGATAACCGACTTCACGAGCGACTTGCCCGGAAACTCGAGGAACCCCATCGTCACCGCCACCGGAACGCTGACCAGCGTGCTGAGACTCACGGCGACGAGGCTCACGTACAGCGAGACGACGACGATGCTGGGCACGTAGCCGTCGCGAAACGGGAGCTCGACGAGGCCCACCAGCGCGGAGCCGACCGCCTCGAGCGCCACGCTCACTCGCTCGCCGAGTCGGACTGCCACCCTTCGGGTACGTACTGCTGGAAGTCCGGCTCCTCGGAGATGGCCTCCGGGAAGAACAGCTGCTCGCCGTTCATTTGGTAGTCGGCGATGGCGTCTTGTGCGCCCGGGCTCGTGATCCACCCGATGTACGCCATCGCGAGGTCGTAGTTCGCGTTTTCGTGGACGCCGGGGTTGACCGCCATCACCCCGTACGGATTCGCGAGGATCTCCGGGCCGCCCTCGATCGGGCCCTGGACGAGGATGGTCAGGTCGATCTGCGCGCGCTGTGCGATGAACGTCCCGCGGTCAGAGAGCGTGTACGCGCCCTGCTGGTTCGCGATGTTGAGCGCCTCGCCCATGCCGGTACCGGTCTCTTGATACCAGTCGCCGCCGGGCTGGGTGCCCGCCTCCTCCCAGAGGACGAGTTCTTTGGTGTGTGTTCCCGAGTTGTCGCCCCGCGAGACGAAGGGGGCCTGTGCGTCCGCGATCGTCGTCAGTGCGTCCGTCGCCGACGACGCCCCCTCGATGCCGGCCGGGTCGCCTTCGGGTCCGACGATCACGAAGTCGTTGAACATGAGGTCACGGCGGTTGATCCCGTAGCCGTTCCGCATGAACTCGTCTTCGAGACTACGGGCGTGGACCATCACCACGTCCGCGTCGCCGTTGCGGGCGGACTCCAGTGCCGCGCCCGTTCCCTGTGCGACGGCGTCGACGGAGACGCCGTAGAGGTCCTCGAAGTCCGTGTGGATCGCATCGAGGAGCCCGGTGTCGTACGTACTCGTCGTCGTCGTGAGCGTGAGCGTCTCGCCCGCGACACCGACCTGCGCCGTGGTGTCGCCGTTGGACCCGCTCTCGTTCGTCTCCCCATCCGTCGTGTCGCCGGTACACCCGGCCGCCGCGACCGTCGCACCGGCGCCGAGCGCTGCGACGAATCGCCTTCGTTGTATCGACATGGACACACCGTAAACGCGGCGACACATATAGCTTCCGTGCAGGGTGTCATAGGACAGTTGGTATTCTCTTTTGACCCCTTGAACTGTTCAACACGGGAGAACACGATTCATCGCTTAACTGGCAGGATAAGCACGCAAGATACAGAGGGTGAAATCAGAATGCCGTACATCCTCGGTCTACACGCTGTTGAGTGGACCAGCCGCTCAGCATGTCCGTGTGCGCCTAGACCGTAGTAGCCAGTGACGTCGGGTTTTCCGGCTCAGTAATCGGGCGTAATCACTTTTGTTACTGGCGAAGAGTATCCGGTATGGCTGTCCCCAGCATCCTCGGTGTGTCGGATGCGACCCTTGGCGCAGCGCTGGCAGTCGCATGGGTCATTGTTCTCGGGGGAAGCGCCTATCAATACACACACCGCACCCGTTCACGCGAGCGATTTTATGCAACGTGCTCTGTGGGCACACTCTGGCTTGGCTTCAGCCTGCTCCAAATATCGACTGCGTTTGCTCGCTTGCCCCGGACCGGGATCGTGATTCTTGCCCTCGGTGTATTTTGTACCGGTATTGTGACTGGCGTCTACTGGTGGAGAGTTCGGAACACCGGTGCGAGTGCGAGCGCAGAGGCGGAATATACTGAGTGAATCAGATGGCTCTGCTTCCGTGCATGCGCGTTCAAGGTACAATACGCCGCAGAAGAATCTCACTATCTCTGAATCTTCACAGAGCTGGTTTGTGTAAACAGATGGATAAATACGAGCAGTGCCTCTAGCTTGAGAGGTACTCCCAATAAAACAAAGTTGCTCGGCCATCCTTCTGTGGATAGCTATCATGGACATTCCTGATGCTCTTAGAGCGGTGTACTCTGCCCGATTGAAGGAAGAAAACGGACGGTACTATCTCACAGTACCAGCACGCGAGATTAGCTCAGACACGCTCACGGCCAACGAAACGTACAAACTTTGCATGCTGACTCCGGGGAGACATTCAGCTGACCACGGTGATGATAAAAGCACAGACGGGTCTGTGAGCACGAGAGACGATAGCCCACCTGTATCGTCTGGTGAGCGCCGCACGGTCACTATTGAGGGTATTGGAGACAAAGGAGACGGTATCGCACGGATTGACCGTGGCTACGTGTTAATCGTCCCAGAAACCGATGTCGGCGAACGTGTTACTGTCGAAGTGGACCAGGCACGTGACAACGTCGGGTTTGCGTCGGTCATTAGCCACCACACTGAGTCGGGTTAACTACCTGAAAGAGCATAGCGACAGCACAATGCCACACTGCTACCAGACTCGCTGGTACGTTGGAGTTGAGCCGTGCATGTTGTCTAGAGCCACTCACGGTTAGCATCAAGTAAATCTCAGCCAGAAGTAGCGAGTGCCAGCTGGCTCGCCTCAGCAACTTGTAATTATAAGTATGTTAGATATTTATTCGACCTATAAGTAACACATTGTTGCTGAAGCTCGCTATGCTCTCTGTTTTGTCACAATCATGATATCACGTGATCTGGCCGACTGCGATTCTACCTTCGGTCAATTGTTTGACCGGTAAAAGGTAGCAACGTAATAGAAAGCCCCTACGTCGAGCAGTCAAATACTGGTTGTATCTCCGGCAGGACGTCCGTGGCGTTCTGCTTGACCATCTCCATCACAATCGACCCGTGAGCGGGCAGTACGGGTCTGTTCAGCGGGCCGTCCGTCAAAATTGGACTCCGGGACGTCATTCCATAGCCGTTCAACTGATGGGTAGCTAGCGTCTAGAAGGAACTGCCAGAGCCCGAAATGATCGCTGAAATCAGCACGAACACCGTGGCCGTGACAGCAGTGATGGTACTGACAGGAGTCTTCACTGGGTGGCTCGGCTACCGGATCCGATATCGCGGCGACGTTCGTCTGATTGCCGGGTATCAGGGTGGCACACCCGCCGACGCGGAGGCACTCTCACGAGTAGTCGGCAGAGTAGTACTTGTCGTCGCCGCCGTGAGTGTACTCGCTGGTCTGATATACCCGACGTTGGCCATCAGTCCGAGTGCTGAGGTAACTTACTGGTCCGGGTACGCCGCGGTCGTTCTTATTCTCAGCGGGTACGCTGCTTTGATTAGCCGACAGTATGCTGATAAGCCCTGATCGGTGATATTGATCCAGTAGTTGATCCTTCTCTGCCTATGACCGACTCGCGCCCTGTATCTCGCACGCCGTGCAACACATCATGGTAAAATGGTAGGACTCACGGTAAGCAATTCGCATGTCAACTCGTAGAGCTGATTCACGCTTGGTTCAATCGCAAGCAACAGCTCGTTACCCATTCTATAACTCCCTCTCCGTGAACTGCCGCGCGGTCGACGTCGAGACACGCGCCCGGTAGTGTGTGACCACCACGGCGGTGGTGCCCGACCGGGTCGTTTTTGCGCGCGGCCGCAGAGACGCACCTATGGCGAAACAGCCACACCTGCTGGTGGAGGCGGGCGACGTACACGACACGGCGATCGTCCCCGGAGACCCCGGACGCGTCGACCGGATCGCCGACCAGTGTGACGAGCACACGGTCGTCGCCGAGAACCGCGAGTACCGGGTCGTCAACGCGACGTACGACGGAACCGACCTCACGCTGTGTTCGACCGGCATCGGCTGTCCGTCGGCCGCCATCGCCGTCGAAGAGCTCGCGAACGTCGGCGTCGAGACGTTCCTCCGGTGTGGCACGTGTGGAGCGCTCCAGGCGGACGTGGCGATCGGCGACATGGTGGTCGCCACCGGTGCCGCCAAAGAAGAGGGGACGAGCAAGCGATACGAGTCGGCGACGTACCCGGCCGTCGCGGACTACGACGCGCTCTCGGCACTCGTCGACGCGGCGGAGGCGAACGACGAGACGGTCCACGTCGGGCCGATCGTCTCCGACGACGCCTTCTACAACGAAACCGACGAGTACGTCGAGTCGTGGGAGGCGGCGAACCTGCTCGCGATCGAGATGGAGGCCGCGACGATCTTCTCGCTGGCGCGCCGGCGCGGCCTCCGGGCAGCCGCGATCTGTACCGTCGACGGCAACCTCGTCACGGGCACACAGAAGGGAGCCGACTCCGACGAGGAGCTGCCGGCGAAAGCGAAGAACAACGTCGAGCGGGCGATTCAGATCACCCTCGACGCGGCTACCGAGGTGTGAACGGTACAGCGAGGGCGCGGTTCACTCGGACTCCGGGGCGAACTCCACGAGGGTGAGGTCCCGATCGAGTGCGCAGTGGTCGTGTGGCGGCTCACCGAGTACCGTCTCGATCCGTCGTTCCTCCTCGAAGTCGACGCCGTCGGGAACGCAGTACTCGTGGCTCGGACACTCGGTGTGCGGGCAGGGACCGGCGAGCGACCCGATGCTCCCCGCGTACGCCCCTTTCGAGGGGACGGTGGCTGGAACCGGCGCTGGCTCGACTTCGACCGCACGAACCCCGGTGTCGTGGACGGCACAGTCGAGCGTCTGGGCGTCCTCTCTGACGTCTGTGATGCGGTACCGGGTGCCAACGGAGAGATTGAGACACTGGCTCCGGTACGGACACCCCTCACAGTCGGGTGACTCACCCTGGTAGACGAACTCGCGGCCGGTGTCCGCGAGCCGGGAGCCGATGAGCGTAACGGTAGGCATGGCTGACATAACGACGCGAGCCGTGGTAAGCCTCCCGGCTCCGCCGGAAGACAACACACATCCCCCCGCAACGACAAGACCAGTTAATGATCGCGGAGGTCGCGAGGGCGCTGCGAGACGAGGCAGCGGGGGCGAACGAGCGCCGGCTGCTGGTACTCGCCGGAGACCGCGACCGCGGTATCGACGCCGCGTACGACGTCGTCGAGGCTGTCGGTGTGAGCGACGACGCGGTAGCACTCGTCTCGACGCGCGAGGGATTTCGCTTCGACCGTGTCGGTCCGCGGGGCGCAGACGCCCTCTTGGGCCAGACGAAGCAGGTCGTTGTCGTAGACTGTCACGAGCAGTGTCCGCCGAACGCGCTGGGACGAGCCGTCGGCGCGGTCGACGGGGGTGGCCTCTTCGTCCTCCTGACGCCCCCGCTCGAGGAGTGGCCGACGCGTCGCGACGGGTTCGACGCGTCGCTGGCCGTTCCGCCTGCCACCGTCGCGGACGTGACGGGACGCTTTCGGCGGCGGCTGGTGGAGACGCTCCGGACGCACCCTGGCGTCGCCGTCGTCTCGCTCGCGGCCGAATCGGGGGACGAACCGGTAGTCGAACGGGACGGCCGGACGTCACCGTCGAACGCACAGCCACAGAGCGACCCGACACCGCCGCCAGCTCCGACGTTCCCGGCGGCCGCCTACGACGCGTGTCTCACGGCCGATCAGGTCCGCGCGGTCCGCGCGTTCGAGCGACTCGCCGAACCGGGTACCGCGGTCGTCGTCGAGTCCGATAGGGGCCGAGGAAAGTCGAGCGCGGCCGGGCTCGCCGCCGGTGCGCTCGCACTCGATGGTAGCGACGTCCTCGTGACTGCACCGTCGCCGAGCAACGTCGAGCCGCTCTTCACGAGGGCGCGTGCGCTCGTCTCGGCCGTCGACGGGCAGCGCGGGTCCAGCGACGGCCGGCCCGATTCTGTCGACGGCGCGGCCACCACGATCGAGGCCGCGGCCGGCGGACGAGTGCGGTTCGCTCGGCCGGCCGTCGCCGTCGACGGTTCGGCCGAGCCAGACGTCGTGATAGTCGACGAGGCGGCCGCGCTCCCGGTTCGGCTGCTCGAGGGGGTCCTTGATGCCCCCGCAGTCGCGTTCTGTACGACGATTCACGGCTACGAGGGAGCGGGCCGCGGGTTCGCCGTCCGGTTCCGCGACCGACTGGCAGCGAGCCCGTTCGCCACCCGCGACGTCCACCTCGACGAGCCGATCCGGTACGCACGCGGTGACCCGGTGGAGTCGTGGGCGGCGCGGGCGCTACTGTTCGACGCTCGGCCCGCGGTCACCGCGGCGCTCCCGGCGACGCTCGTCGACGAGGACCCACGCTCGGACGACGCGCTCGCCGACACGGCCGACGTTTCGTTCCGACGGCTCGATCCAGAGGCCCTCCTGGCGGACGAATCCCTCCTCCAGGAGGCGTTCGGACTGCTCGTCGCCGCTCACTACCGCACCGAGCCGAACGACGTCGCGCGGCTGCTCGACGCACCGAACCTGACCGCGCGGGCACTCGTCGCTGGCGGCCAGGTCGTCGCGGTCGCACTGCTCGCACGTGAGGGTGGGCTCGACGACGAGACGCGAGCAGCGATGTACGAGGGCGAACGCGTCCGCGGGAACATGGTACCGGACCTGCTCACGAGTCAGCTCCGGGACGAGACGGCCGCCGAGCCGGTTGGACTCCGGATCGTTCGCATCGCCGTCCACCACGCGTGCCGGGGTCGCGGACTCGGCACCCACCTGCTCGAGCGGGTGCATGCCGCGTTCCGCGACGAGGTCGCGTACTTCGCCGTCGGATTCGGTGCCACGCCCCGGCTGCTCCGGTTCTGGCGACGGGCCGGCTACCGGAGCGTACACCTCTCGACGACGAGAAACGACGCCTCCGGCGAGTACTCGGCCGTCATGCTTCGACCGGCTGGTGACTCCGGCGAGACGCTCTGTGAGCGACACGCGAGGGCACTGGCGCGCCGTGAACGCGACGCGCTCTCTGGGTCCCACAGCGATGTCGACGTGGATGTCGTTCGCGGTGTGCTCGCCGGCTGCCCCGTCGAGTGGCCGATCGAGCTCACCGACGACGCGTGGCGGGCGGTCGTCGCCGCGGCGGTCGGCCCGGGACGATACGAGATCGCACCGGGGGCGGTTCGTGACCTCGCGTACGCCGCGCTGCTCGGCGGCGACCCCGCCGGCGAGGCGGACGTCGACGCCGCAGCCACGGCGGCCGACCGCACCGCCGCACGAGAGCGGTTGCTCGTTCGACTCGCACTACAAGGCCACGACCGTGACCGCGTCGCCGACGAGCTCGGATACGATTCGGTGAAGACGTGCATGCGCGCGCTCGGGGCGGCCCTCGAGCCGCTCGTCGAACGATACGGCACCGACGTGGCTCACCGCGAGCGTGAGCGGCTTCGCGAGTGAGCCGTGGCGCGTCTAGGACGTCCCGTGAGCGGAGCTTCGACGATGCGACCTCAGTCGTCGCCGGCGTACGCCCGACGTAAGAAGACGAGGACGCCGCCGAGCATCGCGAGATTTCCGAAGAACGCCAGCCGCTCGCCCGAGGCGCTGTCCTCGTCGGCGTTCCAGAAGTCGTGCATCGTCGTCGTGACGACGACGAGGAACGTGGCGGCCGCCCCGGTCGCGAGCCGAGGGAGACGCCAGAGCGCGAGGCCGAGTCCGGCGACGAGCATCATCCCGGAGGCGAACGGCGCCGCGAGGTCCGGCATCGGGACGCCAGAGGAGTCGGCGTACTCGACCGCGTGGTCCATGTCGCGGAAGTCCTCCGACGCCTGAAGCGCGAGTCCGAGGCCGAGTGCAACGCGTCCGAGCCGCGAGAGCGATCCACCGTCGTCTGTGTCGTCTGTCATGACCGCAGATCAACACGCGAGCTACTAAACTGTGTACGACCGCGGACGACCGAGACGGTCCGGCCGACAGTACCTCACCGCCGTCGGCTGCACGAGCCTACGCCTGCACGAGCCTACGCCTGCACGAGCCTACGCCCGCATGAGACTACGCCCGTCGAAGTCGGCGTCGACGTCGATCTCGAGGAGGTCGAGCAGCGTCGGGGTGAGATCGTAGAGGTCGACGTCGTCGACGGCGATGCGGTCGTCGTCGGTGACGAGCGTCGCGTTCGAGAACTTGTGCATCCCGTTTCGGGGCCCCTCCCCGAACACCGGTTTCGACCCCGAGAACCCCGCCTTCAGGTCGAAGCCGTCCGCGGGCACGGCGACGACGTCGGGCGCGATGTCGGCCGCCGGGCCGTCGAAGACGTCCTCACCGAGGTAGACGTCCGCACACACCGGGTCGCCGTCGGGACCGGTCAGCGCCGTCAGGTCGTCGACGAGTCGATCCCGCACCGTCTTGTACTCACCCTCGGAGACCGAGCCGTTCGCCTCCCGGCCTTCAAGATTGACGAAGAACCGACCGGGAATGAGCGAGAACGCCTCGGTGTCGGCACCGAGGTCGGCGAGCGACTCGGGCTCGTCGGTGTCGTACGTGAGGTACCCCTCCTCGGCGAGCCAGGCGTTACAGTGCACCTCGTGGCGCAGTTCGGTGAACCCGTGGTCCGAGGCGATGACGAGCGAGACGTCGTCGGGGAGGCTGTCGTAGAGACGGCCGACGTACTCGTCGAGTGCCCGGTAGAACTCGAGAAAGCCCGCCGCGTCGTCGGTGTCGTTCGCGTAGTCGCCAAAGAGGAAGTGGTTAACCCGATCGGTCGTCATGAACACCCCGAAAAAGAGGTCCCAGTCGTCCTCGGCGAGGTAGTGATTGAACGTCTCGTATCGGGCATCGAGCGTCTCGTGGGCGTTCTCGAGGAACGCCGACTTGTCGTCGTCGTGGCCGAGCTTCGCGTCGGCGTCGATCCGGTAGTCGTGCGACTCGAGCGTCGCCTGAACCGACGCGTCGCTCGAGGCCGCCTCGACGGACGGCGAGAGGAACCCGGAGACCATCCGCTGGACGGACTCTTCCGGCGGGAACGTCACGGGGACGTTCAGGACGGTCGCGTCGCGCCCGGCACTCGTCACGCGATCCCACACGCGCGTCGCGCGAACGTGACTCCCCATCGGCACGTACGTCTCGTCGGAGCCGACCTCTCGGTCTTGGAAGCCGTAGACGCCGGTTTCGCCCGGGTTGACGCCGGTTGTCAGACTCGGCCAGCAGGCGCTCGACTCCGGCGGAACGATGCTGTCGATTCGGCCGGCAGTCCCCGCGTCGGCGATGCGATGGAGGTGCTCGAAGACGTCCGGGTGGTCGTCGATCAGGTCGTACGGCACGCCGTCGATACCGAGAAAGACCACGCGTGGGTCGTCGTCACCGCGCAGTCTGTCGAAGAGTCCCATACGCGACGAACGTGCCGGGCGGACAAAAAACGCGCCGACTGTGACACGTTCGGCCGCCGTCGGTGACGGTCGGCCGGTGGCGCGTGTGATCCGCCGGCGACCGCTACATGTAGCCGAGGTCGCGCAGTCGCTCCATCAGGTCCTCTTTGTCCTGTGCGCGGCCGGCGCGCTCGGTCGTCCCCTCGAGGTCCTGGAGCCACGCCGGCTCTGCGGTGGTCTTCTCCGTGGACACCTCGCTGCCGAGCGAGCGGAACCCGGCGAAGTACTTCGGTGAGATTGGGACGTCGGCCCGTTCGACGCCCGCAGGGAGGTCGTCTGCGCCCTGCGGGACGTAGCCGTCGTCCGGGAACGCCTCGACCGTCTCCGGGACGACCACCTGCCAGAACGCGTCCCACACGTCGCGCTCGTCGAACTGGAGGATGGGCTGGATGCGGTCGTGTGGGGGAAAGAGGTCGGGATCGTGTCGCGGCGAGAAGAACGTCTCGTCCGCACGCGCCTCCTGTTCGTCCCAGCGCACGCCCGAGATCACGCCGTCGATGTCGTACGCCTCCAACGCGTCGTTGAGCGCCACGGTCTTCAGCAGGTGGTTCCCAACGTACGTGTCGAGCAGGAACGGGAACGTGTCGTCGTCGTACTCGAGGATCTCCCGCACGTGGTGTCGGTTGTGCTCGGAGAGGTCGGCGACGGCGACGTCGTCTCCGGGTTCTAGCCCCTGCTCGTCGACGATCGCACCGACGTCGTCGTTGCGAGCGTACACCAGCTCGACGTCCCACTCGTCGGCCCAGTGCTCGACGAAGTCCGTGATCTCCTCGAAGTGCTGGTAGTGGTCGATGAACACCGCGGTCGGCTTCTCGTAGCCGTACTCGGCGGCGACCTCGTTGATGAAGTACAGCGTGAGCGTCGAGTCTTTGCCGCCGGTCCACATCACCGCCGGGTTCTCGTACGTCTCGAGTCCACGGCGAGTGACCGCCACCGCCTTCTCGAGTTTGTGCTGGAGCGACGGGTAGTCACCCGGGGTCTCGCCTGCACCGTCCTCGTAGTCGACGTCGACCCTCTCGGGAAAGTCACTCATTCGAGTGTCGGGTCGGCGGCGAGTGAAGAAGGGCTTTGTGTTTCGAGCCGGTCGGCTCCAGAACGGCTTAGTGGCTCAGGGTTCCACGGGAAGTCGTGTCATCGCCAGCACGATCTACCGACGACGTCGAACGGGCGAACGGGATGCCGACGCTCGGACTCGGCACCTGGGAGAACGAAGACCCCGCACAGTGTGCCGAGAGCGTTCGCACGGCCCTCGAGATGGGGTATCGTCACGTCGACACCGCACAGATATACGGCAACGAGGCAGCCGTCGGCGAGGGGATAGACGCCGCAGCCGTCGACCGCGAGAACGTCTTCCTCGCGACGAAGGTGTGGATATCGAACCTCGCACCCGAGGACGTCGTCGCGACGGCCGAAGCGAGCCTCGAGAAGCTCGGCGTCGACGCCGTGGACCTGTTGTACGTCCACTGGCCGGCCGGGGAGTACGATCCCGAAGAGACGCTTCCGGCGTTCGACGAACTCGTCGACCGGGGGCTGACGGAGCGCGTGGGCGTCTCGAACTTCGAGCCGCACCACGTCGAGCGAGCGATGGACGTGCTTGACGCGCCGGTGTTCGCGAACCAGGTCGAGACCCATCCGTTCTGTCAGCAGTCGACGCTGCGTGCACACGCCGACGAGCACGGCTACGAGCTCGTCGCCTACTCGCCGTTGGCTCGCGGGTCGGTGTTCGACCACGACGTCGTACGGGACGTCGCCGCCGCACGCGACGTCAGCCCGGCGCAGGTCAGTCTCGCGTGGCTCGCCGAGAAGGGCGTGACGGCGATTCCGAAGGCGACGAGCGAGGCGCACATTCGCGACAACTGGGAGAGCCGATCGCTGGAGCTATCGGCCGAGGCGGTCGCGCGTATCGACGCCATCGAGCGACACCGCCGGGAGGTCAACCCGGACTTCGGTCCCGACGCCTGGGAGTGAGCCGGGCCGGTGCGTCGACGTCGTCCCGGCGAAGACGCTATCGTCGGTCGCCCGGGCTGACCGAGCACGTGTCGACACCGAGCACCGAGTAGAGGCCACACGTACCGGTCAGGGCCGTTCCGAGCATCGCGAGCGCGACGATCCCGAGGACGGGACCAGCGGTCGCTGGTAGCGGAGCTGCCCCTACGAGCGTGGCGAGCGAGAGGCTACCCGCGACCGCACCGAGTGCCGTTCTGACGCGTTTGTCCGTCGCTCCGACGTTGGTTTGCATGTGTTATCCGCACGGGCTCTGTAGACATAAACGCTGTTGCGAACGGTGTCACACGAGTCACGTCCCCGCGGATGGGGTATACCAGCCGGTAGACAGCCCCAGTCGGCAGCACGGGTCGGCGGCTCGGACCGACAGCACGGAGTGACGGAGTGCCTTGGGAGGCCGTGCGGTCGGTCACCGCGTGATCGTCACCGGTATACGCGCCTTGTCGACGACGCTCTTTGCGACGCTTCCGACCACCTCCTCGCGTTCTGCAGAGAGCCCGCGGTGTCCGACGAAGATGGCGTCGGCGTCGGTCTCCGTGGCGAACTGGGTGATGGCGTCCGCCGGGCGGCCGGTGAGGAGCTCGGTCTCGACGTCGATGGCGTCGTCCTCGTCACCGGTCTCCTCCGCGACGGTCCTCTCTGCGACGGCCTCTGCGCCCGTGAGGACCCGCTCGCCATCGTCGAGTGCAGCCTCCTCGCCGGGCATGACGAGGGTGCCGTCGACCAGCTCCGACTCGGGAGTCAACACGTGGACGATCACGAGCGTCGCGTCGAACGCGAGCGCGTTTCGGGCCGCGTACCTGACGGCGTCGTCGCCGACCGTCGATCCGTCGGTGGCAGCGAGATAGCGCATACCGGTGGTTTCGGCCGGACGCACATAACTGCTGTCTGGCGTTCCCAGTGCGTGGTCGCAGCGAGTGTCGTGGCGAACAGGCGGTCTCCGCGTTCCCACGCCGGTCGACCGCGCAGCCGTCTCGGCCGGTCGTGGGCCATCGAGGTGTCGTGGCACGCTCTGGTGGCCCCTTCGTACAAAAGGGTCAGGGGGATCGAGCGAGTCGGCCGACCCGGCGACGGTGTCACGCCTCGATGGACAGCGTGATCGTGGTCCCCGAACCGTCGGTGTCGTACTGGATCGTCCCGTCGATCTCCTCGACGACCATGGTGACGATCCAGAGGCCGATGCCACTGCCGTGGTCGAGAACTTCCTCGGAGCCGCGTTCGAGAACCGTCAGCTCGTTCTCTGGGATACCGGGACCGTCGTCTTCGACGGTGATCTCCACGCCGTCGGCGCTCCGTGCGAGCGAGACCTCGACCGTTGCGTCGTCACCAGGGGTGTGCTCGGCGGCGTTCTCGACGAGGTTGTCGAGTGCGTGCTTGATGTCGGGGGTGACGGTAGTCACGCACGAGGATGGACACGTCGTCTGGAACGACGTCTCCGGGTACGCGGTCTCGTGTGCGGCGACGACGTCGTCGACGACCGCGGCCAGGTCGACCGTCGCGGTCTGGCCGCGATGGGCTACGATCTCTTTCATCACGCGCGTCTTCGCACTGACCGAGCGCAACTCGTCGGCTGCCGCGGCCGCGTCGACCGCGCGGTCTCGGGCGTCCCCGTCGAGTCGGTCGGCCAACTCCTGGCTGTGTGCTTTCACGACGTCCACCTGGTTGCGGATGTTGTGTCTGAGCGCACGCGAGAGGATCTGCGTGAGCAGGTCGAGATTCTCCCGCTGTCGCCGGCGGGTCGTCAGGTCACGGACGGTCACCGCGAGTCCCCGACTGTCACCGAACGAGTCGAGCGAGGCGGTGTACAGCCGGTAGATACGGTCTCCGTCGTCGCCGGCGACCGTCACTTCGGTCTGGGTCGTCGCGGGGTCTGCCACCGGCACGGCGTCGACGACGACGTCGGGGAGCGCCGCGTCTGCGCCGCGGCCGGTCTCGAGCCCGTCGAAGGTCGCGGCCGCCGGCGCGTTGAAGTCCACGATCCGTTGTTCGGGGTTCATCACGACCACCGGCGCGGTGATCCCGTCTATCACGTCGGACATGTCGACGGGCGTGTACCCGAAGAGCGAATACCGGTATAGCCCGACGACGTACGAGACGCCCACACCGGTCACGGCCAGGGCGGGGTAGTCGACACCGGAGACGGCGTATGGGATCGACGATTCGACCACTTCCACCAGTATCGCGCCGGACGTCGCGACGAAGACGAGCCCGATCTGCCACACCCGTACGTAGTTCGCCGTCAACAGCTTGTACAGGATGAGCCCGGAGCCGGCGGCGAACGCCGCCACGGCGAGCACCTCGACCAGCCCAGAGAGGGCGGTGTCGGTCCACGTCACGAACGTGAAGGGGTCCGTCCTCGTTCGCGGATCCGTGTTCGTGGCGGCCGCGACGGGTGGGAACGACTCGACGGCGAGCATAGCAGCCGAGATCACGCCCAACGGATAGGCGACGGCCGGTCGGGTTATCACGCCGCGGTAGCCGGCGTACACCGCTGTGAAGTAGAACCAGACGAGCGTCATCAGGACCTGAAAGAACTGTTCGAGGAGGTGTAGCTCCCACGCGAGCGAAAGCGGTCCGACGATCCTGAGGAGCACGGTAACGTTCCACGCGACGGTGACGGTGAGGAACGAGAGAAACGCCGGTGCAGCGTACTGGTCCCGTCTGTGGTACGTCCAGACGGCACTCGCGATCCCGAGGAGACACGCGGAGCCGAAGGCGACCACGTGCCAGACGAACACGCTACCGAGCTGTGGACGCATGGTACGTGGAGCGAGCGTGGGTGTGGGTCGGGCGGTCGTCGCCACTGGGGGCGAGCCCGTGACGAGGGCCACGCGGGGTGAGCGGACGGATCGGCGGCGGGAACACAGGCCGGCTCATCACGGTCCCCGTTTGACCCGTGCGTCACGTATATGTGGCGTGGCTCAGGGCACCGGCCGTGAGACCATCTCGCCCCACGGTTCGAAGCCGTGTCTGTCGTAGAACGCACGCGCACGCTCGTTCGCCGGGTCGACGTCGAGTACGATCCGGTCTATCGGGAGGTCCTGGGATTCGGCGACCGCGATGGCGGCCTCCACGAGCGCGTCTGCCACTCCCGTCCCGCGGTGTGCCGGCGCGACGTAGAGCTCGTTGAGCACCGCGGCGTCCCAGACGAACGCCAGCCGCTCCGGCAGACAGAAGACGTAGCCGACGACGTCCGCCGCGTCGACGGCGACCGTCACGCAGTCGGGGTCGTCGGCGACACAGCGGTCGACCCAGTCGAGCCAGCGGCGGCGGTAGTCGTCGGTGAGCTTCTCGTCGTAGGCCGCCGCCTTCGCCGCCCCGCCGGTGTTCTCGCCGAGTCCACGCTCGAAGGCGCGCTTGCAC
Source organism: Halorubrum zhoui (assembly GCF_051194155.1). Taxonomy (NCBI): domain Archaea; kingdom Methanobacteriati; phylum Methanobacteriota; class Halobacteria; order Halobacteriales; family Haloferacaceae; genus Halorubrum; species Halorubrum zhoui. The sequence continues at coordinate 351,729 of NZ_JBLZNJ010000003.1, read as the reverse complement.
GCGTACAGCCCGTCGGCGTCGCGCACGCGGTCGTACGGTCGGTACGCGACGCTCACGACACGTCCCTCCGGTACCGGATCGGGGTGCGTGACGGGAGCGGGACGAGACGACGACGCGGCGGATCGAGTACGGACACGTCACCCGGTGTGAGCGGTGGGCGCAATACGCTTTCTCTTCCGGCGACGCGGCTCCGTCGGCTCAGCATTTTCGAGGTGGAGCCCCCGACCTCAAGGAGCGACCGGAGTGAGCGAGTAGGTCGGGGAGGAAGCCGACATGGTGCGACACAACCGGCATACTGCGACCGATTGACTCCCGAATGTATAACTACTGTTAGGTACTCCCCGAAGTTATGGATGTGCGTCGAACTGCCGTCGTGAAACTCAACCTTTCCGACGAGCAACGTGATGCACTCCACCGAACTGCCGAGCAATACCTGTACTGCGCGAACCGAACTGCCGACTACTGTTGGTCCGACACCACCTACACAGAGTGCAAGATCAACAAACGGCAGGTTCGTGACGCGCTCTACGCCGAACTCCGAGAGGAGACGGACCTACAGGCACAACTCGTCCAAGCCGCCATCAAACGCGCTGTCGAAGCCGTCAAAGCGTGTGTCGAACGCTGGAAAAAGGGGCAGCGTGTCTCTTGCCCGACGCTTACCGCCGAAACGATGGACTACGACGCACGGAGCGCGACCTTCTACCGCAACAAGGTGTCACTGGCAACCGTCGAGGGGCGGGTAGAACCATCGTTCGTTCTTCCGGCAGACAGTCCGACGCCCTACGAGCGGTACGTACTCTCGGAGGACTACGAGTTCCGTGAGAGTACGCTTCGGTACGACGCGACCACTGACGAGTTCTACCTCAACATTTCGACGCGGCGGATACACAGTGACGATGAGGTTTCGGCAGATGCCGGGCACTCCGACCAAACGGTCCTCGGTATCGACCTCGGTGTCAACTCGTTGGCAGTCTCCTCGACCGGTACGTTCTGGCAGGGAGACGACTACGACCACTGGTGCCGTGAGTTCGAGAAGCGGCGTGGTGAGATGCAACAGCGCGGCACGCAAGCCGCGCATAACGCCTTGCTTCGCCTCGGGAAGCGCGAAAAAGCGTGGCGCAAACAGTACATCCACACGGTCGCTAACAAACTTGTCGCGGAAGCTGTCGAACACGACTGCGACGTTATTGTCTTCGAGGAGTTGACCGACATTCGAGAGCGGCTTCCGCAGGCAAAATGGCACCACGTGTGGGCGTTCCGACGCCTCTACGAGTACGTTTCGTATAAAGCGCCCGAACAGGGCCTCTCCGTGGAACAAGTCGAACCGAACCACACGTCTCAACGCTGTTCTCGGACGGACTGTGGGTTCACACACGAAGACAATCGCCACGGAGAACAGTTCTGTTGCCAGAAGTGTGGCTACGAGGTGAACGCGGATTACAACGGTGCGAAGAACATCGGGCTACGGTACGCTCGAAAGAGGACGCACAAACTCCGTTCCTCGCCCACGTCGGGGAGCGGAGACGCAGAAGTAGACCTGCGTATAACTGGTGGGACGTTGAACGGTGAGGGTCACCAGCCTATTGTTGGCGACTGATTACCGGGAGTCCACATCAAAGCCCTATCACCAGAAATCTCCGATTTCTGGTTAGCAGTCAGAAGCGAAGCTTCTGACGAGACCCTCAACGAGCGAACCCCGTATGGGGTGAGCGAAGTAGGGTAGGGTAGTTTACGCTAGCCCGAGCGCCGTGAGGATCTGGTTGCCGAACACCATCGCGATCAGTCCGAAGAGCATGACGAGGCCCGACGAGACCGTGATCGTCCTGACGGCCGCGTGGCGGTTGTCGATCGGGACGCGGCTTACGATCGCCTCGGCGGCCATCCGGAGGATCCGTCCGCCGTCGAGTGGAAACGCCGGGAGACAGTTGAACAGCGCGAGCTGGACGTTGATCCAGCCGGCCCAGAACAGCAGGTTCGCGAGGACGAACACCCCGCCGCCGAGCACCGCGAGTCCGCCCTCGAGGACGTAGAAGTTCGCGACGCCGCCCGCGAACCCCGCGAAGTTGAACGGCAGGCCGAAGAGACTCCCGAGCGGGAGAATGAGGGTGACGAAGACGAGTCCGACGACGGAGTTCGCCAGTCCGCCGACCGCGACGCCGGTGAGCGCGTCCGGTCCACCGTCGCCACCGAGCAGCGCGAGGTAGGTGTCTGCCGGGTACGGCGAGGCACCGACGTCGTCGAGCGCGAGGCCGCTCGACCCTGGGAAGAGGCTGACGCCGACGAGCCCGCCGGGCCGACTCGGGTGTGGGTCGAGCGTGACGTCGTACGTGACGCGCTCGCCGGACGCGGTGTAGGCGGCGACCGGAACGGTCGCCCCAGGATCCAACCGTTGGAGCGTCGTCGCGAGCGCCTCGTCGGTGCGGATCCGGTCGCCGTCGACCGAGACGATGGTGAGCGGCTCGCCGACGGCGGCACCCGCCTCGCGTATCGGGCCGTCCTCTTGTACGGCAACGACGTACGCGCCGACCGGCACGCGGGCGTCGGCGAGCGTCTCGCCGTCAGCCGAGACCACCGTCACGCTCGCGCGCTCGTCCGTGCCGACCGCCGCGAGGAACTCCGCCTCGGTCCGCACCGACTCACCGTTCACCGCGGTGACGACCGGCGGCGCGTCCGCGACCGTGACGCCGAACGGGTTCCCGCCGGCAGACCCGATCGCCTGGAGCTCCCGCTGGAGCGCGACCGCACGAGTCGTGTCGCCGTCGTCGACGACGATCGAGACGTCGGCGGCGGCGTCGGCGAGCGCGGCGTCGAACGCCGCCGGGTCGTCGACCGGCTGTCCGGCGACCTCGACGATTCGGTCGCCCCGTTCGAGGTCGGCCGCGGCCGCGGGCGAGCCGGGCGTCACCTCACCGACCGCGTAGCCGGGAGCGACGGCCATCGCTCCCGTGACGGGACCGAAGAGCAACGCGAACGCGAGGACCGTGAGGAGGACGTTCGCGGTGACGCCGGCGGCGAACATCCGTGCACGAGCGCCACGGGAGACGGTCTGCGTCGCCTCCTCGTCCGGTTCGACGAAGGCGCCGACGGGGAGCACGGCGAGGAACACGAGCCCCATGGAGTCGATGTCGATCCCCTCGACGCGACACAACAGTCCGTGGGCACCCTCGTGGATCACCATCGCGATCGCCAGTCCGGCGACGATCTCGGGGGCGACCGACAGCGGGAGGAAGTCGTTGACGCCCGGGATGATGAGGAAGTTCTGCGGCTGGCGGATCGCGGCGGGCTGTGCCGCGGTGAGCGCGGAGAGTCCAGACGAGAGGATCAGGACGAACGAGCCGACCATCGCGACGAGCGCGCCACCGAGTCCGAGGTTGGCGAGCGCCCGCCAGAACCGAGTCGGCCGGGCGAGGCGGTCGAGGACGTCGCGTCCGCGGCGGGTGTGCAGCGTCGTCAGCGGACCCGACACCCGAACCGCGTCGGGGAGGATCCCGCGGGTCTGCAGCCAGGCCATGGCCGCCGTGTACGCGAGGACGCCCGTCAGCACCCACAGCACCGTGTTCATACCGATTCGTGGGAGACGACCGGGTGTAAGCCGTTCGGTTCGACCACCCGCCGCCGACGACGAGCGGGTCGTGTCGGCTCAGACCGCCTGGATCGATTCGAGCAGTCGGCACGTCCGGCACACCGGACGGCTCGTCGTGGACCCACAGCGCTCGCACTCGCGGAGCGACCGCTCTCCTGTGGACCGGTCGTCGGGGGCCGCGTCGACCGCAGTCGCCGCCTCCGTTGCGGTCGACGTGTCACCGCATTCGACGGGCCCGCGGTATCGGTCGGCGGCCAGCGCAGAGAGCTCCTCGTAGCCGGCCATGATCGAGTGGCGGGTGCCCGGGTGGTTCGTCTCGAGGTCGTGAAGCAGCGACCGGATCTCGCCGCGGTACGCCTCGGCGGCGTGCGGACACTCCGCGGTGTGGGCGGGGAGGTCGGCGACGTGACAGTACAGCGCGACCTCTTTTTCCGGGACGTCACGGAGCGGCTTCGCCCGAGGGACGAACGCGTCCGTTCGCTCGCGCTCGTCGAACGGGCCAAGCGAGGCGTCGAAGTGCTTCGCGACCTGGGCGACGTCGCCTTCGAGGACGTTCATCAGGGCGGTCTGTGCCTCGTCGTCGAGGTTGTGGCCGGTGAGGAGCTTGTCGGCGTCGAACGACTCGGCGTACCGCTCGAGGACGTCCCGACGGAAGACGCCGCAGTACGCACACGGCGCCATGTTCGCCGGGTCCGTCTCGGCGACGTCGTCCATGCGGACGCCGAACTCGTCCTCGTACGAGACCACCTCGTGGCGGATCGACCGGTCGGCGGTGAGTGCGAGACAGGCGTCGAGGCTCTCGTCACGGTAGCCCTCGATGCCCTCGTGAACCGTCACCGCGAGCAGTTCGACGCGTGGGTCTCGGCCGAAGACCTCGTCGAGGATGTGCGTGAGGACGACGCTGTCTTTGCCGCCGGAGAGGCCGACGACCCACCGGTCGGGGTCGTCTGGGGTCGCCTCCGGGTCGAGCAGTCCGTCCTCGCGCACCCGGCGTTTCACCCGCGTCTCCACCGACCGACGAAGGTGCACACCACAGAGGTGTGCGCCCGAGTAGGCGGCGTGGTGTATCGCGTCGGCCCCGCACCTGTCACACTCCATGCAGCGTCGGTTACGAGGCAGTAGGCATACCCATTTCGGGGCGTCTCACGCGGTACTCACACGCCCCGCGGCGAGGCTCTCACGGACCGTCTCGACGAACCGATCTGGGTGTTCGACGTGAGGGAGCAGGCGCGCGCGGTCGAAGACGACGAGCCGCGCGTCGGCCGCGTCGGCCAACTCACGCCCCTCGGCGAGCGGGCTCACGTCGGCCTCGCGTCCCCACACGATCACCGGCGGGACGGAGAGGGCGCCGAGCGCACCGGCGAGGTCGAGGTCGCTGTTGAGGAAGCCGGCGACGAACGACGCGGGCGCGAAGCGTGCGTTCTCGACGTGCGTCGTCCGCCACTCGTAGTCGATCCACGTCGGATCGAGCGCGTCGTCGCCGTAGTAGCCGTGGTCGGCGTTGAAGTAGCGGATCGACGGCTTCGACGTGAGGAGGTTGAACGCGGCCTCGCCGACGAACGGGGCCCTGAGCAGCTCACGCACCCACGACTTCGGGGGACTCGGGCCCGCGACCGCGGTCGGACACACGCCCACGAACCCGCCGAGTGCGACGCCCTCGTCGCCCGTGCCAGTCGTCTCGGCGGCCGCCGCCGTGTACGCCGCCGACAGCGAGGAGGCTACGACCGCGGGGGTCTCGAACGTGGTGAGAAAGTCGGCGACGAAGTCCTCGTACAGCGCCGCGGAGTACCGCAGCGGGGGGCGATCGGACCGGCCGTACCCCGGGAGGTCCGGCGCGACGACGTGGTGGTCGGTCGCGAGGTCGTCGAACACCGCCCGCCACTCGCCCGACGAGCCCGCCGCGTTGATCCCGTGAAGCAACACCAGGTCTGGGTCGTCCGGGTCGCCGGCTTCGGTGTACGCGACGTCCATCCCGCGCCAGTGGTAGGTTCCCTCGTCGCCGTCGAGCGGCGGCTCGAGCGGCTCCCGGTGGCGGAGCCCAACGTTCGCCGTCGCGACCGCGCCAGCGCCGAGGAGGGCCGCCCCGACGAAGTTCCTGAGTCGCATACCAGAACGTGTGTCTCCCGCGATTTATACTCGTGGGGCGACGGCATCGTCGTCCCGCGTCCGTCGCCGGCCGCGCCAAGGTGGTGCGGTCTCGGCGGGGGTCAGCCGTCGAGCTCCGGGAGTCGGCCGCCGTCGACGGCCACGTTCTGGCCGCTCACGTACGCGGCCGCGTCGCTGAGGAAGAATCGGAGCGGTGCGGCGACGTCGGCGAAGCTCGCGGGGCGGCCGCGCGGGAACGACTCGACGCCGGCTTCGGTGTTCTCGACGGCGAACGGCGAGACGGCGTTCACCGTGATCCCGTCGTCGCGGGTGTCGGCCGCGAGCATCCGGGTGAACATGAGCACGCCGGTCTTCGCGACGAAGTACGGGAAGTTCACCGGGTGTGCGTGCCGGCGGTCGCTGTCGGCAAAGCCGATGTTGACGATGCGTCCCCACCCTCGCTCGCGCATCGCCGGCAGCGCGCGCCGCGAACAGAGGACGGTGCCGTAGAACGTCGACTCGACCACGTTGCGCCACGACTCCCACTCGATCTCGCTCCAGTGACGCGAGTCGAAGTCGCCGACGTTGTTCACGAGGACGTCGACCGTGTCGAGCGTCTCCGCTGCGGCAGTGAACAGGTCGTCGACGGCGGCCGGGTCGGTGACGTCTCCCTGCACGGTCGTCGCCTCGACGCCGCGCTCGCGGGCCTCCGCTGCGGTCGCCGTCGCCGCGGCCTCGCTGTCGCGATAGTGCACGACGACGTCCGCGCCGCAGTCGGCGAGCGAGAGGAGTAGTTCGCGTCCGACGCGTCGGGCACTCCCGGTGACGAGTACGGTTCGGCCGGTCAGATCCGGTGTGATCGCCATGGCGATCCGTCGTGGGTGTAACGGTTAATCCTTCTCGCTCGGCCGGTCCGCTCCCGGGTCGGCGTCGGGTCCCGGCGACCCGCTCGGTTCGCCGTCGATGGCTCGCTCGACGCACCGCTCGATCGGATCGACGACCTCGGCCGCGACGGTGTAGGGGTCGGTCTCGCCGCGACGAACCCGCGCTGCGAGCGCGTCAACCCCACCATGCCCGGCGATCGCGTCGTTCGCGAGTGCACCGACGTCGGCCCGTATCAGGGTTCGGATCGCCGCCGCGTGCCGGCGGCGACGCGTCGCCGCCAGCTCGCCCGAGTCGCGGAGGGCCGTCGCGTGTGCGTCGAACGCTTCGAGGAGCGCGTCGACACCCTCACCAGTTTCCGCGACGGTCCCGACGACCGGCGGCGTCCACGTCGACGACCCCGCCTCGTCGCCGTCGTCCGCCCGGTGACCGTCGTCGGTCGGATCGGTCGCACCGTAACCGTCGTCGGCCGCTCCCGCAGCACGGCCGGCTCCGGGGCCGTGATGACCAGTGAGATGGCTCGACTCCGTGCGCTCGTCCCGGCGGTGGACCATCGCTTCGAGTTCGGCGCGGGTGCGTTCGGCTCCCTCCCGGTCGAACTTGTTCACCACGAAGACGTCGCCGATCTCGAGGATTCCCGCCTTCAGCGTCTGCACGTCGTCGCCTGCGCCGGGTTGGACCAACACGGCGACGGTGTCGGCCGTGCGCACCACGTCGATCTCGCTCTGGCCCGCCCCGACCGTCTCGATCAGGATCACGTCCTTGCCGAAGGCGTCGAGCGCGGTCACCGCGTCGGTCGTCGCCATCGAGAGCCCGCCGAGCTGCCCGCGGGCGCTCATCGAGCGGACGAAGACGTCCATGTCGCCGACGGTCGAGGCCATCCGGATCCGGTCGCCGAGGACCGCCCCGCCGGTGTACGGCGAGGCGGGGTCGACGGCGACGACCCCGACCGTGTCGCCGCGGTCGCGGAGCGCGAGCGCCAGCTTGTCGACGAGCGTCGACTTGCCCGCACCCGGCGACCCGGTGACGCCGATCACGTCGGCGGAGCCGGTGTGGTCGTGAAGCGCCGAGACGATCGCCCGGTACCCCGGCGCGCGGTCTTCGATCCGCGAGATGACCCGCGCCAGCGCCCGGTGGCTCCCAGCGAGGAGCGATTCGACGAGCGTCGCGTCGCGGTCGGACAGCGCCGTGCCGGCCGCGTCGGTCGCGTCGGCGTCTGCGTCGCGTCCGACCATCTACGCGCGCTCCGGGAGGTTCGCCCTGACGAAGTCGACGGTCTCGGCCATCGGGGTGCCGGGGCCGAACACCTCCGCGACTCCGGCGGCTTTCAGGCGCTCCTCGTCGTCGTCGGGCACGATCCCGCCGACGATCACGAGGGTGTCTTCGAGCGCGCCGTACGCCTCGAGTCCGTCCATCACCTTCGGGACGAGGGTGTTGTGTGCCCCAGAGAGGATCGAGATGCCGAGGACGTCGACGTCCTCTTGTACGGCCGCCTGTACGACCTCCTCCGGCGCCCGGTGGAGCCCCGAGTACACGACCTCGAAGCCCGCGTCACGGAACGCCCGTGCGATCACGTGTGCACCCCGGTCGTGGCCGTCGAGGCCGACCTTCGCGACCAGACACCGAACGGGGCGCTCGTCGGCGTCGACGCTCATGCCTCCAGTTGCACCCGGCGACGATTTGACTCTACCGGCCGTGGCGCGCGGCCGCACCCACACTCCGACGTACCTTTCCGCTCCGGCGACGTTCCGTCGTGCATGGACGTGAATTCGACGGTCGGTTCGGTTCGAGACGTCTCACGCGGGGTGTCGTAGTCGTGTCGGGCAAAGACGACTACTACAACCGCTCGAAACAACAGGGGTACCGCAGCCGCGCCTCCTACAAGCTCAAACAGCTCGATTCGGAGGCGACCCTGTTCGAGACCGGCGATACGGTCGTCGATCTCGGGGCCGCCCCTGGGGGATGGCTGCAGGTGGCCGCCGAGGCGGTTGGTGAGACGGGGACCGTCGTCGGTGTCGATCTGCAGCGGATCGACGACTTCGACGCACACGACGTCGAGACGATCCGCGGCGACATGACCGACGAGCGCACCCGGCACTACCTCCGCGAGGCGGTCGGCGAGGCCGGCGCAGACGTCGTGGTGAGCGACATGGCACCGAACATGACCGGCGAGTACGACCTCGACCACGCGCGCTCGGTGCACCTGGCACGCCAGGCGCTCGCAGTGGCCGAGGAGCTGCTCGCACCCGGCGGCGACTTCGTCGTGAAGGTGTTTCAGGGCCGCGACCTCGAGGGGCTTCGCGAGTCGGTCGCGGACGGCTTCGAGTACGTGCAGACGGTCTCACCACCGGCCTCGCGGGACGCCTCTTCGGAGGTGTACCTCGTCGCGAAGGGCCGACTGACCGCCACCGTGGCCGTCGGGGACCGGCTCACGGTGACCGTCGACGAGCGGGGCGACGAGGGCGACGGGATCGCGTACGTCGACGGCTACACCCTCTTCGTGCCCGGAGCGACGCCCGGTGAGACCGTCTCGGTCGTTGTCGAAGACGTGAAGCCGCGGTTCGGCTTCGCGAGTCGCGCAGAGTCGACGGGCGAGTAGTCCACTCGGCACGCGTCTGCGGGCGAGAAACAGCACCCGTCGACGGTCTCACGGCGAGGGGTCCGTGTGCCGGTCGACGACCGACGAGCGCGTCGAGCGCGTCGCGTCCACGTCCGTGACGTCGGTGCCGGCGTCCTGGTCGTCCTCCGCGGGCTGGACGCGGACCCCGCGGATGGCGTACTTGACCCCATCGGTGTAGCTCGGGTCGGGCGAGACGGTCCACCCCTCGGTCTCCGCGAGGGCACGCACGTTCGGCAGCGCCATTCCCGCGTCGGCGGTCGGCTCGGCGCTCTCGTACGCGAAGAGGTGGTCGTCACGCCCCTCGGTGTCGTGACGGCCGTCGTCCGCCACGTCGAAGCCGTCGGGCTGGACTGTGACCGTCAGCGTTGACGCCCCGTTGTAGGCGGCGAACCGAACAACGTTTCGCAGCAGGTGTTTGAGTCGCGTCGGGGCGGCCAACACCGCGCCCTCCCCACGCACGACGATCAACGGCGCCTCGGGAACCGCCTTGGCGGCGGCGCGCAGCGTTCGCTCGAGGTCGACGAACGTCTCCTCGCCGGCGTCGTGCGTGTACCGGACCAACGTGTGTAGGTCTTCGACGCTCCGTTCGATGCGCCTGACGCGTGCTTGCGCGGTCGCGACGGAGTCGCGGGCGGCGGCCGGGTCGTCGGCGTCGAGTTGCTCGACAGCGACGTCGAGGTAGCCGTTCGCCACCGTCACCGAGTTCCGAAGCTCGTGGGCGATCGCACCAGACATGTCTGCCAGCTGTTGTTCGTGCCGTTTGCGCCGCTCACGCTGGCGCTCGAAGGTCGTGACGTCCTGGAGGAGCAGCGTGTAGCCGAACGTCTCGATCCCGACCTCGAGCGGGTGGCTCGTGGCCAGATACGTGCGGGTCTCCTCGTCCACCGGCGTCTCGACGAGCGTCGGTCGACCGGCGTCGTAGTCGGCCGCGAGCGACGACGAGAGCGTCTCGATGGCGACCGGTGGGTCGTCGGTGTCGAGCGCCGGAAAGACCGCCGTCGCTGCTTCGTTCCACTCGGTTACGAACCCGTCGGCGTCGACGACGAGGATACCGCCCGCCGCGCGCTCGACGATCGACCGACGGGTCGCGCGCTCTTCGGCGACGAACCGCTCTTCGGCGAACAGCGTCGTGCCGACCGCGAAGACGGCGACGCCGACGGGCTCGTACGTGAGCGCCGGGATGAGGTCCGGGGCGAGTAGGTCGACGAGCTTCGGCACGGACGCGACGCCGGTGGCGGTGAAGAGCCCGGCGAGCGTCCACGGGGGGCGCGCTGACTGTCGGTAGAGCCGGTAGAGGAACACGAAGCCGATACCGGTCAGCAGGTACGCGAGAGCGAACGAGCCCCAGTAGAGCGGCCCTTGGTCTATCAGGAGGAGTCTCGTCGGCTCTCGCCGGATCGTCGCGGCGAAGTACTGGCCGTGGATCGGGTTGGTGAGCTTGGCAGCGACCACGACGACGTAGACGCCGACGGCCGCCAGTCGGTACGGCCGCCGTCGATGGTAGTCGTGGCCCGTGTACGCCGAACAAAAGTACAGCCACGGCCCGATGGTGGCGAAGCCGACGGCGAGTGCGAGCGCGTAGATCGCCGCGGCGGTCGACTCTTCCGTGACGAGCAGCCCACCGGTCTGGAGTGCCCCCCAGACGCCCACGACGAGTAGCAGCCATCGTAGTCCCCGCCGCGAGTCGGGGTTGCCGAGCCGAGGCTCACGGGCGGCGACGGCGAAACACGCCGCCGCGGACGCGAGGAAGACGCCGACGAGTGGCCACGATACCGACATGATACGGTACGTATCGAAAGTATGTGGGAAACTACTTATTACCGCCGGTGGATGCAGCGTCGGTCCGGCGGGAGCGTCCGCCCCGTCATCCCGGTCGGTCCGGCCGCGTGGTTCGGTGCCACTCACGGACCGTGAACCCCTCGTACGCGGTCTCGGCCGCGACCGTCCACTCGTCCGGATCCCACGACGGGTACCGGGCGTCGCCGTCGTACTGCCCGTCGACGTGGCTTAGCGCCATCTCGTCGACGAACGGCTGGAACAGCTCGTAGATGGTCGCCCCGCCGAGCACGTACGCGACGTCGTCGCTCGCTCGCTCGCTCGCGAGCGCGAGCGCCTCCTCGGCGTCGGCGGCGACGACCGCGGTCGGCTCCGTGAGCGTTTCGAGGCGTCGGCTCACGACGATCTGGTGTGTTCCCGGGAGGTCCTCGCGCATCGAGTCAAACGTCCGGCGTCCAAGGACGACGGGGGCGTCGGCGACGCGGGCCCGGTACTGCTCGACGTCGGCGGGAAGCGGGGGCCACGGGACCGCGCCGTCGTCGCCGATCACGCCGTTTGCTGCCACCGCGGCGACGCTGACCAGTCGCATGCAACAGGAAGGATCCGCACGCGCTAAAGCGACTCGGCCGACTGCGTGCACTACCCGTCGAGCCCGAGGAGGTCGAACGGCGAGCCGTTGTCGGCTGCGGCCGCCTGCTCGTACACGACGTGTGCCGTGGCGACATCCTGGATCGCGAGCCCCGTAGAGTCGAAGACACTGACGCCCGTCACGCCGTCCGAATCCGACCGACCCGCCCGCGCACCGACGACGATCTCGCCGATCTCGCCGTAGACGTCGTCGTCGCCGAGCGTGCCCTCGGCGTACGGGACGTTGATCTCACCGGAGTGGGTGCACTGCTCGTGGTCGTCGATGACCACGGCCGCGTCGAGGAGGAGGTCGTCGGCGAGTTCGTGTTTGCCCGCGGCGTCGGCACCCATGGCGTTGACGTGGGTGTGGTCACCGACGTCGTTCGGGCCGACGATCGGCTCCGTGCTCGGGGTCACCGTCGAGAGCACGTCGCAGTGGCCGGCCGCCGAGATGGAGCCCGCTCGGACGTCGAACCGGTCGTCGAAGGCGTCCACGAACGCCGCGGTGCGCTCCTCGTCGAGGTCGCTGACGACGACCTCCTCGATGTCACGAACCGTCGCGATCGCCTCGAGTTGCGTGTACGACTGGACGCCGGCGCCGACGATCCCGAGCGAGCGCGCGCCGTCGATCGCCAGGTGGTCCGTGGCGACCGCGGCGGCCGCTCCGGTGCGTTTCATCGTGAGCGTCGTTCCGTCCATGATCGCGAGCGGGAACGCGGTCGTCGGATCGGAGTAGATCATCGTTCCCATCACCGTCGGCAGGTCGTGGTCGGTCGGATTGTCGGTGTGGACGTTCACCCACTTGATACCGGCCGCCTCGAACGAGCCGGTGTCGAGGTAGGCGGGCATCGACCGGAAGTCGCCGTTGTGTTGGGGCAAGTCGATGTACGACTTCGGCGGCATCTGGGCGTCGCCGCGCTGGTAGGCCGTGAACGCGCCTTCGACCGCCTCGATCACGCGGTCCATCCTGGCGTTCTCGTCGACGTCGTCGTCGGTGAGAAGCAACGTCTGCATACTCGCTTCTCGCGGTGGTCGGTACTTAGGACTGCTGGAGCGGCCGTTTCACGGCCAATATTCGTGAGAAACCGGTGCGTCTCGGCGTCGATTCGGGCGAGTGGACCGTCGGCGTGCGTGTACGAGGCGTGCCCGACGCGGTTACATCGCGCCGCCCATGCCACCCATGCCGCCCATGCCACCGCCGGGGGCACCGGCGCCCTCGTCGTCGTCGCTCGCGGTCGAGAGGTCGCCCGCCGAGATGATGTCGTCGATCTTGAGCACCAGGTTTGCCGCCTCGGCCGCAGAAGCGACCGCCTGTTCTTTGGCGTGGGCCGTCTCGACGACGCCCGCCTCGAAGGTGTCCTCTACGTCGCCGGTGAAGACGTTCAGCCCGGCGTTCGCGTCGCCGCTCTCGTGGGCCGCCCGGAGGTCGACGAGCAGGTCGATGGAGTCGAGTCCGGCGTTCTCGGCGAGGACGCGGGGGATGAGTTCGAGCGCGTCGGCGAACGCCTCGACGGCGAGCTGCTCGCGGCCGGAGACGGAGTCGGCGTAGTCGCGGAGACGACTCGCGAGCTCGACTTCGATCGCGCCGCCGCCGGGGAGGATCCGGCCGTCGGAGACGGTGGTCGCGACGACGTCGATGGCGTCGTTGATCCCGCGCTCTAGCTCGTCGACGACGTGGTCGGTCGAGCCGTAAACGAGCAGCGTCGCGCCGTGGGGGTTCTCGCCTTCGACGTAGAACAGCTCCTCGTCCGCGTCGCGCTCTACGGAGCCGATCGCGACGTCGGCGGCGGACAGCGAGTCCAGGTCGGTGACGATCGTCGTGTCGAGGACGTTCTTCAGGAACTTCATGTCGGACTTCTTGGTCCGGCGCACGGCGAGGACGCCCTCCTTCGCGAGGTAGTGCTGTGCGAGGTCGTCGATGCCCTTCTGACAGAAGACGACGTCGGCGCCCGCGTCGACGATCTGGTCGACCTTCTCGCGGAGCTGAGCCTCCTCCTGGTCGAGGAACTGCTGGAGCTGCTCGGGGGAGTCGACGTTGACCGAGGTGTCGACGTCGGCCTCTTCGACCTCGATCGGATCGTTGAGCAACACGACGTTCGCCTCCTCGAAGTCGGTCGGCATGTCGTCGTGGACGGGGTCCTTGTCGACGACGGCACCGGAGAGGAGTCGTGACTCACCGGCCGAGCGGCCGGTGCGCGTCTCGATGTTCAGGTTCTGGAGGTCGACGACGTGTGAGCCGTCGTCGGCCTCGACGGTGACGCCCTGGACGGAGCGGACGACGAGGTCGGCGAGCACCTCCTTTTCGAGTTCCGCGCCCTTGCCCGTCATCGACGTCTCGGCGACGTTTTTCAGCGTCTCCGTGTCCTCGGGGTCGACAGTCGTGGCGACGTCGTCGACCTCCTCGCGGGCGAACTCGCTCGCGAGGTTGAAGCCCTTGATCACCGCGGTGGGGTGGATGTCCTGTTCGAGGAGGTCCTCGGCGTTCTTCAACAGCTCGCCCGCGACGGCGACCGCGCTCGTCGTGCCGTCGCCGGCCTCGTCTTCTTGCGTCTCGGCGACCTCGACGATCATCTCGGCGGTCGGGTTGTCGATGTCCATCGTCTGGAGGATGGTGACACCGTCGTTCGTGATGGTGACGTCGCCCGTCGAGTCGACGAGCATCTTGTCCATCCCCTTCGGCCCGAGCGTCGAGCGTACCGCCTCGGCGACGCCGCGCGCCGCAGAGATGTTGTACTCCTGTGCGTCACGATCCTTGACGCGCTGGGCGTCCTCGCCCATGATGATCATCGGCTGGCCCTGCTGCATTCGCTGGCTCATACAGCGCTTGATTGATTGTGATTCTATATAAATCCATCGTAAGCACGCGTCGCAGGCCGGGCGCGTGTGGTGGCGAGAGGAGCGAGAAAACCACGGGACAGAGCGCGTTCGAGTCGAGATTCGTGTTGACTTGTCACACGCTCGAGTGAGCCTACACGTCGGCGGTTCGCGGTGGTTTTAAGTGCAGTTTGGTGCGACGTCGACTGAACCCAGCGAGACGGAGTCCGTGTGACCCAGGCGATTCCGCGACACACGGGCACTACGTACCGCCACCTCCTCTCCAACCAATTCGATACGTGTATGGTGGTGGTTCTGTGACGAACACGACTCCGCGACACACGGGCACTACGTACCGCCACGCCCTCCCCAATCGATTCTATACGCTTGTGAGAGTGGCTGCGTGAACGAGACGACCTGCAACAGCCGGACACCAGTTACAGCCACGCCCTCCCCAATCGATTCGCTCTCGTACGTGTATGATGGTCGTGTGACCGAGACGACCGTGCGACTGCCGGGCACCAGTTACCGCCACACCCTCCCCAGCCGATTCGCTCGGTCGCTTCGCTCCCTCGCTCATCCCTCGCACGCGCTCGCGAGCCCGCCTCCGGCGCGCTCACGAGGCGCGCGCCACCGCGTGGTGAGTGAGAGTCGGTCGAAGCTCGTCACCTGAGAGTCGATCGCCTGACCATATCTGGGTGACTGGTCGTGTGGAGTGTGTGGGCCGAGGTAGTCGCCACGCTTTATTCCTCCGACGTTCGAGCCTGATACATGAACGTCGGCATCGTGGCGCGAAAGGGGAACGACGAGGCGGTCGCGACCGCACTCGACGTGTACGAGGTCGCACGCGACCGCGGCGAGACGGTCTGGGTGGACGAGGAGACCGCATCGAGTCTCACGTCTGCGGTCGACGCACCGACGGTGACGGGACGACCCGTGGAGGCGCTCGACGCGTGCGATCTCGCCGTCGCGATCGGCGGCGATGGGACCTTCCTCTTCGTCGCGCGGAACGCCGGCGAGACGCCGGTGCTCGGGGTCAACCTCGGGGAGGTGGGCTTTCTCAACGCCGTCCCGCCGGCGTCGGCGACCGCCGCCGTCCGCTCGGCGCTCGACGGACTGGCCGACGGAGACCTCAGCGTCCGGGAAGCCCCGCGGCTCGTCGCCCGAACCGACGAGTGGGAGTCGGTCCAGGCCGCCAACGAGATCGTCGTGCACGGCGACCGGCGCGGCCCCGGGAGTGGCATCGAGTACGAACTCGCCGTCGACGACTCGCCGTACTCGACGGGGCGAGCCGACGGCGTGCTCGTGGCGACGCCGACGGGCTCCACGGCGTACAACCTCTCGGAGCGCGGGCCGCTCGTCGCCCCGGACGTGGACGGCCTCGTGGTCAACGAGATGGCGGCGAGAACGGGGATGCCGCCGATCGTGGTCGACGCCGACGCGACGGTCGGCGTGACTGTTCACGACCCGGACGGCGTCACGGTCGTCGCCGACGGGCGGAACGCCACGCAGGTTTCGGGGCCCGTCACGGTGCGAGTCGAGCGGGCGTATCCGCCGATGCGGATCGCGGGACCGGAGGGTGACTTCTACGAGGCGTTGCGTAAACTGTCCTGAGGCGGCCGCGCTCAGGGCTCGAGCCGGGTCGGATCGCGCGGGAACATGATCGCTTCTTTGATGTTGTCGAGTCCGGCAGCCTGCTGGACCAGTCGGTCGATGCCGAGGCCGTACCCGCCGTGTGGTGGCGTGCCGTAGCTCAGCGCCTCGATGTAGAACTCGAAGTTCGCCTGTTCGACGCCCTCCGCCTCCATGGCCGCGACCATCCGGTCGACGTCGTGTTCGCGCTGCCCACCCGACGAGAGCTCTTGGCCCTCGTAGATCAGGTCGAACTTGCGCGAGGCGATCTCGTCGCCGTCGACGTCTTGCATGTAGTAGAACTTCTCGTCGGGGTAGCCGACGACGAAGAAGGCGGGGTGGCCCTGCTCGGCGAAGTGCTCGCCGAGCAGCTTCTCGCCCTCGGTGTCGAGGTCGGTCGGGTCCTCCGGGAAGTGCCCGAACTCGGTCTCGAGGATCGAGAGCGCCTCGTCGAAGGTGATCCGCGGGAAGTCGGCTTCGGGGACGGTCAGGTCGACGTCGAGCAGCTCGAGCTCGCGGCTCGCGGTGTCGGCGGCGACGCGGAGCGCGTGACGCAGCGACTCCTCCTGGACGTCCATCACGTCGTGGTGGTCGTCGATGTACGCTAACTCGACGTCGAACATCGCGATCTCGGAGACGTGTCGCGAGGTGGCGAAGTCCTCCGCGCGGAAGGCGGTCCCGGTCTCGTACACGGCCTCGTAACCGGCGGCCATCAGGATCTGTTTGTACAGCTGCGGGCTCTGAGAGAGGAACGCGTCGCGGTCGTAGTAGAGTATCGGGAAGAGTTCGGCGCCGCCCTCGGCGCCGCCCTTCGAGATGAGCGGGGTCTTGATGTCGACGAACCCCTCCTCGTCGAACCACGATTCCATCGCGGTCATGAGCGTCGAGCGCAGCGAGAACACCGCGAGCGTCTCGGGCTTTCGCAGGTCGAGCGCCCGGTTGTCGAGCCGCGTCGAGAGGTCGACGGTGACGTCCTTCGAAATTTCGAGCGGGAGCGGCGAGTCGGCCGTGTCGAGCACCTCGTAGTCGGTCGGCGCGATCTCGACGCCGCCGGGGGCCTGGTCGCTCGCGACCGGCTCACCGACGACGCGGACGACGTCCTCGGAGCCGGCGGATTCGACCGCCTCGAACAGCTCCGGTTCGCGCTCTTGTTTGAACACGACTTGGACGAGCCCCTCGCGGTCGCGGACGATCACGAACACCAGCCCGCCGAGGTCACGGATCTCGTGGACGTGACCGGCGACGGCGACCTCGTCCATCTCCGGGTCGACCGCCGACGTGTGTATTCGGTCGATCATGTGTGTGGGTGGCTCAGAGTGGCCGGGCGTGTGGCATAGGCCTGTCGGCTTCACCGCAGGGTGGCCCGCTGTGACCCACCCACGCGCGGGCTCACCCGACGTCGTCGTGGTCGGTGGAGCCGCCTGCCTACTCCGTGTCGTCGCCGGCGAGACGGTCGTGAACCGCCCCCTCTGCGCGTCGACAGACCTCACGAGTCGGGAGGTCGGTCGCCGCCGCGACCGCGGCCGCGTCGTCGTACTCGGCGCTCACGTCGTACGGGTCGCCGTCGGTCGTCGACGCCACCTTCACCGACACCTCGTGAGACTCGCCGTCGACGACGACGGTCGCGGTCTCGAATCGGCGTTCGGCGATCCAACGGTGGGTCGCGCCAGTCTGGCGAACGCCGAGCGTACCGGTCTCGCGGGCGAGGCGCTCTGCGACCGCGGCCGCGTCCGGTGGCTTACAAATGACCGTCACCACGTGTCCCGGCCGCGATTTCTTCATCGTCGTCGGCACGACCGTCACGTCGCGGGCGCCGACCGCCGCGAGCGACTTCTGGAGGCCGCCGAGCACTTCTGGTGCCACGTCGTCCAGCGTCGTCTTGAGGACGGCGATGTCGTCGTCGACGAGTCTTCCGTGCTCCGTCGCGGCTTCGGCCGTTTCGGCCGTTCGGGCTCCGCACGGCGTCTCGCCGGTCTCGTCTGCGTCGGCCGTGTGCTTCGCGTCGCCACGCGGGTCGACCGACTCGCCGACGAGTGCCCGCAACGCGTTCGGGCGCCGATCGAGCGTCGCGTCGCCAGCCCCGTAGCCGACGGCGTCGACGTCCATCGACGGCACGGCGTCGACGGCGTCGGCCACGGCTCCCAGAATCGCCGCCCCCGTCGGGGTCAACAACTCTCGGTCGACGGGACCGCCGACGAACGCGAGTGCGGTTCGAGTACCGATCTCGACGACGGCAGGGGCCGGAACGGGGTAGACGCCGTGGCTCATCTCGACTGTGCCCCCGCCCACGGCAACTGGTGTGGTGACCACTCGGTCGACCTCGAGGTCGGCGAGTAACAGCGCCGCGCCGACGACGTCGGCGATCGCGTCGTCTGCGCCCACCTCGTGGAAGGCCGTCTCGGAGAGATCCGTCCCGTGGACTGCTGCCTCCGCGCGTCCGAGGAGCCGGAACGCGTCGATGGCGGTCGACTCCACCTCGGGCGCGAGCCCCATCGATTCGACGAGTTCGACGACCGCCGGGTAGCTCCGGTGGACGCCCCGTCCCTCGGCGTGGTGGCCGTGCGTGTGGTCGTGGTGGTCGTGGGTGTGGTCGTGGGTGTGGTCGTGGTGGCCGTGCGTGTGGTCGTCGTGGTCGTGGGTGTGGTCGTGGTGGCCGTGCGTGTGGTCGTCGTGGTCGTGGGTGTGGTCGTGGTGGTCGTGCGTGTGGTCGTCGTGGTCGTCGTGGTGCTCACGGTCGGACCCGTGCTCGGCAGCGTCGCGTGCGTCGGCGCCGTTCCCGTCGACGAGTACGTCGACGGTCGTCGCACGAACACCGTTCTTCAGCGTCTCGTCGACCGCGTAGTGGACGGGGAGGTGCGCCTCGACTGCGTCGAGGACGTGGGGGTCCGCCCCAGCGTCGATGAGTGCGGCGCAGATCATGTCGCCGGCCGCGCCGGTTCGGCCGTCGAGCGCGAGGGTACGCATGTGCGGTCGAAGCACTCCAGGACATAAAGACACACTCGAATCGAGCCGTGACGGCTGCCACGCTCGGGTCACCAGACCGGCCGTATGTCGGACTCCTGTGGTTTCCGAACACATAAATCTCGCCTGGCCGACTCACGACGTAATCATGGAACATCCTGGCCCGCCACGGTTCGTGGCGGTCGGTGACGTCGTCGAACTGGCACCGCGCGATCCCGACCCCGACGCGACCTACCGGTGGTCGATCACGGAGGCGCCGATCGCGAGCGACGCCCGGCTCGGCGACGACGCCGTCCCCGAGTTCGTCCCCGACGTCCCCGGGCGGTACGTGGTGACACTCGAGACGCCGACCGACGAGTACGACCGGTCGATCCGCGTCTTCCCTGGTGAACGGCGTCCGACCGGCCGGGCCGCCGCGGCCGGCATCCGCGGGGCGAGCGGCTACAGCGGGATGAGCGGATACAGCGGCTACAGCGGAGCCAGCGGGTCGGCGCGGCCGTCTGGAAGCGGGCGGAGCGGGTTCGCCTCCGGCTCCGGCTCTGGTGCCCGTGACCAGACGGCTGGCGGCGCGGACGGTCGCCCGCGGGTCCGTCTCGACGCGGCCGTCGAGGGCGACGAGGTCGTCGTTCGTGCGACCCCGACGCCGCACCCGGACTCTGACCGACCGGCAGACGACCTCGGCGTCGAGTTTCTCCTCGACGACCGCGACGACGTCGACCGCGGGAGCGTGACGGTCACCGGCCGCGAGCTTCGCGTCCCACTGGCTGCGATCGACGACCGCCTCCGAGTCCACGGCGTCGCCGTCGGTGCGAGCTACAGCGTCGCCGACGCCGTGAGCGTAGAACGCCTCGGTGACGCCGGGAACGTCGCCGTCGAGCGGCTCAACGATCCCCCGGCGTGGGCGACCGACTCCACCCTGTACGAGATATACGTCCGTGGATTCGCCGCGGACGACGAGACGGCGGAGACGACGTTCGAAGCGCTCGAGAACCGCCTCGAGTACGTCGACGAGCTCGGCGTCGACACGCTCTGGCTCACCCCGGTGCTCCAGCACGACGGGGCACCGCACGGGTACAACATCACGGACTTCTTTTCGATCGCCGACGACCTCGGCGATCGCGAGGACTACGAGCGGTTCGTTGAAGCGGCCCACGACCGCGGGATGCGCGTGCTCTTCGACTTCGTCGCGAACCACTCTGCGCGTGACCACCCGTGGTTCGAGGACGCCTACCAGAACCCCGACTCACCGTATCGTGACCGATACGAGTGGCAGACGAACGGGGAGCCGGGGACGTACTTCGACTGGGAGCTCATCGCCAACTTCGACTTCTCGAGTCTCGACGTCCGTCGACACCTCCTCGATGCGGCCGACACGTGGGCAGACCTGGCCGACGGCTTCAGATGTGACATGGCGTGGGCGGTTCCCGAGTCCTTCTGGCGTGAACTCAGAGATCGGCTAAAATCCCGGGATCCGGAGTTCCTGTTGCTCGACGAGACGATTCCGTACATCGCCGACTTCCACGAGGGGATGTTCGACGTCCACTTCGACACCACGCTGTACTTTACGCTCCGGCAGGTCGGCAACGGCCACGAGCCGGCAGCGGCGATCCTCGACGCGGTCGAAGGGCGGGCGCGATCTGGCTTCCCCGATCACGCTGCGTTCATGCTCTACGCGGAGAACCACGACGAGACGCGGTACATCGTCGAGTGTGGAGATGCGGCTGCGAAGGCCGCCGCAGGGGCGCTCTTTACGCTCCCCGGGCTGCCGATGCTCTACGGCGGCCAGGAGCTCGGCCAGCGCGGGAATCGAGACCCGCTGGCGTGGGACCACGCCCGCGAGGAGATCCGCGCCCACTACGACGACCTGCTCGCGCTCCAGGATGCCCACCCAGGACTGCACGGCGACGGCGGTATCGAGCGACTCGCCTACGAGACGCACGCAGAGGACGACGTCGTCGCCTTCATCAGAGAGACCGACGAGCGGCGGTACGTCGTGCTGCTCAACTTCGGGCCCGAACCAGCGACCGTCGGCATCGACGAGTCGGTGGACGCGACCGACCTCGTCAGTGGCGAGTCGCGGGCGGTCGCCGGCGGTCTCACCGTCGACGACGTCGCCGTCTTCGAGGCGACGAGCTGAGTTCTTCGCTCGCAGCGTTGTGGTGTCAGACGGCGGCGAAACCCCGCGCCGACGACGGCGTTTTAACCACGGACACCGTACCGTGTGATATCATGACACGCCAGGGTTCGGGCATGCGTTCGCGGTCGCCCCACGCCGCGACCATCGCACGGAGCAACAGGCTTATTCGCGAACCGGCTGCAGGTACGGGTATCCCCCGCGAGGCACAATGAACGAAGTTCAACTCGAAGTGGCGAAGGCGTACCCGAACGACTCCGGGCGCGGCATCGCCCGACTCGACCCCGACACGCTGTTGCACCTCAAGCTCTCCCCCGGCGACATCATCGAGATCGAGGGCGCAGAGACGACGGCCGCGAAGGTGTGGCGTGCCGACAGACAGGACTGGAACACCGACACGGTTCGCGTCGACGGCTTCACCAGACAGAACGCCGACGTCGGCATCGGCGAGCGGGTCACGATTCGCAAAGCCGAGGCGGACACCGCCGACACGCTGGTGTTGGCCCCGCCAGAGGAGGCGTCCGTCCAGTTCGGGTCGGACGCCGCTGGCATGGTGAAACGACAGATCTTGAAGCGGCCGGTCGTCGAGCGCGACATCGTCCCGGTGATGTCGTCGACGAACCACCCGTTCATGCGCTCGCCCGGACAGGCGATCCCCCTCATCGCCGTCGAGACCGACCCCGACGGCGTCTGTCTGATCACCGAAGACACCGACGTCGAGCTGCGCGAAGAGCCGATCTCCGGGTTCGAGAAGACCGGTGGCGGGATCACATACGAGGACATCGGCGGGCTGAAAAACGAGATCCAGCGCGTCCGCGAGATGGTCGAGCTGCCGATGAAGCACCCGCAGATCTTCTCGAAGCTCGGGATCGAACCCCCGCAGGGCGTGCTGTTACACGGACCGCCGGGCACCGGGAAGACGCTCCTCGCGAAGGCGGTCGCCAACGAGACGTCGGCGTCGTTCTTCTCGATCGCCGGCCCGGAGATCATCTCGAAGTACTACGGCGAGTCCGAACAGCAGCTGCGAGAGATCTTCGAGGACGCCAAAGAAGAGTCGCCCGCGATCGTCTTCATCGACGAGCTCGACTCCATCGCACCGAAACGCGAGGACGTCACCGGCGAGGTCGAACGTCGGGTCGTTGCACAACTGCTGACGATGATGGACGGCTTAGAGACCCGCGGGCAGGTCGTCGTCATCGGCGCGACGAACCGTGTCGACAGCGTCGACCCCGCACTCCGGCGTCCCGGACGGTTCGACCGCGAAATCGAGATCGGCGTCCCCGACGAGGTGGGTCGAAAAGAGATCCTCCAGATCCACACCCGCGGGATGCCGCTCTCCGACGACGTCTCACTCGACCACCTCGCCGACGAGACGCACGGCTTCGTCGGTGCCGACGTCGAGAGCCTCACGAAAGAGGCCGCGATGAAGGCGCTCCGTCGGTACCTCCCGGAGATCGACCTCGACGAAGAGGAGGTGCCACCGAGTCTGATCGACCGGATGATCGTCAAACGTGACGACTTCGCGGGGGCGCTGACCGAGGTCGAGCCCTCCGCGATGCGCGAGGTGCTCGTCGAGCTGCCGAAGGTGTCCTGGGAGGACGTCGGCGGTCTCGCGAGCGCGAAACAAGAGGTCCAAGAGTCCGTCGAGTGGCCGCTCACCAGTCCCGAGAAGTTCGACCGAATGGGCGTCGAGGCGCCGAAAGGCGTACTGTTGTACGGCCCGCCCGGAACCGGGAAGACGCTGATGGCGAAGGCCGTCGCCAACGAGACGAACGCCAACTTCATTTCGGTTCGGGGGCCACAGCTGCTCTCGAAGTGGGTCGGCGAGTCCGAGAAGGCGATCCGGCAGACGTTCCGAAAGGCCAGACAGGTGAGCCCGACCGTCATCTTCTTCGACGAGCTGGACAGCCTGGCGCCCTCGCGCGGCCAGGAGATGGGGAACAACGTCTCCGAGCGCGTGGTCAATCAGCTGTTGACCGAACTCGACGGCCTCGAGGAGATGGGCGACGTGATGGTGATCGGTGCGACGAACCGTCCGGACATGATCGATCCCGCGTTGATCCGGTCGGGTCGCTTCGACCGACTCGTGATGATCGGCCAGCCGGGCCAGGAGGGCCGCGAACGGATCCTCGAGATCCACACGGGTGACACGCCGCTCGCACCCGACGTGAGCCTGCGCGAGGTGGCCGAGATCACCGACGGCTACGTCGGCTCGGACCTCGAGGGAATCGCCCGTGAGGCCGCCATCGAGGCGCTTCGAGACGACGACGACGCCCAGGAGGTCGAGATGAAACACTTCCGGCGAGCGATGGAGTCGGTGCGCCCGACGATCACCGACGACATCATGACCTACTACGAGGAGGTCGAACAGGAGTTCAAGGGGGGCAGCCGCGAGGCGTTCCGGGACACTGGCGGGCGCGTCGGCTTCCAGTAGCAACACCAACGCGCCGACGGCGGTTCCACGCGCCTTCCGGGCGGCCACGCCCGCTCATCCGCGATGGACGATCGCCAGATCACAGTCTAGCTCGCGGATGCGCTCGTAGGTCGGGGTCGAGACGAGTCGGGAAGCGGCGGGCCGGTCGGTGCTCGCGCCGACGAAGACGACGTCGTACGCGGCCGCGTTTCGCTCGAGGAACTCCGGGACGGTACCGTACCCGATCCGGGTCTCGACCGGCACCGAGAGCGAGTCGACGACGTCCTCTAAGACGATCTCTGCGTGTCGCCGCTCGCGCTCGTCCGAGATGACCGAGCACGCGCTGATGACGCCGCCGGGCGAGACCAGTCGTTTCGCGAACTCCATCATCGCGTTCGCGATCTCTCCCGGCGTCCGAACCATGACGAGGACGCGGTGCCACTCGGTTCGGTCGTGGGCGGGACGGAAGACGATGGTGTCGACGTCGCCGGTCAACAGCGTCTTGATCTGTGGGGCCAGCGCGTCGCCGTCGGTCTCGTACGGCGCACAGATGAGGTCACAGTTTTCGGCGTGTGCGGTGTGTACCACCGTCTCACCAGGATCGCCTGCGGCCACCGCGACGACGTACTCACACGGGACCGACACCGTACCCGTGATCTGGTTGCGACGTCGCTCGAGCCGTTCGAGGGCTGCCGCGGTTACTGCCGATTCGGCGTCGGTACTCTCCGTGGAGTCGACGTCCGTGGACTCGGGCGTGTCCGCGGCCGCCGCCACGTCTTCGGCTCCAGACCGCGCGCCTGCAGCTCTCGACCCCGCGTCCGGGGCGCCCTCTCGAAGTCGGGGGGCGTCGCCGTCGTCCGTCGATCGCTCGGCCGCGTCGTCGTCGTCCGCCGCGGCTGCCGCCTCCGCTATCGCCGATTCACTCACCGCCTCCATCAGGATGACCTTTCCAGAGGTGTGTGCGACTGCCAGTCGCGCCGCGAACAACCCGATGGCGTCGGGCGTTTCCTCGCGTGTCGGGACGAGCACGTGGTCGTCGCCGCTCGTCGACCGGAAGAGGTACCGCGACCGTTCCTGGTAGAAGTAGCGTCGCCACCCGACGAACGCCCCCGCCACGATCGCACTCGAGACGACGATCCCGACCACATACGTGAGGTCGCTCGAGCCGGTTACGAGCACGAGTAGTGCGGTCGAGAAGGCGGTCGGGACCTCGAGGCCCAGTCCCCACGTGAGGACGCTCGTGAGGAGGATGCCGAGCGCGGCCGTCCCGGCATACACCTCGAACACCCCCGGCTGTGTGGGGTACACGAACGGGACGGTGAGGCGAAGCGCGACCAGGCCGCTCACCGCGCCGGCGGTGATTCCCCCGACGAAGGTGACGGGGTCGGCGTAGGGGCCACTGGGGTCGGTAAAGAGCGCGTACGCGCCGGAAGCCAACGGCGGATAGATCAGGAACGAAACCACCGGCGAGGCGTTCGAGATCCACGTGATGACCCCGATGACCAGGGGGACGACGAGCAGCGTCGAGAGGTGCAGAAAGTTCTCCGTGTCCTCGAGCCATCGTCGGAGCTCGTGTGCCTCCCGGCGACTGAGTCGACGCAGCCGTCGGCGGGTCGCGTGATATCGCCGCCACAGCGCGTCCAGCATGTTCCGTCGTAGGAGCGCAAACTCGAAAAACACGGCGTTTTGTCGGGTGACGAGACGGAGTCGACCGACACACTGGCCCGTGGGGGGAGACGCTGTGATACCGGGACATCCCTCGGTAGCCACACCTTCCTGGGACGATTCTGTACGTACATGAGGGTACGGCTGAGACGAACACGACCGTACGGCCTCCGGACACCACTTGGACCACACCCTCTCAATACATGTGTGACGGTGATGGTGTGACGAACACGACCGCGTGACACCCGGACACCAGTTATCCACACCCTCCCGGGCCGATTCGCTCGCATACGGGAGTGACCGTGTGATCGAGACGACCGCGCGACACCCGGACACCACCTGGCCACGCCCTCCCCAGCCGATTCGCTCGTCGCCGCAGGCGACTCGCTCATCCCTCGCACGCGCTCGCGAGCCCGCCTCCGGCGACCTCGCGAGGCGCGCGCCGTTGCCGCGGTCAAGGCCGCACGCCGGACGCCCATCGCGGGTATCCGTCTGTTGATCTGGGCTCCGTGAGGTCGCCGTACCCCAGTGTGTGCGAGTGTGCGTGTGTGCGCGTGGTCGGTCGAGTGGGTCGTTCCGCGCATTTTAACCCCGATACGGGCCAACAGTAGCTATGGCACAACCGCACGTTCCCGGTGACGGCGGCCAGGCGTTGGAGCTCCCGTGTGGCGAGCGCGTCGGGCTCGGTGAGCTGGACCTCGGGATGCGGGAGTTCGCGTGTGACTGCGGGGAGACACACGCGGTCGTGATGGACGTTCACCCCCCGGAGCGGTTCCTCCCCGAGTTTCTCGTCGACGTCTTACGCGAGGCGATAGAGACGACGAGCGAGGAGATGCCCGAGTTCGACACGCCACACCTCCTCGGTGTGGTCCTCGAGGAGTTTCCCGACGCGGTGGTGACCCGCGACGCCAGCGACGACGGCGACGTCGGCTACGCGATGGTGTGGGTGACCGAGTTCGACTCCCGGCGGCTCCATGCGGTCATCGTCGAGTTGGTCGTCGAGCTCATGGAGCACGCCGTGAGCCACGCCGACGACGACGAGGCGCTCACGACGTTCGAACGAACGATGACCGAGTTCGACGTCGACGAGTTCGTCGACCAGTACCGCGCCGAGCGCGACCTCGAGGCGGAAGACCCCTACGCGTGAGTGCACCAGGAGTCCGTGTCCCCGCGTGTCTGACGGCCGTCAGACCGACGTCTCACTGAACGCTATACGCGTGGCGTGCGTGTGTAAGACACATGCGAACCCACGAGTACGAACAGATCCGCGGTGTGCTCACCGACGCCGAGGAACCGTTGACCGCCAGTGAGATCCTCGCACTGCTCGAGGCGAACGACACGATCGACAGTGCACACCGAGTGGCGACCGTGCTCGGCCGGCAGGCGAGACGAGGTGAGGTCGACGTTATCGCCGGCCGACCGTATCGATACGCCCTCGAACGCTGACGTACGCCGCGCCCTCGAGTCGTGTCCTCGTGGCGTCGACGGACACGACCGTGTGGCGTGTTCGCTCCCCGCTTGCGAAAATCGCAGATAGCTTGCGAGATTCGTACTCTATCGTCGGCCTTATTACGATGAGCGCACTCGGTCGCGGTAATGAGTGAGGACCGGACCATACTGCTCATCGGCAGCGGGCCGATCCAGATCGGACAGGCGGCCGAGTTCGACTACTCCGGAGCGCAGGCGTGTCGGGCACTGCAGGAGGAGGGCGCACGCGTCGTGCTCGTGAACTCGAACCCAGCGACGATCATGACCGACCCGGAGACCGCAGACCGGGTGTACATCGAACCGATCACCCCAGAGGCGATCGCGGAGGTGATCCGGATCGAGACGCCCGACGGCGTCATCGCTGGGCTCGGCGGACAGACCGGGCTGAACGTCACCGCCGAGCTGGCCGAGCAGGGGATTCTCGAAGAACACGACGTCGAGGTCATGGGGACGCCGCTCGAGACGATCTACGCGACCGAGGACCGTGACCTCTTCAGACAGCGGATGGAGGCCATCGGACAGCCGGTTCCGCAGTCGACGACCATCTCGTTGGACGACGACGAATCCGTGACCGACTTCGACGAGTCGACGTTCCGCGACCGCGTCGAGTCGGCCGTCGACGCCGTCGGGGGACTGCCAGTCATCGCGCGGACGACGTACACGCTCGGTGGCTCCGGCTCCGGCGTCGTCGACGACTTCGAGGAGCTCGTCGAGCGCGTTCGGAAGGGGCTCCGGCTCTCGCGCAACAGCGAGGTGCTCGTCACCGAGTCGATAGCGGGGTGGGTCGAACTCGAGTACGAGGTGATGCGGGACGCCGACGACTCCTGTATCATCATCTGTAACATGGAGAACATCGACCCGATGGGGATACACACCGGCGAGTCGACCGTCGTCACGCCCTCACAGGTGATCCCCGACGCAGGCCATCAAGAGATGCGTGACGCCGCACTCGGTGTGATCCGTGAACTGGGCATCCAGGGCGGCTGTAACATCCAGTTCGCGTGGCACGACGACGGCACGCCCGGCGGCGAGTATCGCGTCGTCGAGGTGAATCCACGCGTCTCACGCTCGTCTGCGCTTGCCTCGAAGGCGACCGGCTACCCCATCGCCCGCGTGACGGCGAAGGTGGCGCTCGGTAAGCGGCTCCACGAGATCGAAAACGAGATCACCGGCGAGACGACGGCCGCGTTCGAGCCCGCGATCGACTACGTCGTCACGAAGGTCCCGCGGTGGCCGATCGACAAGTTCGACGACGTGGATTTCGAACTTGGGACGGCGATGAAGTCGACGGGCGAAGCGATGGCGATCGGCCGGACGTTCGAAGAAAGCCTCACGAAGGCGCTGCGCTCCTCGGAATACGACCCCGCGGTCGACCTCGGAGCCGTCGACGACGACACGCTCGAACATGAGTATCTGGTACGTCCGAGTCCCGACCGGCCGTACGCGATCTTCGAGGCGTTCGACCGTGGCTACACGATCGAGGACGTCGTCGAACGCACCGACATCCATCGGTGGTACGTCGAGCGGTTCGCGAACGTCGCGGAGGCGACCGCCGCGGCTGCAGAGGGAGACTTCACCGACGCCGCGATGGTTGGACGGACGAACGCGGCGATCGCATCGGTCGCTGGGGGTGCAGATGCTGGCGGCAACACCGACGCAGACATTGGTGCTGTCGAGTCGGCCGTTCCCGCGCGGACGTTCAAGCAGGTAGACACGTGTGCGGGCGAGTTCGAGGCGTCGACGCCGTACTACTACTCCGCGCGGCTACCGGAGTACCTCGCGGGCGCCGACACGGCGGGAGCGTCGGACGAGGTTCGCGTCGACCCAGACGTCGAGAGCGTCGTCGTCGTCGGTGGCGGTCCGATCCGGATCGGCCAGGGCGTCGAGTTCGACTACTGTGCGGTCCACGCGGTGCGGGCGCTCCGCGAACTCGGTGTCGACGCCCACGTCGTGAACAACAACCCGGAGACGGTGTCTACCGACTACGACACCTCCGACGGGCTCTTTTTCGAGCCGATCTCCGCTGAAGAGGTCGCAGACGTGATCGAGACGACCGACGCGGACGGCGTCATGGTCCAGTTCGGCGGACAGACGTCCGTGAACGTCGGGGCACCACTCGAAGCAGAACTCGACCGTCGCGGCTTGGACTGTACGATACTCGGGACGAGCGTCGAGGCGATGGACCTCGCCGAAGACCGTGACCGCTTCAACGTCCTGATGGACGAACTGGACATCGCCCAGCCGAACGGCGGCACGGCGACGAGCCGCGAGGAGGCACTCGAGCTGGCACACGAGATCGGGTACCCCGTGTTGGTCCGTCCTTCCTACGTGCTGGGTGGGCGGGCGATGCGCGTCGTCGAAGACGACGAGGCGCTCGAACGCTACATCGAGGAGGCGGTACGGGTCTCACCAGACAAGCCGATCCTGGTCGACCAGTTCCTCGCGGATGCAGTCGAACTCGACGTCGACGCGGTCGCCGACGGCGAAGACGTGCTGATCGGCGGCGTCATGGAGCACGTCGAGAGCGCCGGCGTGCACTCCGGTGACTCCGCGTGTATGATCCCGCCGCGCTCGCTCGATGACGCGACCCTCTCGCGGGTCAGGTCGGTGACCGAAGACATCGCGCGTGCGCTCGAGACGGTCGGACTCCTCAACGTCCAGCTCGCCGTGACCGGCGTACACGACGCCGACGCCGACGCTGAGGTGTACGTCCTCGAGGCGAATCCCCGCTCCTCACGGACGGTCCCGTTCGTCTCGAAGGCGACCGGCGTGCCGATCGCCAAGATCGCGGCCACCGTGATGACGGACCAGTCGCTGGCCGCCCTCGACGTCGACGAACAGATCCCAGAACACCTGAGCGTAAAGGAGGTCGTGTTGCCGTTCGACCGGCTCCCGGGCTCGGACCCGCGTCTCGGGCCGGAGATGAAGTCGACGGGCGAGGTGATGGGGACGGCGCGCACGTTCGGCAAGGCGTACGACAAAGCACAGGACGCGACCGGAAAGGCCATCCCCGAGTCGGGGACGGCCGTCGTCGACCTCTCTGCAGACGAGTTTCCCGACCCGGGGACGACGGCGGGCGAGACGCTGGTCGAGGGCTTCTCGACGCACTTCGAGCTCTCGACGGCAACTGATCTTATTGCGGCCGCACGAGCGGGCGAGATCGACCTCATCGTCTCGCGGCAGCGCGAGCTGCTCGAAGTAGCCGTCGAAGAGGAGATCACCTACTTCTCGACACACGCCAGCGCGATGGCGGCACTCGAGGCGCTCGACCACGCCGATGACGACCTCGACGTGATGGCCGTCTCCGACCGGCCGAAGCGCGTGGAGACGTGGGGCGCTACGGACCCGAGCTGATCGCTTCGCCGAGTGGACGGCCGTCCGCTCGCGTGACGGTTCCGCTACGGGTGTTCGGTGAGACGTGGCGAACAGGCGGCACGGACGTGACACCCGCGACGGTGTGCCGCACGACCGTCTCGGCCGACGCGGGGCGAGGCTCAACGCACGAGATGGCTGCGTCGTGATCGTATATAATCGGTCGGGCCACCCGACGCGGGGCAGCACAGAACACAACGTTTAGCGCCCGCGCCCGCAGAGCGAAGCCATGGGATTCTTCGAACGACTGGGGGCCCGGATCGAGGCGACGAACAGCGTCGTCTCCGTCGGGCTCGACCCGGATCCGAGCCGACTGCCGGCGTTCCTGTCGGACGCCGACCTGCCGCGGTGGGCGTTCACGCGGCGGATCATCGACGCCACACACGAACACGCCGCCTGTTACAAGCCGAACGCGGCCTTCTACGAGGACGCAGACGGGTGGCGCGCGCTTCGAGAGACCGTCGCGTACGCCGCCGGGAAAGACGTGCCTGTACTGCTCGATGCAAAGCGTGGTGACATCGGCAACACGGCCCGACAGTACGCAGACGTGCTGGAGTTCGCGGACGCGATCACGGTCAACCCGTACATGGGACGAGACTCTCTCCAACCGTTCTTCGAGCACGAGTCGACAGGCGTCTTCGTGCTCTGTCGAACGTCGAATCCAGGTGGGTCAGATCTTCAGTCGCTCGAGCTTGCGTCCGGCGAGCCGTTGTATGAGCGGGTGGCCGCGCTCGCGGACGTGTGGAACGCGAACCAGAACGTCGGGCTCGTCGTCGGGGCGACGACGGCCGAAGAACTCGAGCGCGTCCGGGAAATCGTGCCGACGATTCCGTTTCTCGTCCCAGGGGTCGGTGCCCAGGGTGGCGACGTTGAGGCGGCCGTCGAACACGGGCTCGCGTCGCATCCGGCTGCCGGCGTCGACGTCGGGCTCGTCAACTCCTCGCGGGGGATCATCTTCGCCGGTGAGGAGTCGGTTCGACCGGACGACGAGACGACGTACTTCGGTGCTGCCGGCGACGCCGCGAAACGACTCAAACGCCGCCTGAATCGGTACCGGTAGTCGTCGCAGGGAGAACACAGCTGTTGACGGCGGTGACAGCCGAGCTACCGTCGACCGGCCGCGCACTCGGTACACACCCCAGCTTCGACGTCCCAGTGTGCATCACAGACGGCGCGACCACACAGCGGACAGGTGTGTCGCGCCGGCGCCGCCTCACAGATCTGACACAGTCCGGTGATGCTCATGTGGGGTGATGGGTCGGACGGCTTATCAGGGCCGGGGAAAATTCCCGTGTATGCGCCAGTTCGTCGTCGTCGGCCACGAGGTGCCGACCGATCCGGATGCGATCTCGCTGTCGGACATCCCTGGGGCGGGTCGACTCGACCTACTGTGTCGGTGTGTCGCGACTAGTGTCTTCTTGTCACACGACATCCGCGAGTCGGTGCGTGTCCACCTAGTGCTCGACGACGCGTTCACCGTCACGTTCGACGCGGACACGCTTCGTCACCTTCGGCCCGACGAGCGAAACGTCGCCGCACGAGTCCATGGAGCACTCGAATCGACGGCCGACGCGATCGGACACATGCCCGCCGACGTCTCTCCCGGCGTGACGCTCCGGCGGATGGGTCTCGAGGCCACTCTCGATCGGATCGTGGTCGACGGGGTGACCTGCCTGCGGCTTCACGAGGCGGGTGATCCGCTCGTCGATGTGGACCCACCGGCCGATCCCGTCTTCGTGCTCTCCGATCACCGCGACCTCACCGAGGCGGAAGCGACGACGGTCGCCACAGCGGCCACCCGCCGAGTTCGTGTCGGTCCGACGGTGCTCCACGCGGACGACACTATCGCCGTCGTCCACAACTGGCTCGACACGGACGGCTACACGACGTACTGACCCGGTCAGGCACTTCGGAAGCGTTAACTTCCCGACTGGCCTCCTCTCAATTGCGGGCCGGTGGGGTAGCCTGGTATCCTTCGGCCTTCGGGTGGCCGTAACCGCAGTTCGAATCTGCGCCGGCCCACTTCTCCCGCATTTCGCCTCAACCAGTGGTATCCTTCGGCCTTCGGGTGGCCGTACCCGCATTCCCGTGAGCGAAGCGAGCGGGAGCCGGCGAGACGAGCACCGCGAGTCTCGCCACGGTTCGAATCTGCGCCGGCCCATAGGATACATATCCTTTTGTACTCTAACAGTATCCCTCGGCAGCCCGTTTTGTGGACCTTTGTTGACCGCGCAACCGGGGACGCGTGAATGCCAAAGACCAATTGTCACCGACTCGTAGGCACATCCAATGGGTGAGTCAGACGACGCGGCAACGGGACGAAAGATATCGGTTGCGGTCGCAGACAACTCACACACGAACGAGATCCCCGACAACATCGACGCCGAACTGTACACGCCGACGAGACCGGAGTCGTCGGTGGTCGAGTTCTCGGCCGCTCCCGACGGCGACTTAGCGGAGGCGCTCAGGCGAAACGGCTTCGACGTGTGAACGACGCGGGAGACCCCTGAGTAGCCAGTGCGGTCGATACCAGCGTCCAAGTAGCAGTCTTGTATGTAGTTCACATTTCACACATACGGTTATTTGTCGATAGCAGCCCTCACGTAGCGTATGAGCGTCGCACTCGCAGTGATCGACGCGTCGGTCGGTGAGACGCCTGCAGAGACGAATCTCCGTCGCGAACTCGACGCGGACGTCACCGTCTACAAAATCAGCGAGGGACAGCGTCCACCGCCGATGGCCGCCGCTGCGTGGCAGTTCGACGGCGTGGTGATAAGTGGCTCACAGACGTCGGTGTACGACGACTACGACTGGATCCACGAGGCGACCGAATGGGTCCGTCGCGTCCACCGAGCCGGTATCCCCGTCCTCGGCATCTGTTGGGGACACCAGCTCCTCGCGCAGGCGCTAGGCGGGCGCGTCGTCGACATGGGCACCCACGAGCTCGGCTACGAGCAGATAGTGCGTCTGGGTGCGGATCCGTTGTTCGAGGGAATTCCCGCCACATTCACCAGCTTCGAGACACATACCGACCGAGTCGCAGAGCTCCCCTCGGACGCGGTGGCGCTCGCACGCAACGAGTACGGCATACAGGCATTCCGCCTGGATCACACCTACGGTGTCCAGTTCCACCCAGAGTACGACCGCGAGACGGCAGTGTGGGTGACTGAGAGCAAAGACCTCCCGGACGACCGCCGACGGTCCGTACTCGATGGAATCACCGACGAATCCGTCGAAGCCGCACGACAGAGCACACAGCTCTTCGACAACTTCCGGCGTCTCGTTGAGACCCGTCGGCCCGTCCAGCAGCCCTGAGTGGCGTCACGGTCGGAAGACCTCGCCACAGTTGCGTGGATCTCTCCGGTCTCGATCGCGGCAGGTGTGGGGACGACACGATACCACGATCTCATCGCCGTACTATCACTGGGGCTTCACGACGCACGCAGTTTCCGCTACGCCCTCTTGAGCCGATTCTGTACGTCTGTGACTGTACGAGCAACACGACTCCGTGATATACGGGCACCACTTCGCCACGCCCTCCCGGGCCGATTCGCTCGCATACGGGAGTGACCGTGTGACCGAGACGACCGCGCGACACCCGGACACCCGTTGGGCCACGTCCTCCCCAGCCGATTCTGTACGTTGCTGGTGACTGCGTGGCCGAGACGATCTGCGACAGCCGGACACCAGTTACCGCCACACCCTCCCCAGCCGATTCGCTCGTCGCCGATGGCGACTCGCTCATCCCTCGCACGCGCTCGCGAGGCCGCCTCCGGCGGCCTGCGAGGCGCGCGCCGCCGCACGAGTATGAGTGACGCACAGACGTGGTCCGACGGCTCACTCGCCGAGGCCGCCGGACCGGTGGGCGGCCACCCCGTGGGTCGTGCCGATCTGCTCACTCGTCTGGCCTGTCGTCGACGCGCTCGTCACAACCCTTCTCACTGCCGCGCTCGTTATGGAACGTATGCAGGTGTACTGGCACCGCCGTAACCTTCGGCCACACCCGAATCCGGCGCTCTCGACCGCCCTCACCGCCGCGAAACGCGACGGTGGTGGCGTCGTCCCGGTGTTCGTCTTGGACGACGCGATACTGGCACACGCCGACGGACTGGGGGTGGCGTTCATGCTCGGGTCGCTCCGCACGCTCCGCGCGTGGTACGAGGACCACGGCAGCGACCTCGTGATACAGCACGGCGACCCGACCGACGTCGTCCACCGGATCGCGAACGCCGTGGCGGCCGACCGCGTCGTGTGGAACCACGATCACTCGCGACTCGCCCGCGGGCGCGACCGCGCGGTCAAACGTGCACTCACCCGCACCGACGTCGCGTACAGGACCGTCCCAAACGACGACCCGCCGGTCCGAGACGCCGCCGAACTACCCGCCGACCCGGCGGCGCATCTGGTCGACACGGAAACGCTGCCCGTTGAGACGCAACCGGTGCCACGACTCACGCAACTCGGCGACGGGGCGTACGACGCGGCGCCGCTCGTTGCCGGCACCGAGACCGCGCGAAAGCGTCTCCGTGCCCTGGCGAACGGCACGACGTACCGCCGGGCCGACGACACGAGAGAGACCGGTGGCGGACCGACGATCGACCCACGAACTGTGCCTCTCGAGTGGCTTCCGATACGGCGTTACCGCTCGCCGCCTGGCGGGTGACATACCCCGCTCGCGCGCTGGCTCACCGATCGACGGCGACCGATTCGAGTACGACCGGGTCGACCGGCCGGTCGTTCGCGTCCGTCTCGACCGCACCGATAGCGCGCACGACGCGCATCCCGTCGGTGACCCGGCCGAAGACCGAGTGGCGGTCGTCGAGATGCGGGGTCGCCGCGAGCGTGATGAAAAACTGTGAGCCGTTGGTGTCCGGACCGGAGTTAGCCATCGAGAGCACGCCAGGGCCATCGTGGCGGAGGTCCTCGTGGAACTCGTCGGCGAACTGGTAGCCTGGGCCGCCGCGACCGGTGCCGGTCGGATCGCCGGTCTGGATCACGAAGTCGTCGACGACGCGGTGTACGAGCACGTCTTCGTACAGCGGCTCGTCGTTGATGCGGTCACCGGTCTCGGGGTCGACCCACGTTCGCGTCCCGGTCGCGAGACCGACGAAGTTCTCCACGGTTCGTGGCGCGCGGTCGCCGTAGAGTTCGACGGCGACGTCGCCCATGCTCGTCTGCAGCGTCGCACGAATCACTCCCGACGCCGGCTCGTCGGCCGTCGACTGGTCTCCAGCCGTCGGAGCCGAGCTGGGACTCCCCGACGACTCCATCTGTGTGTCGTCTGCGCCACCACAGCCGGCGATCGTCGTCGTGCCTGCGGCCACCGCACCGGTGACGAATTGACGTCTGTTCATGCGCGTACGTGGACAGTGAACTACCCCACCCTGCTCGGCCTGGCGGCCTCGCTGAGGGTGGGGCTTCCTGCTTCTATGACGCACTTTTTTAGCGGGGTTGACTGCGAAGTCTCGTCCGCCACAGGGAGCGCAGTCTCCACAGGCGTAGATTCGGAGTGTCCCACTCCTATTGGCTCGACGGGAGAATTCCACGGGCTGACACACGCTTTTTGTCGCGTTTGAATGTCGGCCAGTTGTCCTACTCCCGCAAGGAGCGAGCCGTCCCGTCCGGGACGGCGAGTGAGCCGGGAGCGGTGGCACGGAACGCCCATCTTACATTCACAGTGGGGCGTTCCCGGCATAATAGTATCGCTGTAAGAATAGGTGGTGACGGCGCTGTATCCCCACCCTACTGCGTTCCTTGTCCGCGTCAGCGGACTGCGGTACTCGTTGAGGGTGGGGGCTTAGCGCCTACTTTCAGCCAACTACCTGCACGACGCGGAGCCGTCGGAAGCGGCAAGTGTGTGGGTGCCGTACACACGATCACAGATGAGGGCCCGACCGTGAGCGAGCCTGCCCCGATCCCGCGCGAGCAGTTCCACGAGGCGATCGCGTCGCTCAGCGCGGAGGCGTTCGCCGCGTTCGTCGGCGACCTGTGGGCCGAGACGGCTGCGTCGGTCGCGGTGGATCCGCCGCTCGTCGTCGTCCACGCCGCCGACGGTCGCGTGACCCGTCTCAGGACGGTGGCCGCCGCCACGCCGGAGCCAGAGGCTCTCACGGGTGAGGAGCCAGACGGCACCACGGCCGACGCGGTCGTGCTCGCGTCTCGAAACGCCGCAGACGCCCTCGTCGACGGGACGGCCGCCGCCGCGAACGCTCCCGACGACGACTCCGACGGAGATCGGAGCCCCCGACACACGGTCTACACTGCTGATGACCTCCGCAACCGACTCCTCTACGAACGCACACCGGCAAGGGGTGAACGACTGTGTGTCGACGCCCTCGGCGTGTCGCTCCGGTCGACGGCGTATCCGACCGCCACGACTGCGCGAAGCGAGCGTACGGTGGATGCGTCGGCCGACAGCGACGGCGAACCGACGACGGTACGAGACGAGGCCGACGGCCGAACGCGTCGCGTGGACACAGCCGACGCCCCGTCGTCTGACCCAGGGCGGGAGAGCGCACCCGGGCCAGACACGAGTGAGTCGGACGCCACAGCGATCCGACCGAACGGAGACGAAGACGGGTGGGACGCCCTACGTGGTCGAGCCGGTCGAATCACTCGGCGACCGGTGGCGGTCGTCGCCGTCGCCGTGGTGATGATCGCGGCGATCAGTGGCGCCGCGACGCTCGTCACCGACGGCGTCAGCGGGTTCGACGACATCGGTGACGTTGGCGGGATCGGTGACCTCGGCGGCTTCGACGGCGGTGACACGCCAGACGAACGCGACGCTGACGGTGCGAGCAACGGCGACCCGTCGATCGACCCGCCCGACGTCGCGACCGGCGAGGGTGGCGCCACGGTCGAAGGAGAGTCGCCGCCGCACTACTACGCCGACGGCGTCGGTTCGAACGACTCGGCCGAACGCGTCGACGGCGGGGGCGCGGAGCTGTCGGACAGCGCGATCGCCGCTCGAAGCACGACGCTGGAGCCAACCTGTGACCGTCCACCGCTACTCGTCGTGCAGATCCAGATGAACGCGCTCCGGCAGAACGACCCGACGACGAACGACGGCATTCGAACCACGCGCCGGTTCGCGTCTCCAGGCAATCGCCGAACCGTCGGGAGTTTCGCGCGGTTCGTCGACCTCTTTCAGACGCCGACGTACGCTCCGATGCTCTCGTACGACAGCGCAGAGTACGTCCCCGAGCGGGTCGACGGCGACGTCGCCACGATCCGAGTGGTGACGCGTGAGAACGGGACCGTCACCGCCCGGTACACGTTCCGACTCCGACAGATCGGTGCCGAAGACGGGTCGATCACGGGTGGGTCAGCCGGTTACGACGGCTGCTGGATGACCGACGGCGTCGTCGCCTCGGAGCCGGCGGGGGTCGGGTGAGGAGCCGACGAGTGCTTGAACGAAGAGGTCCGGGTGCAAGAGAGCCGAACTACGGTCGTTTCGCTCGCGTTCGCTCGCTTACCCGAGAGTGACCACGCACGTGAGGCCTATCCAGGGGCTTCCGCAACGCCCCTGTATCACCGTTCGGAATCGGCTTGTCACGTCTGCCGTCGCGTATGCGCTGTTTCGTCACGCTTTGGCGTCACGCAGTTTGAGCACGGCGCGTTCTTTGCCGTCAGCTTCGATCATCACATCTGCTGCTGATTGGAGCCACCCTGGCGGATCGCTCACGAACTCGGCGTGTGCTTGCGGACGCACCGTCGGATCACGGAGGCATGCTGGCTCCGAGTAGTGAGTCATCGGCCGAACGTCTTGCCACGTGTCTGCTGCCATCTCAAAGGCTTCCCGATAGCTGTATCCGCGGTCAGTAAACGAGTGGTGATGATAATCAAAAACGACGGGGACGCCAGTCGGGTCACTGATCCGTTCAACGAGCTGGGGTACACTCCACAGGCTTTCTTTGTCATCATTTTCTACCGTCAAGTGTGCTCGTGCGTCGTCTGAGAGGGTATTGACAAACGCCTGAAAGCGCTCGGCGGTTGCCCCAATGTCGCCATACGTAGCGCCGATGTGGACGGTGATACCGTAGTACGGAGTAGCCGGGAGTCCGAGCAGTTCAAACCACTCTGCGTGATACTCGATCGCTCTCCGGGCCCGAGCTCGAGTCTCGGCTGACTCACTCGCAGGCTTACACCAGTAGTCAGGGTGAAACGTAAACCTCATATTATGTTCTCTAATAAGGTCACCGCATCGTCGTGCGAGACGCTGGATTTCGTTGTATGCTGGAAGCTCACTGAGAGCGAACTGGGAGTTCCATGGGATAAGCGATGACGTACATCGATACAAGGTAATTCCGTGATCGCGATTCCACTGTAGCAATTCGTATAAGTCCGTGAGATTTTGCTGCGCAAGCGTCGAGACATACGGCAGCCCACGCTCCTCAAACGTCTGTTTCTGCATTCCACGCGTACAGCGTACCGGCGTGTCGCGGTCGCGCAGCGTGCGGTTCAATCCCGGATATCCGAGCATTAAATCGTGTCATCGTCGGAGCCCATTACCTTGCTCGGTGACGCGGGGCCTCCTCACACGGAGAGTCAACAGAGTCGAAAATGACCGTGTGGTTCATTATAATTCGTTCTGTGGCTCTGAACGTGTTAGAATTCGACGTGACGACTCGACCCGAAAGTCGACCGATTTAGTTGTCGTTTTCGCCGAGCAGTTGTCTGATCTCTTCGAGTTTGAAGTACGACGCGAGACCAAGTATTGTGACGGGCCAGAAGCCAACGAACTGACCACGCTGTTTGTCGCCGCGCACGTAATAGAAGTACAGAGCGAGAGCGACCGATCCGACCGATGCCAGCACCGCAGGGGTCAAACTGTCTGTTTCAATTCCTTCTACTGTGTCGACTGCCGTCTCGTCAGATGCTTCAGTCACATACGATAGTTTGTCCCTGTGAGTAAATCACTTGGCATCACTCCCTCGATGAGCGTTCACTTCGCAACACACCGACGAATAGTACTATCGACACGGCGATCATGAAGAGCGCGAACAACGTCTCGTCTCGGACCTCGATGTTCGGTGGTATCTTTGCCATCAGTACCACGTGAGTATGCTTCCCACGCGTATAGAAGTTGATTCTGTCGGCCGTATGCGCCGCTCACTGTCGAACGGCTGGTGACTGGTGTTGAACCGTCACAGCCTCGAGTTTCCAAGCGCTCACATACTTCGTCTGTAGCCGTTCGGAGCCGTCCAAAGAGTTTCATCTGTACGCGCTTACAGTACTGTATGAGAACATTCGACGCAGACACCGTAATGGTCCTCGCTGGCGTCGTGCTCAGCCTTATCGCCGCTCGAGAACTGTACGTCACTTGGAAGCGAACCCAGCAGCACGAACGCATACGGTGAACCTCATTACTGGTAGATGCGGTGGGATCCGCGACCCGCTCCCCGGCGACTCTCTCGGCTGGTAGTCTCTATGACTCTTACACAAACACAGATACGCGAGTATGACCGTCGTGCGATGGATAGTGCTGAGACTGCAACGGCGACGTTTGGGATTGGCTGTTTCTGGGGGCCAGACGCCCAATTCGGTGCGATAGACGGCGTTGTTCGAACCCGCGTCGGCTATGCCGGCGGAACAAACCGTGAGCCGACCTATCATGACTTAGGTGATCACACGGAGGTGTTCCAACTTGAGTTCAACCCAGACACGATCACATATCGAAAACTCCTGAATCACGTTTTCAACTCGCACACCCCACAGAACCAGACCAGGACAACACAGTATCAGAACATCGTGTTCGCTGCGACGAAAGACCAGCGGGCGGTCCTCGATGATTTTCTCACTGTTCACGGGCTCTCTGCCGATGGAATCGGAACACGTATCGAGCAACTCTCGCGTTTCTATCCCGCTGAGGAGTATCATCAGAAGTACCATCTCCGGTCGGTTTCGTCGTTCATGAGCGCGTTCGAGGCAGCTGAGTACGGTGATGACGCGTTGCGTGAGTCGCCAATCGCTGCTAAGCTGAATGGATATGCGGCCGGACATGACGTCGCCGTTGCTGAGGACGTTTCGACACTCGACCGTGAGACATCGTGACAGCGGCACGAGGCCCTCACGCGTCAGATACGTTCTTACGCTGTCTCGGATCGCATAGAACGATCTCCCTCCTGAGGGGATCTCAGCGGTTTCACATAGATGCAAGGAGGAAGCCCACGAGTTTACTCGTGGGAGGAATCCGACTCCGTTCCTCAGAAGGTCCGGGTGCGAGAATCGAACCCGCGTCTCAGCCTCCACAAGGCTGAAGGATAGTCCACTACCCTAACCCGGACACGCACTCTGAGGTACCGCGTTTCGACTCATAACCGTTACGACTCGCCGTCGACCCGGGCGACCGCGGGACGAGTTTATGTA
The DNA here is from genome assembly GCF_051194155.1 of Halorubrum zhoui. Taxonomy (NCBI): domain Archaea; kingdom Methanobacteriati; phylum Methanobacteriota; class Halobacteria; order Halobacteriales; family Haloferacaceae; genus Halorubrum; species Halorubrum zhoui. Next base: position 311,309 of record NZ_JBLZNJ010000003.1, on the reverse strand, counting down.
CCGGCGCGGGCCACAGGGTGACATGCATTCACCAGAGTGGACGCCGACCCGGTCGACCCACCTCGACGGGACGACCGACCTCGGGGGTGTGGTGTGACCGACGCGTCGGCCGACGCGCGAGCGGCCGAACTCGAGTCGCTCGCCCGGGCGCTGGTCCAAATTCCGACGGAGAACCCCCCTGGTGCGGAGTCTGCGGCCGCGTCGTTCGTCTTCGACTGGTTCGAACGCGAGGGGATCGACGCGACTTTGATCTCCGACCCGGACCCCGACCGGCGGCAGGTCGGGGCCCGAATCGGCGAGGGCAGACCGACCGTCGTGTTGAACGGCCACCTCGACGTGGTGCCGGCCGGCGACACCGACGCCTGGTCCGTCGACCCGTACGCCGGGGTCGTCGAAGACGGTCGGCTCTACGGCCGCGGCAGCGCCGACATGAAGACCGGGGTGGCGCTCGCGATGCTCGTCGCCCGCGATCTCGCGCCCGCGATCCGCGACGGAACGTACACCGGGTCGGTGGTCGTGCACGCGGCGATGGGCGAAGAGACCGCCGACCCGGGGACGAAGCGGCTCCTCGAGCGGGGGTTCGACGGCGACTACGGGATCGTCTTAGAGCCGACCGGCCTCCGCGTCGCCACGAGCACCAAGGGGCTCGCGGTGTACCGACTCACCGTACCCGGCGTCGCGACGCACGCGAGCCAGCCCGACGCGGGCACGAATGCCATCGATGCCGCTCGCCCAGTCCTCGAGGCGATCGACGCGTACGACGCCAGCCTGCGCGAGCGCGAGGGATCGCTGTGCGGCGGAGCGTTCGCGACGGTGACCGAGATCGAAGCCGGAACCGGGTCGAATCTCGCGGTGATTCCCGACCGCGCCGAGTTGGTCCTCGACCGACGAGTGCTCCCCGGCGACAGCCTCGAATCAGTCGACGCCGAGATCGAGGCGTTGGTCGACAGAGTGCGAGCACGACGCGACGTCGACGTGCAGTGGACGCGGATCCAGACGTATACGGCCTCCTCGATACCCGTCGACCACCCGCTGGCGCAGGCGCTCCGAGAGCGCTCGGTGGCGGCGGTGGGCGACGACGACCTCGGTGCAGACGACGTGGGTGCACCGTGGGGGATCGAGGCGGCGACCGACGCCCGAAACTTCTGTGTCGACGCGGGCGTGCCCGCAGTCACCTGGGGACCCGGCGACCTCGATCAGGCACACACGGTCGACGAGTCGATCGACCTCGCGGAGGCGACGGTCGCACGCGACGTGCTCGAAGCGACCGTCCGCGAGCTCATCGCGTGACGGCGGAGTGTGGGTCGCTGTCGCGTACGCCAAGCGATCGCGGGCGAACGAGACCGTGCGCTTTGGAGTGGCCTCGGTACTCATAGAGCTCGTCGTCGCTGGTGCCGAGGCAGCTCGGAGCGGTGGATCGTCATCGGCCGACGGGTCGTACGGGGTCGAGAATAAAAGCCGTGGGGGGATGGTCGGCGGGTGGCGGTTCGGCGGTGCGTCGGATCCGGCCGTGGGTCACTCGGTGCCGTGACGTGATCCAGCGTAGGCGTTCCACCGGTCGGTGCCGTTCGGGATTCGCCGGGTGTCGGTCGAATCGAACGTCGCGGGCGCGTGTGCGACCGCCTCGGCCGCCGTCGGCAGGTCGTCGTCCGTGCGATTCGTCTCTGGCAGATCGTCGACGGCGGTCGCGCCCGTCGTCTCGAGCGTCGGCCGCGGGTCAGTCGTGTACTACGGATGCCACGACTATGTATTCGCCCCTATTCATAATAATCTTTCGTAATAGTACGCCGCGTTTCGACATTCTGAGAACGCGCGAAACGCGGTTGCGATACCCTGTGTAGAACGGTACATGGTCGAGACGAGAGCGTCCACCGGGTCGCGGTCGGCAGACGGCCGGCGGTTCGAGGTGTTCGTCCGGGAGACCGCTGCGGAGTCGCTCCGGCACGTAGGTACCGTCGCGGCACCGACACCGGAGACGGCACACGAGGAGGCGGCCGCGCTCTTCGGGTGGACCGCCCGGGACATCTGGGTGTGCCCGACGGAGTCGACACATCGGTACACGACCGAGCCACTCGCTGCCGACGATACGAAGGGCTCCGCCGCGGGCGACGCCAGGGAGTCGCACGCGGAGTCGACCCGAGCAGCGCCGGCGACGGAGTCGAGTGAGGAACGCCGATGATCTCCGTGAGCAAGCTGCTGTGCGGGCTCGACGCCGAGGGCGACGGGCTCCGGTACGACGCGGCCGACGAGTCCTCGAAGCCACAGATCACCGAGGACCGACAGCGCCGACCGGTCGTGGTGTGGAACGCGACCAAGCAGTGTAACCTCGCCTGCGAGCACTGTTACGCCGGGGCCGACTGCGAACGCGCCCCTGGTGAGCTCTCGACGGCCGAGGGACGAGCGCTGATCGACGACCTCGCCGACTACGGCGTGCCGGTGCTGTTGTTCTCCGGCGGAGAGCCGTTGGTCCGTGAGGACCTCTCGACGCTCGTCGCGTACGCCGCAGACCGCGGCATTCGCCCCGTCCTCTCGACGAACGGGACGCTACTCACCCGCGAACGGGCCCGTGCGTTGCGCGACGCCGGACTCAAGTACGCCGGCGTCTCCGTCGACGGGCTCCGCGACCGAAACGACCGGATCCGCGGACAGACCGGGGCGTTCGACGCCGCGGTCCGTGGGATCGAGGCGTGTCTCGACGTCGGACTCAAGACCGGACTCCGGTACACCATCACCGAGCACAACGTCGAGGACCTCCAGGGGGTCGTCGACCTCCTCGTCGACGTCGGCGTCGACCGCTTCTGTTTTTATCACCTCGACTACGGCGGCCGCGGCGCAGACATCGCCGACGCCGACCTCTCGCCCGAGGCGACCCGCGAAGCGGTCACGCAGCTGTGTGACCTCACCCGGGCGTATCACGACCGAGGCGAGGCCATCGAGACGCTGCTCGTCGGGAACTACGCCGACGCGGGCTACCTCGTCGAGTACGCCGCTCGAGAGATCGGCACCGATCAGGCGGCCGCAGTCCGACAGTACCTCGAACGCAACGGCGGCGACCCGACCGGCGAGCGCGTCGCCGACGTCGACCCCGTCGGAAACGTCCACCTCACGCAGTTCTGGCAGGGGTACGCCCTCGGCAACGTCCGTGATCGTCCGTTCGGGGCGATCTGGGAAGACGAGTCGAACCCGTTGCTGTCCGCACTCAGGGCGCGTGAGCGTCACCTCCAAGGACGGTGTCGTGAGTGTGCGTATCAGGACATCTGCCGGGGGGGCTCACGACTCCGGGCGCTCGCCGAACACGACGACCCGTTCGCTCCCGATCCGAAGTGTTACCTTCGCGAGCGAGAACGCGAGGCGGGACTCACGACGGAGCGCTCGACCGGCGAGTCGGCGGCAGACTGATCGGCGGGCCGCTGGCGTCTCGGAGACCGTGATGGGTCAGGACGGTGCGTGCAGCGTCGGCAGCGGTCCGCGGTTCAGTCCTCGGATTCGGGCGCGGGCTCCGGCTCGGCTGCGCCCGTGTCGTTCTCCATGCCCTCTTCGGAGCGAGCGGCGACCAGCGCGCCACTGGCGACACTGTACAGCGGCTCCTCCGGCGAGCGAACCCCGCTAATCGAGAACGGGATGTTCGCGTCCGCGAGGTGGTCTGCAAAGAGGTCTTCGAACCCGTTCGGGCTTGAGGTGCCGCCCGTGACGACGACGGGGACGTCGAGGCCCTCTTCGATGTCCTCTTCGTCGACCTCGCGGGTGAGGTTCTCGATCACGTAATCGAGCATGTTCTCGTAGTAGATCGCGAGCGCGCCTTCGACGCCGCCGACGTCGGTACGGAAGTCAAGCTCGAAGTCGTCCTCTTTGATGCTCGTCACCTTGTCGACCGGCGTTCCCGTCGCCTGAGCGGTCTGCTCGTCGATCCAGTCGCCACCGCGGGCGATCGAGAACTTCATCACGGGCACGGCGTAGTACGCGAGACAGACGTTCGTCATCCCGGCACCGAAGCTGACTCCAAGGCCGGTGAAGTTGTTGTCGGCGAGTTCGGAGTAGATGACTGCCATCCCCTCGTTGATCGGCTCGGGGTCGTAGCCGATGTCGCCGAGCATCGACTCCAGCGTCTTTTCGTGATACAGCGTCGTGAGCGGCGAGTCGATCGGGTCTGCCGGACTCGAGTAGAACAGCCGCTCGTTCGGCCGGTTCGGCTGACCGACGACCTGCTCCGTGATGAGTTTGATCATGGGGATCGCCGAAGACTCGTCACTCGAGAGGATCCCGCGCTGCATCGGCCGTCGCGTCTCCTTGTTGAAGATGTTCGCGAAGTTGAGCGCGTCGTCGCCGACGACGTACACCTTGTCGTCTTTCCGAATGTGGAGCACGTCGCTCCGCGCGAGCATCTGTTCTGCCATGTCGCTGTACTCGATCTCGACGAACGAGTTGCGTTGCTGTACGAACACGGTCTCGGACCCCTCTTGTCGCCCCGAGATGATGTTCATCGTCCCGACGTCCAGGCCTTTGGCCATGGCGGGCCGTACCGCGGCTCACGGCATAAACGTTCGTACGACGAACCGCCGTCAGGCGTGCGACGGAGACGCCGCGATCCCGCGCAGTTTATGCCGCGCCCGTTAGTTGACCGGACCAGCGTGGGTGACACACTCCGCGGGGTACTCGAACTCACCCGTCCGGCGAACTGCGTCGCCGCCGGCGTGTTGACCGCGACCGGCGCGTTCGTCGCCGGCGTGGGAGGTGCACTCGTGGCCGCCGGACTCGCGGTCGCGACGACCGCCGTCGCCGTCGCCGCCGGCAACGCAGTGAACGACTACTTCGACCGCGAGATCGACGCGATCAATCGCCCGGACCGACCGATCCCGCGCGGAGCGGTCTCACCCCGTGGTGCCCTCGCGTTCTCTGTGGCCCTCTTCGTGAGCGCGGTCGGACTCGCGGCGTCGCTGCCGCCGGCTGCGCTCGGACTGGCCGCGGTCAACCTCGTCGCCCTGCTCACGTACACGACGGTGTTCAAGGGAACGCCGGGGCTCGGTAACGTGCTCGTCTCGGCGCTCGTCGGATCGACGTTCCTCTTCGGTGGGGCCGCCGTCGGCCGTCTCGACGCCCCACTCGTCCTCGCCGTGCTCGCAACACTCTCGACGCTCACCCGCGAGATAATCAAAGACGTCGAAGACGTCGCCGGGGACCGCGAGGAGGGGCTCACCACGCTCCCGATCGCGATCGGTTCGCGTCGAGCGTTGTGGATGGGCGCCGCGTCGCTTGGCGCGGCCGTCGTCGTCAGCCCGCTGCCGTACCTCCTCGGCACCTTCGGCGCCGCCTACCTCGTCGTAGTCGCGATCGCCGACGCGACGATGCTCTACGCGTGGTACGAGAGCTTCGGCGACCCCGCGGCCGGCCGCGCCCACTTCAAGTACGGGACGTTCCTCGCGACGATCGCCTTCGTCGTCGGACGGGCGGCGCTGCTGGTGTGAACACGACGGCGGCGACTCGCCGACGACGTGGTGCGGCCGCTCGCGGTACGAGACTGCAGAAGATCGCTCGACGGCGGGCTCAGGTGACGGTCACGCGACGTTGAATCCCTTCTCGCGGAGGAACTCCTCCACACGACCCGAGTGGTTCCCCTGGAGTTCTATCGAGCCGTCCTCGACGGTGCCACCACAGGCGAACTTCGACTTCAGGTCCGACGAGAGTGAACTCATGTCCACGTCCTTCGGATCGAACCCTTCGATTATCGTTACCTCCTTTCCGTACCTGCGCTCGTCGATGCGGATGCTGATCTGCTGGGACTCTTTCGCGACGTCTTCACAGACGCAGAGTTCCTCGGGCAGCCCGCACGTCGAGCAGACTTCCGACATTACAGTCCGAGAGTACAGGGTGACCGTATTAAATAGTGTCGGGACCCCGCGAGACGCCCGATTTCGACGGTCTGATCCGGGCTCGTCTGTGTGAGCTTCCAGACGACGCCGGCTCTGACCGACTCGTGACCCCGTCACCGGCTCACGAGCGTGCGAGGAGCCGACCGAGGACCGGCGTCGACTCGAGTGCGAGCCGTCGGACGGTTCGCCTGGCGTCGGCCGCCTCTCGACGGCTCACCGTCCCCGCGTACGCGGCGCGCTCGTACGCCTCACCCACCGCGTGTACCCGCTCGTCGACGCCGACGGACCGAAGCGCGTCGAGGTAGTCGCGCGGCGTTTCACCCGGACGTCGTGCCCGATACCGGCGAGCGAGGAGCCGTTCGAGGTCGTCGAACGCCCGGACTGCGTCGGCGTGTGGCGTCCCCGACCGCCCCAGCGTCCGAAGCCGGATCGCGTGGTACGCCCGGCCGGTAACTCCGAAGCGACGTGCGCTCGCCCCGACCACGACGACGACCACGAGCCAGTAGCCGACCGTCTCGGGGGCAGGAAGCGACGGTCCCCCCGCCGACCCGGTCGACCCGTCGGTCGGCGTCGCGCTCGACCCGAACGCCGACGGGAAGGGATTCTGTTCGCCGGGTGCCGGCCCACTCGTCCCACTCGACTCGGCCGTCGAGCCGGTCGAGGCGTTCGGTGTGGCCCCGTCGGTCTCGTTCGGCGCGGTCGCGTCCGCCGTTGGACGATCGGCCGGCTCCTCCTCACGGGTCGTGACGATGCCGCCTTCGGTGCGAGCGGTGTCGACGTCGTCGACGCCGTCTGCCCGAGCCTCGGCGAGACGCACGCGCTCGGCCCGGTCGCGCCCGGCCGCCGGCGTCGGGTCGAACTCGACCCAGCCGTGCTCGGGAACGTACACCATCACCCACGCGTGGGCGTCCTGTCCGCGCACGACGTACTCGGTGTCGCTCACCGCCTGGCCGCTGTCATACCCCGTCGCGAGCCGCGCTGGCACGCCCTGTGAGCGCAACATCACGGCCATCGTCGTCGCGAAATACGTACAGTACCCCGCGTCCATCTCGAAGAGGAACGCGTCGGCGACGTCCCCGGTCGGCTGGTCCACCGACAACGAGTAGGCGTACTCCGTGGCGAAGTACTCCTCTAGTGCGACCGCCTGGTCGTACGGGGTCTCTGCGCCCGCCTCCTCGAGGATCGCGGCCGTACGCGTCCCGACCCGGTCGGGCGTGCTCTCGGGAAGCTGGGTGTACCGCTCCTCGATGGCCGCCGGGTAGTCGGTACCGGCTTCGCGGAGGGATGCGGGCGACGGGTCGATCACCGCACTCTGGACCGTCACCGTCTCACCGGGACGCAGCGAGACCCCGGGACGGATCGTCCCCCGCCCGTCGACCTGGGCGGTCTGCGTGAGCGCCCCCTCGACCGACACCGCCTGCCACGGAGCAGGGACCGTCTCCCGCTCGGTCTCTATCGTGACCGACGACTCGACGCGCGTCGACGCTCCCGGCGGGCCGGCCAGCGAGCCGTTCAGCGGGACCGTCTCTCCAGACCGCACCCAGCCGTCGCCGGTGTAGGTGTCGTACGACCCGGTGTGCCAGTTCCGCTCTACGGGACTCGATATCGTGAATCGAACCGCCGGTGAGAGTCGGGTCGTGCCGACGACGGTGAGTTCGTCGCCTTCGACCAGCGTCGACTCTATCGCTGGCGTCCCCCGCTCGACCGCCCACGGCTGGGCCGTGCCGGCAGGGACGAGCGTGACGGTGGCGCTCGCGAGCACCATGACCGCGAGCACCGTCGCGAGCGTCCGCCCGTGGCTCCGGAGGCCGCCGGCCGTCGTCAGCGTCGACGTCCCCGCGGCGACCGCCACGCCGACGACCCCGGCGAGCGTCACGGCGACGCCGGCGTCGCCGGTGAGCACGAAGAAGCCGAGCGTCCCCCCGGCGACGGCGGCCCCCGAGACGTGGCGGCCGCGCCCGGCGAGGTACGCCGTGAGAAACGCCGGCGCCGGCGCGAACACGAGGACCCACACGTCGACGAGTACGAGCCGCAGCACCGAGAGGCCGGTCAGGAGCGAGACGACGTCGAACGCGATCGCCGGGACCGACTCGAGCGCCACCTGACTGCCGGGGATCGCCGCGTAGTAGCCCAGGAGGCCAGCACCCGCGAGAGCCGCCGTCAAGCGGACGGCGGTCCGTGGCGCGACGAGTCGCGCGAGACCGACTCCCACCCCGACGGCGACCGCGACGACCGCGAGGAGCCGACCGGTCCCACCGACGACGTCGGTGATCGAGGCGAACACCCGGACCACCGCGAGGAGGACGACGGCGACCCCGACCGACGCGGGCGACGCGAGGCCCGCCGGGACGACGCCTTCGACCTCGTCCGGACCGGCTCCGCTCGTCGGGGCGGGCACCGTGCCCGATGCGGCCGACCGATCGTTCATTGTGTGGCCCTCCGGCCGTCGTTCGAACGCACTGCCGTCTCGGGGTCGAGCGTCGCGTCAGCGAGTTCGGAGAACGAGAGCGCGTGCTCGGGGGTCTGGACCTGCACGTCCTCGCCAGTGGCGACGAGGCGGACGGCTGCCGCGTCCGTGTCCTCGACGGCACCCGGACCGGCCCGCGCCGCCGCCTCGAGCAGCGCCCGTCTCCCCCGTGGTCCGGGGTCTGCGGCGACGTCGTCGCCCGGTAGCGTGACGTCGACGCCGACGCCGTCGCGGAGGAGCGCGAGCCCGAGACTGGCGACCGCACTCGCGAGCGCGTCGGCCGCGTCGTCGTCGGCCGCGAGTCGCGTCTCGCCGGCGATCGACACACGTCGCCGGTCGGTCTCGGCGGCGAACGACTTCACGACGAGCTCGCTCCGCTTCGCCGTGGTCGGCCAGTGGACGTCGCGCAGGGCGTCTCCACGGGCGTACTCGCGAAGCCGGTCGAACGCCTCTCGCTGTCGACTCGCGTCGAGTCCCTCGCCGCCGGACAGCCGTCGACGAAACCACACCGGAACCGAGTGAACCGGCGGGTACACCGTGACGGTGTCGCGACGAGTGAGGTGGAACTGCCGGGAGTAGAGCCCGAACACGTCGGTCGCCTCGAGTCGGGTCGGACCGACTCGGTGGATCCCCCGCTCGTCGTAGCGGACGTGGTAGCTGGCGGGAGACTCGCCGACGGTCGTCCGTGTCCTCGCGTCGAGAGTCGCCTCCTGGCTGCCGCCCTCGCGGCCGACACGGGGCTCGCCGTCACCGCCGAGCGCGACGAGTCCCTCCGTGAGTCGGTCACGCACGGACGCGAGGTACGGGCGGCCGACGTCGGTGCCGGGGGGATCACCCGTGAACTCGACCATGACCGTCCGCGCTTCGCCAACGAAGCCGTCGGTGAGTCCGGTTCGACGCACGCCCGGCGGGTCGATCCCGCGGAGCTGGACGAACCCGGCCGCCAGTGCGACGAGCCCCGGAACCACGACGGCGTTGAGCGACCGACCGCCGGCGGTGACCGCTGCGACCGAGGCGACGACGCAGACCCCGGCGACGAGCCGTCCCCGCCGCGTGAGCGAGACGCCGAACACGGGTTCACTCCACCGGGACGCGGTCGAGCGCGTCCTCGACGACGTCTCGTCCGTCCGCTGCGCCGCGTTCCGTCCGAATCCGATGGGCGAGCACGGTCGGCGCCTCGGTCTGGACGTCGTCGGGGATCACGTACTCGCGACCGTCGAGGACGGCGCGCACCTGTGCGGTCCGGACGAGCGCCAGACTGCCGCGCGGGCTCACCCCGAGCGCCGCGTTGGCCCGGGTGTGCTCTGCGAGTCTGGCCACGTACCGCCGGACCGGCTCTCGGACCGTGACGGCGGCGGCGGTCGCCGTGAGTCGCCGTACGTCCTCGAGCGACGCCACCGGCTCGACCGCGTCGACCGGGTGGTCGCCGACGGTCCGTTCGAGGATCGTCGCCTCCGCGTCAACGTCGGGGTACCCGAGTCGGATCTTCTTCGTGAACCGGTCGACCTCCGCCACCGGGAGCTCGTAGGTTTGCCCCGGCTCGACGTCGTTCTGGGTCGCGATTACACAGAAGGGGTCGGGCAGTCGCCGCGTGTCGCCGTCGGTCGTCACCTGCCGTTCTTCCATCGCCTCGAGCAGCGCCGACTGCGTCTTCGGCGGCGCACGATTGATCTCGTCGCCCAACACGACGTTCGCGAACACTGGCCCGGGTCGGAAGTCGAACTCGTCAGTTTGCTGGTCGAACACGTTGACCCCGGTGACGTCTGCGGGCAGCAAGTCCGGGGTGAACTGGACCCGCTTGAACGAGGCGTCCACAGAGCGTGCGACCGTCTTCGCGAGCGTCGTCTTTCCGACACCAGGGACGTCTTCGACGAGCAGGTGTCCACGGGCGAACAGCGTAACGAGGACGTGCTCGACCGCACGCGACTTGCCGACGATCACCGACTCGACGCTCTCGACGAGCCGATCGACGAGCGTCGTCGCCTCGCCGATCGGGAGGGCGTCACGCTCGTCGAGTGCCACGGGCGGGGACGGTGGGTCGACCGACGTCGGGTCGCTCATCGGCTGCGTGTCACCCGTCCGCGCCAGGCACCGGTCGCTCGCCGTTCGTCTCGGTCCACGTGAACACGACGCATAAGTGTATGACCTCCGTACGACGAGGAGCGTCATAGGCGTTCCGCCGGTGGAGACGGTCGGGGCGCGAGGAGCGGTCGGACGACCGGCTCAGCGACCGCAAACGTTCTGGCCGATGGGCTCGCCGAACGACTCCGCGCCGGTGACGGGATCGCGCTCGTAGGCAACGGAGCCGCGAACGAGCGTCAGCTCGGGGAAGACGCCCGCACGCCCCTCGAACGGGGTCCAGCCGCACTTCGCGTGTAGTGCCCCGGCTTCGATCTCGCGCGACGTCGAGAGGTCGACGAGCACGAGGTCCGCGTCGGCCCCCTCGACGATGCGACCCTTCTGTTCGAGTCCGAAGATCGACGCCGGATTACTCGCGGTCACGTCACGGACCCGCTCGAGCGAGAGCGTCTCGTCGCGGACCGCCGCCAACAACAACGGGAGCATCGTCTCGACGCCGGGCACGCCGCTCGGCGCGTCGGCGAGCGCGGCCGTCTTCTCGGCGACCGTGTGTGGCGCGTGGTCGGTCGCGACGACCGCCACGTCACCCCCACGGAGTCGGTCGAAGAGCGCAGCGCGCCGTGACTCGGTCCGAAGTGGTGGGTTCATTCGTCCGAACGTGCCGAGGCGGTCAGCGTCCGCTCGGGACAAAAAGAGGTGGTGAGGCGTCACCTCGCAGGTCGCCGCGACCCCTCTTTCGACCGCCTCGGCGACCGCGTCGACGCCGGCCGGCGTCGAGGTGTGTGCGACGTGCAGCCGCGATCCGGTAGTTTCGGCGACCGAGAGCGCGTGTTCGACGGCCGTCGCCTCCGCCTCGGCCGTCCGGTACGCAGACCACGCGTCCGCGCGCGCCGCCGTGCCGACGCCGCCGAGGTCGCCGTCGAGTGCCGACGCGTCGAACCGCGTCGCGTCCTCGGCGTGGACCGTCACGGGCACGTCGCGCTCGGCGGCGGCCGCCGTCGCGGCCGCGAACCGGTCGGCGTCGATTCCCATCTCGCCAGTGGAGTCGGCGAGGAAGACCTCTCCAAGCGCGAGAATCGGGGCGTTGAGCAGTCCGTCAGGATCCCACTCTGGGGTGACGCCGCCATTGATTCCGTAGTCGACGAGTGAGTCAGCTGCGAGCTGTTCTTTGGCGGTGACCGCCTCTGCGTCGATGGTGGGGGGGTCGGTGTTCGGCTGGTCGACCACGGTCGTCACTCCGCCGGCAGCCGCGCTCTTCGACCCGGTCGCCCACGTCTCCTTGTGTGCGCCGCCGGGCTGACGGAAGTGGACGTGGACGTCTATCGCGCCCGGTAGGAGGTGGGCCCCCTCGGCGTCGACGACCCGGTCGGCTCCGGCCGGGTCGAGGTCCGTCTCGACGGCGGCGATTCGTCCGTCCTTGATGCGGACGTCACGGACCCGCCCGTCGGCCAACGTCGCGCCAGTGATGAGCATCGGCGGGAGGTCGCGGCGCGTCGCGTATAAACCGTGCCGATCCCGGCGTGCCGCGTCGCTCCGATACGGTTTTGACCCGGCCGCCGGAACGGCCGATAGATGCTGTCCCGACAGTTCGTCCGGGAGAATCCCGAGACCGTCCGTGAGGCGCTCGCGAACAAGGGCGTCGACGTGGACCTCGAGCAAATTCTCGACGTCGACGCGGAGTGGCGCGAGCTCAAACAACGGGGCGACGACCTCCGTCACGAGCGCAACGAGGTCTCTTCGACGATCGGCGAGCTCAAACAGGCCGGCGAGGAGGCGGCCGCACAGGAGGCGATCGAGCGCTCGAGCGAGCTCAAATCCGAGCTACAGGCGATAGAGGCGCGCGCCGAGGAGCTCGAGTCGACGCTCGAGTCGGCCCTCCTGCGGCTCCCGCAGATCCCAGACGACTCGGTCCCGGTCGGCGCCGACGAGTCGGAGAACCGGGAGGTACGCCGCGAGGGGTTCGCGGACCGTCGTGAGCTGCCGGCGTCTGTCGTCCCGCACTACGACCTCGGCGAGGCGCTCGAGATACTCGACTTCGACCGCGGGGCGAAAGTCGCCGGCGGCGGCTTCTACGTCGCGAAAGGCGACGGCGCCCGGCTCGAACACGCGCTGATCCAGTTCATGCTCGACGTCCACCGTGAGCAGGGATACGAGGACGTATTCCCGCCGATCCCGGTCAACTCCGCGTCGATGCGTGGCACCGGCCAGTTCCCCAAGTTCACCGAGGACGCCTACCGCATCGGCGGCGACAACGCGGCGTCGTACGACGACGACGACCTCTGGCTGCTGCCGACCGCCGAGGTTCCCGTCACGAACCTCCACCGCGACGAGATCCTCCTCGGCGAGGACCTCCCGCTGAAGTACCAGGCGTACACCCCGAACTTCAGACAGGAGGCGGGAGAACACGGCACGGAGACGCGTGGGATCGTGCGCGTCCACCAGTTCAACAAGGTGGAGATGGTGAACTTCGTGCGTCCCGACGCGAGCGAGGAGCGCTTCGAGGGGCTCGTTTCGGAAGCCGAGGCGGTGCTTCAACGGCTCGGTCTTCCCTACCGCGTCCTCGAGATGTGTACGGGCGACCTCGGGTTCACCCAGGCGAAAAAGTACGACCTCGAGGTGTGGGCGCCCGCCGACGACATGGCCGACGGCCCAGACGTCGGCGGCCGGTGGCTGGAGGTGTCCTCGGTGTCGAACTTCGGAGCCTTTCAGGCACGGCGCGCCGGGATCCGGTACCGTGAGGAACACCACGAGTCGGCCGAGTACCTCCACACGCTGAACGGGTCGGGGCTCGCGGTGCCGCGGGTCGTCGTCGCGATCCTCGAGTACTACCAGAACCCCGACGGAACCGTCACCGTCCCCGAGCCGCTTCGGCCGTACATGGGTGACACGGCGGTCATCGAAGGACACGACTCCGTCGGCGAGGAGAAGCTCGGCGACCAGTAACCCTGCGCTCGGCTCCGGGACGACCGACGTCGGAACCGACCGACGTGGATGCCGCCGTGGGCGTCCGCCGGCTACTCGAACGCGAGACGAACTGGCTCTCCGGCGTCGACGTCGCCCGCGTCGACGACGTGCTCGCCGGCGGCGAACCCCGCGTGGAGGTGCGCGTACGTGCGGTCGACGGCCTCGACGATCACGGCCGTGTCACCGACCACCGGCATGAAGTTCGTGTCACCGCGCCACCGCGGGACGACGTGGGTGTGGAGGTGGTCGATCGAGCCGCCGGCGCCCTCGCCCAGGTTGAGCCCGGTGTTGAACCCCTCCGGTTCGATCTCGCGTCGCGTCGCCGTGATCGTCGCCGCCTTCAGCCGCGCGTGGTCCCGCATCGTCGCGTCGTCGAGTGCGGGCCAGTCGTCGACGTGCGCGTCGGGGATCACCATCGCGTGTCCGGGGTTGTACGGCGCGTTGTTCAACAGGACGTAGTTGTGCTCGCTGCGGGCGACGACGCGAGCCTTGCGGGCGTCCGCGCGCTCGGGAAGCACACAGAACGGGCAGCCGTCGATCGGGTCTGCGTCGCGTTCGACCCACTCGATGCGCCAGGGTGCGTAGATCTGGTCCATGACTCTCCGACGCCCTGGGGGCGTTTCAATGTCTGGCGTCGCCGTCTGCTACGTGTTGACCCGTTCAAGCCGGCTGGTGACGGCCATCGTGCCCAACCTGGTGAGCGTCGGCCCGGCCTCACCGTCGACGACGAGGCCGTCCTCGCGGAGCTCGTCGAGGAGCATCGTCGTCCGGCTCGCGTCGCCGGTGACGATGGCAGACAGCGGTGCCGATCCACCGGCCGCGTGGATCGAAACGAGGATCTCGAGCGCCTCCGGCGGGAGACGAACGTCGTCGAGGTCCTCGAGGACGGCCGTGTACTCGCGTCTGAGGTACCGACCGAGGATCGTCATCGGCCGAGGCTCCGGAACGGTGACCACCGAGGTGACGGTTCGGCGTTCGGGCACGTGCCGGAACACGATCGCTGGGCGGCGCACGCCGTCGACGGTCCGCGTCGTCCGGTCGTAGTCGACGACCGCAGAGAGGTCCACCGTCGTCGATCGGTCGCGACCGTCGAACGTGATCGAGCCGGTCGCGACCGAGACCGTCGCCGGGCGGTCCGTGCCGTCGACGACGCGGCCGCCGATCGCGGCGGGGTGTCTGACCGTGACCGTTACCTCGGCGAGGAGCGTCGCGAAGAGGAGCGTGACGAAGCGGTCGAGGTCCTCGGGGTCGCCCTCGATCAGGGCGGTCGCGCGAGCGTCGCCACGTTCGTACGCGACGGTCACGCTGTCGCTGAAGAACGCTCGGAGGTCACCGGGGACGGTGCCGATCGCGACGTCGAACACCGAGCCGAGCGGGATCGTCGTCCTGGCCGCACCGGTGGCGATAACGAGTCGCCGGCGGCTCAACAAGACGCGCCCCGACACCGGCTCTTCGCCGTCGGTCTCTGGCGTCACCGCTCTGGCGACGAAGTCGGCCACGACCGCCTCGCTCATCGACCGCCGATGTGGGACGCCGGTGCTTGAGTGTTCGCCACGAAGTATCAGGGCTGATAACGCGCGGGCACGTCGACCGGATTCGCCAGATTTTCCCCTCCTCACACCCCCGTACGAAGGAAAATTCGTTTCGACTGACGGGGCGAACAGCAAAGCCTAATGACGTGGGGGACGAACGATCCAGTGATGCCCACGGTAGAATACCTCAACTACGAAGTGCTCGACGACCACGACTGGTCGATGGACGACGACGACCTCTTCGAGGAGGCAGCCGCAGCCGACCTCAGCGCAGAGGACTACGGGACCCTCGAGGTCAACCAGGGCGAGTACATCCTTGAAGCCGCAGAGGCACAGGGCTACGACTGGCCGTTCTCGTGCCGCGCCGGCGCGTGTGCGAACTGTGCGTCCATCGTCAAGGAGGGCGAGATCGAAATGGACATGCAGCAGATCCTCTCGGACGAGGAGGTCGACGACAAGAACGTTCGACTCACCTGCATCGGGAGCCCGGCCGCAGACGAGGTCAAGATCGTCTACAACGCGAAACACCTCGACTACCTCCAGAACCGCGTTATCTGAGCGCGGTCGCCCCGACCGATCCGATTTTTCGACGGCGGTGACGAGACGCCACAGCGACGCGTCTCACCTCTCCGTCACCACGCCGACCAGGCGGTCAGCGTCTCGTCGCGCGCGTACAGCCGTTTGAGGTCTTTCGCGTACGCGAGGTCGCCCGGATGGTCCAGCTTCTCGTGTCGGTACGCCGGGGCGTCGTCACGGATCTGTAACCCTTCGACCGAGAACTCCTCGTCGCCGAACTCGACGGTCTCACCCACCTCGAACTCGGTGTCGCCGGGAACCGTCAGCCGGAGCGATCGGGTTTGGTCGGCGTCGCCGTCCTTCGGGTGGAGGGTGACGTCGACGGAGACGTTGTCGACCGCGCGGGTCCAGAGCGTCTCGACGTCGTCGATCGGTGCCTCCTCGACCCGTCGTTCGGGCCCGAGTTCGATCCCGGTTATTCGCACCTCCATGAGCGCCTCGGCCGTGTCGACGACGAACTCCTCGCCCGTCGCGACGACGCCCGCCGTCGGGACGTCCATCTCCGTGGTGAACGACTCGCCGTCCTGTGAGACGACGATCGTGAGGGCCGTCGTCTCCGGCTCGACGACCTCGGCTTTGTGCGTGTGATCACACGCGGTACACCGGACGGTCGCGTGGCCACCGGGGCGTATCACCTCGTGGACGGTCTCTGCCTCCGGCGAGCACGACGGACAGGCGAGCCCGATCCGGTCTCCAGCGTCAGTCATAGCGGGGCGTACCCGCCGCGCGCGTAAATATCCGCTCACCCACAGCGGGCGTGTGTGGCGGTGTCGAGGGTCACGACTGTCCGCGTGCCGGCTCGCGAACGGCCGAGTACAGAAACTGGTTTATTCTCGTCACCGGAACCACCGCCCATGATCGTACCCGGGTCGAGCTCCCAACAGCTCGCGGCTGCCCTCGCCGACGAGACGAGCCGACCGCTCGCGACGGCGACGTACGACCGATTCCCCGACGGTGAGCGGCTCGCCGCGGTCCCGTCGTTCGAGGGACCGCGGGCGACCGTCGTCGCGACGACCGACTCAGATGCGGCGTGGGTCGAACTCCTCCAGCTCCAGGACGCGGTCCGTGAGGCGGGTGCCGAGCACGTGACCACGGTCGTTCCGTACATGGGGTACGCCAGACAGGACGCGTCGTTCCGGGAGGGACAGCCGATCTCCGCGCGGGCGATGGCGCGAGCTATCTCCACCGGGTGTGACCGCGTGGTCCTCGTCACGCCCCACGAGCCGGCGGTCGCCGACTTCTACACGGTTCCGGTCGAAACCGTCGACGCCGCGTCCGTCCTCGCGTCGCCACTCGGCTCGCTCACCGACCCGCTCTTTCTCGCACCGGACGCGGGAGCGGTCGACATCGCCGTGCAGGTGCGCGACGCCTACGGCGACGGCGAGACCGACCACTTCGAGAAGCACCGCGACCGGGAGACCGGGGCAGTCGAAGTGTCCCCGTCAGATGCCGCCGTCGACGGCCGAGACGTCGTCGTCGTCGACGACATCGTCGCCACCGGGTCGACGATGGGCGAGGCCGTCGAGGTGTTGCGACGACGCGGTGCGGCTCGGGTCGTCGCCGCGTGCGTCCACCCCGTCCTCGTCGGGAACGCGACGACGCGGCTTCGGGCTGCTGGCGTCGACCGGATCGTCGGTACCGACACCGTCGAGCGGGGGTGTAGTGTCGTCACCGCCGCGCCGGCCGTCGCAGACGCGCTGCAGGCCGAGCCGATCGCCGGGGACGGGTGAGCCGCTCCGCAATTCATAAACGACACTCACTCGTTACCCAGACAATGGCTGACTGGACCGAGCGGTACCGACCGAGCACGCTCTCGGAGGTCCGCGGCAACGACAAGGCCCGCGACGCGTTCGCCGAGTGGGCCCACACGTGGGACGACCACCGCGAGGCCGCTATCGTTCACGGCAGCCCGGGAGTCGGCAAGACGAGCTCGGCGCACGCGCTCGCAGCAGACATGGGGTGGGAGACGGTCGAGTTGAACGCCTCCGATCAGCGCACCGCGGACGTCATCGAGCGCTTCGCCGGGCGCGCGGCCCGCAACGCGACGCTCGCCGGCAGCGCGGGTGGGGCCGGCGCCGACGGGACCGACGCCGACGCCAGACAGCTCGTGATCGTCGACGAGGCCGACAACATCCACGGGACACACGACCGCGGCGGCGCCTCGGCGATCACGCGGCTCGTCGAGTCCGCCGGACAACCGATCGTCCTCATCGCCAACGAGTTCTACGAGATGTCGCGTGGGCTCAGAAACGCGTGTCGGGAGATCGAGTTCCGCGACGTCTCGGCCCGCTCTATCGTTCCCGTCCTCCGCGATATTTGTCGCAAGGAGGAAATCGAGTTCGAGTCGGACGCGCTCCAGCACATCGCCGAGCAGAACCGCGGCGACCTCCGTGGCGCGGTGAACGACCTCCAGGCCGCGTGTGAGGGCCGGTCGTCGGTCGCCGTCGAGCACGTCGTGACTGCCGACCGCGACAAGTCGATGGGGATCTTCCCGTTTCTCGACGCCGCGCTGAAGGAGTCGTCGGCCGAAGAGACGCTGCGGTCCGCGTACGCGGTCGACGAGACGCCTGACGACCTCACGAAGTGGATCGAAGACAACCTCCTCGACGTGTACGACCCCGAAGAGGCGACGCGGGCGTACGACTTCCTCGCGAACGCCGACGGCTGGCTCGGGCGGGTTCGCGCGACGCAGAACTACAGCTACTGGCGATACGCCACCGACAACGCGGCCGCCGGCGTGGCCGCCGCCCGCGACGGACAAAAGGGTGGCTGGACCCGCTATGGACGACCACAGTTCTGGCCGTCGAGCGACGCGACCGCCGACGCGGTCGTCGAACAGATAGCCGAGACGAGCGGCTGTGACACGGCGACCGCCCGTCGTGAAGTGTTACCCTTCCTCCAGACGGTGACACACCACTGTAAGCCACGGGAGCTGACGGTCGCGATGGCGGCCGCGTACGACCTCGACGCGGCTGGCGTGGCGTTCGTCACCGGCTCGGGTGAGTCGACGAACAAGGTCGAATCTATCGTCGAGGACGCACGGGAACGTCGCGAAGAGCAGCTGGAAGCCAACACAGGGAACGCGTTCGCGGGTCGTGTGGATAGTGAGCCAGTTCCTCTACAGGATACTGACGATGAAAGTGACAATGGATCTGGCGCTGATCGCAAGGACAGTGCAGTACCAGAGAACACGTCCGAAGATCCCGAGTCGACGGGTGAGAACGACGACCAAGCTGGACTTGAGGACTTCATCTAGTTTCTTGACGTTTGACCAGCATTACGTCGATATCCTCTCCACGCATAGGCGCAGTTAAGTTATCTCAGGTATCCAACTCGTGTTTGATGACCGCTCGCTCTGACTCACTCGGCGGCGTATGACTCTTTCGTCTCTCTTGAGAGCGTTCTCGCCAGTGACACGCGACCATCCGATCGTTATCGTCTTGGGTAGTCTTCAGAGACGGCTTCGAGTTGATACAGTTTCCATCGATAAACTCGGGGCAACGAGGGTGAAATCTACATCCCGACGGCGGATCGATGGCACTTGGCGTCTCCTCGGAGAGCGGCTCGTAGTCCCGAGCCGAATCTTCCTCGATACTAGGAATCGCGTGAACGAGCGCGCGGGTGTATGGGTGACGTGGGTCGGCAAATAGGTCTCGTGTGGGTCCTTTCTCTACGATCTCGCCGGCATACATGACGACGAGTCTGTCACACACGTGTCGAACGACGTCGAGATCGTGTGAAATTATCAGACACGTCAACTCGAGCTCTCGTTGGAATCGATTTATCAGGTTTAGGATCTGTGCTTGGAGCGTGACGTCAAGCGCAGATACCGGCTCGTCGAAGATCACCAGCTCTGGCTCGATAATAAGTGCCCGGCAGATGCCAACTCGTTGTTGTTGTCCGCCGGAAAGTTCGTGCGGATACGAGTCGAGATCGCTGCTCGATAATCCAACTTCTTCGAATAAAGAAACGACCCGGTCCCACCGTTCACCCGGATCACCGATATCGTGTACATCCAGTGGTTTCCGAACGCTTTCTCCAACCGTTTTTCGTGGATTTAACGCCGACAGTGGGTCCTGAAAGACGTATTGTATCCGACGTCGAAGGGGTTTTAGCGCCGACTCTGATCGCGTCTCGATATGCTCTCCGTCGAACCGGATGCTCCCATCCGTTGGTTCCTGTAGTCGAGCGATTGTTCGTGCGAGCGTGCTCTTTCCTGAGCCAGACTCGCCGATTATCCCGACAGTTTCACCACGTCGGATGGTCAAGTCGACTCCGTCGACGGCTTTCACGCGCTCTTGTGATCCAAGCGCACGAGAAAGCAGGCCGGAGTCGACAGAGAAGTACTTCGTGAGGTTGGCGACTGACACGAATTCAGCTGGCGTGGGTTCACTAGCCGGTCGGGCATCTGTCGACTGTGAATTATCGGGTCGGCTCATTGTTGCTCTAGATTTGCCTCTGTGTCTGTGTGTTCAGCGGCCGGGGTGGCGGCCGGAGACGGTGCGTGCTCGTTCGGTCGCGACTGATCCGCCGATGCGGTTGTGCCGGGAGTTTCAGTGTTGTGGAGATGACAGTGGCTCACGTGATCCTCCCCAACGTGGTGTGTGGGGAGTGGATCGGTACACGCGTCGAAGGCGTCCTCACAACGGTCGCGAAACGGGCAGCCCGTCGGCCGCCGTGTTGGGTCGGGTGCAGATCCTGGGATCGTCGATAGGTCCTCACCAGGCGACGAGTCGTACTTCGGAATACTCCGGATGAGCCCCCTCGTGTACGGGTGTTCGGGCGTATCGAACAGCGCAGTCGTCGGTGCCCGCTCCATCACCGATCCGGAGTACATCACTGTCACCGAGTCACACGTCTCTGCGACCACACCGAGGTCGTGAGTAATCAACAGCACTGCGATGTCGAACTCGGTTGCAAGCCGCTTCAGCTCCTGGAGAATGTTCGACTCGACGGTCACATCGAGCGCTGTCGTCGGCTCGTCGGCGATGATGAGCGACGGATCACCGGCGAGCGCCTGTGCGATCATCACCCGCTGTCTCTGCCCCCCACTCAGCTGATGCGGATAATTATGTGCACACTGTGCAGCATCAGGTATCCCGACCATCTCGAGTAATTCGACGGCTCGACGCCACGATGTGGATTCGGTATCGGTTCCGGTGAGGTACTTTCTGCGAAGTTCACTGACGAGGCTCGTCGACTCGGCTGCATCGCCGTGGTACCGCACTACCTCCGCGATCTGCTCGCCGACTGAGATCACCGGGTTCAGTGCCGATAGTGCGTCCTGAAAGACGATTCCAACCTCGTCGCCACGGATCGATCGCATCGCTGCTTCGGACTGGGCGAGCAGGTCGCGGCCGTCGTATTCGAACCGGTCGGCCGTGGTGTGTGCGTCATCGGTTAATCGCATGATTGATTTCGCTGTGACGCTCTTTCCTGAGCCGGACTCGCCGACGAGGCCATGTATCTCTCCAGGATACACCCGTAGATCGACACCATCGACCGCTCGAACGTCCTCGCCGCTGGCACTCGGAAACGTCACTTGGAGGTTTTGGATGTCGAGTAATGGTGTGCTCA
This sequence comes from Halorubrum zhoui, assembly GCF_051194155.1. Lineage (NCBI taxonomy): Archaea > Methanobacteriati > Methanobacteriota > Halobacteria > Halobacteriales > Haloferacaceae > Halorubrum > Halorubrum zhoui. The sequence goes on along the minus strand of NZ_JBLZNJ010000003.1, from coordinate 290,247 downwards.
TACTGACTCACCCTGTTGGACGTCGAACGCGTCACGGAGTGAATCGCCGAACAAGTTAATCCCGAGTACGGTGATCACGATCAAGATTCCCGGAATTATCGAGATCCACCACGCCTGTTCGATGAGACCCCGGCCTTGACCCAAAAGCGCCCCCCAAGTCGGTGTCGTTGGCTTGACACCAACTCCCAGGAACGAAAGCGTGCTCTCTGCGAGCATCGCGCGGGCTACGAGGACGGTGAACTGAACGATGAGTGGCGCGACGGCATTCGGCAGCACCTCGTTCAGCATGATATCTCGATCACTGACACCGATATTTTTCGCCGCAGCGATGTACTCCTCTTCTCGAATCGACAGTACCTCGCTGCGGGTGATCCGTGCGAAGTCGTCGATATACGCGAATGCGATCGCGAAGACGACGTTCCACACGCTCTGGCCGAAGATTGCAACGAGCATTATCGCAACCAACAGCCACGGAAACGCCCACGTCACGTCGACGAATCGCATTAGCAGGTCGTCTATCCAACCGCCGGAGTATCCGGCGAGAAGCCCCAGTGAAACCCCGACGAGTGCACCCAGCGAGACGGCTCCAAGGCTCACTCCCAGACTTATGCGTGCACCAAACATGATCCGCGAGAGCAGGTCACGACCGTACGAATCTGTGCCAAGTGGGTGGGCGTCGATGCCCACAATACGAGGCGGGTCCATGATCCCGAATTCCTGCGCCATTGGGTCGTGTGGAGCGAGTTCTGGCGCAAGGATTGCTGCGAGGAGGAAGACGGTCACGACACCGAGTCCGAAGATGGCCTTCGGATCGCCACTCACCGCCTGTTTCAACTGTGCTAGCCGGCTGATGCTGGTGTGTAACCATCCGTCCCGTGGTCGGTGGTCGGTCGCCATCAGCTCTCTCCTCCGTATCGTACTTTAGGGTTAATTGACATGTATAGAAGGTCCACTACTAAATTCATGAATACGAATATAATAGAGACGATGATAACCGATCCTTGAACGATAGGAAAGTCTTGGCGCTCTATCGATCGAATAAGCAGCCGACCGAATCCCTGAATGCCAAAGACGATCTCGACGGCGACGATGCCGCCCAGCAACAACGCAAAGAGGATCCCAGCAACCGTGACGACGGGCATCAGTGCGTTCTGTAGCCCGTGTTTTAATAACGCAGCTCGTGGGGGGATGCCTTTCGCTCGGGCAGTTTGCATGTAGTCCTGGCTGAGAACGTCGAGCATCGACGAGCGAGTCATTCGCGAGATGATGCCAGCGTACGGAAGGCCGACGGCGAGCGATGGTAGCAAAATATTGAGCAACCACGGCCTGATTCCCTCACTGATCGGCGTGTAGCCGTACGACGGAATGGCATCGACCCGTGTCGCGACGACGAGTATCAACACGATGCCGATCCAGAACGCCGGCATACTGATGCTGAGGAATGACACGAGCGTCGCCACGTAATCCTCCCATCCGTTCTGTCGAGTCGCGCTTAAAATCCCAGCTGGGATGGCAACAGCCATGGCAATGCAGATGCCGACAACGGCGATGCTCACGCTTGGCTCGGCTGCACCGACGATTCGCCCAATCACCGGTTCTCCCGTGTAGATGGACTCACCAAGGTCCCCACGAAGTAGGTCACTCATCCATCTAAAGTATTGGACGTACATCGGCTGATCGAGGCCGAGTTCTCGTCGCATCGCTGCGATTGCGTCTGCGTCCGCATCACCGCCGAGAATCAATCGTGCTGGGTCGCCTGGAACCGACCGAATGGCTATAAATACGACCGTCGCGACGACGTACACAACAGCTACCGCTTGGATCGTCCGCTTAATAGTATACTCTGCGACACCCATTCGTCCTTACTCGAAGCGTGCCGCGTGGAAGTTACTCAGCCCCGCCTGATTACCGATACCATTGAAGTTTGCTGCGCTGCCTTTCGGAATCAGTGGGAACGTCGTCATCACCCACGCTGTATCCTCAACGAAGATCTCTTCGGCTTCCTTCATCACCTGCGCCCGGGTCTCCGGGTCTGCTGTTTGGTAGTCCTCTTCTAGCAGACTGTTGAACTCGGGGTTGTTGTACAGGTTTGCCTGCCAGTCACCAGCAGATCCCTCTGCGGGCGTCTTGAGCTGTTTCCAAACGGACATCCACGGATCAATGTCCACGTAGCCGTCGTACATCACGAGTTCGTTCTCGTACCGGTACAGTGTGTCCCAAAACGACGATGACTGTTGGATATTCAGTTCGACCTCGATCCCTACCTCGGCGAGCATCTGTTGAACGACAGTCATCCGGCGCTCGTCGGTCGGCCCGCCAAGCAACGAAAGCGTCATCCGTGGCTCCCCGGTGTACCCAGCTTCGTCGAGCAACGATCGTGCCTCGTCGGGCGCGTAGTACTGGCCAGGGTCTGGCTCTTCTTCGTGGAGACTCGGTATCGACGGATTCCACAGTGAATGTGCTGGCTCGGCGTACCCGAAGTGTGCACGCTCGATGAGTGCCTCTCGGTCGATAGCCTTGGCGATGGCCTCCCTGACCGCTGGATTGCTGGTCGGAAGGTCTTGGTCGGCCCACTTGTCGGTAGCCTGTTCGTTCCCACTTGCGTACTGTTGCCACTCCACCTCGGCAGGATCGTTACAGAGCGGGGCGATGCAGAACCACGCACCCGGGTTCGCTCCAACGATGTTCAACGAATCCATCGACTCCGCTTGAGCCGCATTCTGTGCTGGTACCTGATTCGAATAGTCTATTTCTCCACCCTGCATCGCGGTCCACATCGTAGACGGCTCTGGAATGAGGTCAACGCGCAGCGAATCGAGGTACGGGAGTGCATTTCCGTCGGCGTCGGTCTCGTGATAGTCATCGTGTGCTTCGAATTGGAGGTACTCTCCTGGTTCGCGCTCGACGAGTTCGAACGGTCCGCTCCCAACAGGCATCCGATTGTATCCATCTGGGTCTTCTTCGGCCGCCTCAGCGTGGACGATCGTTCCTGCACGGCCTGGTCCACGAGTCATAAACGAGATGAACGGACCGACTGTCGAAGCGAGGTTGATCCGTAACGTCGTCGCGTCGACGGCTTCGACGCTGTCGATCGACTCCACTTTTCCAAGGTGAGGCGAGTCGTCGAGATTTCGCAATCGGTCGATTGATGCTTTTATCGCATCGGCGTCGACTGGGTCACCGTTGTGGAACGTCGCCCCCTCGACGAGGTCAAACTCGTACGTCGTGCTGTCGGGTATCGACCAATCCACCGCGAGGTCGCCGACGATCGAGCCGTCCGGCCCAATCTTCGTCAGTCCACTGTAAATGTTCGAATGAAGCGTTATCTCTTGTCCTTTGTCGACGTAGTGTGGATCTAGGAATTCGATCTCGTCGATGTTGAATCCAATGACCGCTTCGCTTCCGCTCGACTCGCCCTCGGATTCCACCTCTGACGTGGCGGCCTCTGTCTCTTCGCCGCCAGACCCCCCCGCACATCCTGCGAGCGAGCTGATGCCTGCAGCAGCAAACAGTTTTCCAGCTGTTCGGCGGTCGATTCGCGGCCCCTCGAGCTCTTCAGTAGTCCACTTCATTAGTATGTTCCGACGATAAGACGGCAGTTACAGGTTGATACAGTCGTTCCCACTGTCGCGTTCTGGTGGGTAGCAATCGAATCCGCACTGTCTTCTTGCTTCGTCATTTCTCCAGCTCAACATTGGACGATATTCTATTATAAGACTTTCTTACTTAACAAGTATAGTGTAAGATGTTGAATTAACACTACACACACTACAGTAGCATATATACAGACGCACGGTCTGTATGTTGAAGATCAGCTGAAATACTCCACATATATTACTATATTACACTCCGATTGGTACACTAGAGCGAAAGTACCGGGTCGATCAGGCACAATTCTACTCATATCAGCATATGGCTGCCGCATCGTGTCATATGTTTATACTTTTCACCTAGCTCTCCTCATGTCTGGATGCACTTCGCTGTCGCCATATATGTATCTCATTTGTTATTTATTGTACACGCGAAGACATATTACACTCCCTGCAGCTCTCCCCGTATGCGCGCAGCGATACTGCGATCGTACGGCGAGCCGCTGGCGGTTCGTGAGCTTCCGACGCCGGAGCCGGCGTCTACCGGCGCTGTGGTGCGCGTCGATGCCTGCGGCGTCTGTCGGAGCGACTGGCACGCGTGGAAGGGCCACGGCGAGTGGGCAGCCGACCGCGTCCCGCGTGGGCAGGTGCTCGGCCACGAACCGGCCGGGACGGTCGTCGCGGTCGGCGAGGACGTGGCTCGATTCGCGCCCGGCGACGACGTCGTCGTCCCGTTCTCACTCGGCGACGGGACGTGTCGTCACTGCCGGCGCGGCCACGGTAACGTCTGTGCGGACGGTCGCGCCCTCGGCTTCGAGCCGGACGCACCCGGTGCGTTCGCCGAGCGCGTCGCGGTCCCCGACGCCGACTACAACCTCGTCACGCGGCCGTCGTGGCTCCCCGCTCGCGACGCCGCCGCACTGGGCTGTCGATACATGACCGCTTACCACGCGCTGTTCGAGCGAGCCGGCGTCGACGCCGGCGACTGGGTCGCCGTCCACGGCTGTGGCGGTGTCGGCCTCTCCGTGACGCAACTCGCCGCGGCCGCGGGGGCCCGCGTCGTCGCCGTAGACATCGACGACGAGGCGCTCGATCGAGCGCGCACACTGGGTGCAACCGCGACCGTTCGCGGTGATACGGACCAGCGACCGGTCCCAGAACGCGTCCGTTCGTTGACCGACGGCGGGGCGGACGTCTCGCTCGACGCGCTCGGGCGCGCCGAGACGTGTCGGAACTCGGTTCGGTCGGTACGGTCGCGCGGGACACACGTCCAAATCGGACTGACGACGGCTGCAGAGCGAGGGGCCGTCGAGCTGCCGACCGACTGGATGACCCGGTGGGAGGTGTCGTTTCTCGGCGCGCGCGGAATGCCACCGACGAGTTACGACGACCTCTTCGCGTTTCTCGAGTCGACCGACGTCGACCCCGGCTCGCTCGTGACGCGTGAGCTCGCCCTCGAAGACGTCTCCGCGCGGCTCGCCGCCATGGACGAGTACGCCGTCCGAGGCGTCGAAGTCGTCACGACGACGTGAGCCGAGGAGCGGCCGGCCGTGGCCGCCCGCACCCGTTCACAACAGCCGTGAGAGGAACGCCCGGCCGCGCTCGGTGTCGGGCCCCTCGAAGAAGTCGGCCGTCGGCGTGCGCTCGACGATGCGGCCGTCTGCCATGAGAACGATGCGGTCGCCGACCTCACGGGCGAATCCCATCTCGTGGGTCACGAGCAGCATCGTCATCCCTTCGGTGGCGAGCCCCTCGATGACGTCGAGGACCTCACCGACCAACTCGGGGTCGAGTGCGCTCGTCACCTCGTCGAACAACATCACGGTCGGCTCCATGGCGAGGGCCCGCGCGATCGCGACCCGCTGTTGTTGGCCACCGGAGAGCGCCCCCGGGTACGAGCTGGTCTGGTCGGCGAGCCCGACGCGATCGAGCAGATCGCGTGCTCGTTCCTCGGCCGTCTCTGCAGGGAGTCCTTTCACCCGCGTTGGCGCGAGTGCGACGTTCTCTAGGGCCGTCTTGTGCGGGAAGAGGTTGAACGACTGAAACACCATGCCGACGCGCTGGCGAACCTCGTTCACGTCGGTGTCGAGCACCGACCGGCCGTCGAGCCGAATGTCGCCCGCCTGGATCGTCTCGAGCCGGTTTACACACCGGAGCAGCGTCGACTTTCCCGACCCCGAGGGTCCGATGACGACGACGACCTCTCGTTCGTCGACCGCGAGATCGACGTCACGGAGCACCTGGGTCTCGCCGAAGTACTTGTCGACGCCGTCGAACGCGACGAGCGGATCGCTCACGACTCGCCTCCGTCGTCGGTGCTCCCCGGCGAGAAGCGCGAGAGCCGGCCGAACATGCCGCCGTCCGAGCCCCAGTCTGACCGTCGTTCGAGGCCGTCGACGACCTGACTCATTGACATCGTGATCGCGAGGTACAACACACACACCCACACGAGCGGGGTCCACGGGTCGAGCTGATTGCTGTTGATGTTCCGGAAGACGCTCATGATCTCTGGGACCGCGATGACGGTGAGCAGCGAGGTGTCTTTCACGAGGATGATCTGGTCGTTGCCGATGGCGGCTAAGGCGTTTCGCCACGCCTGCGGCATCACGACCGTCCGCAGCGCCATCACCCGAGACATTCCGAGGGATCGTGCGGCCTCCATCTGTCCGTCTGGGACGGCGTCGATGCCGCCGCGGATCGCCTCGCCGACGTACGCGGCGTGGTTCAGCGTCAGGCCGATGATCGCCGCCGGCACCGCCCAGTCTTGAAACGGGAACTCCCCGGTCGCCCACAGTCGCGGGACGCCGAAGTAGATCACGAACAGCTGGAACAAGAGCGGGGTGCCACGGAAGAACTCGATGTACCCCGTCGCGATGCGGCCGGTGATCGGTGACGTCGAGATGCGGCCCAGGCCGACGAACACCCCGGCCGTCACCGAGAGCACGCTCGAGATCACGACGATTCGCACCACGAGGAGGAACGCCTCGAAGAACCGCCCGGCGATGAGCGGTGAGGCGAGCAGCCGGCCGTTCACCTGCGTGGTGAGGATCCAGACGAGCAGGCCGCCGATAGCGAGGACGAAGCCGCCGGCTGCGAACTCGCCGACGCGCCTGACGAGCCGGTCACGCATCAGGACGCCGCCGGATTGCGTCTCGGAGTCGGTCTGTGTCGCCATGGATGGTACGACGGCTGGGTGGGGCGGTCAGCCCTCGAAGTACTCGCCGTATATCTCGTCGTAGGTGCCGTCCTCGCGGATCGCCGCGAGCGCACCGTTTACTTCCTCGCGGAACGCGTCGTCGTCCTGCCGGAAGGCGATACCGTACTCTTCGATCGTGAGTGTGAGGTAGTCGGGGGCGTTCTCGCGGTCGGCGGCGACACCGTCGCCCTCGAGGAACACCACGCCGTCGTTCTCGGCGGCGAACGCCGCGCTCACCGTGTTGTCGTTGATGACGGCCGACACCTGGTTGTTTAACAGCGCGTCGAACGCGCCCGTGATCTGGTCGTAGCTCTCGATGCCGAGTTCGCCGTCGAACTCGGCCTGGAGGTCCTCGGCCGCCGCCTCACCGGTCGTGCCGCGCTGGACGCCGACGTCGACCCCGCGCAGGTCCGCGCGCTCGGTTATCTCGCCGTTATCGAGAACCAGCACCGTCTGGTACGCGGTGAAGTACGGATCCGAGAAGTCGACCTCCTCGGCCCGGGTCTCGTTGATCGTCATCGCGCTCATAATGATCCGGAAGTTGGCGTTGTTCAGCGAGGCGATGATGCCGTCGAAAGCCGTCTCTTGGAACTCGTACTCGACGCCGAGTTCGCCAGCGAAGACCGCCTCCGCGATGTCGACGTCGAAGCCGACGAGCTCGCCCGCCTCGTTGCGGTACTCGAACGGAGCGTACGGGATGTCCGAGCCGATGGTCACCGTCTCTGGGGCCGTCGTCGACTCCGCCTCGGCGGACGCCGACTCCTCTTCGGCCGACCCGCCTTCGTCGCCACTCTCGGCGCTGCTCTCACCGCCGTCGGAGCCGCCGCCGGAACAGCCGGCGAGCGCGACGGCGCCGCCCGCACCGAGCGTACTCAGGTACTGTCGCCGATTCACGCGTCGATCGGTAGGCATACCCACAGGTGGAGCGATTGCGGTTTAAGTTTTATCAAGCAGCGGCCGACCACGGCGTGAGAACGGCGTACTCGTGGTGAAAACAGGCGCGGTCGCGGGACGAGCACGGACGCGACTCAGTCGCTCTGTGTGGCCGTCGGATGCCGTCGGGCCGTATCGGCCCCCCAGACGAGCCACGCCGCGGTCGCAGCGAGCACGAAGGCGACGCCGAGTGCGAGAAGGTTCACCCACTGCCACGTCGCGGTGTACAACACCCAGTCGCGTCCGAGCAACAGCGTCACGACGAACGCGCCGGTCGCACCGGCGGTGAGCCGCCGGACGGCCCGCGCCGTCGACGCGTGGATCCCGACCGCGGTCCCGTTCATCCCCTCGGTGGTAGAAACGAGCGCGGCGACGAATCCGAGGTGTGCGCTCAAGCCAGCGAGGTAAAACGCCGCCTGTGCGCCTGGTGCGTACGTGAGAAGCGGAACTGCCCGCGAGAAGAGCGTACTCACGAGGATGCCGGCGAGTGCGACGCCGAACGCCGCACGGAGCAGCCGAGCGGAGCCGCCACGCCGACCGCCCCACATCGTCGCGAGTCCGAGGAGCGTGAAGATGCAGAGCGCGACGGTCAGGTGTGCGGCGTGTGTCGACACGGTGTACCCGCCAGGGACGAGCCCGCCGACCGTGACGGTGATGGCACCGACGGTGATCTGTATCGGGAGGATTGCAACTGCGAGCGTTGCGGCCAGTCGGGTTCGACGGTCGAACGACCCGAGCCAGCTCCAGGCGCCGACACCGAGGATCAGGAAGCCGGTAACCATCGCCCAAACGCGGTGGAACCACTCGATGAAATCGGGGTTGATCGCGAGCGTCGGGATGAGCTGGTCGGAACACAGCGGCCACTGGGCCTGACACGCGAGACCGGAGCCCGTCGCCGCGGTGTACACGCCGAGTGCGAACAGCGACAGCGTCATCCCCGTCGTCGCCGCCGCGTACCGACGGAACGTCAGCCACGAGGGTCGAAGACTCATTGTCGGGAGCACGGTACGCGCGTACTTAGACCGTTCGAACGCGCCAGCAGCGACGGACCACGCTCGGCACGCACGCCGGTAGGCCCACCGGATCGGTTGTGGTCACCCGGTCAACTCACGGCGTGCCCGGCGTGCTCGTTCCGCCATCTCCGTCCGGTCCTCGACGGCTGCGAGCGTCTCGACGGCCTCCAACTGGCGGACGGCGTCGTCAAGGAACGACCGTACGTCGCCGGTGTAGGCGTACACCATGTACTCGTCGGTCATCACGTCGACGATGGCCTGCGGGCCGAGACCCTCCGCTCGCAACTCGAGTACGTAGCCGATGAACTTTTCTTCTGGACAGCCACAGTACGGATTCGACTGACAGTCACAGTCGAGAAAGTCCTCAGCGAAGTCTAACACTCGGTCGCGCGTGGCGGCATCGAGCCCCGCGAGCTCGTCGCCGGTGAACAGCAGGTCGAGCGTCGCCCCGGCGAACGCCCCCTTCGGGAGACTCGTCTCCAGCTGTGCGGCGAGCTGGCGGTGGTTCTTCACGTATATCTTGTCGGTGAACGCCACGACTGAGAGACGGTACGGTCGCACCGCTCAAAAGGAACGCGGTACTACTCACTGGCGTCGACGCGGCGGCTCGTGACGGTCGCTACTCGATGTGTCCTTCGCGGCGGAGCTGGTCGGCCTGGTCGTCGGTGTATCGCCACTCGACGTTCGCCTTCTCGTCTTGCCAGTCCCACGGCTCCGCGATGACGATGTCTCCCTCGTTTATCCACGTACGGTACTTCATCCGACCGGGAATCCGGCCCAGTCGCTCTTCGCCGTCGACACAGCGGAGGCGGACGTGGTTCCCGCCCAGGTGCTCTGTCACCACGGCGAACACTTCGTCGTCGGAGGGCATTCGGAGGTTCCGACGCCCAGAGTTTTCGCTCACACAGAACGATACAGGGCACGCAGGTATAAGTGATTGGAGACGCCGAGCGGCCGGGTGCCATTGCGGTGCCCGTGGGTGACGCACTACGCCCGTGCTCAGGCGAAGTGTGCGTCGACCTGGGCAGCCGTCTCGCGCTCGTCGCCGGAGTTGTCGACGACGAGCGCCTCCATCTCGACCGGATCGAACGCGTCGGCGAACTGCCGGTAGACGTCAACGTCGGCGTCGCTTATCCCATCGCGCTCTCGGATTCGACGCTCTGCGACCACTCGGTCGCACTCGACGCACACGAGGGTGTGCTCCGCCGCAGCCTCGGCACCCAACTCGACCGCGGCCGTCCGAAACTGTGCGTCGGCGAATGTCGCGTCGAGCACGACGGACTCCCCACGGTCGAGCCGCTCTTCGGCGCGCGAGAGGAGCGCGTCGTACACCGCCGCCGTCTCCTCGGCCGAGTACGTCGGGTCCGGGTGCAGGGCCTTTCGAACCGCGTCGCTCCGCAGCACCGCGGCGTCGATGCGGTCGGCGACCTGTCTGGCAACGGTGCTCTTTCCCACACCGGGGAGCCCACAGACGACGACGAGAGTGCCCGCGTCGGTCACACGCATTCGTGACGCGAGTGGCCCGAGACACACATCAAGCTTGCTACCCGAGAGCGAAGCGTTCAACCGTCGACCCGACGTGGCCCACGTATGGACTCGCTCTCGTTCGAGCAGGAGCCGGAGCACCTCTCGCCGATCGTCGTCATCGCGACCATCGCACTGATCGCCGTCTTCGTGCTCGGGTTCGTGATCCAGGCGATCGGCTTCGTGATCTGAGCCACCGGCTTCGACCGACCCCGCATCCGACAGCGGTATGACTATCCCACCACACCTACCAGCATGGACCGGCGCGTGTTGCTCGCGGCGCTCGTACTGTTCGCCGGCGGCGCAACCGGCGTCGGCGTCGCCGTCTTCGCGTTCGTCGGGGTCGACGGCGCGACCGCGGAGGCGGCGGTCGTTTGGGAGTCAGACGCCGTCTCTGGCGACGATGGCACCGAGACGGCGAGCGTCACCGTCGACGGCTCGACGCTGCTCGTGCAGCCAGCGGTCGTGAACGACACCCGCAGCGTTCGTGCCGTGGCACCAGGTGCCGGGACGCGGTGGACGACTACGGTCGCCGCACAGACGCCTCCCGAGACGAGCGGCACCAGTCGATCGTCTGGCCTCGGCGTCACGACCGGTCGGCTCGACGGCGACCCGGTCGTCGCGACGACCACCGAAGACGGTCAGCTCGTCGTCCTTGACGCCGCCGACGGCCGCGAGCGATTCTCCGTCGAGTTGGGCGGATCGAGCGGTGTCACGCCAGCGATCGGTGATCCAACTGGTGACGGCACGAACGTCGTCGCCGCCGCGACGACCGACGGCCGGGTCGTCGTCGTCGACGCAGACGGTAGCCGACGGTTCGAAGCGACCGTCGACGGCAGCGTCGAGCGACGGCCGCTCGTCGTCGGGCCAAACCCGGACCCCGACGGCCGCGAAACGGGTATCGCCGGAGGCATTGCGGTCTCGACCGCCCGAGGTGAGCGCGGTGTGGTCACCCTGTTCGATGCGACGGGGACGCCACTGTGGGAGCGGACACCCGCGGTGACGCCGGTGAGCTGGACCGCCGCGTCGACTCGGCGCGGCCCCGTGATCGCGCTTGGAGGAGCAAACGGCAACCTCGAGGCGGTCGAAGTCGCCGACGGGTCGACGCGCTACGAGGTCGGGCTGCAAGACCGCCCGGTCGCGGTCGGTGGGCTCGACGCCGGGCGCGTGCTCGTCGGCGGCGTCGGCAGCGTCTGGGCCGTCGACCTCCTCGACGGCGAGGTGGTGTGGAAACAACAGTACGGTGGAGAGACCCGTGTGAACGCGCCGGGAGTCGGCGACGTCGCGAATGACGGGACGCCCGAGGTCGTCGCCGTAAACCGCCAGGGAGCGTTGCTCGGGCTCAACCGAAACGGCGAGCCGGTGCTCCGCGGTGGCCTCGATGGGACAGACGGAACGCCAGTCGTCTACGCCGGGCCGTTAGTTGCTGACACCGACGGGGACGGCACCGACGAAGTGGTCGTGGTCGACGAGACGGGTCGGGCTCGTGTCCTCTCGTCGTGAGCGCGGTGTTTCACCGGAAACGCGGTGTGTGAACTGCAGCGTTGCTAGACAGCCTTCATCCGACAATTAAAATCGTTGAGCCGTTAATGCGACTCGTCCTCGTACACCCACGTCGCGGTGTCGAGGTCGTAGTCGACGAGCTCGGCCGCCTCAAAAAAGAGGTCGATCTCGCGCTCGTTCGCGCCCTCGTCTTCGTGGTCCGAGGCGTGGATCACGTTGTGGCCGAGGTCGAGCCCGAAGTCGCCGCGGATCGTCCCGGGTGCGGACTCGGCGGGGTCGGTCTCACCAACCATCGACCGAACCTGGCGGGTCGCGTCCGCGCCCTCCCACACCATCGCGAAGACGGGGCCGCTGGTGATGAACTCGACGAGGCCGTCGAAGAACGGCTTGTCGGCGTGTTCACCGTAGTGTTCGTGTGCCAGCTCCTCGTCTATCTGTGTGAGCTTGCCGGCGACGAGCTTCAGCCCGCGCGCTTCGAACCGCGAGACGACCTCGCCGATGAGCCCGCGCTGGACGCCGTCGGGTTTGACCATGACGAACGTGCGCTCGTCGTGGTGGCTCACTGCTCGCCTCCTTCGGCGCGCCCCTCCTCGGTCCACTCGAGGTCGCGTGCCTCACGGCCGAGGAAGTAGTTCTTCTCCGCCTTCGAGTCGACGAAGTGGAGGATCTGACCGTTCGTCTTCACGTACATCGTGCCCGTTCCGGGCTCGATTTCCTCGCCGGTGTAGTCGCAGGTGCGTGTCTCGACCATGTTATCTCCCGCCGATGGCGTCGGCGTCGCGCTGGGTCTCACGCAGCTGGAGCACGTCGCCCAGCCGCACCGGACCCAAGACGTTTCGCGTGATGATCCGTCCCTGGTTCGATCCCTCCTGAATGCGGCATTTGACCTGCATGGCCTCGCCGTGCATCCCGGTCTTGCCGACAACCTCGATCACCTCGGCGGTGGTCGAGTCGCTGGCGCCCTCTTCTGCGCTCATGGGTGGTTATCGGAGCTCCGCGACCTTCTCGCCGATGTCGTCGACATCGTCGACGGCGTCACCGGCGTCGACGACCGCGGCGGCGGCGGAGCCGACCTCGAGGCCCGCGGCGTGGCCGACCTCGTCTTGGGTGTCGACGAAGACGACCGGGATGCCTTTCTCCTCGGCGAGTTCGGGGAGGTGCATCACGATCTCTTCGGGCGAGACGTCCTCGGCGACGAGGACGAGCTTCGCGTTGCCGCGCTCGATGGCCTTCGTGGTCTCGTTGGTTCCTTTCTTGACGGTGCCGGTGTCTCGGGCGACCTCGAACGCCTCGAGCGATCGCTCGGCGAGGTCGGCTGGGGTGTCGTAGTCTACGTAAACTGGCATGCGTGTGTCACCTGTGTCCTCCGTGTGAGCTCGCGTGTCCGTCCCGTGGCCGGTCCCTGTCGGAACGGCACATCATCGACCCCACAGAGGGTGTACACCGTGGTACTGCTGGGCAGCATAAAAGCGCTTTCAAACCGCCCCACGGGTGTGTGACGGCTCCGCAGGGGCGTGCTCTCGTGGGGCGTACTGCGCCGCTTCGTGGTGTTCGAAGTGGGACCGACCGTGCCGACTCACAGATCGACGCTATCGACTTCGACGATACGTCTGCGTCGGACTATACACTCAGGGTACAGGAAATCAAGGCGCGTGCCTCGGGTCTTGACCCCGAGGTGCCACACCTCACTCGTCCATCGCAGCGTCGGAGATCGCGAGCGCCTCGTCGAGTGCCTCGATCGCCTCGTCGACCTCTGCCTCGGAGATCGTTAGTGGGGGTGTAACCACGATAGTGTTAACCGAGGTGTAGAAGTACACCTCGTTTTCGAGCGCGTGTGCGCCGACCTCGTCGAGGACGGTCGTCCGTCCCGACACCTTGTCGCTTCGCTCTTCGAACGGTTCGCGAGACTCCGTGCTCTTCGTGAGCTCTAACCCTTGGTGAAGCCCGATACCGCGACGCTCGCCGACACTCGGGTGGCGTGCGGCGAGCGAATCGAGTTCGGTAGTCAGGTACTCACCGATCGAGCGGGCGTTCTCGACGAGCCCCTCCGCTTCGTAGGTCTCGATCGCCGCGACACCTGCAGCACAGGCCGTCGGATGCCCCGAGAACGTGTGGCCCTGGTTGAGCAGCGTATCTTCGAAGTACGCTGCGATCTCCGCTGAGACGGTCGTCGCCGCCAGCGGCTGATACGAGCCCGTCAGGCCCTTCGCCATCGTGATAATGTCGGGTTCGGCGCCGTACAACTCCGAGGCGAACCACTCACCGGTACGCCCAAATCCGGTCATCACCTCGTCGCAGATCAACAGTGCGTCGTGCGCGTGAGCGATCTCCTGGAGCCGAGCGAGATAGTCGTCTGGAGGGGTCAACACCCCGTTCGAACCGACCAGCGGCTCGACCAACACGGCGGCGACGGTCCCTCCTTCGAGTTCTAGCATCTCGTCGATGTACGCGAGACTCTGGTCGGGATCGAGACTTGACCCGTACGCGTATGGGTCGGGGCCTTTCACCATGCCCGGCACTTCCGGCTGGATGTCGGGTCCCTGTGCGACTCGACGCGGGTCGCCGGAGGCAGACAGCGACGCAGCGGTTGCGCCGTGGTAGGATCGGTACCGAGAGAGGATCTTGTGCTTGCCCGTGTACGCACGGGCTATCTTGAACGCGACCTCGTTGGCTTCGGTGCCACTGGTCGAGTAGAACGTCTTCTGTAGCGAGCCGGGGGTGATCTCGGCGAGTTTCTCCGAGAGGCGTGCCCGCGGCTCGGTGGACCACCCCGGGCTTACGTATGGTACGGTGCGAACTTGCTCTGCGATCGCATCGGCGACGCGGTCCGCGTCGTACCCGAGACTCGTACAGACGTACTGGCTACTGAAATCTAAGATCGAATCCCCGTCGGCAGTAACGATCCGGGGTCCATCCGTGTCGACGATCTCGGTGGGATCAAAATCGCGCTGCCTCGTCCACGTTCCGAGGGTGTACGCGCGGTCAAGATCTACGATCTCGTCCCGATCGGTGTGTTGACGTGCCATGCCAACACATGGTGTGGAACCGATATGAATGTTTTGCACTATGTTCTATGATTGGGATAATTTTCGACTCTTGTTTGACTAGTATGCGGTAGTTACAAATTTATTAGAACCTTACGATGGGTGTGCGCACGGTATCTCTCGTTGTGAACGTCCAGAAGCCAGTACGGTGTGCCCGATCGTCGACTCATCGACGGCGGCTGGCATCTATGAGTCGACGATCGACTCGTGGGCGTCGTGTGTGAGATTGGCGCTTACGTTTCGGCCCTCGTGAAACTCCTCCATGACGAACTTTGAAGCGGTCTCGTTGACGCCATCGATCGCTACGATCCGCTCGATGAGATTGTTCATCTGATCTCGGGTCTGCACGCGACTGATCGCGACGAAGTCGATATCACCCATGGTGTAGTACACCTCTTCGACGCCCGGTATCGACAACACCTCTTCGCCGATGTTCTCGGAGTATCCGGCCTCGTGTGTGACGGAGATGTCGGTGACGGCGACCATCTCTAAGCCGAGCTTCAGCGGGTCGACGTCGGCAGTCACGCCGCGGATAACGCCTCGCTCTTTGAGCTTCTTCACCCGATAGTGAACTGCCGACTTCGAGAGGTCGAGCTTCGCTGCAACGGTTTCGAGACTCACGTCGAAGTCAGCCTCGACGAGTTCCAGAATCTTCAGGTCCATCTCGTCTAGGTCGTCGTAGGCCGCTGGATTGGGTGACATAACAGGCGTAGACAGTCCAAAGAAATAAGCGATCTCATAAATTTCGTGCGGCTGAGCAGCCGGTGATCTGAAGATAGTTGAGGTATTGGGGGGAGCCCACGTACGATGGTCGAGATTGAGAGAGCGTGATCGTCACTCTCTCGAATACAGTACACACAAACTCTGTACAAGTGTACAATATACAATTATTAGCGCATAGTATAAAATAATATTGAAAACACTTATTACCGAAGCGAAAACACCTGTGATAACGGATGTCACTACACACGACTCCCCCGTGGGATAGCGTCCGCAACTACGTGGATGGCAGCTGGCGGACACCAACCGGCGAGGACGGGCAGGCTATCGTAAACCCTGCCACCGGCGAGGCGGTGTCACACGTCGAGTTTAGCTCGGCGGCCGACGTCGACGACGCAGTCGCTGCGGGACGCAAGGCGTTCGAAACGTGGCAGTCGACACCGGTCGAGGAGCGGATTCAACCGCTTTTTGCCCTCAAACAGCTACTCGAGACGCACCAGGCGGAGCTAGCAGAGGTACTCGTTCGCGAACACGGGAAGACGCTCGCAGAGGCAAACGGTGAGCTTCGGCGGGGGATCGAGAACGTTGAGGTTGCCTGCGGGATCCCGTCCATGATGCAGGCGGGGCACCTCCCGAATGCGGCTCCCGAAATCGACGAGACAGCCGTCCGGAAGCCACTCGGCGTGTTCACCGCGATAACGCCGTTCAACTTCCCGGGGATGATTCCGTTGTGGTTTCTCCCGTACGCGGTTGCGACGGGCAACGCGTTCATCCTGAAGCCTAGCGAGCAGGATCCCGTCGTCGCGGAGCGAATCTTCGAGCTCATCGATCGCGCCGGCTTCCCAGACGGTGTCGTCCAACTCGTTCACGGTAGTGTCGATACGGTGAACGCGCTGCTCGATCACGACGGTATCGCAGGCGTATCGTTCGTCGGCAGCACACCGGTCGCGAGAACGGTGTACGAGCGCGCGGCGAAAAACGGCAAGCGCGTGCAGGCACAAGGCGGTGCGAAAAACCACGTGATAGTCACCGAATCCGCCGACCTCGACTTCGCCGCAGAAAAGACCGTCTCCTCTGCGTGTGCGTGCGGCGGTGAGCGGTGTCTGGCGAACGACGTCGCCGTCGTCGAAGAGTCCGTTTACGATGAGTTCACCGATCGTGTCCTCGCCGTCGCCCGCGAGCAGACGGTCGGGGATGGACTCGACGAGGATACCGACATTGGTGCGCTCATCACCCCAGAACACGGAGAGCGCGTTCGAGAGCTGATAGCGACCGGCATCGATGAAGGCGCCGAACTGCTGCTCGACGGTTGTGACGTCAGTGTCGACGGACAGCCGGGTGGCACCTTCCTCGGTCCGACAGTGTTCGGCGACGTCGAGCCTACGATGACCATCGCACGCGAGGAGATATTCGGTCCAGTCCTCGGTCTCGTACCTGTGTCTGACCTCGACGAGGCTATCGAACTGCTCAATCGAAGCGACTTCGGTAACGCGGCGAGCTTGTTCACGAGCAGCGGCGCGGACGCACGTGCGGTCCGACACCGGGCCGACGTCGGTAACCTCGGGGTAAACGCCGGGACGGCGGCACCGATGGCCTTCTTCCACTTTGGCGGCCGAAGTGACTCCTTCTTCGGCGACCTACACGCACAGGGTGAAGACATGATCCACTTTTACACAGACAAGACTATCTACATTGAACGCTGGCCCGACGCCTGATGCGTTCGACTTACACGACCGAGACTCGGGCGTTCACAGGATAATTTAAATTCGTCTCGTCTATTTTCTAATGCCTGAATAGTATTCTCTATACCGCATTTAGAATGAATATATTCAAAAATAATATACCCCGGGGGGACGATGACATGCTGTGACAACACACACCTCTCGAGCGACGATCCGAGAACTGATCGCCACTCTCGTACAGATCGAGACCGAAAACCCACCAGGGAACGAGCGCGCCTGCTCGGAGTTCATCCTCAACTGGTTCGACGATCACGATATCGACGCGGACACGATCATAGAGCCCGACCCCGATCGTCCGCAGGTTGGCGTCCGGATCGGAGACGACGAACCCACGCTCGTCTTGAACGGTCACATCGACGTCGTACCAGCCGGCGACCGCGACAACTGGTCGTACGATCCATACGGTGGCACCGTCGACGGTACACGGTTGTACGGTCGCGGCAGCGCAGATATGAAGTCAGGTGTTGCGATCGGTATGCTCGCCACCGTCAGGCTCGCCCAGGCGATCCAGGATGGTGACTTGGGCGGATCGATCGTGTTTCACGCCGCGATGGGTGAAGAAACCGCCGAGCCGGGGACCAAGACGCTGCTAGACGCCGGCTACGACGGAACGTACGGTGTCGTCCTTGAGCCGACGGGCATGCGCACGGCGACCGCAGAAAAGGGACTTGCGTGGTACGAGATAACCGTCTCGGGAGAGCCATCTCACGCCAGCCATCCGGATCAAGGAGATAACGCAGTGTACAACGCCCGCCCTATACTCGACGCAATTGAGGAATACGACGCCACCGTCAGGGACCGAACTGATGACCTCCTCGGACGAGCGTACGCCACGGTGACCGAGGTCAAAGCCGGCACGAAAGAGAACGTCGTTCCGGGAACGACGACGATCACCGTTGACCGTCGATTTCTGCCGGACGAACAGGTGTCGGCGATAGATCAGGAGATCGAGACGATGCTTACCGAGGCGACGGTGGGAACAGACGTTGAGGCCACCTGGCGACGGACGCGGACGTACGAGTCGGCGGCGATCGACCCAGCGAGCCACCTCGCGGCGGTGTTCCGCCGGCAGTCGGCGGCCGTCGCCGACGTGCCGACCGAGCCTTGGGGGATCGCCGCTTCCACGGACGTCAGAAACTTCGTGAACGACGCCGGGATGGAGGCCATCACGTGGGGGCCAGCGGAACTGTCTCAGGCACACACGTACGACGAACACGTTGACCTCGTCGCGATCGAAGACGGGTTAGAGGCGTTGGTCGCCGCATCACGGGAACTCCTTGGAGGCGACGATGTGTAGATCCACCGTAGATCCGGATGTCGTCGGACCAACGCTTGATCGCCGAGACGATCACAGCCGACCGGGTGATCGTCGTGTCTGAACTCCCATCGGTTCGGCTAGCGGGCGGCCCCACCGAACGAGGGCGAACACACGGCGAAGCGTTTGCCGACGAGATTCGTGAAAACGTCGCGACGTACCTGCGCCGGTTCGAACATCGCGGTGTGTCAGAAGGCGCGGTTCGCGACCGGGCGGCCGAGTTTCTCTCGCGGATGGCGGACTGGAACGCCGCGTACGCTGCCGAGCTCCGCGGGATCGCTGCGGGCAGCGACGTCGACGAGCGAGACGTCGCGGCGCTTAACGCGCGTTACGAGGTATTGTACAGCGCCTACGCCGCAGAAAACGCTGGGACCGACGGCTGCACGAGTTTCGCACTCCTGCCAGCGGCGACGGCGAACGGCCACACGTACGTCGGCCAAAACTGGGACTGGATTCCGGCCATCGCCGACACGCTCGTCGTGACCGAGGTGCACCCGGATGCCGGGCCTCGCCACCTCGGCGTGACCGAAGCCGGCATCGTCGGTGCGAAGATGGGAGTCAACGAACGTGGGATCGGACTCGCGGTGAACGGACTCGTGACACCCGAAGACGGTGAGAACCCGTTCCGCAAGCCGTTCCACGTCCGGTGTCGGGAGGTGTTGTCCGCGGATCGATACGATCGTGCACTGGAACCACTCGTTTCGATGCCACACGCCTGTTCGGCGAACTTCGTCCTCGGTCACCGCGACGGGGAGGCGATCGACGTCGAGGCGTCGCCTTCGCGGGTCGGATATCTTCATCCCACCGATGGAATCGTGACACACTCGAACCACTTCCGAACAGAAGGATTCTGCAGCCGGATGGAGCGGCAGCTCCCAGACAGCCTCTACCGGGCACGGCGACTCAGACGGCTGTTGTCCCGGCCGACGCGTGGTGCTACCGTCGACGACGTTACAGATGCGTTAGGAGACCACTTTGGTCGCCCGGCAAGCATCTGTCGTCACGTCGACGAGAGCGCACATCGACACGAACGCACCCGAACCGACGTGAGTGTCGTTGCAGATCTCACCGATCGATGTCTCTACGTCGCGCGCGGTTCGCCGTGTGAATCGTCGTATCAGGCGTATCGTCTCGACTAGAGAGGACAAGGCGTCGTACGCTCGTCGCCGCGCCTGTCGACTATTCCAGCCTCCAGACGGCTGCCGAGTCGGCTACCCGCCGAGGTACAGCTGACGAACCTCGTCGTCATCGAGCAGCGCTGCGCTCTGTTCGGCGAAACGAACGTTTCCCATCTCTATCACGTAGCCTCGGTCGGTGTTTTTGAGCGCCTTCACCGCGTTCTGTTCGACCATCAGGACGCTGACACCAGCGTCCTGGACGGTGCCGATGAGATCGAAGATGGTGTCGACAAGCGACGGCGCGAGCCCAAGTGACGGTTCGTCGAGGACGAGGAGGTCTGGATCGCTGATCAGCGCCCGCGCGATCGAGACCATCTGTTGTTCGCCTCCACTCATCGTCTTCGCTTTCTGGTCGAGGCGCTCTTCAACCCGCGGGAAGAGATCGAGCAGCCACGCCGTATTCTCTCGTTTTTCTTCCTCGTCGATCAGCCACGCACCCATGTCCAAGTGCTCCTGTACAGTCATCTCTGGGAACATCGTCTTTCCCTGTGGGACGATGCTCAGCCCTCGACCGACGAGCTTCTCGGTCGGGACGTCGGTTACGTCCTCTCCGTTGAGGCGTATTCGCCCGTCCCAACAGGGAAGATATCCGGTCAGTGCTTTGAGAACGGTCGACTTCCCTGCACCGTTGGGGCCGATGATGCACACAGACTCTCCGTCGTTCACCTCGACGGAGACCTCGTGAACGATCTCGTTCGTTCCGTACCCGGTCGTCACGTCCGTCGCCTCGAGGATCGTCGACGTGTCACTCATCGTCATCACTCCCGAAGTACGCCTCGAGCACCCGTTCGTTCTGTTGTACCGTCGAGGGTGGCCCACGGGTGAGCACGGAGCCCGACTCCATCACTACAACGTCATCGCACTCTGACATTACCACGTCCATATCGTGTTCGACGAGCACGAACGTCTTTCCGCGTTCGAGTTGGGATCGCATAATTTCGAGTATCTTGTTCTCCATCGTTGGGTTAACGCCTGCGAGCGGTTCGTCGAGGAGGATGAGCTCTGGTTCGAGCATCAACACCTGTGAGATACTGATCAGCTTCTGTTGTCCGAACGAGAGGTCACGCGCGAGCGTGTCCTGTTTGTCTGCGAGCTCGATCGTCTCGAGGAGTTCTTGTGCGCGTGACTCCGGGCTGTTGGTCAGCTGGCTAGCGATCAGCAGGTTTTCACGAACGGTCATCCGCTCGAGTACGCGTGTCTGCTGGAACGTCCGTACGAGCCCTCGTTCGGCGTTCTTCCGTAACGCGTTCCCAGTGATGTCTTCACCATCGAAGTGTACGGACCCGGACGTCGGCGACAACACTCCGGTGATCAGATTGAACAGCGTCGACTTTCCGGCCCCGTTCGGTCCGATCAGCCCGACGAACGTTCCTCGCTCAATGCCGAAAGAGACGTCGTCGACGGCGACGAGTTCACCGAACCGCTTCGTGACGTCGGTCACGTCGAGGATCG
Source organism: Halorubrum zhoui (assembly GCF_051194155.1). Lineage (NCBI taxonomy): Archaea > Methanobacteriati > Methanobacteriota > Halobacteria > Halobacteriales > Haloferacaceae > Halorubrum > Halorubrum zhoui. Next base: position 269,037 of record NZ_JBLZNJ010000003.1, on the reverse strand, counting down.
TATCAGCGGACGCCACGCTACAACGACCTCCATCGGGGGATGTACTCGTTGTCCTTGAGATACTCTACGATCCCTTCGGGCATGAACAAGACGACTGCAACGATAGCCGCGCCGAAGAGGAACTGATACGCCTGCGGGAACGTCGACCAGAGGACCTCGTACAGAACGACGAAGATGACGCCGCCAATTACCGGCCCGAGAACCGTGCCCAGGCCACCGAACAACACCATCACGATTGGAAACTCTGTGTACTGGATGTTGAACACGGAGTTCGGATCGATGTACGAGAGGTTGAACGCGAGGACCCCCCCGAGAAGACCAGCGACAGCCGTGTGTAACAGCATCCCGAGTATCTTCTCACGAACGGTCTTCACCCCGAGCGACGCCGCCAGCGTCTCGTCGTCTCGAATGGCGAGCAACCGGAGACCGAACGGAGCGTTCGCGATTCGGTACGTCACGTAGCCGAGTATCAACACGATGGTCAACGCGAGGTAGTACTGTCCTGTGAGCCCCAGCTCGGGGAAGAACGAGATGCCGCTTCCTCCCCTCGTGATCGGGCGCAGGTAGCTACTCGATGCGAGCAGTTGGGCCGCGGTCGCGGCCGCGAGCATCGCGATGGCGAAGTACGCACCGCGAAGCCGGAGCATTGGCACGCTTATCGCCGTCCCAACGAGTGCGGTGACTCCCATCGCCGTGAGTAACGCGAGTGGCCACGGGAAGCCGAAGTCGACGATAGATATCACCGTCAGGTACGCGCCGAAGCCGATGAAACCGGCGTAGCCGAAGTCGACGTACCCAGTGAATCCGGACATGAAGTTCCAGCCGAACGCGAGCCCGGTAAACAGGAACACGGTAAACAACACCTGCACGAGGTACGAGTTGAGTACCAGCGGGAGCGCGAGTAACACAACCACGATCGCCGCGAGCACGCCGACGAACTGTGTGTGTGATGCCGACACGATCGTATCGTACAGCCACGCTTGCCCCGAGGAGAGCAGATCGCGGTCCGAGCCGACGGAAGTGTCCTGTGCCACTGTCACTCACCCCCGGCGTCGCTTCGCCCGAAGAGTCCCTGCGGACGCACGAGCAACATCACCACCAGCAACACGAACGCGATCATCGTCGCCTCGTTTGAGGACAGCTGATAGGTCGCGATCGATTCGACGACGCCGAACCCGATGCCACCGATGGCCGCACCGACGAGACTGCCGAGTCCGCCGATCACGACCACGACGAAGGACTTGAGTAGGTACTGTAACCCCATGTACGGGTATATGGTGTACAGCATGCCTGCGATACCGCCTGCAGCACCGGCCGTCGCGGCTCCGAGCCCGAACGAGACCATCCGAACGTGACTAGTGTTTATTCCACACGCTTTGGCGATCGCTGGATTCTGTGAGGTCGCTCTGATCGCCTTCCCCCAGTCGCTGTAGCGGAGGAACAAGAAGAACGCCGCCGCGACGGCTATGGCTACGCCGAAGCCGAGCGGACGATTCAACGAGACGTTCGCTCCCAGGATCGAGACCGATTCGGTCAAGTAATCGATCGATCGATAGTTCGCGCTGAACACGAACTGTGCGAGATTTCTGAGGCTGAGTGCCAGTCCGAAGGTGAGTATGAGTGAGGCGAGCTCCGTCTTGTCGTTGATCCGCTCGAGCAGGAGCCACTGGAGGAACACGCCGAACGCGAACAGGAGTGGCAGCGACAAGACGAGGCTCACGATTGGGCTGAGACTCAATAACGCCCACCCGTAGAACGCTGCGTAGGCTCCGAGCATCACGAATTCTCCGTGAGCGAGGTTGATGACGTTTTGAACCCCGAAGACGAGGCTCAATCCGATGGCTATCAGCCCGTAGAACGCTCCGAGAAACAGGCCGATGACGAGCAGTTCAGTCAACAGTGCTAACGTGACCATTCTTTGTGCATGTGGTGTGTATCTTTTTGATGCCGTGTATCGTGAACAGCGGTTCGCCGGCGTCACTAGATCGGCTACCAGCCGGGGTGCGGATAGATCGGTTCTTCGGTCGCGTACTCGGCCGGCCGGACCGCCTCCTGGGTGGGTCCGTCGTCACCCGCCTGCCACTGGCCGAGACTCGGCGTCTGGCCTACCTGAACGCCCTGCTCGTTTACCTCATACCGACCGTTCGCGAACGGAATGTCCATCTCGATGGAGTGTAGCTCTTCTGCGATCGCCTCCTGATCTATCTCGCCGACGTTCCGGACCGCTCGTTCCATCACGAGACACCCGGCGAATCCACCAGCAGAGTGGTAGTCCATTTCGCTCGGGTCGTCGTACTCGTCTGAGAACAGGTCCATGAACCCGTCGAGGAACGCCTGATTGTAGGGGAGTTCGAAGAAGGGTGCCCAAAAGAGGTCACCCGTGACACCGACCGCGGCGTCACCGACCGACTCGGCGAACGCTGGGGCCATCCCGCCGACGACCCACGCGAATATTCCAGGTGAGAGTCCGACCGACTCCGCAGCCTGCGTCAGCCCGATCGCGTCCTCCGTGTACCCGCCGCCCATTACGATGTCGGGCTCCTCGTCTTGTACCGCGTTCAACACCGAGGTGTAGTCGTTGATGTCGTTCGGGTACGCCTCTTGGAACACTACTTCGAGCCCCTGTTCTTCGGCGTACGGGACGTGACCCTCCGCGACCGACGTCGGGAACGCAGCGTCCTCGTACACGACCGCGATCGTCTCTGCACCGTTTTCGACGCCGATGTCGATCGCCGACCGGACGTACGTGTTCGCCGGGGCGATAGCCTGCGTTACGTACTGGACGTCCCGCTCTTCTAACACCGTCGTGTCGGACATCATCGGCATGACGCTGGCGTAGCCGGCGTCTTCGATGATCGGGATCGTCGCACTCGAAACAGTGCTCCCGTACGGCCCCAAGAGGAGGTCTACGTTGTCTTCGTTGATGAGTCGCTGGTACAGGTTGACTCCCCGCTGGGGGTCCGACTGATCGTCGTAGTGGATGAGTTCGACCTCGCGGCCGAGCAGGCCGTCGGCGTCATCCTCAAGGATCCCACCGGATTCGTTTATCATCTCGACCCACAGCTCGTAGCCCTGTTTCATCGTCAGTCCCTCTTCGGACGTCGCACCCGTCGTTGACGAACTCGCGCCGACGGTGATGACGTCGTCTCCGCCGCCCCCAGAGTTCCCTGCACACCCTGCGATCGACGCGATTCCAACTGCTGTGCCGGTACTGAGGAGTGCTCGCCGACTGTACACCCGGCCCGACGACCCGTCCGCCCCTGCACTGCCGCCTGTCGTATCTGGCATGGTACGTCAACCCAGTACACGGCATCATATATAATAGTTTCCCAACCAGCGAGATAAAATTGGATATATTTCTACATAAGTAATTTATTTTTAAATTGAATTCTAAAATATGGCGGTGAACGAACTTCGAATAGAAATTATGGTTTGATCTCTCTCGTGGAGTTACCGTGTGTATCTCTAACGCTGTCTGCTCTTTTTTGTCTTTTTCGTTCTTTTTTCGGACGTTAGAGTTGTTTTTGCTCATTTATTTCAAGCATTACTGCCGGTGAAGACTTTTATTCTCGCAATCTGATGCACGTATGTGACACTCGAAGTTAACGCCGAACGGTTGCAGGAAGCCATGCGCGAACAGGCTGCTATCGGCATGACCGCGGAGGGTGGGCTCGACCGACTAACGCTGACCGACGCCGACAGAGACGTTCGCGACTGGTTCGAGGACGCGATGCTCGACGCAGGACTCGACGTCCGCGTCGACGAGATGGGAAACATGTTCGGTCGTCGTCCTGGGACGGACCCACACGCGGGCACGATACTGCTCGGGTCACACCTCGACTCACAGCCTGATGGGGGGATCTACGATGGACCACTGGGTGTCGTCAGCGCACTCGAGTTCGTCCGATTGCTCGACGACCACAGTATCGAAACCATACACCCGGTCGAGATCGTCAACTGGACAAACGAAGAAGGCTCCCGGTTCCAGCCGGCGATGATGTCGAGCGGCGTCTGGGCGGGAAAAATTCCACTCGAAGAGGCGTACGAGACCCGCGATCATAACGGCGATCGGTTCCGTGACGAACTCGACCGAATCGGCTACCGTGGCGACGTTCCGGCCGAGCCACAACACGAGTACGATGCTGCCCTCGAACTGCACATCGAGCAGGGACCGTTCCTCGATAACGAGGACCGAGACGTCGGGATCGTGACCGGTATCGTTGGGCTCCGCTGGGGGGAGGTGACGTTCCACGGCGAGGCGAACCACACGGGCACGACGCCGATGCACTATCGGAGTGATGCGCTCGTCGCGGCGACGGACGTCGTCACTCAAATACGACGAATTCCGTCCACGCTCGGCGAACGGACCGTCGGCACCACCGGGTCGATCTCGGTCGAGCCAGACTCGATAAACATCGTCCCCGAGACCGCCCGATTTACCTTCGATATCCGCGATCCATCCGACGCGGTTGCCGACGAAGGTGTCGAGCGCGTGCTACAAGAGGTTGCGGCCGCGGCTGAGCGGGAGGGGGTCGGCTACGAGTACGACGAGCGGATGGACGCCGCGAGCGTCACCTTCCCCGACCGCTGTGTCGACGCCGTTCGAAGCGCCGTCGACGACCTCGGCTACGATGGCCGAGAACTCGTCAGCGGCGCGGGTCACGACGCGACGTACATGGCGAGTGTCTGTGATACGGCCATGGTGTTCGCGGTGAGCAACGACGGGAAGAGCCACACCCCGCGAGAACACACCAGCTGGCCGGACTGTCTAGCCGCCGCGAATACCCTCGCAAACGCGGCGCTCGATTTGGCCGGCGTCGCCAACCCCGACGGAGTCGACGTATGACCGGCCCTGATATCGACGGGGTGCGTGAGACGGCCGACCGCCTTGGCTTCGATGTTGACGACGACCGGTTAAGACAGGGGGTAGACGACGCCGCCTCCCTCGGTGAGATCGCAGCCGACGTAGACGACGACGCTGGCGTCACGGTGAACACGCCGGCAAACGTGACGCCCAGCGGCGATCACGACGAGCTTCTCGCGACGTACGAGACCCCACGCCAGGCGTCTCAAGTGGGGCCCCTCGCAGAGACTCGTGTCGCAATTAAAGACAACATCGCTGCGAGCGGGCTGCCGACGACGTGTGGATCGAAGTGTGTGGCAGCCGTCTCGGAGACGGACGCGGTCGTCACGACCAGACTACTCGAGGCAGGCGCACAGCTCGTCGGCAAAGCCAATATGGACGCGTTTGCGCTGGGTCCGAGCGGTGAATTTAGCGACTACGGAACGGTGCAGAACCCGATAGCGCCCGACCGCGTTCCCGGCGGCTCCTCCTCGGGGAGCGGCGCGGCCGTCGCCGCAGAGGCGGTCGACGTCGCGCTTGGGACCGACACTGGAGGGTCGGTCCGAATTCCCGCGGCGTGTTGTGGCATCGTCGGAGCGAAGCCGACGCATGGGTTGGTGCCCAGACACGGATTCGTCTCGTTTGCGCCGTCGCTCGACACCATCGGTCCACTGGCTCGAGACGTCGAGACGGCAGTCGCCGGACTCGAAGCGATCGCAGGTGCTGACGCACGCGACCCGAGTACGCGGACGCGATCTCTCGACGTGCCTGGCGAGTGGCGTTCTCTCGCAGACGACGCGACGGTCGGGCTCCCGCAGCAGTTTTTCGACCGGAGCAGCGACGCCGTCGCCACGGCCGTCCGCTCGGCTGTCGAGGCTGCTGGCCTCCAAACCGTACCGGTTGAGCTGCCACTTGGACACATCGAGCGCGCGTACTTCCTCATCGGTGCCACGGAGTTCGTCTGGTTCTTCGACCAGACGGGTATCGTTCGTGGGCAGGGCCCAGAGTACACGGCCACCGTTCACTCGTTTATCGACGGTGCCAGGTCTGCTGACCTCGGCGGACACGTCGCTGGTCGGCTCCTTGGTTCCGGAGCCCTCGACGCCGAGACCGATGGAGAAGCGTACCGTGCGGCCCGACAGGAGGCGACGGCATTCACCGAACGAACGGAGGTCGCGCTTGAAGACGTCTCCGCGCTCGTGATGCCCACGATTCGAACGCTTCCTCCGAAACGGGGTGCGATGAATACCACCGAAGACATGCTGACGCTGCTAGGGAACACTGCCCCGTTCAACGCTGCGGGAACTCCTGCGGCGACCGTTCCCGTTGCCGAGGTGGACGGGTTGCCGGTCAGCGCACAGGTCGTCTCACCCTGGTTCAAAGACATCACCGGCCTCGCGGTTGCCGACCGTCTCCACGGAGCATCGATACGAGACTGACCCAACGGCACGTAGACCGACGCCAGCCGCCGAGACGTCTCGCCCCACCGATCGCGGCGTCTTTTACTCGTCGCGGATTCGATCGACGTATGCCCCGGCTACTCCACTACGCCGACATCGAGAACGTCTTCGACGTGCCCGCGCGGGCGGCCCGCCTCGCCGCCCGAATTCGGGCGCTCGACGGCCCCGACGCGGCAGTCGTCGCCGCCGGCGACACGACCGCGCCGGGCGTGCTGTCGCTGGTCGCGACCGGCCGGCAGACGATCGACTTCTATGCGGCCACCGACACGGTCTTCGACACGTTCGGCAACCATGAGTTCGACTACGGCCCCGACGCGCTCCGCGAGCTCGTCGCCGACGCACCGGTCCAGTTCCTCTCTGCGAACGTCCGCGACGAAGACGGTCGGCCCTTCGGCGAGGCGGAAGACGTCGCACCGTGGGCGATCCACCAGGTCGACGGTTCGACGGTTGGATTCGTCGGGGTCACCGACCCCGCGACCGACTCGCTCAACCCGATGGCCGCCCCGCTCTCGTTCGAGGATCCGACCGCCGCGGTGCAGGAGGCGCTCGCGGCGATGGACCGGACGACGTCACCACCGGCGTACCGCGTGGTCCTCTCACACCTCGGGGGTGGCGACGAGGCGCTGGCGCAGGCCGTCGACGTCGACGCGATACTCGGCGGACACGTCCACAGTCGCCGGAACGACCGCGTCGACGACACGCGTCTCGTCCGCCCGGGCGTGAACGGTGAGACCGTCGTCGAGGTCGACCTCGATGGCTCCGACGGGTGTGCGACCGCGACGCACCACGAGCCGGACGGAGCCGACCCACACGGCCCGCTCGAAGCCGCACTCACGGAACGGATGGCGGCCGCAGACCTCGGTGAGGTCGTCGGTCGAGTCGCCGAGCCGATTCCGCGAGACAGCGACACCGTTCACGGCGGTGAGTGCCGCGTCGGCAACTTCGTCGCCGACGCGTTTCGGTGGGCACACGACGCCGACGTCGGGCTCTCGAACGCGGGCGGCCTCAGACAGGGAGACCCGTGGGCCGGCGCGGTGACGAAAGCGGACCTCATCAGTCTCATTCCGTTCGAGGAACCGGTCGTCGCGACCGCAGTTACGGGCCGCGAACTCCGACAGGTACTCCGTGAGATGGCCGCACCGGACGTCGACTTCGGTGAAGACGACTGGTGGCACGGACACGTCTCGAACGCGCGGGTGGTGTGGGACGCCGCCACCGAGTCGCTGGTCTCGGCGCGCGTCGGCCGCGAACCGATCGACCCGACCGCCGAGTACACCGTCGCTACCTCTGAGTACCTGCTCCACTCCGACCACGAGTTTCCGACGCTCGAACCGCGCCACCGGGTCGGCGAGGGTGACATCCAGTACGAGGTCCTCGCCGCCTTCGCGCGCGAGCACGGGGTCGACCCGCAGGTGGAGGGACGGATCGAACGACGCGGTCGGTGACGGGCCGACTCAGGGGAGGTCGACGTCGACGTCGTGTTGCCGGCCCGCCGCCTTCACCGTATTGTACAGCAACATCGCGCGGGTCATCGGCCCGACGCCGCCGGGGACGGGCGTGATCGCACCTGCCACGTCGGCTACGGAGTCGTACGCGACGTCGCCGACGAGCTCGTAGCCGCGATCGGTGTCGGCGTCGACGCGGTTTATGCCCACGTCGATCACGGTCGCGCCGGACGTGATCATCGAGCCGTCGACGAACTCGGGGATGCCCGCGGCGGCGACCACGATGTCGGCGTCGGCGAGTTTTGACTCGAGGTCGCTGGTGTGTGAGTGACACACCGTCGTGGTCGCGTTGCCGCCCGGCCCCTTCTGTACGAGGAGGTTCGCCATCGGCTTCCCGACGATGTCGGAGCGGCCGATCACCACGGCGTCGGCACCGTCTGTCTCGACGTCGTACGCCGCGAGTAGTTTCTGCACGCCATGGGGCGTACAGGGCTTGTACCGGGCGTCGCCGGCGACGAGCCGGCCGACGTTCTCGGGGTGAAACCCGTCGACATCCTTCTCTGGGTCGATCCGACGAAGCACCTCGCGCCGGTCGACGTGTGCTGGCACCGGGAGCTGGACGAGAACGCCGTGGACGTCGTCGCGGCCGTTGAGCTCGTCGATGGTCTCGAACAGCGTCGCGGCGGAGGCGTCGGCGTCGACGTCCACGTGGATGCCCTCGATGCCGACTTCCTCGCAGTCGCGTTGTTTCATCGAGACGTAGGTCTCACTCGCCGGGTCGTCGCTCATCAACACGGTGGCGAGTCCGGGCGTCACGCCCGCGTCGGCGAGCGTGTCGACGCAGTCGGCCACACCAGCCCGGACATCGGCCGCGACCGCCTCGCCGTCGATAACCTCGGTCATACACATGGGTCTGCCTGGTTCGGTAAAAGGTGTCCGGGATCGTGGCAAGGAAGCGCTGAGACTACCCTCGGATATCCACCGACGTGGATCACGTGAGGAGTCGAGCGGCCCGTCGGCACTCGGCTACCGAGAGTCGACTGGCGTGCGCCCACAGAGGCTAACCAGGTCGTGGAGGTCGGCGATCTCGTAGGTGGGCTGTGTCGAGAGCTCGGTCTCCCGTCGGTGTGGCCGGCGGACGAACGCCGAGTCGATGCCGGCGTTGTCGGCCGCCCGGACGTCCGACTCGTTGTCACCGACGAACAGCGCCGTCGAGGCGTCGAGGTCGGCGAGCGCTCGCTCGAGGTAGTACGGCGACGGCTTCTTGCGCGAGAGGCTGGCGATCGACGGCTCGCGGCCGTAGACGACCTCGAAGCGCTCCGCGAGCCCGAAGTGTCCGAGCAGGTCGTCGACGGTCGCCTGCTGGTTCGACGAGACGACACCGAGTGCGGCGTCGAGGTGCGTGAGCACGTCGACGTCGTCGTACGGGGTCTTCTTGCCGGCGCGCGAGGCGGCGATCTGTGCCTCCGCGGCGGTCTGGTCGCGGACCCGCCAAAACTCGGCCGGGTCCACGTCGTATCGCTCACAGATGTCGGTCAGGGTCGCCGGATCGACGCCGACGGCGACGTCGTCGACGTGTGCGAGGTCCGGGTCTGAGACGCCCTGCCGCTCGAAGGCGTTCCAGGCCGCCTCTCGAAGCGTGTCGAACGGCGTTCGACCGACGATGACCCCGTCGTGGTCGAAGACGACTGCGTCGTACACGCTTCGTCGTCGGGGACCGGTGATAAAAAGGTGTGTGGCCGGTCACCACCGGCCGGATCCGCGTCGACGCACGTCGTCGTCACCCGACGCCGTTCGGTGCACCCGCACGACGCCGCTTGATGCACCCGCACGACGCCGCTCGGTGCGCCTCGGGCACGAGAGACAGCCACACCCACGTGATGCGGTCTCGTTGAGCGCGACGACTCACACACATTCAATACCCGGCACCTGCAATCGTCGGTCTGCACATGAACATCGCTGACATTGCCGTGTCGGAGTACGTCGAGGTCGACGTCGACGACCGGCTCGCGACGGTTCGGTCGCTTTTCGAGCGAGAGAATCTGAAGGGCGTCGTCGTCACCGAAGACGACGAGTACGCCGGCGTAGTCGGCGAAAAACAGCTCCTTCGGTCGCGGATGGAAGACGACACGAAGGTCGCGGCGGTCGTCACGCCCGCTCCGTCGGTGGCCCGCACCGAGGACGTCCGTGAGACCGCCAGACTCCTGGTCGAAGGCGACGTCAAGATCGCGCCCGTCTACGAGGGTGACGCACTGTACGGCGTCGTCACGGTCGATCAGATCCTTGAGGCGGTGCTCGACAGCCTCGACGCGATCACGGTTGACCAGATCGCCACGACGGACGTCATCGGCATCAACGAGAAGGACAGCGTCGGGCGCGCGATCAACCGCCTCCGCGAGAACGGCATCTCGCGGCTCCCCGCTCTCGACGACGACGGAACGCTCGCCGGAGTCGTCACCACGAGCGACATCGTCGAGTTCGTGATCCGCGACGACGACCGACAGGGAAGCGGCGACCGCGCCGGCGACGTCGACCGCATGCTCGACATTCCCGTCTACGACATCATGTCGAGTCCGGTCGTCACTGCGAGCGCCGAGGAGACCGCCGCGGCTGCGGTCTCTCGGATGTTCGACAACGACATCTCCGGACTCGTCGTCACGCCGGACGACGTCGACAGCGTCGCCGGCATGATCACCAAAACCGACGTCCTCCGCGCGCTGACGTTCACCGAACAGGAGTCACTCGACGTTCAGATCACGAACGTCGACCTCCTCGATCAGATCTCGCGTGAGCACATCGTCGACTCCATCGAGAACGTCGCCGACAAGTACGCCGAGATGCGGGTCGTCCACGCTCACGTCCGCTTCCACCAGCACAAAGAAAAGCTCCGCGGGACGCCACTGTTGCAGTGTCAGATCCGGCTCCGGACGGACCGGGGACAGGTCGCCGGCACCGGCGAGGGCTACGGCGCCGATCACGCCTTCCACGTCGCACTCGACAAGCTTGAGCGAAACGTCTTAGAGATGAAGGGGATCGAGGCCGACGAGGAGTACCGCGGCCAGCTGCTTCGGAAGCTCGGCGAACTCTAGTGGGCTCGACCGACCGACGGACCCCGCCGCGCTACTCGTCGGCCCGGCCCGCAGCGAGCCCGTCGCCGACGATCTGAAACGTCGCGGTCTCTCCGGCGGGCTTCGACCGGTGTTTCTCGAGCGTCACCCGACGGTTGCCCCGTCTGAATCGCTCGACGCGGAGGATGGTTCCCGTCCAGTGATTGAGCGTGTTGCCGCCGAGCGCGCGATCGCGGTCCGCATCCGGGTCGGTGAACACTTGGTTCGTTATCACGACCGCGAGGTCGTATCGGCGCGCCAGCGAGAGGAGGTGTGTCACTTGTTTGGCGACGCGTCTGAGCGACTGTCCGCCCTCGGTGTCGTCGGCGCGCTCCAACCGGTAGAACCCCGTGGCCGAGTCGAGCACGATCAGACTCACCTCCTCGGCGAGCTCCGCGGCGTCGCGGACGGCCTCCCGCTGGTCCTCGAAGTCGTACGCCTCCGTGATCACGAGCCGCGACGCGAGCTGTTCGACGGTCTCGTCGGTGTGCTCGACGGCGGCCGCCGCGAGCTGTTCGAACCGGTCGAGCGAGAGCCCCTCGGTGTCGACGAACAACGACCGCTGGCCGGCTACGGCAGCCTCGACGGCGGCCGCGAGCGCGAGGTTGGTCTTGCCGGCCGCCGGTGGGCCGTACACCTGCGTGACGACGCCGCGTTCGAAGCCGTCTCCGAGCAGGTCGTCTACGGGGTCACAGCCGGTCGGGATCGGGTCGCTCACTGCGACGCAGTTGGCGACCGATACGACTTAAGCCGTCGGGTTGCCGCCCGGGGTAGTGTTCAGATTAGCTGGTTCCATGCGAAGGCGAACGCTCGAAGCCAAATTTCGACGGTGTCTGCTTCGGCGTGGCTAAAACAGTTTGAGAACTGGTTAGTTCGACGTTTGATTTCTCGAAAGACACGTTCGACGCTGTTCCGATTACCATGTTTTTCGTATCTGTAATCGAGGCCGTGTCGGTGGAGTGCCGCTTGCAGCCACGGTGCAGAATCGACGAGAAAGAGCGCGTCATCGACGAGATGTTTTTCGCGGAGTTCGGAAAGAAACATCTCGGTTATCGCTTGATTTCTCGTCGGAGAGAGCTTCACATGTAGCAAGCGGTTCGTCTTGGGATCGACTGCAGCGTACAGCCAGAACCGTTCGTCATTGAGCTGGATCACGGTTTCGTCGACCGCAACGTGATCCGGGTCGGCACCATCTGCGGGCTGTAGATCGGCCTTCTGCACCCAGTTGTGAACGGTGGACCGACAGCGCCTGACACCCAAACTATCAAGAATCGAGATGGTATTCGAAAGTGATAGTCCAGCCAGGTGGAGTCGAATACCGAGCTTCATCGCCGGCTCGGGTGTCGCCTCTCGCTCCACAAATCCTAACTCGAAGCAGTCGATACCACCGATGAGGCGGGTGATTTCGGGCATAGAGCACTCAGAAATCGCACCGCCTCATCCTTCATCCTTATCTGAACACCGCGGCCGCCCGGGCTGCGCCGTCAGCGCGACGCCATCCACGCGCTGAAGTCGTTCGTGAGGAAGCCGACGTAGTCGAGGACGCCGAGCAGGAGCGAGACCACGATCACGACGGCGACGGGGACGCGAACGGCCCAGATCCACGCGTCGCCGAGCGGACCGAGCCCGCCGGTCCCGGCGGTGAGCTCGTCGAGCGCGTCGGTCGGGATCACCCAGCCGACGAAGCCGGCGAGCAACAGCGAGCCGAGCACGAGTAGGACCCCGTTCGCGAGCCCGTCGAGCAGGTCCAAGACGATCAGGTCGACCGTGACCGGCACGCCGAGCACGAACACCCCGAGGCCGATCGCGACGGCCGCCGGCAGCCGTGAGACGCGCGTCTCGTCGACGACGTACGAGACGAGCACCTCCAAGATACTGATCGCAGACGAGAGCGCGGCGATGCCGACCATCGCGAAGAAGACGGTGCCGATGAGGCGGCCGGCCGGAAGCGTGACGAACGCGCTGGTGAGACTCACGAAGATCGCACCGGGGCCGCCCGCTCCCGGTTCGAGTCCGGCCGCAAAGAGGAAGGGGAAGACGACGAAGCCGACGGTCACCGCGACGAGCGTGTCGAGCGCAGCGATCACGCCGGCGTCGACGAGGAGATTACGACGCTCACCGAGGTACGAGGCGTAGGTTATCATCACGCCCATGCCGAGCGAGAGCGTGAAAAACGCCTGTCCGGCGGCGGCCGGCAGGATGCTCCGCCACTCCTCGAGGACGACGCCAACGTCCGGGGAGAGGTAGTAGGCGTACGCCTCCGCGGCCGCGTCCAGGGTGAATCCGTAGGCGGCGAGCCCGACCAACAACACGAGGATGGCAGGGACCATGAGCGTCACCGCCGTCTCGATGCCACTACGGACGCCGGCTGCGACGATGGCGACCACGAGCAGCATGAAGACGGCGTGAAAGAGGAGCGAGTCGAGTCCAGTAGCGACCTGGCCGAACAGCGTGTTGGCTCCCTCGAGACCACCGACCGCGAAGCCATCGGTGAGCCCGATCAGTGTGTACCGGAGGAACCAGCCGGCAACGACGCTGTAGTACGAGAGGATCGTAAAGCCGGTGACGACGAACAGGTAGCCGACGTACCGCCACGGACCCGTACCAAGCGTTCGCAGGGCCCCGACGGCGTTCAGTCCCGTGCGCCGTCCCACGACGAACTCGACGAGGATCGCCGGCAGCCCGACGCCGACGACGAACGCGAGATAGACGAACAAGAACGCCGACCCACCCTCCTGGCCGGTAACGAATGGGAACCGCCACACGTTCCCCAGCCCGACAGCGCTACCGACGGCCGCGAAGATGAATCCGGCCCGCGTCGCCCACGTCTCCCGTGTCATCGTTGTCGAATCGACCGGGGGCTCGGCGAAAAGGGTGTCCTTTCGGCGCTCGCGTGCGCCAGCGTGACCGGAACACGGGACCGACGCAAGAGACTTACCACCGCATCGCGTGATAGACGTACGCATGGATCTCCGCGTACAGGGCGACGTCCCCCCAGATCCGTTTCTCGGCGCCGCAGACCTGTTCGAGACCGAGTGCTCGCTCGCGGACCCCGTCTACGTCAAGGTCCGCGAGGACCCCGACGAGCGGACCTGGGCCGGCCACTACGCCGACTATCACGTCTTGAACGTCTCTCGGCGGGCGGCGACGAGCGCGATGGCGCGCGAGCTCGCGATCCACGAGCTCTCGCACATGGCGCGCTACGAGGAGGGACACCCCTCACACGTGCAGTCGACCGAGGAGGCGCTGTACCTCGGACTCGCCGGTGAGCGTGTCGAGCGACACAAGCTGGCCCACTGCTATCAGATCGCGAACCACATGAAAGACATCTACGCCGACGACATCACGCTCTCCGTCGCGCCCGCCGACAAGCTCCTCGGGTTTCTCGAGTCAACGCTGGCGGCCGCGATCGCCGACCGACCGGACCCGGCCCCGACCGGCTCGCTCCCGGTGACTGGCGGCGCAGACCCCGAGATCACCGCGGTGAACGCGGCGTTCGCGCTGGCGCTCGTCGAGCGCCACGACCTCGCCCCGCCGAGTCACCGGCTCTACGACCTGGCTCGTGCCGCAGAGAGCGACGCTGCCGGTGTCGATGTCGACGCGTTCAAACGGCGGTTCCTCTCGCTCGGACCCGACCCGACGGCGAGCGACTACCGAAAGGCCCTCGTCGGCGCTGCTCGCGCGTACGCGGTGTGAAGTACGGACGGTCGACGCCGACGCCGCGTGCCGACCCTCGACGGCTACTCGAGCTCGTCGGTGGTCGCTTCCGGCGCGTCGGCGGGTCGTTCGGCCTCGCTGAGGACCGTCACGCGCGCCTTCATGATCCGGGTGTTGTCGACCTGTTCGATCCGGATTCTGACGCCGTCGAACTCGATCTGTTCTCCTTCTTCGACGAGCCTGCCCGCGCGGTTGAATACGAAGCCGGCGAGCGTTTCGAACTCTTCGCCCTCCGGCAGGTCGATGCCGAGCATCTCGTTCACCTCGTCGATGTTCACCTCCCCTTGGACGTACGCGACGTTCTCGTCGAGGAACTCGATCGGCTCCGGCTCGTCGCCCTCGAGGATGTCGCCGACGATCTCTTCGACCATGTCCTCGAGGGTGATGATCCCCTCGGTCGTGCCGAACTCGTCGATGACGATCACCATCTGGAGGCGGTTGTCCTGCATCTCCTCTAACAGCTCGTCGGCGTTCTTCGACTCCGGCACGTGAAGCGTCGGTTTGACCACGCGGGCGAGCGAGGGCTCGCCCTCCGAGTAGTTCAACTCGCGCACCAGGTCACGGACGGAGATGATCCCCACGATGTTGTCTAAGTTCCCGTCGTAGACGGGGATCCGCTCGTGGTCGGCGTGGACACAGCGCTGGATCGCCTCTTCGACGGTCGACCCCTTCGAGACGGCGGTGACGTCGAGCCGCGGCGTCATTACCTCCTTCGCGATGGTGTTGTTGAACCGGAAGATACGGTCGAGCATCTCCCGTTCTTCTTCTTCGATGACGCCCTCGCGCTCGCCCGTCTCGATGATGTTCTGGATCTCGTCGCGGGTGACGTACGACGATTCGATCGCCGACCGCCCGCCGGTGATCCGGTTGACGAGACGGGTGAGATGGTCGAAGAGGACGACGAGCGGAAAGAGGACGTACTCCGAGAGCTTCAGCGGTCGCGCGATGCGCAGCGCCCACGACTCGGTGTTCTCGACCGCGTACGACTTCGGGGCGCTCTCGCCGAACAGGAGCACGAGCGCCGTGATCCCGAACGTCGCGGCCGCGACCGCCTGTCCCTGGCCGAACCCCAAGTAGACGAGCAGCCCCGTCGAGAGCGACGACATCGCGATGTTGACGATGTTGTTCCCGACGAGGATGGTGATGAGCAGCCGGTGCGGGTCCGATTTGAGGGCACGCACCGTCTCCGCGCCCGGAATGCCGTCTTCGACGAGGCTCTCGATACGGTGTTGTGGAAGCGAGAACATCGCGATCTCAGACGAGGAAAAGAACGCCGACAACCCCACCAACACCAGGATGGCCACGACGCCGAGGAGGGCGACCGTCGTCTGCCCGGGAGCCGCAAGCGCGGGGGTCAAAAGCGTACTCGGAGGTAAGCCCATGCTCGCTCACATTCTGTCGGGATGCAGTTAAAGCGTTACCTTCGCGGCCACCGAACGGCGGCGACGTCGGCACCCACACCGCCGAAGCGTGCCGCGGCCGACACGGTTAGGCCACTGGCGCTCCGGACAGGATCCATGCGCGAGCCACAGATCACGCTGTACCGTCTGCAGGCGTGTCCGTTCTGCGAACGCGTCGTCAGGCTGCTCGACGCGTACGACCTCTCGTACCGGTCGCGGTACGTCGAACCGATGCACTCGGCACGCGACGTGGTCAAACGCGTCTCCGGTGCCCGGAGCGTGCCGGCGATCGTCGACCGCGAGACCGGCGTCACCATGTCCGAGAGCGGGAACATCGTCGCGTACCTCGAGCAGACGTACGGGTCGACCGCAGCCGACGGGGGGAGCTGAGATGGACCTCGGATTCGACGTCGTCTCCCTCCCCGAGACGGATCACGTCGCGGTCGGAGAGACGGCACCCGACTTCACGCGGCCGCTCGTCGGACCGGAGTTCTGGGAAGACCGCTCGCTTGCGTCGGTCGTCGACGGCCCCACGCTGCTCGTGTTTCACCCGATGGACGGCGCGTTTCAGACCACCTATATGTACAACGAGCTCGACGAGCGTGGCTGGGTCGACGCGGTCGACGTCGTCGGCGTCTCGATCTCTTCGCCGTACGAGCACGCGGGACTGTTAGCCGACCGCGGGGACGGCGTGCGGGCGTTCAGTGACCCGAGCGCGGCCGTCGCTGCCGACTACGGCGTCACGCACGACATCGACGGCATGGCCGGTGTGACGGAGTGTCGACCGGCCGTTTTCCTCCTCGACGCGGCGCGGACCGTTCAGTACGCGTGGGTCGCAGACGAGCACCCGGCGTTTCCGGAGTACGACGCGGTCGAGGACGCGATCGACGCGCTCGTCGAGTGACGGCGGCGGCCGCCCCGAGACTCGCTACGCTTTTTTCACCCGACCCCGACGGTACGGCCGTGATGGACGGGTCAGGAGACGACTACGCGGACGGTGACGCCGCGGCGGTCGACGACGAGACGCTCGCACAGATCCGACGGGCCGGCACGGCGGTCGCAGACGGCGAGCTCGTCGTCTATCCGACGGAGACGGTGTACGGGCTCGGAGCCGACGCGCTCTCGACGAGCGCGGTCGAGCGCGTGTTCGAGACGAAGGGCCGCGACCGCGACGACCCGCTCTCGCTCGGGGTGACGAGCGTCGACGCCGCGCTGGCTCACACCCGACCGACGTCGCTCGCGACCGCGTTCATGCGCGCGTTCCTCCCCGGCCCCGTGACGGTGGTCGTTGAGCGCGAGGCGAGCGTCCCGGACGCGCTGACCGGAGGCCGCGACCGCGTCGGGATCCGGGTGCCGGACCACCCGATAGCGCTCGCGGTTCTCGAGGAGACGGGTCCATTGACGGCGACGAGTGCGAACGTGTCCGGGACCGGGAGCGTGCAGACGGCCGCTGCGCTCGACGACTCGGTGCGTGCGGCGTCGGCCGTCGTGATCGACGGCGGGCGAACCGGGGGGGCCGAAAGCACGGTCGTCGACCCCGAGCTCGGCGAGCTTCACCGTCGTGGGGCGATGGCAGACGCGATCGAGGCGTGGCTCGCCGACCCACCGACGTCGGCGTGACCACGACCGGTGCCGACCACGATCGGTGCCGACCACGACCAGTGTCGACAACGACCGGCGTCGGCCACGGGCACCCCCGGCCGTTCTTCGACGAACGCCTTCTCGACCCATCTCGCGAGCCGACCGTTGCTCCTCCGCACCCTCCACCTGCTTGACGTGGACACGATCCGATCCACTGCGGTGGCGCGCGCCTCGCGGGCCGCCGGAGGCGTGCCCGCGAGCGCGTGCGAGGGATGAGCGAGTCGCCCGTGGGCGACGAGCGAATCGGTTGGGGAGGGTGTGGCTGAAAGTTGTGTCCGGCTGTCACAGCGTCGTGGTCGTCACAGACGTTCCATCGACGTATGCGAGCGAATTGGTTGGGGAGGGTGTGGCTGAAAGTTGTGTCCGGCTGTCACAGCGTCGTGGTCGTCACAGCCGTTCCATCGAGGTATGCGAGCGAATCGGTTGGGGAGGGCGTGGCACAAGTTGTGTCCGGGCGTCGCGGAGTCGTGTCGTGCACACAGCCCCCACCCTGATCGGATAGAATCGGCCCGAGAGAGTGCGACCGAACGCGCGCCCGGGCACCGCCGAGCCGCCTCGGCGCGCGACTCGCATTCTCTGTTGAGCACCCATCAAAACCGTCCGACTGATCAGCCGCCGAGGAACTCCCGCCGGACCTCTTCGTCGTTCAACAGCGCGGCACCGTCGTCTTCGTAGCGGTTCTGGCCGTTCGCGAGCACGTACCCCCGGTCACAGCGCCTGAGCGCCTCCTTGGCGTTCTGCTCGACCATGAGGACCGCTGTCCCACTCTCGTTGATCTCGTCGATCTTGTCGAACATCTCGTCGACGAGGTCCGGAGCGAGCCCGGCCGACGGCTCGTCGAGCAACAACAGGTCTGGGTCGAGCATCAGCGCACGCCCCATCGCGAGCATCTGTCGCTGGCCGCCACTCATCGTCCCCGCCTTCTGGTCGCGCCGCTGTTCGAGGATCGGGAACCGGTCGTACACCGCTCGGAGCGCGTCCTCCGGCACCGAATCGAGGATGTACGCGCCCATCTCGAGGTTCTCTTCGACGTCGAGTTCGGCGAAGACATTCTCGGTTTGGGGGACGTACCCGAGCCCCTTGTGGATGATCGACTCGGGCTTGGCACCGCTTATGTCCTCGTCGTCGAAGCGCACCGTCCCGCCCATGTACGTGGTCAGTCCGAAGACGGACTTCATCACGGTGGACTTACCGGCCCCGTTCGGCCCGACGATCGTAACGTACTCCTCGTCGTCGACGTCGAGGTCGACGTCGGTGAGGATCTGGAGGTCGCCGTACCCCGCGTCGAGTCCGCGGACCGCGAGGAGGCTCACACCTCACCCCCGAGGTAGGCCTCGATGACGTCCTCGCTCTCTCGAATCGTCGCCGGCGTCCCGTCTTTCAGCACGCGCCCCTGGTGTAACACGATGACGCGCTCGCAGTTGTTCATGATGAGGTCCATGTCGTGTTCGACGATGAGGAAGGTGTACCCCTCCTCGCGCAGCTCGTGGATGTGTTCGAGGAGCCGCTTCTCGAGTGAGGGGTTCACCCCCGCGAACGGCTCGTCGAGAAGCAGCATGTCGGGGTCGGTCAACAGCGCGCGCGCCATCTCGAGCAGCTTCCGCTGGCCGCCAGAGAGGTTGCCGGCGTACTCCTCGGCTAAGTGGTCGATCTCGAAGAAGTCGAGGACCTCCCACACCCGCTCGAGCTGGGCGGCTTCCTCGCGCTCGACCGCCTCGCGCGTGATCGGCAACACCGACCGCCACAGCGCCTCACCAGACTGCCCCTTCGGCGCGAGCATCATATTCTCGAGGACGGTCATCTCCTCGAGCTCCCTCGCGATCTGGAAGGTGCGCGCGAGCCCGCGGTTCGCGATCTCGTGCGGCTGTAAGCCGGTGACGTCCTCGCCGTTGAATCTGACCGTCCCCGCGTCGGGCTCGAGCATCCCGGTGATGAGATTGAACGTCGTCGACTTGCCGGCCCCGTTCGGTCCGATGAGCCCGGTCAGCGTGCCGGCTTCGACGTCGAAGCTGACCTCGTCGACCGCGACGATGCCGCCGAAGGTCTTGCGGAGCCCCTCGACCTCGAGCGGCGTCTCGCGGTCGACGTCGACGTCGGTGGCCACAGCGTCGACTGCGTCACCCGCGACGCTATCGGCACCCCCCGCGTCGTCTGTGGTGTCCACTTCGCTCGCGTCGTCCGTGACGACGCCGGTGTCGCCCGCGTCTGTCGTCACCGACTCGCTATCGGCCGCAGCCGTCGACGACACCACCTCCTCGTCGGTGTCGCTCATCGCGTCTCACCCCCGTCCGTGGCGGCCGACGCGTCGGTCGTCCCGTCCCTGCTCGGTCGGTCGAGGCCGACGCTCGCCGCGACCTCCTTGCGGTGGCCGAGCAGCCCCTCCGGCCGGTTGTGCATGAGCCACACCAACACCGCGCCCATGATCACGAGCCGGAGCTGACTGACGCTGTCGAGCGTGTAGAGGACGAACGGCATCGGATCGAGTGACGCGAACCCCGCCATCGCCTCCCCGAAGTTCCGCGGCGCGTCACCGAGCTCGAAGGCGGCCTCGACCAGGTTCTTCACGTATCGCGGCCCCTCGTACAACAGCCCGGCGAAGATCGCTCCTCCGAGGAAGCTGCCGGTGTTCGAGCCCGCGCCGCCGATGATGAGCGCGATCCAGATGAAGAAGGTGATGTTCGGCCGGAACGACGGCGGGGTGATGCTCCCGCGGCTCGAGTACCACAAGATCCCGCCGAATCCCATCAGCGCCGCTCCGAGCACGAACGCGGTGAGCTTGAACCGATCCGTGTCCTTCCCGAGCGCGTTCGCGACGTCTTCGTCCTCGCGGATGGCCTTCAGGACCCGTCCGAACGGCGAGCGCCCGAGCCGCGTGAGCAACACGTAGAACGCGAACACGCCGACGAGCAGCATGACGCCGTAGAGGAGCCCGTCGACGACCGGCTTCGGGTTGTTCGGGATGAGCGTCTGCTGGACGACGTCGAGGACCGCGAGATACGGCTCCCACAAGAAGACGGTGCGAAGCAGCGCCTCGAGCGGGTCGGTGTAGTTCAAGATGAGGCCACCGCCGCCGCCGAGCCCGACCGTGTCGGCTCGCAGGCCGAGTGCTGCCGGCACCTCGACCGACTGGAACGTCCGCGACATCATCGTGAACCGGATGATCTCGGAGAACGCGACCGTGACGATCGCGAGGTAGTCGGCGCGGAGTCGCAGCGCGGGAAGCGCGACGAGCAGCCCGAACAGCCCCGCGACGAGCACGCCGGCGAGGATGCCGACGCCGAGCGGGAGGCCGAAGCCACCGACCTGTGCGGCACCGCCCTCTGCGACCGGCGGCTTCGAGACGAGTGCGGTCACGTAGATGCCGATTCCCATGAACCCGACGATGCCGATGTTGAACAGGCCGGTGTACCCCCAGTGGAGGTTCAGCGCCAGCGCGAGCATCCCGAACACGCCGACGTAGAAGGTGAGGTTCGCGATGGAGTTCAACTGGCCGCGGAGTCCGTAGCCGAACGCCACCCCCGCGAGCACGTACGCGACGTAGATCACGGCGAGCACCACGAGCACGAGCGACAGGTCCCGGTCGAACAACGCGTCGAACCAGCCGCCGGTGTCGGCACCGCTCATGCTGTCGTCCTCCCGCTGAAGATTCCTTCAGGCTTGAACAGCAAGATGACGATCATGACGACGAACGCCGCGGCTCGGCCGAACTCGGATGGGATCCAGATCACGGAGACCGAGGCGGTGAGGCCGATGATGATACCGCCGCCGATCGCGCCGTAGATGGAGCCGATACCGCCGAGAATCACCGCGGCGAACACGAGCAACAACAACAACCAGCCGTCGTTGAACCCGAGCGTTCCCTTCCAGAGGACGAACATGTACCCGGCGACCCCGGTCAGTCCGCCCCCGACGATCCACGTGGTCCGGATGACCTGTTCGGTCGGGATGCCGGTGATCTGTGCGAGGTCTTCGTTGTCGGACATCGCCCGCATCGCCTTGCCGAGTTTGGTCCGCTGTAACAACAGGTGGACCCCGAGCATGAGCCCGACGGCGACGACCACGAGAGCGATGTCGTGGGCCGTGATTCGCACGGTGCCGTCGAGCATCGGGACGTTCACCCGCGGAACCGATCCCGCGGCGGTCGTCCCCCGCACTCCGGCGCCGAAGACGAACTGGATCAGGTACCGGAGCGCGAACGCGACCCCGATGCTGGTGATGAGCAGCGCGATGCCGCTCTCGTCGCGGATCGGTCGGTAGGCGACGCGGTCGATCGCGAGCGCGAGCAGGACCGCGAATCCTCCAGCGACGACTGCGCCCAAGAGCACGGCGAGCGGGGCGGTGGTGACGCCGATGCCGAGTGCGCCGCCGAACACCGACCCGCCGGCCCCGACGAGCAACAGCGGTCCGATGCTGTTCTCGCCGATCCCGGCGACGAGGTAGCTCGTCGCCATCCCGGCGAACGCGCCGCTCGTGAGATAGTCGCCGTGTGCGAAGTTCGCGAAGTTGAGAATACTGTACGTCATCGACAGTCCGATACCCGCCAGCCCGATGATGAGTCCTCGAAGCAGCCCGTCCCAGACGAGAGACGCGAGGCTGCTCACCTGGACCCCCCCGCTCAGTAGCCCGCTCACGAGAGAGAGGACCATCCAGAGGACGACCAGCGCGACCCCGATGGCGAGCGGATCCCCGGCGAGAGTTTGACGGTATCGGCCGTACGTGTCAGCGATACTCACGTGATAACACTCCTCAGAATACCGTGTGAAATCAACGTATAAGACGTTTACTACCTCTCGGGCCGTGGGACCGTGGCGTTCCTGTGGGACCGTCGACGGTTTCGCGGATCGAACCCCCGATCGAGCCGACGCGCCGTCCGACCCCGGCGGTCCGTAGCCAACGAAAGGTAAGTATTTCTCCACCAGGCCGTTCGATTGTCAGTATGTACGCCTCGCACGCACCCACCTCGGAGTCGGACGTCCCGGCCGACGAGATCCCCGACTCGATACCGGCTCGGTCGCGACTGATCGAGACGAACGACGTCCGGTTACACGTCGTCGAGGCGGGTCCAGTAGACGGGCCCTTGCTGGTGCTGCTCCACGGCTTCCCGGAGTTCTGGTACGGCTGGCACGAGACGATCGCGACGCTCGCGAACGCGGGGTATCGCGTCGTCGTGCCAGATCAGCGCGGCTACAACCTGTCGGCGAAGCCGCCCGACGTCGCCGACTACCACGTCGACGAACTCGCCCGCGACGTGGTCGGACTAGTCGACGCCTACGACCGCGAGACGGCCGCTGTCGCCGGCCACGACTGGGGGGCGGCCGTGGGGTGGTGGCTCGCGATCCACCACCCGAACCGACTCTCGGCGTTCGTCGCGGTCAACGTCCCACATCCGACGGTCTTCGAGCGCGCGCTCCGCGGCTCGTGGGACCAGCGGCTCAAGAGCTGGTACGTCCTCGCCTTCCAACTCCCGCGACTTCCCGAGGCCGTCGCCCGGGCCGATAACTGGCGGCTCGCAGCGCGGAGTCTCCGCGAGACGAGTGCGCCGGGGACGTTCACCGACGACGACCTTCGCCGGTATCGCCGGGCGTGGGACCGGCCGGGTGCGTTCGAAGCCATGGTGAACTGGTATCGAGCGATCGCTCGCGATCGCCCGCGTCCAGCCACCGCCCGCGTCGAGGTGCCGACGCTCGTGGTCTGGGGCGCACGCGACCGGTTCCTCGAAAAACGACTCGCCGGTGAGAGCGTCGACCACTGTGTGAACGGCCGTCTGCACACGATCGACGAGGCGACCCACTGGGTGGTCCACGAGTATCCACACCGCGTCGCCGACGCGATCGCCGACCACGTCGACCCGATGTCGTCGTGAGGCCCGGTCGAGACGGTCGGCCTCGGCCGACGCGTTTTATACCTCGCGTCACGAGCGTCTCGACATGACGCTCGACCGATACGCAGACGCCATCGACGACTGCGACCCGGGACGTGGTGCGGTCGCCACCGCAGAGGTCGTCGTCTCCGACGACGTCCTCGTGAAGGCCTTCGTCCTCGGTCCGGGCGGGGCGGTCGACCCACACGAGCACGCCGACGCGACGAACGTGTTCCACGTGCTCGAAGGCGAACCGACGGTCGTCCGCGACGGCGACGCCGAACGGCTCGCCGCGCCCGCCGTCGTGTACAACGCCCGCGGCGTGGTTCACGGCGCCCGCAACGAGACCGACGAGCGCGCGGTGCTCACCGCGAGCCTCTCTCCCCTCCCCTGATGGACGGCGAGATATCTCCGACGGAGGTGGCCACGCTGCTCGAGTCCGGCTCCGACGACGCCGAGCTCCGGATCGTCGACATCCGTAGCGAGCGCGCGTTCGACCGCGGCCACCTCCCCGAGAGCGAGTCGATCCCGTTCCCGCAGCTGACAACCCGGGTCGACGAGCTGACCGGCGCCGATCGCATCGTGACCGTGTGCCCACACGGGATCTCGAGTCGGCAGGCCGCCCAGCTCATCGCCAGCTACCAGGGAACGACGGACGCCCGCGTCGAGAGCCTGGACGGCGGCGTCGAGGCCTGGGAACGACAGGGACGCGAGCTCGTCGAGTCGCCCGCTCCGGACGCGACAGCGGAGGGACCGGACGCGCCGTTCTGAGACGACCGCCCACGTCTCGGTGACCGCTCACACGGCCTGTACACGCACCGTCCAGAAGTCGCGGAAGGCGTCCGTCAGCGCTTCTTCTGGCGGTCCCGTCGCGTCGGTCACGTCGGTGTGGTCGGCGAGTTCGCGAACCTCTCCTAGGACGCTCCGTTCGCCGACGACGATCGTCCGGTCCACGTCGGTCGCGTCTTCGAGGACCGACCGCGCGTCCTCAAGGTGGCCGGCGATCTGTCCCTCCCGCCGGCGTTCGAACCGCCCCTGTGAGAACCCTCCCTTCGAGTGTGCGGCCTTGACGTCGGTCGTGAACCCCTCGACGTCGACGCGCTCGCCGGCCTCGTACACGCCGCGAGCGAAGGTGTCGGAGCGCACCACCGCGAACGCGAACCGACCGGTCGGTCGGAACCAGCGCGCGGGCAGCCGTGGACGCGTGGCCCAGCGGTCGAACGGCTCCGGCGGGATCGGGACGGAGAGCGCGGCGCTCACCGCGCCGGTGTCGTCGGCAACCACGACCGCCGGTGCGGCCCGGCGAACCAACCGGCTGCGGTCGCCGAAGTGGTCGCGGACTGACGCCGGGACGGCGTCGTCGCTCGGCACGAAGGCGGTGAGGACGCCCTCTGGGTCGTCGCTCTCGACGGCTCGGAGCCGGCCGAGCACGTCGGCGACGCCCGACCCGAACGCCGTCGTCGTGTGGCGGAACGCGAACGAGGGGTCGTCGCGTTCGGCGCGTTCGACCCGGTCTTTGAGCGACGTGATCCGGTCTTCGAGGCGGTTGATACGGGCCTCTGCGCGCTGGCGGTCCGCGACGGCGTCGGATCGACGCTCGGACTCGGCTTCGACGCGTCGCTCGAGGTGGTGTTTTTTCGACTCGAGCTCGTCGATGCGGTCTTTCAGTTCGGCGCGGCCGAGGAGGCGGTCGATCATGTGCATCGATCGACCGCCGGGCGCAAAGCGTCGTCGCCATCGAACGGGGCGACGCGACGACTCCTCACACGTCGACGGCCGGCTCCCAGCCCTCCCAGCGGAGGAGCCGTTCCGCCCGGTCGGCGTCGGCGAGGAGGACGCCCCGTTTCGACGGGAGGCCGTCGTCCGGAGCGAGCTGTCGTGGAATCGCGAGGGTCCCGCTCGGCACGCCGTCGTCGGCACCGACCGGGAGGTGACCGGTGCCCAGCTTCATCACGAGCGGCGCGTCGAGCCGAGCGATCCCCTCGCCGTCCGCGTAGAGCTGTTCGTTTACGCGCTCGTGGTCGGCCCGGTGGATGACGGCGCGGTCGCCGTCGTGTGGTTCCACGTACAGTTCACCCAGGTAGTACCCGCTCGAGAACCGTTCGAACATTCTGTGCATGAGACACTCTACCACGACACTACATAAGCGTTTCTCGCCCCCCGACGGGCCGTTGTGCCTGTGGTGGCTCGCCGCACGCATTTGTGCGGTGGCGCGCGCCTCGCGGGCCGCCGGAGGCGTGCCCGCGAGCGCGTGCGAGGGATGAGCGAGGTGGCGAAGCCACCGAGCGAATCGGCTGGGGAGGGTGTGGAGAAGTGGTGCCCGGCTGTCGCGCGGTCGTCTCGGTCACACACCCACCACGCACGTACGAGAGCGAATCGGCTGGGGAGGGTGTGACCAAGTAGTGTCCGGCGGTCGCGGGGTCGTCGCGTCGATCACGAACTCACCAGCTGCGTATGCGAGCGAATCGACTGGGGAGGGTGTGACCAACTGGTGCCCGGCTGTCGCAGGTCGTCTCGGTCACACAATCACCGTACACGTACGAGCGCGAATCGGCCCGGGAGGGTGTGGGTTAACCGGCGTCCGAACGCCGGGTCGTATTTACGCGCCCGAGTCCCGACTGCCATGCGCGCGCACGGCGACTGGGACGACGTGACTGCAACGGAGAAGCCGTGGTCGCAACAGAGAAGCCGAGACTGCAACAGAGAAGCCGTGGCTGTGACCCGTGACTGGCCGTCGACGAGTCACACGACGCGTACGGCTTCACCCGGGTCTGCGAGCAGCTCGGCCGACGTGCTCGACGCCGTCTACCGGCTTCGTGAACGAGGCTCGCGCTCGCCGATTACCCGTCGAACAGCTCGTCGACGGCATCGCCGGCGGCCTCAGTCGCGGCCGTCGCGACGGCCTCGGGGTCCGGGTCGTCCGGGGCATTCACGTAGACGTCGACGTCCAAGACCCCGGCCTCGAACGTGACCGTCACGTCGAGGTCGCGCACCGCCGACTGGTCGTAGTGCTCGAAGACGACCCGCTCGGCTGCCGACGCCGCGGTCTGGACGACCGCCTCGTCGGTCGGCTCCGCACCCGTCGGCTCCTCACTCATCGGCTCACGCGCCGCCGGCACCCGGGCCACCGGGGCCCATCGGACTGCCGCCCGCGCCGCCCTGAAGCATCTGCTGGAGCTCACCTTGCAGACTCTCGAACTGGTCTTGGACGCGCTCTTCTTGCTTCTCGAGCTGCTCGACGCGAACCTCGAGGGAGTCGACTTTGTTCTCGAGGTCCTCGTGTGCGGACGCGTAGTCGGTCTCGACGAGTACCTCGCCGATCTCACGGTACATCTCGGCGTCCTCGTCGACGTCGTCGAGCGCGTTGAGGGCCGTCTTCGACTCGGTGAGCGCCGTCTTCGCCTGCTCTTTCTGCTGGGCCACCTGCTGGGCGGTCTCTTGGAGGTCCTGCAGCTCCTCGATCTTCTCCTGTGCCTCGGGCGGCATGTTCCCTTGCATGCACGTGAGGAGGCCGCCCGGAGGGAAAAACCCCCGACTTCTCCGTCGGCGAGCGCCATCGACGTGAAGCGCCGGCACAGCCGCTGCATCGACGATTCGTGGGCTGACCCCGCGACGCTCTTCACGCCGGTCGACGACCACCGTCACCGCGACCGATGTCCGACGCGCTCTGCGACCGCGAGCAGTCGCGACCAGCTCGTGACGCCCGCGCGAAGTGCGGCGAGGTCGTCGGCACCCACGTGGATCTGAACGGTCGCGTCCGTCCGAGAGACGGTCGCACGGGCGCGAGACGCGTCGAGTTCGCCGACCTCCGGCGAGAGCGCAGCCGCGACGAGGCGTGCGCGCGGCTCGTCGGCGTACTCGAAGGTGAGCGTCGTCTCGTGGGTGAACGGGTCCGCGTCGGATCCGCGGCTCATCGCGGCACGGAACGCCTCACTCGACGTCGACTTCTTTGATGCCGCCGCCGCGTTCTTTCAACAGCACGCGGTGGCCACAGTACGGGCAGCGAACCCCCCCGTACTCGTCGAGGGTGACGTCGCGTTTACAGCGGGAACAGCGGTAGCTCATTCGTCGTCGGCGAGTGCGGCGCGGATGGAGCGGCGAACGGTCCGTCCGCCGGGCGTCTCTGGGCGGTACGCCCCACCGGTGAACGTCTCGCCGGTCTCCTCGTTCACCCAGATACCCGTGCCGACGCGCGTGACGTCGTCGCCGTCGACGGTCGCCTCCCGCATCTCCGCTTCGATGTCTTTGACCCGCTTTCTGGCGACGCGGCCGTAGCGGGCGCCGAATCGGCCCGCACTGCCGGTGCTTCGAGCCTTGTCCTCAGCCATAGTGGACTCACGTACCGCCAGCGCGGGTAAAAAGGCTACGAGTCGGGGCGCATCCCCTCGACGGCGGCCGCACGCCGCGGCGACGCTCGCCGGACGCTCACCTCACGACTCACGGGTGACGTCGAGCTCCTCGTCGACGACGAATCGGACCGCGTCGTCCGTCTCGAAGACCATCCCGTCTGCTCGGCGGTCGACGTCCCAGCTCAGCGCCGTCGCCAGCCGATCCCATCCCGGGTCGACCGCGCGGTCGATGAAGTAGTCGGCCATCGGATCACGGTCGTCGGTCGCACTGAGTGGGTTCGTCACCCGATGCTGGCCGCAGTGAGTACACGCCAACACGACGAGTCCGTCGTGTGTCACGTGCCGTAACAGGTCTGGTTCGCCCCGGGCGTTCTCCCGACGGGGAAGCGTCACGTGCACGTCGTGGCCGCACGTCGGACAGAAGCCGCGCGCCATCGCTCGGTACACGCACATATATCGCTGGTGGACGCGCTCGAACACGGTCTCGATGTCGATGCCGTCCACGCCCGAGGGAGGGTAAGGCAGCGCAGAGAGCGTTCCCGTCGGGAATATCTCCGTGTCGACGGCTCCCGAACAGCTCGGACACCGAGTCACGACGAATCCGTTCGCGTAAAACACCTCGACCCGCTCGCCACAGAGGTAACACGACGAGTCGATCCGTTTGGGCGCGACCCGTGGATCCTCGGTGAGCGTTCCCGTCCGTCGCAGCCGAACGATCTCGCGGCCGCGTTCCGTGAGTCGGTACGCGTCGCCGAACTTGATGACGAACTCGTCGGTGAGCCGATCGAGGTGGTAGTTGAAGCGCCCGCTGTCGTCGATCCCGACCGCCTCCCTGATCGACGAGTAGCTGGTCTCCCCCGAGAACGGCCCCGGTACGACCGTCCGGTCGTACAGCGCGTCGAGGATCGCCAACCGAATCTCGCTGTCGAGCACGGAGAACACCAGTGCGTCGCGTGACCGGGCGGGCGGACCATCCATCTGTCAACTGTACTGAGTAGTGCTCGGGTATATATGTAGGACATGCTGACACGATTTGCGCCCTCAGAGCAGACGCTCACACACCGGTGTGAATCTGTCCGTATCGTCCACGATCGACTCCGTCGAATCGACCAGTATCGGGCCGCAGCGGGGCTCACATGCGATTTCTCTCTGGCTGTCGTCTCCGAGGCGGACCGTGTAGCTTTTTCCACCCCTCCGCCGAACGTCAGGTATGCGAAACGCCAAGATCGTCTGCACGCTGGGTCCAGCGTCGGACGACCGCGCGGTCATCGAAGATCTCGCCGAAGCGGGGATGTCCGTCGCCCGACTCAACGCCAGCCACGGAACGACGGCCCACCGCGAGGACGTTATCGAACGCGTCCGTGCCGTCGACGACGCCATCGAAGACCCGCTCGCGGTCATGGTCGACCTCAAAGGCCCGGAGGTACGCACCGCCGAGATCGACGAGCCGACCCACCTCACCGACGGATCGACGGTGACGCTGGCGGCGGGCGACGACGCGACCCCGGAGCACGTTGGACTCTCCCACTCGATCGCCGACGCAAACCCCGGTGACACGGTGTTACTCGACGACGGACGGATCGAGTGTCGCGTCGAATCGGTCGAGGACGCATCGGTCGTTGCGACGGTCGTCTCCGGCGGCGAACTCGGCTCTCGAAAGGGCGTCAACCTCCCGGGCGTCGACATCGACGTCGACCTCATCACCGACGAAGACGAGGCCGAACTGCGGCTCGCCGCGCGCGCGAACGCCGACTTCGTCGCGGCCTCGTTCGTCCGGGACGCCGCAGACGTGTACCGCATCGCCGACACCCTCGAAGCGTACGGCGGCGAGGACATCCCGGTGATAGCGAAGATCGAGCGCGCCGGCGCCGTCGAGAACCTCACCGGAATCGTCGAGGCTGCAGACGGCGTGATGGTCGCCCGCGGCGACCTCGGCGTCGAGTGCCCACTGGAGGACGTCCCGATCATTCAAAAGCGGATCATCCGAACCTGCGTTGAGGCGGGCGTCCCGGTCATCACGGCGACCGAGATGCTCGACTCGATGGTCCACTCGCCGCGACCCACCCGCGCGGAGGCCTCGGACGTCGCCAACGCGGTCCTCGACGGGACCGACGCGGTGATGCTCTCGGGTGAGACGGCGATCGGTGAGCACCCGGCGGCAGTCGTCGAGACGATGGACCGAATCGTCAGGGAAGTCGAACACAGCGCGGAGTACGCCGAGACACGCGAGCAGCGGGTTCCGGCCGCCACGGACGACTCGCGGACCGAAGCGCTCGCACGCTCTGCGCGGTACCTCGCGCGCGACCTCGGCGCCTCGACGGTCGTCGCGGTCTCAGAATCGGGGTACACCGCCCGGAAGACGGCGATGTTCCGTCCGGGCGTCCCGGTCGTCGCGACCACGCCGAACGACCGCGTGCGGAGACAGCTCGCGCTCTCGTGGGGCGTCCAACCCGTGCAGACGGCGTACGCAGGCGACATCGAGGCGGTCCTCGACAACGCCGTCGACGCCGCACTCGAGACCGGCGCGGCCGACTCCGGCGACACGCTCGTCGTCCTCTCCGGCATGTTGACCGAACTCGAGGGAACGAACGCGACGAACACGCTCAAGGTGCACGTCGCCGCCGAGACGGTCGCCACGGGCAAAGCTGCCGTCGCTGGCCGCGTCGCCGCCCCGGTCTACCGGACCGAGGACGGCGACCTCACCGCGGTCCCCGACGGGTCGATCGTCGCGTTACCCACGACGTTCGCGGGCGAGTTCACCGGTGATCTCGATCGTATCGCTGGGATCGTCGACGCGCGACCGGGAATGACCGGCTATCCGGCCGTCGTCGCGCGCGAGCTCGCCGTGCCGATGGTGTCGAACGCCTCGATACCGGAGTCGATCGCCGACGGGGACGTCCTCACCGTCGACGGCGAGCGCGGCGTCGTCTACGAGGGTGACGTCGTCACCCCGGGCCGGCAGCGGTAGTCGCGGTCCACCAACCATTTACTCACCCCCGTCGTACCGTGGCCAATGAGCCGTGACGACGCCCGGCACCGGGCGAACGAGACCCGAACCGACGGCGACGGCAGCGAGTGGCGATTCAGCCTCGACGAGGTCGGTCCCGACGGTGTCACCGAAGACACCGCGACGCCCGCCTCGACACCCATCGAGCCCGAGTCTATCGACCCCGAGAACGCGCTCTTCGTGGTGCTCGGTGTCGCACTCACCGTCGCCGTGTTGGTGCTCGGGTTCTGAGCACGACGACCCGCCACGCGAACGACCACTTATCCACCTCGCAGTCGTAGGTCACATATGGACGTGCTCGCACAGGGAGGACTCGTGGGGCCGGACACGCTGCCACTGTTGTTGTTGACGGCCGGACTGCTGTTGGCGATGGCCGAGGCGATCGCGCCTGGGGCGAACTTCATCGTCGTCGGGATCGCGCTGATCGGTGCCGGACTCGGTGGACTGCTCTTCGCGACGCTCGGCGTCGCCGGCGGTGTGCTCACGCTTTTAATGACGGCGCTCACGCTCGTCTTCGGTGCCGCGGCGTTCTACGGCTACCACGAGTTCGACCTGTACGGGGGCAAGGGTCAACAACAGACGCGCGACCGAGAGAGCCTCACCGGTACGACCGGGACGGTCGCAGAGACGGTCACCCCGCAGGGCGGCCAGGTGAAACTCGAGGGTGGCGGATTCAACCCACACTACTCGGCGCGGTCGATCGACGGCACGATCCCCGAAGGCCAAGACGTCATCGTCGTCGACCCCGGCGGCGGCAACGTCGTCACCGTGGAGTCGATGGCGTACGTCGAAGACGACATCGATCGTGAACTCGCCGCCGAGCGAGCCCGAACGGAGGCCCGGTCGGAGCCGGCGGACGACACGAGTGACGACGCGGTCAGCAGCGATCGGGACAGCGCCGACGCGGCCGACGACGATGTGATCGCCGAGTCGACACGCGACGACGCGGAGTCGTAGCTCAC
This sequence comes from Halorubrum zhoui, assembly GCF_051194155.1. Taxonomy (NCBI): domain Archaea; kingdom Methanobacteriati; phylum Methanobacteriota; class Halobacteria; order Halobacteriales; family Haloferacaceae; genus Halorubrum; species Halorubrum zhoui. Next base: position 237,246 of record NZ_JBLZNJ010000003.1, on the reverse strand, counting down.
GCTCGTCCGTGCACTCACGCGGTCGATCGACGTCGTCGTCCCGTCACTCGGGGTCGTCGTTCGACCGCGCCCCCTTCGCCGCGAGCCGACGAGCCGCGTCGCTCAGGCCGCCCGTGTCGGACGAGAGCGCGGCGTCGGCTCCCGGAGCTTCGGTGTCGCCCGTCACCGGAGACCCAGCCGCCGCCCGCGATGCGTCGGTCGTCGTGGTCGGCTCGTCTGATCCTGTCGACTCTCCCGCTCCCGCCGGCGGCTCGTCGTCCGTCGACTCGCCGCCTGGCGTCGACCGCTCGTCGGGAGGGACGAACGCGGTCTCGACCGCCGTGACCATCTCCTCGACGGTCGGTTCGTCGAGGCGGTCGGCGTACGCCTCGCGGACGAGATCGGGGACGGCGTAGGCGTAGTGTCCCTCGCCGGTGTGTCTGATGAGCCCCGCCGTCCGGATGGGTCGCTGGCGGCTGTAGGCGTGCCCACGGTCGCCGTCGCCACCCGCGTCGATGTGCGCTGTCACCGGCTCGCTCGTCCCCTCGCGGCGGTAGTGGCGAAGCATGTCGCGTGAGAGCGGCGGCAGCGACGCGACCCGTCCTTTGAGCTCCTCGATGACCGCCTCTCTGGTGCCGAGTTCGACCGCGTCGTCGAACTGGAGCGCTCCGGCGACGACGTCGGCCCGCGTCACCGGCTCCACTGGATTCTCACCGGCGTCTGCCTCGACATCGCGTTCGTCCTCGTCGGCGTCACGTCCGCTGGCATCGCGTTCGTCCTCGTCGGCGTCACGTCCGTCGCCGCTCCCGGCCACGGTCGCCTCCCGTGCTGCCGTCTCGGTCGCCGCCGAGCCAGCGTCCGCGCTCGCGTCGCCGGCGGCGGACTCGTACGCCTCGAGGTCCGCCTGGGCGGCGCGCCGCTGTGAGGCGACGGAGCCGCCGGGACCGCCCCGGTACGACGCCCCGGCCTTCCCGAGCAGCGCCTGTGCGAACTGGTCGGCCATGTCGCTGAGGTCGCGTGCGTCCTCGAGTTCGCGTTCGAGCTGGCGAATCCGTTGGTCGCGTTTCTCGAGCTCCTGTCGGAGGTCCGCGAGCTCGGACTCGCGTCTGGCGGTCTCTTCTGAGATCGACCGGAGGTCGCCGACGAGGTCGTCGGAGACCGACTTGAGTTCGGGCCGCTCGAAGTCATCGAGTCCGGGCGTGGCTCCCGCGTCGAACGTCTGTTTGCGGTGGAACTGGATCCGCCGAATGGACTCGTCCCAGTCGGTCATCAAGAACGCCTCGCCGTCACGGAGGTCCTCGACCGCGCTCGCGTACGTGGAGCCGAGGATCCGGCCGACGACCTTCGTGTCGTTGTCCCAGGTGAGCCGGTGCCAGCAGAGCCAATCACACTGGGTGATGAAGTCCTTTTTTACGTCTGCGGGGCGCTGGCTGATCCCGACGATGCCGAGTCCGTGTTTCCGCCCGCGTTTGCCCACCTTGATCAGCATCTTGCCCGTCTCGTCCATCCCGCCGCCCTCCGGGATGTACTCGTGACACTCCTCGACGACGAGCAAGAACGGCTTCTTGAGCCGCTTCTCCTTGGCGAAGAGGTGTTTGGTGACCTCCAACAGTAGCTCGTTGGCGACCGACTCCTCGAGGTAGCCGGAGACGTCGAGGATGATCGGCACGTTCTGTTCTAACGCCAGCGTCGCCAGCTTCTCTGCGTGTTCCGGGGAGACGACGATGTCGCACTCGTCGTCTGCGCCGGCGTGAAGGATCTCGTACGCTTCTTTGAGGCCGTAGTACTCTCCGTCGGTGTCGACGATCATGACGGGCAGCCCATTTGACAAGAGATTCTCGATAACGACCGACGCGGTGTTGCTCTTGCCCGAGCCGGACTTCCCCGTGATGAACGACCGCCCGGTAAGCACGTCGACGACCGGGAGTTCGACCGGTGACCCCGGCTCGGCTGTCGCGTCGCCGCCCATCCCCTCGCTGACGTCGGCGACGTGGATCGCCTCCTCCTCGGCCATACCGCTTGTGGGATCCGCTTCCCTCATAAAGTGTCGGCTCACCGCGGTGGGTTCACCGGTACGACCACCAGTCGACGACTCGCCTCGCCCGATCACGCACACGTCAGTCCACCGTACGCTGCGGTGGCGCGCGCCTCGCGAGGTCGCCGCAGGCGGGCTCGCGAGCGCGTGCGAAGGATGAGCGAGTCGCCCGTGGGCGACGAGCGAATCGGCTGGGGAGGGTGTGGCCCAACTGGTGTCCGGTGGTCGCGCGGTCGTCTCGGTCACACGGCCACCGTCACACGCGTATTGGGGAGGGCATGGCTGAAAGGATCGCCTGGAGGTCACGGATCGTCTCGATCACACAGCTACCGCCAGACGCGCGTCTAGGACCGACCTCTCCCACCCTCGGCGCTCAGTGCTCGCCGCCGGTTCCGCGCCGGTCCGAGTCGAGGTCGATATCGAGGTCCGCGAGCACGGCCTCGGCCTCCGCACGCTTCTCTTGATGCTCGGCGAGGAACTCCCGCATCATCGTCGCCGCCTGTTCTTTACATCCGCCACAGAGGCGCTCGCCGTTCACACACTCCGTGTACACCTCGGCGGCGAGCCCGTCGTCGTCGTTCGCGAGCAGGTACGCGTACAGCTCGTAGACGGGACACTCGTCGGCCTCGCCGCCGAGTTCGCGCTGTTTCGCTGCGGTCTCTCGGCCGCCGGTCGTCGCCGACGTCACCTTGTCGTAGCCGTCTTCGGGGTCGTCGAGCAGCGAGATGTGACTCGCCGGGATCGACGACGACATCTTCCCGCCGGTGAGCCCGGTCATGAACCGGTGGTAGATCGACGACGGCTGGCGGAACCCGAAGCCGTCGTGGTCGATCTCCACGTCTCGGGCCAGCGACTCGGCCTCGTCGTGGGTGAGGTCGAAAGCGTCGACGTGGCCCTCGAAGACGCGTTTCTCGCCGTCGACCGCCTCGATGAGCGCCTCGAACGCCGCCTCGGTCGCGTTGCGGTCGAGGAACCGCACCCGCGGCCGGAGCGGCTCTTTTCCCCCGGCGCGAAGCGTCTCTACCGCGCTCGGCTTGGCCGCCCGCAGCGTGTCGCCCGCCTCGCCCGCCGGCGGATCGTAGTCGGCGAGCCACTCGGCGGCCTCGGCGGAGCGAACGTCGTCTCCCTCGTTGCCCGTCGGTGTGAGCGCGTCGTAGGCCGTCCGCACGAGTTGCCGCTCGTCGTCGTCGAGCTCGAAGCTCGCGAACGCCTCGGTCACTTTGAAGTACCGGACGCGGGTCGCGAGGTCCCGCGTGAGCCGGACGTGGGGATCCTGGTCGGGCCCCACGGGGATCACCGTCGGCTTCGGCTCGTCGACGAGCTGTGGGTAGAGGATGTCCGCGGTCTGGGTGACCACGCTCTGCATGTGCGAGACGTTCGTCTCGCCGTCGAAGCCGTAGATCGCCTCGAACTCGGAGAAGTTGGCCTTCGCGCCGAGCTCGAAGCCGAGGTCCTGGACCGCCCGGTTGTCCGATTGTCGGTAGAGCTCGCCCGCCTCGGGGTCGAACCCGAGCGCGAGCAGCGAGAGCAGGTAGCTCCGGGCGTGCTCGTCGATCTCGTCCCACGACATCCCGCGTGCGGCGTGCGCCTCGAGGTCGGCGATCAGCCCGAAGACGTCGCCACCCTGTCGCTGGTGCCAGATCAGCTCGTCGAAGACGAGCTTGTGACCGATGTGCGGGTCGCCGGTGGGCATGAACCCGGAGAGCGCCGCGAACGGCTCGTCGTTCGCCATCGCCTCGGCGACCGCGTCGTACTCGCGGTGACCGAAGATGACGCCCCGACGCATGAGGTAGTGTGGAGCCGGCACGTCGTCGACGACCTCGTCGAAGGCCTCGATGCCGAACTCAGCGAAGAGGTCGGCGTAGTCGCCGACCGACGCCGACCCCCACGGGTCGAGCGCGACGTCCTCGGTCGACCCGTCGGCGCGCCCGGTCCCGCCGTCCGTGCGGGGGATGTCTCCGTCCATACGCCCTATCCCGGCGGTCGAGGCAAAAACCGTTCGTTTGGGGTGGCGATCAAGACCGATCCCTACGGCGTCAGCCGTCCGACCGAGAGCCACCGGATCGCGTCGTCGACCGTGCTCCCACCGCGTTGTCGCACACCCGCTTCGTCGACGACCGCGAACACCAACTCCTTGCGAACCCCGCCCGCCAGCCGGACGTCAAGCGAGAGCTCGCGGGGCGTGAACCGATGACCCGGCTGCACGACGCGCACGAGGTGCGCCGAGTGGGGGAGGTCGTCGACGGTGTCGACGTCGCGGTACGTCCGAAAGTCGGCACCGAACTTGAACCCGGTCTTCGGGACGGTCTGGCGCGCACGGAGGGCGCGGTAGACGGCGAGCCGACGGTCGAACCGGTCGCCCTCGACAGCTCGTCCGCGATCGAGGATCGTCGCCACGGCGGCCGCAGGGTCGGCCGCGCGCGACGCATCCGTCGCAGCCGCCTCAACGTCGTCCGCCCCACTCACATCGTCCGCCGCGTCGACGCCGTCCACTCCGTTCACACCGCCCGGCGCGTCCGTGAGCTGCAGTACGCCGTCGGCGGCGAGCGAGGCGGCCTCAAGCAGCGAGAGCTGCAGGACTCCCTCGACGGCGGCCGCCCGGCCGGTGAGTGGCTGGCCGTAGAAGCCGCGTTCGTACAGCGCGTCGGGGGCGTCCCAGAGGACGACCCGGTCGCCGACCACCTCGCCGGTCAGCGTCGACGGCGGGTCGTACCGCGTCGCCCCCGTGACGTCGGCCGTCTCGGCCGCGAAGTAGGTGATGTCGCTCTCCTCGTCGACGACCGCGAGCGTCTGTCCGGAGAGCCCGTCGACCGGAATCGACTCGCGCTCGCCAACGACGCGAACCGGATGCTCGACCGCACCCGCTCGCGGCGTCGACCCCCGCTCGTAGGCGACGAAGTCGACCGCGTCCGGAACGTCGGCGCGCCCACCGGGCCACGGCTCGCGGGCGGGCGAGAGGTAGAACCCGCGGTCGCGGAGGTCGGCGTAGACGAGGTACCGCGTGAAGAAGCCGTCGACGGCCGCGGTGCTGTCGGCGACGAACCGCCGGAAGCCGACGGGGCCAGCCGCCCCGGCTCCGTCACCGAGGGTGACACCCGCGAGGTCGCCGCGAAACAACAGGTGGGCCGTCTCGACCCGCGAGAGCGCGATCGCGTTCCCGTCGAGCGGGCGGCCGTAGCCGCGCGAGTCGTGAAAGCGCTGGCGGGCGTCGCCGCCGACGCGGACCGACTCGCCTCGAAGCTCCCCAGTCGGGTGCATGTCCGCACAGCCGGGTGGACCGGGTAAGGCGATTGCGGTCGACGGCGGGTGCCGGGGAGCCGACTGCCCCGCCGTCGGCGATGGGCGACGAGTCCTCCGGACGCCAGGGGGCCGTCGACAGTGGTAAGGGTCGAGCGATCGGATCGAGACACATGTCTGAGACCGCCCGCCTCACCCTCACCGTCCGCGCCGCGGAGAAGCGCGACGCCGGCCGAGGGATCGCCAGACTCCCCGAAGCGGCACGCAAGCGGCTCGGCCTGCTCAGCGGCGACACGGTGCGGATCGACGGCGACCGGTCGGCCGTCGCGAAGGTGTGGCCGGCCGGCCCGGAGGCGGCCGGTGACGTCGTGCTCATCGACGCCGACACCAGGGCCAACGCCGGCGTCAAGGTCGGCGACGCCGTGGCCGTCGCGCCGGTCGACGTCGCGGACGCCGACCGGGTCGTGATCGAAGCCCCGTCGGCGCTCGCCACGGCCGACGTGAGCCGAGACGTCGTCGAGCGGGCCCTCGCTCGCGACCTCCGTGACCGGCCCGTCACCCGCGGGGAGGCGGTCCACGTCGAGCGACTGGGCGGCCTCCGGTTCGTCGTTGGGCAGACCGACCCGACCGGTACCGTCCGCGTCACCGACGACACGACCGTCGCACTCGCCGAGGACGCCCTGCGCGACGCGGCCGGCGAATCGGGCGACGAAAGCGCCGACGAGCCGGTCACCGGCGGGACATCCGTCGGCACCACGACCGCCGGCGACGCGGCCGCTGGCGGTGCGACTACTGGTGACAGGACCGCCGGCGACGCGACCGGCTCGGGTCGCGACGAGCCCGCGCCGCCGGCCGAACACACCGCGGGGGCGACATACGAGGACATCGGTGGCCTTGACGAGGAGCTGGAGCTGGTCCGCGAGACGATCGAGCTCCCGCTCTCGGAGCCGGAGGTGTTCACCCGGCTCGGGATCGACCCCCCGAAGGGCGTCCTGCTCCACGGGCCGCCGGGCACGGGGAAGACGCTCATCGCCCGGGCGGTCGCCAACGAGGTTGACGCGGAGTTCTTCACCATCGACGGCCCGGCGATCATGTCGAAGTACAAAGGCGAGAGCGAAGAACGACTTCGGGAGGTGTTCGAGCGGGCCGAGGCGGCCGCACCGGCCATCGTCTTCTTCGACGAGATCGACTCGATCGCCGCCGAGCGCGACGACGGCGGCGACGTAGAGAACCGCGTCGTCGGCCAACTCCTCTCGCTCATGGACGGGCTCGACGCGCGCGGCGACGTCCTCGTGATCGGCGCGACGAACCGCGTCGACACGCTCGACCCCGCGCTGCGACGCGGCGGCCGGTTCGACCGCGAGGTCGAGATCGGGGTACCCGGCGAGGCGGGCCGGCGACAGATCCTCGACGTGCACACCCGGCGGATGCCCCTCGGCGACGACGTCGACCTCGACCGCCTGGCGGCACGGACGCACGGGTTCGTCGGTGCCGACATCGAGTCGCTCGCCCAGGAGGCGGCGATGACCGCGCTCCGACGGGCCCGCACCGACGACGACGAGTCGCCGACGTCGGTGACCGTTCGGGCGAGAGATTTCGAGGCCGCCCGCGCCGCGGTCGAGCCGAGCGCGATGCGCGAGTACGTCGCCGAACAGCCGACGACCGACTTCACCGACGTCGGGGGGCTCGAGGCCGCCAAGTCGAAGCTGGAGCGCGCGGTGAACTGGCCGCTCTCGTACGGACCGCTGTTCGAGGCCGCCAACGCCGACCCGCCGACGGGCATCCTCCTGTACGGACCGCCGGGCACCGGCAAGACGCTGCTCGCGCGGGCCATCGCCGGCGAGAGCGGCGTGAACTTCATCGAGGTCGCCGGGCCGGAGCTGCTCGATCGCTACGTCGGCGAGTCCGAGAAGGCCGTGCGCGACCTCTTCGACCGCGCCAGACAGGCCGCGCCCGTGATCGTCTTCTTCGACGAGATCGATGCGATCGCGACCGCCCGTGACGGGGTCGGCGGGGGTGACTCCGGCGTGGGCGAGCGGGTCGTCTCGCAGCTGTTGACCGAACTCGACCGCGCGAGCGACGACCCGAACCTCGCCGTGGTGGCGGCGACGAACCGGCGGGACGCACTCGACCCCGCGCTGTTGCGTCCCGGTCGCCTGGAGACCCACATCGAGGTGCCGGCGCCAGACGACGAGACCCGCCGCGCGGTGTTCGCGGTTCACACAGCGGAGACACCGCTCGCGGACGACGTCGACCTCGACGACCTCGCGGCCGAGACGGCGGGGTACTCCGGTGCAGAGATCGCAGCGGTGTGTCGCGAGGCGGCGATGCACGCGATAGAGCGGGTCGCCGACGAACACGGCTCGGCGGCCGTCGACCACGCCGACGAGGTGCTCGTCGGGTCCGCAGACTTCGACGCGGCACTCGAGGCGGTGTCGCCCGCAGGTCCCTGATCGACCGAGACTCGCCGAGAGCCGCACCAGATTAGTCGTGGCCGTGCTCTGTGTCGCCGCCCGCGCCGTGGGCGGCCGCCCCATCGTCGGCAGCGGCCGCCTCGTCGATGGCGCCGGCACCGAAGTCGTCGACCGGTGTCACGCTGTAGTCGACGGTGAGGGTGTCTTTCGTGGCGCGGATCTTGCCGACGAACGTCGATATCTCCGCGAGTTGCCCCTCGAGGATGAACAGCTCCATACAGTATCGCGAGGCGACGTGGGTGTGGAAGTTCGAGACCACGAGCGTCTCGTGTTCGTGTCGGAGGTGCATCATCCGTTCTTCGACGCTCGTCGTCTCGTAATCGAAGAGGACGGTGACGACGGCCATGAGCTGTCGCTCCTCGAGACGGGCGTCCTCGAACTCACCGAGGAGGTTCCGGGAGGCCTCTCTGACCACCTCACTCCGGCCGGTGTAGCCGTGTTCGTCCGAGAACTCGTCGATACGGTTCAACAGCTCCTCCGGCATCGAGACGCTGACGACGGTCATGATAATAACACAGACGCCAGTAGTTGTTACTCCTTTGGGTCCGCGTGGCGTCTCGGTGCGGTCGGCTGCCGCTCGGCGGAGCGGATCGACGCAGGGACAATCGACGCGAGGACCGAGCACCACACGCGGGGCGAACGGAGAACTCACTCGGCGGGCGACGGGTCGTCTCCGCGGTGGGCGTCGATCTGCGCCGAGAGCCACGCGTGGTGCTCGAGGAGGGCCGCCTCGCCCGCCGACGAGAGCGCGTAAACGTCCGCGAGTCCCTCCCGGCGACGGGTGAGGTATCCGGTCTCGACGAGCGACGAGAGGGTCGCATAGAAGCTCTGCGGGTCGATTCGCTCGTCGTAGTGCCGCTCGATCCGGGCTTTGATCGACTGTGCGCGCAACTCGCCGGCCGCGTACACCACCGCACAACAGTCGCGCCGACGGCCGCTGTGGAACCACTTCGCCATGCAGACTCGTCCGTCGCCAGCGTCTCCACGGTTTCGGTCCCGTCCGCGGGGGTCGATGCCCCGACGGTCACAGTGACGGATCGCCGCCGGCGTCGGTGAGGCGCTCGGCCTCAGGATTCCCGAACGTGCACCGAGGATCCGAGGTACTTGTGGAGGACCTCGTCGACGCCGTCGGCCTCGAATCGGGAGAGATCGGCCGCGATCGCCGTCTCGAGCGCGTCGAGGTACGCCCGGTCGGTCCGCAGCTCGCGGAACGCGGCCTTCACGACGGTGACGCCGAGTCGGTCGCCGAGAAACGCCCTCGTCGAGGGCTCGTCGCTCACGGACCCGCGCCAGAGCCGATCGCGGAACAACAGCCACCCCTCGGTGTCGGGCTCGGGGGCAGACACCTCGACGACCGTCTCGAACCGATCGGGCGAGACACTGACACGGTCCGGATCCAGTTCGAACGTCACACGAAAGACGTAGGCGGCGTTCACGGCCACCTCGTCAGCATGACGACGAATAGCGGTTTCGGCGATTCTCGCGTGGTGTCGACGAAGCGAAACGACAAGCTACATACCGACGTACGACACAGACCTGGCTATGTTGACCCGGCTCCGCTCGGCCGCAGAGCGCGCGTACCTCCGGTACCTGCGGCGACGGATCGAGACGGTGCCGACCCACGTCGCCGTGATCCAGGACGGCAACCGCCGGTACGCCCGCGACCGCGGCGCAGCGCCCCCAGACGGCCATCGCGCCGGTGCAGACACGACCGAACGCGTGCTCGACTGGTGTGCCGACGTCGGCGTCTCCGAGCTGACGCTGTACGCGTTCTCGACCGAGAACTTCGCGCGTCCCGACGCGGAGCTGGAGCCGCTGTTCGACCTACTCGAGGCCAAACTCCGCGAGTTCGCCGACGCCGACCGGGTCCACGACCAGGGCGTCCAGATCCGGGCACTCGGCGACGTCGAGCGGCTCCCGCGGCGGGTCCGCGAGGCGGTCGCGTACGCCGAGCGTCGCACCGAGCGAAACGACCAGTTCACGCTGAACGTCGCACTCGCGTACGGCGGGCGGACGGAGCTGCTCGATGCCGCCCGCGGCGTCGCCCGCGACGTCGCCGACGGCCGGCTCGACCCCGACGACGTGGACACCGAGACGGTCGAAGCGCGGCTCTACGACCGGCCGGTGCGCGATGTCGACCTGATCGTCCGGACCGGCGGCGACGAACGCACCTCGAACTTCCTCCCCTGGCACGCGAACGGCAACGAGGCGGCCGTCTACTTCTGTACCCCGTACTGGCCGGAGTTCTCCGAGGTCGACTTCATGCGGGCGATCCGAACGTACCAGTCGAGGGACGAGTCGTGGCAGCGGGCGCGAGCCGAGCGCGCGGCGGCGCTCGTTCGGGCGGTCGCCGAGGTTGAACTCGCGGAGGCCCGACGGGTGGCGCGTCGGCTTCGAGACCGGCTCCCACGGGCGGACGAGGAGGTCGTCGCAGCGCTCGCCGATACCGGGACGCGGTCGTCGGTCGTCGGGGCGGCCGACGGTGACGCCGACCGCGACGACGCCGGGACGGCGGACTGAGACGCGTTGTGGCCGGGACGGCGGACTCAGGCCGGGTTCTTCCGGGTCAGGTCGCTGCCACAGATCGGACAGCGCTCGCGCTGCTCGTCGAACGTTCGGCCGCACCCCACGCACTGAAACCGCCACTCGCGCGCCTCCGTGATTCCGTCGCGGGCGATCGGCTCGATGTCCAAGTCGAGCCGCTCTGCGACGTTCTGCATCGCGTAGTCGTCGGTGACGAGCATCGCGTCCAACTCGAGGGCGGTCGCGACGAGTCTGACGTCGGTCTCGGAGAGCTCGTCGGCGTCTCCGGACCCACGTGCTGCGCGCTCGACGGTCGTCACCACCTCGGGTGCCGGGACGTGAATCGTCATCCCCGATCCCTCCATCGCGTCGAACCGAAGTGCGGTCTCACCTTCGAGCTCGTCGTGGACCGCCGGGACCGACACCACGGCGTCGTCCGTGGTGTACTCGTGGATGAACGCAGACGTGTCGAGTACTCTCATCAGCGGCCGACGACGATGTAGTCTTTGACCGCCTGCACGTTCGCGACGGGCACCTGAAGCCGCCCGGCGTCGTCGCGGTCGAACGAGAGCCGCTCGGGGTCGACCCGCTCGTTCGGAGTCACGAGCAGGTCGTTGAGCCGGCCCGACTCGAGGTCCATCGTGATGTTGTACAGGTCCCCGAGCTCCGTCCCGTCCGACCCCATCACCGCCTTCCCGGAGAGGTTCTCCGCGAGGATGTCTGCCATGTGCTCACCTCTCCTGTGCGACGGTATTAAACGCCACGGGGACACGTTCGCGACGACGAAGCGCCGAGACCGTGATGAAACACTTAACTGACGGCCGGGCCGAACGATACGTAACCGACCTTCTCGGGGCGATTCTCATGACTGACGACACACACACGGACACCCTTCGGACGCCGATCGTCGCCGTGCTCGGCCACGTCGATCACGGCAAGACGAGCCTGCTCGACGAGATACGCGGCTCTGCGGTCAGCGAAGGCGAAGCCGGCGCGATCACCCAACACATCGGCGCGACCGACATCCCGCTGTCGACCATCTCCACGATGGCCGGCGAGCTCGTGACGCCCGAGGACTTCGATCTGCCCGGCCTGTTGTTCATCGACACGCCTGGCCACCACTCGTTCTCGACGCTCCGGGCTCGCGGCGGGGCGCTCGCCGACATCGCCGTGCTCGTCGTCGACGTCAACGACGGCTTCCAGCCGCAGACCGAGGAGGCGATAGACATCCTCAGACGCACAGGGACCCCGTTCGTCGTCGCCGCCAACAAGGTGGACACGACCCCCGGGTGGAATCCACAGGACGGCACACCAATCCAGGAGAGCCTGGCGGCGCAGTCGGATCGCGCGCGGTCGATGCTCGATGAGAACCTCTACGAGATCATCGGCCAGCTCTCCGACGCGGGCTTCTCTGCGGACCTCTACTGGCGGGTCCAAGACTTCCAGAAGAACATCGGCGTCGTCCCCGTCTCTGCGATGACCGCCGAGGGAATCCCCGACCTGCTCACGGTGCTCATGGGACTCTCCCAGCGATTCATGCGCGAAGAGATGGCGATCGACGTCTTCGGTCCCGGCGAGGGGACGGTCCTCGAGGTGAAAGACGAACGCGGGTTCGGCGCGACCATCGACACCGTCGTGTACGACGGGGTCGTGCGAAACGGCGACACGGTCGTCGTCGGCGGCCAGGGCGACCCGATCGTCACCGAAGTGCGCGCGCTGTTGCGGCCGCGACCCCTCGAAGAGATCCGCACGGAGAAGCGGTTCGAGAAGGCAGCCGAGGTCAGCGCGGCCGCCGGCGTCAAGATCGCCGCGCCGGACCTCGATGCGGCGATGGCCGGTGCACCCGTTCGTGTCGTGCGCGACCGGCCACAGGAGGAGGTCGTCGCGGAGGTGAACGCCGCACTCGCCGAGATCGAAGTCGACACCGCAGAAGACGGCGTCGTCGTCAAAGCCGACACCCTCGGCTCGCTGGAGGCGATGGCGAACGCGCTCGAAGAAGCCGAGGTGCCGATCATGCGCGCCGAAGTGGGCGACATCGCGCCGCGCGACATCGCCATCGCGGAGACGGCCAACCAGGACGAGCACAAGGCGCTGCTCGGCTTCAACGTCAGCATCCTCCCGAACGCAGCGAACGAACTCGAGAGCGCCGATGTCACCCTGTTCACCAACGACGTCATCTACCAGCTGATAGACGACTACGAGACGTACGTCGAACAACGCAAGCGCGCCCAACAGGAGACCGTCCTCGACAAGGTGGTCCGCCCCGCCCGATTTCGGCTGCTCCCCGATCACACCTTCCGGCAGAACGACCCCGCGGTCGTCGGCGTCGAGGTCCTCGCCGGGACGCTCCAGAACAACCGGAACGTGGGCGCGTTCGAGGGCAACGAGTTCGACCGCCTCGGCACGCTCTCGGGGATCCAAAAACAGGGCGACGACGTCGACGAGGCCCGCGCCGGCGAGCGCGTGAGCATCGCCATCGACGGCCCGACCGTCGGACGCGACATCGAGGAGGGTGACACCCTCTGGAGTGAGGTGCCCGAAAAGCACGCGAAGATCCTCGAACAGGAGTTGAAATCGGAGATCACCGGCGACGAGCGGGAGGCGCTCGCCGCCTACCTCGACACGCGGCGAAAGCGCGACCCGTTCTGGGGGAAGTGATGTCGGTAGCGCTGTCACTACCGACGACGGCGGCCAGTAGCGTCAAGTGACTACTCGAGAACCACACGACACCATGGTCTCCCGCGAGAACGTGATCGTCGCCTGCTGTGTTTCGGCTGGACTGCTGTTGGGGTACGCCGGCCGTGTCGCCACCGACCTGCGGGATCCCATGCTCATCGGCGTCGTCATCTTCGTCGGTGTCGTCCTCCCGCAGGTGCTCACGGAGTGGCGAGACGGGACGGATTCGGCGTGACACGACCGGAAAAAGCGGGGTTGCTGCCGTTCGCGCCGATCAGTCGTCGGCGGGCGTGCCGCGGCTCCCGGCCGCACCGAGTCCGGACGCCATGCTCGCGACGGTTCGCTCGTTGTTGACGACCCACCGCAACAGGAGGAACGCGAAGACGTACTTGGCGACGATGTCCATGCCGCTGTACGCCCACGAGGTGATCGCGACGTCGAGCACCGCGAAGCCCTCCGCACCGAGCGCCCAGAAGAGCGGGTAGCCGAGCCAGAGGACGACGGTCAGGATCTTCAGCGTGTCGAAGATCTCACTCGTGCCGGCCACCTGTGCGTCGTCCGCCCACTCGACGAGCAGGATGTAGAGCACGACCGCGAAGAACGCACAGCTAATCAGGTACCACACCCACCGGAGGAGGTACGAAGAGGTGGTCAACGCGGCGGCGAGTCCGGTCACGCACATGCCGATGTCGGTGACGATCGCGGTCGTCAGCTTCGTGACGTTCGACCCCGCGAGCAGTCCGAGCGCGAGCAGGATCATCGGCGTCGACAACGCCCACGTGAGGTACCGTCCCCACATCGTCAGTACCTCTTCGCCGGCCAGCGCGTGACCGGGCGGCATCTCGAGGAAGCTTACCGTCAGTCCCGACGCGAGGCCGGTGTAACTCGAGATGGAGACGAGCGGCACCATGAGCGTCGCGACGAAGATGAGCTGGGCGCGCGGGTCGTCGACCTGTCGCCCCATGTAGACGAAAAGCAGGATCGACAGCCCTGCCAGCACGATGTTCGCCCAAAACGAGAGGTTCAGTAGCTGGTCGGCCTGTATCGCCTGATACACCTCGGTCTGTCCCATCTCCATCGGGACGCGCCCGAGCGATGCGAACGCCAGATCAGCTGCGGCTAGTTCGTTCATGCGTCGCCCGCACGTTAGTGACGCCCATTATAAATTACCTGACCTGACTGGTATGATACTCGAGGCTCGACCGGCCGCCTCGACGCGCGGACGTCCCTCGACTCATATGTACGCCGGGACCAACCGCGATATTCAAACGCCCGAAGCCCCGATCATCGGCATGCACCGCAGACGGTTTCTCGGACGGGTCGGGGCTGTGAGCGCCGCGGTCGGTGGCTCCCTCTCGGTCGCCGGCTGTCTCGCCGACGAGTACGACGTCGGCATGCTCGCGAGCGGTTACGTTCCCGAGGAGCTGACCGTCGAGGTCGGCGACACGGTGGTCTGGGAGAACACGAGCAGTCGCGGACATACCGTCACCGCCTACCAGGCGGCGATCCCCGACGCGGCCACCTACTTCGCCTCCGGCGGGTTCGACACCGAGTCGGCCGCGCGCGAGGCGTGGACGACCGACTTCGGCGGCCGGCTCGACACCGGCGACCGATTCACCCACGAGTTCGGCGTCGCCGGGCGACACGACTACGTCTGTATCCCCCACGAGACGGGCGGCATGTACGCGACGGTGTTCGTCGAGGAGTGACCGACGCGACGGCCGGAGCGGGCCGACTGGAGCCGGCGTGGTCTCCCCGCGTCGACGAAACGCCTTAGCGCTCCGGGCCCCACGTCCAACGCGTTACACGATGGACCTCACGACGCTGTTCGGCGTGGACGTGCTCTTGTTCCTCGCCATCGGGCTGCTCGGCGGTGCCCACTGTATCGGCATGTGCGGCCCGCTCGTCACGACGTACGCGGCTCGGATGGACCCGGACGCGGGACGGACCGACGGCGGCGGACACGCGGCCGGGTCGGCTCACCAGGGCGGCCGCGGGAGTCACCTCACCACCTACGAGGTCCGCCAGCACGCGCTGTTCAACCTCGGTCGAACCGCGAGCTACACGCTCATCGGGACCGCACTCGGGGCGCTGGGCGGCGCGGTGCTCGTGACGACCGCGACCGTCACCGGGGCTGCGGGGCCGGTCCGCGGTGTCGTCGGCGTCGGCGTCGGCGCCGTGGTCGTCGTCGTCGGGGCGCGCTACGTCCTCGGCGGTGCGACCGGCGGCGTCCACCTCCCCGGACTCGAGCGGGTCACCGGCTGGCTCACGGGCCACGTCGACCGGCTCGCGAACGGGCCGGGCATCGTCGCGCTCGGCGCGATCCACGGACTGCTCCCCTGTCCGATCCTCTACCCGGCGTACCTCTACGCGTTCGCCAGCGGCTCCGCGCTCGCCGGGGGGACCGCGCTCGCCGCGCTGGGGATCGGGACGATGCCGGCCGTCTTCCTCTACGGCACGCTGATCGGCAGCGTCGACGCGGTCCACCGTCGCCGCGTCCACCGACTCCTCGGGGTCGCGTTCGTGATCCTCGGGTACGTCCTGCTCGCACACGGACTGATGGCGCTCGGGATCCACGTCCCGCACCCGATGTTGCCGTTCTGGAACCCGCTCGACACTGGGATGGGGATGAGCGGGATGGAGATGCACAGCGTGTGGATAGTCGGCTCCGGAGGCGGCTGAGCAATGGGGTCGACACAGGCGACCGACGGCGAGTGTACCCTGTGTGCCCTCCCGACTGCGGGCGTCGACGTCGTCGACGGCGACGGCAACGAGTTCTGTTGTGCCGGCTGTCGCGGGGTGTTCGAGACCCTCGGCGACGTCGACGTCGACGCCGACGACGTCGCGGCGAGACGCGAGTCGGCTACAGCAGACGCCACAGCCGAGACGCCGTCGGTCCCGGCCGACCACGAGGCGACGTTTCTCGAGGTCGATGGGATGCACTGTGCGACCTGTGAGGCGTTCATCGAGACGGTCGCGACCCAGACCGAGGGCGTGAGCGCGGCGAGCGCGAGCTACGTCACCGACACGGTCCGGGTCGACCACGACCCCGCGACCGTCTCGACGGCCGACCTCACGGAGACCGTGAGCGGACTCGGCTACAGCGCGTATGACAGAGAGGACGCGTTCTCGCGGCGACGGGCCGACGACCTGGCCACCGCTCGGCTCGCGATCGGCGTGCTCGTCGGGATGGCCGTGATGTTACAGTACATCGTGTTGATCTACCCGACGTACTTCGCGTTCCCCTTCTACAACCAGCGGACGCTCGAGTACCTGAACCAGGCGATGGCGTCGAGTTCGGGGACGTACTTCTTCATCGTCCTCGGCGTGTTGACGACGATCGTCCTCTTCGTCACCGGTCGGCCGATCCTGCGGGGCGCGTACGTGAGCGCCCGGACGCGGTCGCCGAACATGGACCTCCTCGTCGCGATCGCCGCGCTCAGCGCGTACCTCTACAGCACGCTCGCGGTCGCGTTCTTAGAGAGCCCCTCGATCTACTACGACGTGACGGTCGCTATCGTCGTCGTCGTCACCGTGGGGAACCACTACGAGTCGAGCATCAAGTCTCGGGCGACCGAGCTCCTCTCTGATCTCACCGCGGTACAGGTCGATACGGCCCGTCGCCTCGAGGACCCAGCGACTGCCGATGGTGACGCCGACGCGAGTGCGACCGACGCGAGTGCGACCGAGGTCCCTATCGACGACCTCGCGCCGGGCGACCGCGTGCTCGTCCGGGCGGGCGAACGCGTCCCCGTCGATGGCGAGGCGATCGACGGAGACGCGGCCGTCGACGAGTCGGTCGTCACGGGCGAGTCGCTACCGGTACGGAAGACCCCCGGCGACGTCGTCGTCGGGGGGTCGGTCGTCGCCGACGGGTCGCTCGTCGTCGCCGTCGGCCCCGACGCGAGCTCCAGTCTCGACCGGGTCGCGGAGCTCGTCTGGGACCTCCAGAGCGGCACCCACGGGGTCCAGAAGCTCGCCGACCGGCTCGCGACGGTGTTCGTCCCGGTCGTGCTCACGGTCGCTGTCGGGGTCGCTGTCGTCAACCTCGCGCTCGGGGCGGGCGTCGCGGCGGCGATGCTCGTTGCGCTCACCGTGCTCATCGTCTCGTGCCCGTGCGCGCTCGGGCTCGCGACCCCGCTGGCGGTCGCCGCCGGGCTTCGTGACGCGTTAGAACGGTCGATCGTCGTCTTCGACGACACCGTCTTCGAGCGGATCCGCGGCGCCGACACCGTCGTCTTCGACAAGACCGGGACGCTCACCACCGGCGAGATGCGGGTCGTCGACCGCGACGTCGACGACGACCTGCTCGCGCTCGCGGCGGCACTCGAGTCGCGTTCGGCACACCCGGTCGGCGAAGCGATCGCGGCCACACAGACCGACGAGCCGGTCGCCGCCGTGGCCGACCCGAGCGGACGAGCGATGGCCGACGGTGCGGGCGTGGCTACCGGATCGACCCACGCCGACGAGTCGCCGCAGTCCGACGCGTCGACGCCCACGGTCGACGCCTTCGAGAGCCACCCACGTGGCGTCTCCGGCGTCGTCGACGGGACCGAGGTCGTCGTCGGGCATCCGGGACTCTTCGAGGAACGCGGCTGGCGGGTGCCGATGGCCGTCGACGAGGCCGTTACCGCGGCACGAGACGTGGGGCGCGTGCCGGTCGCGGTCGGGCGCGACGGCGCCGCCTCGGGTGTCATCGTCGTCGGCGACGAGCTCCGGTCAGGATGGGCCGAGACGCTCTCGTCGCTCGCCGCGGCCGACGTCGACGTCGTGGTGTTGACCGGCGACGACGCGCGGGCCGCGACCGTCTTCCGCGAGCACGACGCGGTCACCGAGGTGTTCGCCGGGGTCCCGCCCGAAGGCAAAGCCGAGACGGTTGAGCGGCTGAAGGGCCGTGGACGAACCGTGATGGTCGGCGACGGGACGAACGACGCGCCCGCGCTGGCGGCCGCCGACCTCGGCATCGCCCTCGGCGGGGGAACCGCGATGGCGGCCGACGCCGCGGACGTCGCGGTCGTCGACGACGACCTCGCGTCCGTCGAGACCGTCTTCGAGCTCTCGCGGGCCGCCGGCCGACGGGTCAAAGCGAACATTGGGTGGGCGTTCTGTTACAACGCCATCGCGATCCCGCTCGCGGTCACGGGGCTGTTGAATCCGTTGTTCGCGGCGGTCGCGATGGGCCTTTCGAGCCTGCTCGTGGTGACGAACTCCTCGCGGCCGTTGTTGTCTTCGTGAGCGTGGTGCCGTCCTCGACACTCGATGTCAGACGTGGGTGTCGAGAAACTCGACGACGTCACGGTACGCCTCGATCCGATTTTCGAGCTTCGAGAAGCCGTGACCTTCGTCCTCGAAGATCCGTTTCCGGACGGGGACGTCCTGCTCGCGCGCCGCCTCGACGATCGCCTCCGCCTCGCTCACGGGGACCCGTGGGTCGTTCGCGCCGTGGAGGACGAAAAGCGGCGCCTCGATGGCGTCGATGGTGGTGATCGGCGAGATGGACTCGAGGAACTCGCGGTCGGTCTCGAGTGAGCCGTACTCCGCTTCCCGCAGTGTTCGGCGCCAGTCGCCAGTGTTCTCGAGGAACGTGACGAAGTTGGCGATGCCGACGACGTCGACGCCGGCAGCCCACAGGTCGGGGAACTCGGTCAGCGCCGCGAGGACCATGAAGCCGCCGTACGAGCCGCCCATCGCCGCGATGCGGTCAGGATCGACCTCCGGGTGGTCGTGGAGCCACTCGACGGCCGTGCGGAGGTCCTCGACCGCGTCGGGTCGCTTCTCGACGTCGTCCAGGGCGGCGTAGGATCGACCGTATCCGGCCGACCCGCGCACGTTCGGCTCGAAGACGGCGTACCCGGCGTCGAGCAGGTACTGCGTGACGCCGGCGAACGAGGGTCGTCGCTGGGACTCTGGGCCACCGTGGACGTCGACCACGACGGGGTAGCCGTCGGCCGGCGGCTCGCGTTCGGGCAGCGAGACGAACGCCGGTATTTCTCGGCCGTCGAACGTCGGATAGTGCACGAGTGCGGGCTCGATGAACGTCTCTGCGGGAATGCCGGCCGTCGACGCGGTCGTCCACCGCGTGGTCTCGCCGGTGGTCGTCTCGACGACGTGGACGTTCGCGTTCGTCGTCCGGCCAGTGGCGGTCACCGCGAACTGGTCACCGTCTGGACCGAACGAGACGCCCCCAGCGACGCCGGTCGGGAGGTCGGGAGCGGGGAGCGGATCGATGCGGTCGGGCGCGACGAGCTCGCCGACGGCGAGCTCGGTGTAGCCGTCGACGTTTCGCGTGTAGGCGATCCGCCGGGACGACTCCTCAACCATCACCCCGTCGACGTTCCACTCGTCACCGGACTCGACGACGTCGAGCGCGCCGGTGGCGAGGTCGAGCCGCTCGAGCCGGAGCGTGTCGCTCTCGCGGTCGGTGACGCAGTAGACCGCGTCGCCTTCGGGGCCCCACGCCGGGCTCGCGTACCGGACGTCGCCCTCGTGTGGGGTGTGGTGGGTCAACTCGCCGGTGTCGACGGCCAGCGTGTACACGTCGTGGTCGAACGAAGAGTGTGCTTCGTGGACGATCAGCCGGTCGTCGCTGGGCGACCAGCCGGCGACGGAGAGCCAGCCGTCGCCCTCGTGGACGCACTCGGCGTCTGTTCCGGTCTCGGTCCGGCCCTGGACGTACACGTCGAAGACCGACCGGTCGCGCCGGTTCGACGCGAACGCGAACCGCTCGCCGTCGCTGGCCCACCCGCCCCAGCGGTGTTTTGCCGCCGGGTGGGCGGTGCAGTTCGTGATCTGCCCCGACCCGGCGTCGAGCCGGTAGAGCTGTGCGCGTTCGTTGCCGCCCTCGTCCATGCCGAAGACGACCTCCGCGCGCTCCGGAGAGGCGTCGACGAACGTGACGCGCTCGTCGAAGAACGTGTGCTGGGTCGGCCACGCCTGCGGCGACGTAAGCGACCACACCTGTGCAGTGCCAGTCGTGTCGAGGAGGAACCAGACGCGGCCGTCGGCTCCCACGCTCGCCCGGCTCGCGCTCCGCACGTTGAGGTATCGTTCGACGTCGTATCGGGGCATGCGCCACACTACCGTCGCCGCCAGCAAACCGTTTCGGGTCGGACGTCGCCTCGAGTCCGTGTGAGGGCGGGCTTTTTGACCGACGGCGTCGTCAGACGAGCCATGCGCGTCGCCGTCGTCTCGCTGTTTACCCCACAGCACGGGGAGACGCCGGCACGCGCCCGGACACACCGAACCGCGGCCGACCTCGCCGCACGCGGACACGACGTCGTGTGGCTGTGTGCCCGCTGGTGGGGCGGGTCAGTGCAGACGTTCGAGCTGGACGGAATCGCCTACCGGGCCGTGCTCGACGGGCCCTCGCCGACCACGTTCGCGGCACGACTCCCGACCGAGCTTCGCGCGGTCGCTCCCGACGTCGTCCACGCGATAAACACCCCGCCGCTCCCGGCGCTCGCCGCAGTTCTCGCCGGACGACTCGGCGGCCCCCCGGTCCTCGTCGACTGGTGGCGCGAGCACCCGGTCGACTCGCGGACGGTCGCTCGGCACCTCGCACGACGTGCGTCGGTGGTGACGACGCCGACACAGACGACGAAGACGCGGGTTCGTGAGCACGGCGCCACGGACGCGACCGTCGACGTCGTGCCGGAGCGGATCGACGTCGACCGCATCACAGACGCGCCCGTCGACGACCGGTTCGACGCGGTGTACTCCCGTCGGCTCGACCGCCACGCCGGTGCCGAGACGTTCCTCTTGGCGTTGGCCGAACGACGCCGCGACGACTGGACGGCGGCCGTGATCGGCGACGGACCCGAGCGGGACAGACTCGAGGCGGCGGCCGCCGACCTCCGGATCGACGACCGGGTTGCGTTCCTCGGCGACCGGCCGCTCGACGAGCGCGTGGCGATCTTCAGGGGTGCTCACACCTTCGCACAGACCGCAGCGCGTGAGCCGTTCGCGACGGAGCTACTGTGGGCGCTCGCGTGCGGCTGTGTCGGTCTCGTCGAGTACCAGGCAGCGTCCAGTGCCCACGAGCTCGTCGAGGGACGCGAGCGCGGGCGGCTCGTCACGAACCCCGCAGAACTCGCGGACGCGATGGCGGCCGTCGCGGACGCCGACCGGCTGTCTGCCGACCCGACGTTCGAGTCGTACGACCGGTCGGTCGTACTCGAACAGTACCTCGACCGGTACCGGTCGCTCGTCGAGCCGTGAGGGACCGGCCGCGTGTGCCGGCTAGACCTCGTTCTGGGTGACCGTGCCGCCGTACTTCATGAAGACGAACGCGAGCCCGAGCGTGCTCACCATGGCGATGAACGTCGCGATGGTGAGTGCGCGGGCGCCCTCCGGGACGAAGACGGCGCTGCTCGCGCCGCCGCCACCGCCGGTCTCGACGGTCGGGACGTCGCCGCCGACGGCGAGGCCGGCGTGCATGCCGACGGCCGTGTGCGGCACACAGTGGTAGTGGGTGATCCCAGCGTCGTCTTCGGTCACCTCGTACTCGTAGGTGGCGCCCTCTTCGCCGACCGGGTCGCCGCTGTCGAGGCTCGCCGGACCGCCGCCTTCGACCGTCTTCACGTTGTGAGCGCCACCGGCACCGGTCCACTCGAAGGTGATCGTCGTGCCCGGGTCGACCCACAGCTGGGTCGGGTCGAACGCCAGGCCGTTCTCGCCCGCGCCGACGGAGACCGTCACGGAATCTTGTCCCCGGGCGTCCTGGTAGCTGCCGAGGTTCCCGCCCGTGACGCCGCTCGGCCACTCCGGCGCTTCGCTCGCGCCCCCGCCGTCGTCTTGTCCCGCGGCGGTTCCCGTCGCGGCTGCCGTGCCGCCGACGACGGCGACCGACCCGCCTGCCGTCCGCATGAACGCGCGCCGAGAGACGTCGTCCGAACTCATACCCGCGGATTCGTCGTAGTCCGTAGTGAATATGTTGATCCGCACTCGGGCCCGGCGTGAGACGGGACTTACCCCCGAACGCGATCCAGGTCGTCGAGAAACGCACGCAGGACCGACCGGGTGACGTGTGGCATACACACCACCCGGAGCTCGCCGGCCCCGGTCCGCGACACCCGCCAGCCGCGCTCGCGGAGTCGTTCGAACGTCGGTGTCGGTACCGCGGCCGCGACGAGCGGCAGCGTCGGCTCGACCACGTCGTAGCCGCGGTCCGCGAGCGCGCTCGCGAGCCACCGAGCGTTCTCGATCGCCCGACGTGCCGCCGACCGGTACCCGTCCGGCCACAGCGCGTCCAGTGCTGCGACGGTGCCGGCGACGCCCGCCCCGCTTCGGGTGCCGGTGAGCGTCGCCTGTGAGCGGGTCTCGAGGTACGGCGTGTCGACGGCGAGTGCGTCGAGGGCCGCGTCCTCGCGCGCGAGCAGTCCGCCTGCGGGGACCGGTGCCTGGCCGAACTTGTGGGGGTCGATAGTCAGCGTGTCGACGGCCGCGTCGGCGAACGACCACGCGTGGTCGGTGAACGGGAGTACGAACCCGCCCCAGGCCGCGTCGACGTGGAACCGCGCGCCGACGGCCGATGCGACCTCGGACAGCGCCGGGATCGGGTCGACGCGGCCGTACTCCGTGCTGCCGGCGACGCCGACGACGAGAGCGGTCGACTCGTCGGCCGCTGCGGCGACGGCGTCGGGGACGGCCCGGTAGTCGTCGTCGAGCGGGACGGTCCGGAGCTCGACGTCGAGCAGCGACGCGGCCTTGTGGAACGAGAAGTGGACGCTCTCGGGAGCGACGACGCTGACGTCGTCGGTGGTGTGGCGATTTCGCGCCGACCGCACGGCCTGGATGTTGGCCTCCGTGCCGCCGGCAGTGACGTACCCGGCCGCGTCGGCCGGATCCGGGTGGTCGGTCAGCGTTGCGAGCCCTTCGACCGCGCGCGTCTCGAGCGTCCCGATCGTCTCGTAGGTCGCCGGGTCACCCGGATTGCTCGCGAGGAATCGCTCCGCGGCGGCTCTGGCGGCCGGGTGCGGCTCCGTACACATCGACGAGAGGACCCGCTCGAACGACTGCGGCTCCGGCTGTTGCATCGCGTGATCGTTTTCGCGCGCAGGGTTACCAGCTACGATGGCGCGCGCCTCGCGAGGTCGCCGAAGGCGGACTCGCGAGCGCGTGCGAGGGATGAGCGAGGGAGCGAAGCGACCGAGCGAATCGGCTGGGGAGGGTGTGGCTGAAAGGTGTGTCCGGCGGTCACGGGGTCGTGTCCGTCGCGTAGCCCTCGGCATATGCGAGCGAATCGGCTGGGGAGGGTGTGGCCCAACTGATGTCCGGCGGTCGCGCGGTCGTGTCCGTCGCGTAGCCCTCGGCATATGCGAGCGAATCGGCTGGGGAGGGTGTGGCCCAACTGATGTCCGGCTGTCGCGCGGTCGTGTCCGTCGCGTAGCCCTCGGCATATGCGAGCGAATCGGCTGGGGAGGGTGTGGCACACGAAGTGGGAGTATGTTCTCGTGATACACGGGCACGAGTTTCGGCCACATCCTCCCCAGCCGACTCACTCGTCGCCTGCGGCGACTCGCTCGTCCCTCGCGCGCGCTTGCGGACCGCTGTCGCGGCCCACAAGGCGCACGCCAGGCTGTGTGTGTCGCGTTCGTCGTAATATAGTCGAATAGCCCGCACCGAGACCAACCCGGCTCTCGAGACCTACCGGACCGAGTCGAGCAACAGCCGCTGTTCGACCCGCTTCACCTCGTGTTGGACGTCGCGGACCGCGTCGATGTTCGCGGAGATCGACGACACGCCGGACTCGACGAGGAACTCGACCATCTCGGGCTTCGAACCGGCCTGGCCACAGATGCTCGTGTCGACGTCGAGCTCGCGACATCGCTCGATCGTGTCGCCGATGAGCCGCAACACCGCGGGGTGGAGCTCGTCGAAGTGGTCGGCGACGTGTTCGTTGTTCCGGTCGACCGCCAGCGTGTACTGCGTGAGGTCGTTCGTCCCGAACGACGCGAAGTCGATCCCCAGGTCGGCGAGTTCGTCTATCTGGAGGGCGCTCGCCGGCGTCTCGATCATCACGCCCCACCGGTGCGTCTCGGGGTCGATGTCGGCCGCGTCGAGGTGCTCACGAAGCGCCGCCACGTCGGCCGCGTCGTTGACGAGCGGGAACATCACCTCGAGGTTGTCGTACCCCATCTCGAAGAGTCGCGCGAACGCGGCGAGCTCCTGACGGAACGGCGCGGGCTTGTCGAGGCTCCGCCGCGCGCCGCGCCACCCGAGCATCGGGTTGTGCTCGTGCGGCTCGCCGTCAC
Source organism: Halorubrum zhoui (assembly GCF_051194155.1). Taxonomy (NCBI): domain Archaea; kingdom Methanobacteriati; phylum Methanobacteriota; class Halobacteria; order Halobacteriales; family Haloferacaceae; genus Halorubrum; species Halorubrum zhoui. The sequence goes on along the minus strand of NZ_JBLZNJ010000003.1, from coordinate 213,070 downwards.
CGCCCGTCAGCTCGCGGAACTCGTCGGTCGGCGCGTCGATGGTTCGGACGCGGACCGGCCGTGGGTAGAACTCGTCTGCGACCTGTCGGACGCCATCGATTATCTCGTCTTGATATGCTCTGGCGCCGTGGTCGGCGATGTAGCGCTCTGGGGTCTTGCCGAGCGAGAGCACCATGTGCTCGATGCGCAACAGGCCGACCCCGTCGGCACCCGTCGCCGCGGCGCGCTCTGCGGCCGCGGGGATAGAGACGTTCACCTTCACCTCCGTCGCCGTCATCGGCTTGACCGGCGTCTCCGGCCGCGCGGCCTCGACGGGCTCGAACTCGGCCGCGGGCTCGGCCGCTTCGTCGACGCCGGCCCGGACCGTCCCCTTGTCGCCGTCGATGGTGATCGACTGTCCATCCTCGAGCACCCGCGTGCCGTTGGTCGTGCCCACCACCGCCGGCACGCCGAGTTCGCGGGAGATGATCGCGGCGTGACTCGTCATCCCACCCTCGTCGGTGACGATGCCCGCGGCGCGCTTCATCGCCGGCACCATGTCGGGCATCGTCATCTCCGTCACGAGCACGTCGCCGTCCTCGACCTGGTCGAGGTGGTCGAGCTTCGTGACGATACGGACGGCCCCCGAGACGGCCCCGGGGCTCGCACCGAGCCCGTCGACGAGGACGTCCTCGTCGGTATCGTCGCCGACCGCCGCGCCGGCGGCACCCGCCGTGGCACTGGCGTTCGTGCCGCCGTTCGGCACGGGAGACACGCCCGCGGGCGCGTCACTGCCGTCGCCGGCACCGTCGCTGGCTGCTCCCGCCGGTCCGGCACCGGCTCCAGCACCCACGCCGCCAGCTTCGGCACTCGCGTCGGCCGGCGCCTCGCGGATCGTCGTGATCGGCCGCGACTGGAGCATGTAGATGGTCCCCTCGTGGATCGCCCACTCGACGTCCTGTGGCGTCCCGTAGTGAGTCTCGACGCGCTCGCCCAGTTCGACGAGCTCGTCGATCTCCGCCTCCGAGAGGACGCGCGCCGTGCGCCGCTCGTCGTCGACGTCGCGTTCGACCGTCTCGCCGGTCTCGGGGTCTTTGAGCATCTCGATCTTCTTGTCGGCGACGGTGACGTCTGCGAGCGTCTCGCGCTCGCGGTCGTACACGTAGTTGTCCGGGGAGACCGCACCGGAGACGACCGCCTCGCCGAGGCCCCACGCGGCTTCGATCGTCATCTCCGGGTCGCCGGTCGACGGGTGACTGGTGAAGAGCACGCCGGACTTCTCGGCGTCGACCATCCGTTGGACGACGACCGCGATGTCGACGTCGGCGTGCGGGAACCCTCGCTGTTGGCGGTAGTAGATCGCCCGCTGGGTGAAAAGCGATGCCCAACACGCCTTGACCCGCGACAGGAGCGTCGCCTCCTGTACGTTGAGGAACGTCTCTTGCTGGCCCGCGAACGACGAGTCCGGCAGGTCCTCTGCGGTCGCCGACGACCGGACCGCGACGAACGCGGACTCGTCTGCGGCTCCGACCGCTCCGTAGGCGTCGAGGATCTCCTCACGGACCGGCTCGGGAAGTGGCGTCTCCGTGATCAGCTCTCGGGCCTTCGTCTCGGCCGCGCGGAGCGCCGCGGTGTCTTCGGGATCGACGTCGACGGCGGCGAACAGCTCCTCGTCGATACCCGCCTCCTCGATGAACGCCCGATAGGTCTCCGCCGTGACGACGAAGCCAGGCGGCACGGGAAGCCCGGCACCCGTGAGCTCCCCGAGCGACGCTCCCTTGCCACCGACGGTGTCGATGTCGTCGGCGTCGACGTCGTCCAGCCAAAGTACTGCCATTCGTGTGTTCGGTGGATCCACGACCCAACGTATGAATCTTCCGAAGAAAACAGGTGTGAATAAAAGATTACTCGCGTCTGAGTTGTCAGCGAATCAGCCCGGATCGAGACGCGTCGAACGGCGACCACACCACGGAGGCAGACGGCGTCGCCAAAGAACCGAAGCGACCACCGAGAACCAAATCGATCACGGAGGGCCGAAATCGTCGCAGGGAGACGAACCAACGTCGGTTCGTACCTCCGTAGAGACGTACGCACATCCTATACTTACCTGCTGTCGGCCGTGGGGCCCCGCAGGGGTGTTACAACCCCTGTACCAGTTCGAGTCGACGACGCTCCGCACGGAGCAGCCGCTCCCACAACCCGAACAGCCAGCTGTCGAGCTCGTAGACGTCGTCTATCCGGCGGACCCAGGCGTCGTCGCCGAACAGCGCAGCCTGGAACCGAGCCACCCTCGGTGAGAGGCCCTCGCGGTCACCGGCGTAGTACGACAGCGACTCGGCACGGGTCCGGGCGACGAGCGGCCCCGGTACCTCGATGCCGTCCGCGGCGGCGACGTGGACGAACCACTCGAGGTGCAACAGCGCGGCCGCGAGCACGAAGCGGTCGCGAAATCCGGAGACCGTGGCGAGTGGCGGGTGGCCGTCGACGACCACGTCACGGGGGCGAGAGAACCGCGGCGTCGAGACGGTCACGTCCGCTGCCGCGGCGACGGCACGAGCCACCCGACCGAGTCGCCAGTCGGCGTACCGCACCGGTCCGAGGAGCGCGAGCTCGTACCACAGCGGCATCCACTCGCAGTACGGCTCGGAGAAGACTCCGTCGGCCACGAGCGTCGTCGCGACGGACCGAGCCGCAGCGGACGAGAGCGAACTCGGGTCGGCCGCGAGCCGTGCGGCGATCCGGTCGCCGTCGAGCCGGGTCGCGCCCGCAAATTCCATCTCGACGGCGACGCGGCGAGTGTACGCGCGTCCCGCGGCGTACCACTCCGCGAAGTCACCGGGCGTGGTCAGTCGGAGGAGACGAGCAACGGTGATACGACCTGTAGAACCGGCGTCGTCAAAATCCGTCCGGTTCGGTCGTCTCGTCCGGGCCGCCCGACTCGGCGTCGTCGGACTCCGCGAGCGCCTCGTCGAGTCCCCACTCCGCGGCCCGCGCGCGAGCCTCCTCGCGGGCCTGTTCGCGTATCGCTGCGATTCGATCGTCGTCCGCCAAGAACGCCGTGACCGCGTCGCCATCGCCGCGCTCGCCGCCACCGCTCTCGTCTGGCCACCGATCGGCCGGGGCGGCGTCTCTCGTCCGGGCCGCGAGCGCCGGGTCGTCTGCAAGCTCCGTCGCCGGTGCGTCTGGCGGGACCCGGAGCGCCGTCGTGGCGTGTGCCGCCTCGAGCTTCGACCGCGCCACCGCGTACAGCTCGACGCGGTACGGACCCGGAACCGCGATCGAAGCGAGCGCCGCCGCCCCGCCGCGATCGGTCGCCGTGTCGTACGCCAGGACGGGCACACCGGTCTCGAACGTGAGCACGCCACGAGCGTCGCCGGCCGACAACAGCGTCTCCTGTGGCACGAGCGTCGCGTAACCGGTGAGCTCACGGTCGAGCACCCGTTCGAGCGTTTCTCCCACGTCGGCGACGACCCGGGACCGGAGCAGCTCTCCGCGGGGAATCGCGAGCGTGGTCTCGTCGGTCGGGGTGGTCATGGGGTGTCGGGGACGACCGCGCTCTTGAACCGCGCCGCAACCGCCTCGCCGTCGCCGTCGCGGACCTCGAGACGCGCGGCCGCCTCCCGGTAACGGTCCGCCGGCTCGCTATCGGGCGCGTGCGCGAGCAGCGGCATCCCGGCTCGACGTGCGGCTCGGACCACGTCGCTGTCCGGGACCGACGCGAGCACCGGGCCGCCGAAGTGGCGCCCGGCCTGCGCGGCCACCGACGCCGTGGTCTCCCGGACGCGATTGAGCAGTACGCCGGCGGTCTCGGTGCCGTACGACCGAGCGTACTCCTGAACCTTGAGCCCGTCCGAAAGCGCCGGTATCGTCGGCTCGACGACGATCACGACTCGGTCGGCCAAGACGACAGGCAACACCGCTGACTTCGACCCGAGCGCGGCCGGCGAGTCGAGCAGGAGGACGTCGGCGTCGGCGGCGAGGCCGGCGACGACGTCACGGAGCCGCGCTGGGTCCGCCGCCTCGAACCCCGCGAGCGAGGTGCCACAGGGCACCACGGAGAGCCCGAACCGCTCGTAGGTCGCCTCCGCGACGCTCGTCGCCGTCCCCTCGATGAGCAGATCGTGGAGCGTCACCGTGGCGTCGTCGAGCCCGGTGTGAAACAACAGGTTCGCCATCCCTGTGTCGGCGTCGACGACGGTCACGTCGTGCTCGACCGCCAGCGCCATCCCGAGCGCGAGCGTGCTCGTCGTCTTGCCGGTGCCGCCCTTGCCGCTGGCGACCGCGAACGCCTCGACCATACGGACTGCTCCGCGCCGGCATAATAAAAACTGTCCGTGCGCCGCCGGGTCGGCGCACACACCAGACGGTTTATTATGATTTATCGGTAGAGTCAACGCATGACGACGCTCACTGCCGAACAACAGGCGTTCGCCGAACACGCGGAGTCGGTCGCGGCCGAGTTCGACGACGACGCGTACTCGTGGAGCGGAGCGGTCCCGTGGGAGAACCTCGAGCGACTGGCCGAGACAGACCTCTACTGCCCGTCGATAGACGAGGCGTACGGCGGACAGGGACTCACCGACGTCGAGGCGTTGTTGCTGATCCAGGCGGTCGGACGGGTCTGTCCAGACACGGGGTGGTTCACCTACATGCAAAGCATGGTCGGCCCGCGCGCGATCGACCTGTTCGGCTCTGAGGCGGTGAAATCCGAGTACCTGCCGGCCGTAACCGCCGGCGAGAGCTTCGTCTCGATCGCCATCTCGGAGCCGGACGCCGGCTCCGACGTCGCGAACATGACCACCGAGGTCACCGAGGTGGACGGCGAGCTCGTCTGTACCGGCGAGAAGACGTGGGTCGGCGGCGTCCCGTTCGGCGACGCCGCGGTCACGTGGGTGCGGTTCCCCGAGGGGCTCGGCTCGGTGGTGATCCCCTACGACGACCCCGGCGTCGAGATCGAACAGGTGTACACGAACATGGCCGGGTACGCCCAGACGCACTTCACCATCGACGAGGTGACGATCCCCGAGGAGTACGTGCTCACCCGTGGGAAAGAGGCGTTCAAACGACAGCTGATCTCACTCAACTGGGAGCGACTCGGCAGCTCCGCGCTCACCGTCGCGTGGGCGGAGGCGGCCGTAGAGCGGGCGCTCGAGTACGCGAGCGAGCGCGAACAGTTCGACCAGTCGCTCGATTCGTTCCAGGGCATCGAGTGGAAGCTCGCCGAGATGTACCGGCAAACCGAGACCGCGGCCTCGCTGGTGTACGGCTGTGCGGCCGGGGCGCAGGGTCACGAACGGCCCCCCTCACGGCTGCGCACCTCGACCGCGAAGTTACACTGTTCACAGATCGCCGAGGAGGTGGTGAGCGAGGCGGTCCAGGTCGTCGGTGCACGCGCCTACCAGCAGGGCCATCCGCTGGAGTACCTCTACCGATTCGCGCGGAGTCGGCGCATCGCGGCCGGCACCGACGAGATGCAGCTGAACACCATCGCGCGGGCGCTGAAATCAGACGGGTTGCCGCCGGTCGCAGACCGGTAGACCGGCGTCGCTACTCGCTCGGGCGGTCGTACGACGGCTCGCGGCCCTCGTTGAACGCCGCCACCGCCTCGGCGTGTTCGTCGTCGACGACACACTCCCACTGGAACGCGGCCGCCTCTCTGCAGTACTCGTCGAAGCTCCGCTCGGGGTCGACGAGGCGGTTGGTGAGCTGGACTGCGGTGGCGGGCGTATCCCGGATCTCCGCTGCGAGCTCGCCGGCCGCCGCCAGCGGGTCGTCGGCGCGTTCGACGGCGAGACCGATGTCGACGGCGGCTGCCGGCTCGATGTCTCGACCCGTCAGCAGGTACTCGCGGGCCTTCGACTCGCCGACGAGCCGCGGAAGGAGCCATGCCCCCCCGTCGCCCGGCACCAATCCCACGTTGACGAATCCCTCGCGCAGGATCGCGTTCTCGCCGACGACTCGCAGGTCACACGCCAGCGCGAAGTCGCAGCCGGCACCGATCGCCGGGCCGTTGACCGCCGCGATCGAGGGGGTCGCCATCTGGCGGAGTCGCCAGACGAACTGTTGGATGAGCCAGAGGAAGGCGCCGTACTCCTCCGGCGTCTGGTCGTCCCAGTCCGGCATCGCCGTCGTATCGGCGCCCGAGCAGAAACCCTTGCCCGCGCCGGTGAGGATCACGGCGTAGACGTCGTCGTCGGCCTCGGCGGTTCGCGCGGCGTCGTTGAGTTCGAGGACCGTCTGACGCGTGAACGCGTTGTACACGTCCGGCCGCTCGATCGTGATCGTCGCGATCCCGCCCGTCACCGCGTAGCTCACGTGGTCGTACAGCATCGTTCGTTCGGGTCCGCCCACGAGGTAAATAGATACGGATCCCCGTCACGGGCCGACTCCCACCAACAAACACACCTGCGGTGGCGCGCGCCTCGCAAGGCCGCCGAAGGCGGGCTTGCGAGCGCGTGCGAGGGATGAGCGAGGGAGCGAAGCGACTGAGCGAATCGGCTGGGGAGGGTGTGGCTGAAAGAGGTGTCCGGCTGTTGCGCGGTCGTGTCCGTCGCGTAGCCCTCGGCATATGCGAGCGAATCGGCCCGGGAGGGTGTGGCTGAAAGGAGTGCCCGGCTGTCGCGCGGTCGTGTCCGTCGCGTAGCCCTCGGCATATGAGAGCGAATCGGCTGGGGAGGGTGTGGCTAATTGGTGCCCGGATGTCACGCGGTCGTGTTGGGTGCACTACCACCGCCACATGCGTATTGGGGAGGGTGTGGCTGAAAGGAGTGCCCGGCTGTCGCGCGGTCGTCTCGGTCAGATAGCCACCACCGATGTACGGAATCGGCCCGGGAGGGTGTGGCGAAGTAGTGTCCGGCTGTCACGTGGTCGTGTCCGTCGCGTAGCCCTCGGCATATGCGAGCGAATCGGCCCGGGAGGGTGTGGCCCGACTGGTGACTGTGTGTTGCGCGGTCGTCTCGGTCACACACGCACCAACTGCGTACGAGAGCGAATCGGCTGAGACGGGCGACCAAACGCGGTTCGAAGAGCCACGGGGTCGTATCGTTCGCGCCGCTTCACGCTCACTCGTACACCGCGACGTCGTCGAACCGGCCCTCGTACGCGACGTTCGAGGGCAGCGTAGGTTCGTCGCCCGACAGAAACAACCGGTCGGCTTTCGCCCACGTGTTCTCGTACCCCAGGTGGGCGTACTCGAAGAGCCCGCGGACCCGGTGGCGAATCCCCGGTCGCCGGACGACCCGCCGCGGTCGCTCCTCACGAAACGCCTCGACGATCGCGGCCGCGTCCGGAAGTGACTCGTCGAACGTCGTCCACGCCTCGCCGACGGTCGCCCGCCGGTGAGCGTACGAGGAGCCGAAGCCGGGGAGGTCGACGTCGGCGGCGAGCCCAGACAGCCGCGCGTTCTGATGCGGGAGCAGCTTCGCGTTGTACGTCTCGGTGGCGTCGAGCCGGGCGGCGTGCGCGTCGATCTCGGGACGGGTGAGCGAGACGGTCGCGAACGTCGGGTGCGGCACGAGCACGGCGGCTTCCTGCCGCTCGAAGGCGGCCATCGCCCCCTCGAAGGTGACGTAGTCCGGGACGGGGTCGGTGAGTCCGATCGCGAGGAGGTGGCGACGGTTCGCCCAGTCGCCGGTGAACACCTCGCGGGCGGGGACGACGGTCAACTCGTCGTCGGTGTATCGGGCCGCGCGTTCGCGGATCGTCGGCAGCCGGGTGAAGTGGGGCGCGTACACGATCGCGTCGAGTCCGCGGGCCTTCGCCCGGGCGACGACGGCGTCGTCGAGCACCTTCACGTGGGCGTCGACGCGCGTTCGGGGGCGGCTCACACCGGCGGTACATCGGAGTCACCAATAGGCGTGTCGTTCCCGGGAGCCGGCCACGCGGGACGCCGTCGCAGCGCCACCACGGGGCGCGCCGCAACGGACCGTGCCGCCGTCCGTTGTGACTACGCGGGACCGACGGGTACACAAGGCCGCCGCCGCCAGTGTACGGTATGGACGAGATCGACGTGGAGCCGGTCGAGCGCGTCGAGACCGACGAGACGACGCCGACCGACGGTCAGCCGGCCGACGACGGCCGGGCCAGCAGCGACGCGCCGACGACCGACGACCAACCCACCGCGACGGCCGTCGACGACGACGCGCTCCCGGACCGCGTCGACGCCCCGGAGTACGTGCTCTTCGGTGGCAAAGGCGGCGTGGGAAAGACGACGATGGCGGCCGCGACCGCGCTCGCCTCGGCGAGCACGGGCGAGACGACGCTCGTCGTCTCGACGGACCCGGCACACTCGTTGTCGGACACCCTCGGCGTCGACGTTCCTGCGGAGCCGGCACTCGTCCACGAGGAGCTGCCGCTGTACGCAGCCGAGATCGACCCCGACGCGGCACTCGAAGAGGGGATGTTCGGTGCCGACGGCGACCCGCTCGGCGGTCTCGGTGAAATGGGCGAGGCGATGGGCGGAATGGGCGAGGCGATGGGCGGAATGGGCGAGGCGATGGGCGGAATGGGCGAGGCGATGGGCGGAGCAGCCGGTGGTACGAGCGACGACGCGGGCCCCGACGGTGAGGGCCCGCTCGGCTCGCTGCTCGGGGGCACGATGCCCGGTGCGGACGAGGCGGCCGCGATGCGGCAACTGCTCGAGTACCTCGACGACCCGCGCTTCGACCGCGTCGTCGTCGACACCGCCCCGACGGGCCACACGCTTCGGCTGCTCCAGCTGCCCGAGATCATGGACTCGATGCTCGGGCGCGTCCTGACGCTGCGCCAGCGGTTCTCGGGCATGATGGAGGGGCTGAAAGGAATGTTCGGCGGCGGCAGCGACGACGACACGGCCGAAGCCGACCTCGAGGCGCTGCGGGCGCGGATCGAACGCCTCCGCGGTGTGCTCCAGGATCCCGACCGCACCGACTTCCGCGTGGTGATGATCCCCGAAGAGATGAGCGTCGTCGAGTCCGAGCGGCTCATCGCCCGACTCGACGCGTTCGACATCCCCGTCCACACCGTCGTGGTCAACCGCGTGATGGAGCGCGTGAGCGACGTCGCCGACGTCGCCCCGGAGTGGGTCGTCGAGCCTTCTCCCGAGACGTGCGAGTTCTGTGCTCGACGGTGGGACGTCCAGCAGGCGGCCCTCCGTCAGGCGACCGACCTCTTTCGCGGTCGCGAGGTGAAACGGGTCCCGCTGCTCGCGAACGAGGTGTGCGGTGAGGCCGCGCTGCGGGTCGTCGCGGCGTGTCTCGAGTGACTGGCCACCGAACGGACGCACTTTTAGCCCCCACGCACGTTGCGGAGGTATGCACTGTCGGCGGTGTGGGACGCCGCTCGAGAAGCCGGGCGACTACTGTCTGACCTGTCACACCGAAAACAGCGACGCGGTCGTCGTCGAGTTCGCTCCTGACCGCGCCGAGCTGACGATGCTCGACGAGGACGCGGTCGTCGGCCACACGACGGTGACCACCCGGCCCGAGGACGACGACGAGCTGAGCGGCGTCCAGCTCCGCAACTTCGCCGGGCGGGTCGCCGACGAGATCCGCCGGAAGCGCCCCGAGACGGTGTACGCCGCCGGCGCGCGCGACCCGCTCCGGGAGACCCGCGCGCAGCTCCACCACGAGTTCTACCGGGTGCCCGACGGCGACGCGGCCGGCGGCGGTGGTACGGCCGGCGGTAGTGGCGCGGCCGACGGCGGCACAGCCGGTGGGGACGACTCCGGCGACGGAGCGAGTCGAACCGACGACTACGGGCCCGTGGTCGCGTGGGTGCTCGACCGCCGCGGGGACCGCGCGCTGGAGGTGGTCGAGACGCCGCCACGCGAGAAGATCGGCGGGTCGCACTCGACGCTCATCGGCGGGCGGTCGGGGCGACTCGCGATCCGTACCGTCGCCGACCATCCACACGTAAAGAAGATCGTCCCGGGGCCGATAGACGCCGGGGGCACCGGCTCGCGGACCGGTCTCCGGGCGAAGGCGACCCGCGCCGGCACGAACGGGAACGTTCGGCTCCTCCTGCGTGACGGCTCCAGCGTGCAGGAGAACCGGATCGTGACCACGGCGATGGACCGTGAGACCGGAGAACGGGTTCGGGCGGACCTGAACGAGGCCCTCCGCGAGGCCGAGTTGCAAGAAGCGTGAGTCGGGGCCGTGGTCGCGTCTGCGCGTCGCCCGCCGTGTACGACCCGTACTCGACGGGTTCCGTGGACCTCGGTGTGGCGGTGTGAACGCGACGACCGTGCGACACCCGGACACCAGTTGGCCACACCCTCCCGGGCCGATTCTGTACATACGTGGCCGTGGCTGTGTTCGCAGGACGACTGTGCGACACCCGGACACCACTTCGCCACACCCTCCCGGGCCGATTCTGTACGTGTGTGGTAGCAGTCCTGTGACGAACACGACCGCGTGACACCCGGACACCTCTTTCAGCCACCCCCCTCCCGGGCCGATTCGCTCGCATACGTAGTTGGTGGGTGTGTGACCGAGACGATCTGCGACAGCCGGACACCAGTTACCGCCACACCCTCCCCAGCCGATTCGCTCAGTCGCTTCGCTCCCTCGCTCATCCCTCGCACGCGCTCGCGAGCCCGCCTGCGGCGACCTCGCGAGGCGCGCGCCGCCGCAGGTGGATCGGTCGATGGTGCCGTCGCGCTCGCGTCCCTCAGTCGTCGCCGAGGATGACGCGACGAGTCATCGCCGCTGGGTCGAGCACCTCGTCGGCCTCGGTCTCCGAGAGGTACCCCTCGGAGACGGCCACCTCGCGGACGCTCTTCTCCTCGGCGAGCGCCTGCTTTGCGACCTTCGCGGCCGCGTCGTAGCCGATGGCCGGGTTGAGCGCGGTCGCGAGCGCCATCGACTGCTCGACGCGGGTCGCACAGTACGCCTCGTTGGCCTCGAGCTCCGCGACGAACCGCTCGCCGAACGCCTCGGCGACGTTCGAGAGCAGCGCGGCCGACTGGAGGAAGTTGTGCGCGATCACCGGCTTGTACAGGTTCAAGTCGAGTTCGCCGCGGGCCGCGCCGGCCGAGACGGCGGCGTCGTTGCCGACCACCTGTGTGTGGACCTGGTTCACCGACTCGGCGACGACCGGGTTGATCTTCCCCGGCATGATCGACGAGCCGGGCTGATTCTCTGGCTGTTCGATCTCACCGAGGCCGTTACGCGGCCCCGACGCGAGCAGCCGCAGGTCGTTAGCGATCTTGTTCAGGCTGCCGGCGACGGTTCGGAGGGCCCCGTGTGCCTCCGCCATCGCGTCGTGAGCGGCCTGCGCCTCGAAGTGGTTCTCGGCCTCGTGGAACGTCGTCCCCGTCGCCTCGGAGATGTACTCGGCCGCGAGCGCGGGAAAGTCCGGGTGGGTGTTGAGCCCCGTCCCGACGGCGGTTCCCCCGAGCGCCAGTTCGCGGAGGTTCGCCTGGACGTCGGTGGCGCGTTCGATCCCCTTTGCGACCTGCGTGCGGTAGCCGCCGAACTCCTGGCCGAGCCGGACCGGCGTGGCGTCCTGGAGGTGCGTGCGGCCCGTCTTGACCACGTCGTCGAAGGCGGCCTCTTTGGCCTCTAACTCGGCGTGGAGCGTCTCGAGTGCGGGGACGAGGTCCTTTTCGACGGCCTCGAGTGCGGCCACGTGCATCGCCGTCGGGATCACGTCGTTCGACGACTGACCGTAGTTGACGTGGTCGTTCGGGTGGACGATGCGGTCGCCGATCTCGGCGCCCGCGATCTCGGCCGCGCGGTTGGCGATGACCTCGTTGGCGTTCATGTTCGAGGAGGTGCCGGAGCCGGTCTGAAAGACGTCAACCGGGAACTGGTCGTCGTGATCGCCGGCTATCACCTCGTCGGCCGCCGCGACGATCGCCTCGGCCGCGTCGTCGTCGAGGAGTCCGAGGTCGCGGTTCGCCCGAGCGGCCGCCTGCTTCACTACGCCGAGCGCTCGAATGAATCGCCGCCCCATCGGGATCCCCGAGATGGGGAAGTTCTCCACGGCGCGCTGGGTCTGTGCGCCCCAGTAGGCGTCCGCGGGAACCTGCATCTCGCCGAGGCTGTCCGCTTCGGTCCGGTAGTCGTCGCTCATGAGCGGCCGTACCACAGACCGGGAGTAAAACCTACTGGAACGGCTGCGGGGCACAGACCGCATCCCGAGGGCGTGACACCGGCCCTCCCGGCGGCGGGCTCACAGATCGGAGAGCCGAATCCCGTCGTCGACCAGCCGGAAGTTTCGCTCGCGGTCGAGTTCGTCGCCGAGCCAGTCGTGGTCGTACAGCTGTCCGATCAGCTCGACGTAGAGGTTCCGCCACGCGATCGCGTAGATCGGCGACTGTCCCCAGGCGCGCAGTTCGGGGACGAACTCGTGGTACGTGCTCGCCTGCGTCTCCATGCGCTCGATGGCGTCGACGACGACCTCGGCGGCCGCGGCCGGATCCGACCCGTCGATCTCCTCGTTCAGCCGAGACTGGATCCCCACGATGGCTCGCCGCATGTCCTGGGCGGCGGTCTCGTCCGATTCGGGGAGTGACTCCACCACACCGCGCGGGACGCCGAGTTCGATGGCTGGCATGTCCCTGCGTGTGACGGCGACGGACAAAAACCCCAGCGGCCGGGCGTCGTCGACGCGCGCTCGAGCGACCGCCAGGCATCGAGGACGCGAGGCGCGGGCGCGACCTCAGGGCGTCGGGGCGGCCTTCTGGAGGGCCGTCTCGGCGACGTTTCCGCCGTAGTCAGCAGACCGAAGCACGGAGTCGACGACGAGCCCGAGGAGCTGTGCGCGGGTGGGGTCGAGCCCGCGGAGCAGCTCGTCTATCGCCCTGACGCGCTCGTCTATCGCTCGCACACCGGTTCGTGCCTCGTTCGCCAGCCTGGACGCCTCGTCGGTGTCGTCGGTCAACAGCGCGTCCATCGCGGTGTCTATCACCTCGACGGCGTCGTCGTGGAGGTCGTCGATGGCGTCTATCACGTCCGCGGGCAGCGGCTCGTCGATGTTACACGTGAGGTGGCCGATCTTCGTCGCGTGGTCGCCGACGCGTTCGAGTTGCCGCGCACTCGAGTGGTAGTCGAAACACTCCTCGCGAGGGAGCCCCACCGCCTCGGCGGCCTTCGGGGTGCGAAGCGTGCCGCGGAAGATCCGCGACACGACGAGCCAGAGCCGGTCGAGGTCGTCGTCGCGAGCGATCACGTCTCGGGCGAGGTCGTGGTCGAGTTCCGCGAGCGCCCGGATAGCGTCTTCTAACATCGACAACGAGATCAGTCGCATCCGGGTGACCGCGTTGTGAATCGAGAGCTCAGAGGAGTCGAGCAGGTCGCGGATGACGACGTGGCTACGGGTCTCTTCGAGCACCTCGAGGCCGACGAGACTCTGGACCGCGTCGCGGATCGTCGCGTGCTGGTCAGTGGTGATCTCGCCGCCCTCCAGTTCGATCACGTCGAACCCGCTCACGTACATCGTCGTCACCGCCCGGGTGAGTGCCTGGCCGGTGAGTCCGGTGACGTCGAGGGTGCCTCGCGTCCGCTCCTCGTCGGTGCGTGGCGTCAGAAACAGCGAGTCGCCGTCCGGATAGAACTCGACCTCGCTGCCGGCGCCCACGTCGTTCTCGGTCGCCCACGTCTTCGGTATCGAAACGGTGTACGTCGACCCCCCAGTGACCTGGACCTTCCGCGTTTCCATGTCTGGAGGTCGTCGCCGAGGAGAGTTAAATCTGTGTAAAATATATAGCTCGTCGGTGGCCGATCGATGGCCACTATCCGGTGACACAGCGCCCATACGACGTCAGTGAGAACACACGAGATGCGCCGTTGCGTGTGATACATAGCATCGTATTGAGGTATATATGAGACGCCACCCGACTCACCGGAGACGAGGTCCGCCGGGAGACCGCCGGCGTCGGGAGCACGCGCGGCGACGTGGTCCCCGTGTTCGCGTGTGTCGGTCGATGCCACACTGCGGCGAGTTGCGAAGAGTTAAATCGGTCGCGTTGCAATCAAAAAGTATGCTCGGTTGGTGTAGTCCGGCCAATCATGTTGGCCTTTCGGCGAGCGGGGCCCGTGGCGTTCCCGTTCGGAAGACAGCCGACGACCAGGGTTCAAATCCCTGACCGAGCATAAGATGTACCGGCAAACCGCTTATAAGAGAGTGCGTTTGCCCGGGTACTAACGGCTGATAGAGACATTTTTGCCCGCAAATCGAATACCACGGGACAGCAGTATACTCCGGTCAATAACTCGTGATGTACTGAGTATGAACGACTCCACTCAGACGTGTTCGGGATGCGCAATCAGTTCGAGGAGAGCCAGCCACGACGAGACCTTTTCGAGGTGCTCTGGGGCGTGTACTACCACCTCCACGAAGCCGTCGTCGCGTGGTCAAACAGTGCGATCGCTGCTCAGGACGACTCGGAGGAGGCGGCTACATGGCGGGTCGAAGCCATCAATGAGCACAGCACGGCGTTAACACACGTCGCAGAGTGGTACCGCCTCGTAGTGGAGTGGACGAACGGGTAATCGAGATTTTGCTCATTAGTTTTTCAGAGAATAGAAGCCCGAGAGAAGAGTTAGCTTTCGTAGACACGGGTATAGCTCAGCACCAGCTCGCCGTCGTCAGAGTCAACCTCAATCTCGAAGATGTCGCCTGGACTGACGTCGTGCTCGCGGACAACTTCAGATGGGATAGTGAGATCTAACGAGTTTGCGCCGTAGTGTTCTCTCGACTTCACGGTCTTACTCATATACATCCCGAAGCGAGTGGGTGGTGACATTTTGCGTTTTGTGCACAATATGTACATACTTACACCAGAACTGCGAGCTCGGCATCGTCATACACCTCCTGTAACTTTCGCGGTGTGAAATCCGAGTAGTGTTTCGCCAGCAAATCGCTTCCACTCGTGCTGGTGAAAGCTTGAAAACTCACATTATATCGACCATCGGCAGCATTTTCCACAAGGTCACTACCGAGGACTACCGTAACATTAATTCCAGCAGTTCCATCGAAGTTGCTTAGGTCAGTTCCGTCAGCACCTCTATCACCGGAATCTGTTGTAATATTCAACCTCTGATCATCAGGACCAATTGATATTCCACCAGCTCCGCTTACATCAGCCTCCGTTCCGTCAATGAACACCTGAACATCACCGGCAGAAAGTCCATCAACGGCAAAGCCACCCGGGTAGGAGACATTGATCCGTAGCTGGTTAGTGTCACTATCTGCTGAAATATGTTCAAGATTTGTGCCAGAGTGCGTCTAGGCCACGATCGTATGTGTGGAGTTTTCACCGGAAGTGGCGTTGTCAGCAATTACGCTACCGCCAGAGTCACTAAATATCGTCTGCTCTTCATTAGCACCTGGATCGGGGTTTTCGACTGGATCCTGAAACGCCGCCGCCGATCCAGCAAACCCAGCCGTCCCGATTGCCATCATGGACAGCACCATGATGACGGAGAAGGCGACCGACAGCGACTTCTGACGAGTCGGCACGTCTCTACCCGTCATGCCGCCACCTCCGTCGGGATCGCTGCTCGCGGCTCCGCCGCTCGCTTGTTCCGAGCCTTCCCTTCGGTCAGGCTCGCTGCGCCCGGCTAACGGATACCTGGACATCGTCAGCACGCAACACTTCTCACAGTACTATGATAATAGTCGATAAGAGATAGGTGTCTGAGTGTCGCCACCACGACGGTGGTACGTCGCCACCATAATGCTGGTTCAGTCTCCACCGCTATGATGGACGACAAAACAGGCGATCGTCAGGTTCAGTGTCACACTTGTGATGACTACTGATGCTCTTTGACATACGATACTGGTTTCGCTCGAGGAATATCGAGACCCAGCCGAATGTTTATTCTCGTTCGGAAGGTAGCCTACGCTAATGAGTACCACTATCCGGATTGTAAAAACACCAGACGTGCTCCACGGAAAACCACGAATAGAGGGAACACGAATCAGCGTGTTTTCGATCGGTATCACAGCTCGAGAACACGGAGCGACTGTCGAGGAATTGCTCGATGACTACCCGGATCTCGATCGCGCACAGGTCCAAGCAGCTCTCGACTACTACGACGAACATCCGGAGTTGATGGAATATATTCAAACCCAAAAGGAGGCCACCAAAACGGCTCTCTCCGAGCAGAGCCGTGCACCTGCGGCGGGATCTAACGGTGACTCCTAACGCCGATGCGGATTCTCTGCGATCAGATGGTCGAAGAGCGATACGTGTCTGTTCTGAGCAACGAAACTCAGCATATCGTTTCACGTGTTCGGACTGAGCTCTCTCCTGACGCTGATGACGACGCAATCGCTGACTATGCAACCCGTAGTGGCTGGGTTGTCCTGACGTCTGATGATGACTTCTTCCGAGACGAGATCACTCACGGATTGCTGTACTACGATCAAGTGCGTAAGCCGACGCCGCGAGAACTCTGTGAGGTGATTAATAAAATCGACCGAGTGTACAACGATCACGCGGTGATCCTCGAATCAATCCCCGGTGAGTGGATCTGATCACTCAAGAATGGTTAATCCAGCGTCATGGTAGATCTGTTTGAGTTTGCGTGGCGAGTAGTCCAGATAGTGTTGTTCCAGTACAGAGGTCGGCGTGCGCCCGCAAAAGGCATCGATGTAGCTGGCGTCCACACCGAGCGAGGCCATCTCAGAGGCGAACCATCGTCGAAGCATCTGCGGCGTAACCTTCACACCAGATTCTTCAGAGAGATCACGAAAGGTCTTATTCACCGTCGGCTTGCTCGCCTGAAAGATTCGTTCGTCGTCGGGGTCACGATGGGGTTTGAACGCCTCCAAAGCGGCTTCGGCCTCCTCGTTGTAGAATGACGCCCACGTCTTCTTGACCTCGGACTGTTTATCTGGCACGAGCATCCGCATGTCTTCGTTGATGTCCTCCATGGTGAGCTCTACCAGTTCGGCCGAGCGGAGCCCCGAGGTGGCGTACATCAAAAAAATCGTTCGGTACTTGGGCCGCTCGATGGCCCCATAGAACGTCTGAAGCTCGTCTTTCGTCGGCACGTGGGTGGGGGTTGGACCTGTTGTTGGCATCTCGAACTCGTCAGCTACGTCACGGTCGAGGTACTCGCGGAAGAACACGCGCAACGCCGAGAGGATGTTGTTCTTTTTCGAGTCGCTCATCGGCTGTTCGGACTCCAGGTATGCGATGATGTCCGCTTCGGTGATTGAGCCCGGTGGCCGTTCGGCATGGCGCAGGAGGCGACCGATGTACCGGCGGTGCTGGTTGAGCGTCGTGTCGCCGCGATTCAGGACGGTTCTCGCGTAGTTCTCGTAGTCGGTCAGGATCTCTTTGACAGATGACTCTGCGTGCTGAGCCATATTGGGGGTGGGAGATTCGTCGCCAGCAGAGTCAGCTGGTGTGGTTATGACGGGTGAGGATGGGGACTGGTCGCTGTGCTGAAGCGTCTGAACGTAGATTCGGAGGGCGTGTTCAGCAACACCGGAGACATTAAGCCCCAGTTGCTTGGCTTTGGCGTGGACGTCGGGATCGACGCTGATGTTTATTCGCTTTTTTGACATTCTGACACTCACCATTTAGCTGTGCTATTTGTACATAATGTACATCTATTCTTCGCCGACAGTCCCGTGTTTGATACCCATCAAGTCATTCATGCAACCAGCCACCCAGGCTACGACCTCGACTGGCCCGAGAAGCGTCCCTCACAGGCAACAGTGGAGTTCAAATCCCTGACCGAGCATCCACTGTATTGCGCGCCGAGTGACGACGCGTTCGATCGCCCCCAGAGCCAAGACGGCGGTGTTTTTATTATCCTGTTCGAGACTCGGGTGTGAACGCGCCCGACATCGTCGTCTTACGACAGAAGATCCACGGGATCGACGGCCACGACTTCGCCGCCGTGCTCCGCGAGCGGCTCCCCGACCGAACGGTCGCGGTCGCCGACACGCCGGCCGAAGAGCGCGAGTACCTGTCGAACGCGCGCGTCGCGGCCGGCTTCTCTATCGACGAGGAGCTGCTCGCGCGCGCCGAGCAGCTTGAACTGTTCGCCTGCGTGTTCGCCGGCACCGGTCACCTCCCCCGCGAGGCGTTCGAGAGACACGACGTCGCGGTGACCAACGCCGCCGGCGTCCACGGGCCGAACATCTCGGAGTACGTGCTCGGCGCGATGATCGGCCACGCTCACGGCTTCCCGCGGGCGAAACGACAGCAGGCGCGCCGAGAGTGGCGCTCGTACCCGACGACCGAGCTCACGGGATCGCGCGTCGCGGTGGTCGGGCTGGGTGCGATCGGTCAGGCGGTCGTCGACCGAGTTGAGGCGTTCGACACGGAGACGGTCGGCGTCCGGTACTCGCCCGAGAAGGGCGGGCCGACCGACGAGGTGTACGGCTTCGAGCAGATCCACGAGGCGGTCGTCGACGCCGAGTTCGTCGTGCTCGCCTGTCCGCTCACCGACGAGACCGCCGCGCTCGTCGACGGGGACCTCTTCCGCACGATGGACACCGACGCCGTGCTCGTCAACATCGCTCGCGGCGGCGTCGTCGACACCGACGCGCTCGTCGACGCGCTTCGTTCGAACGCGATCCGGGGTGCCGCCCTCGACGTGACCGACCCCGAGCCGCTTCCGGAAGACCACCCGCTTTGGGGGCTCACGAACGTCACGATCACTCCGCACAACGCGGGACACACGCCCCGATACTTCGAGCGGCTCACCGACGTGCTCGAGACGAACCTCGAACGGCTCGACGACCCCGACGCGACGCTCGAAAACCGCGTGTTCTGAGACGGGCGCTCCCGAGCGTCTCAGACCGTGACGCGCCGGGGGTCCTCGTCGGTGAGTCGGCGAACGGTCAACACCGGTACGGGGCACGTCCGGACGACCGTTTCGGCGACTGAACCGATGAGGAACCGGTCCTCGCCGTGTCGGCCACGGGTGCCGGTGACGACGAGGTCGGCGTCGACCGCGTCGGCGAAGTCGACGACCTCCTCACCCGGCACCCCCTCGCGCACGGCGGTGGTGACGTCGAGACGCTCGTCCACCCCGTCCGCAGCTGCACAGACCGACGCGAGCGCGCGTTCGCCGCGTTCGACGAGGGCGGTGCGGTGTTCCTCGCGCACTGCGGTGGGTGAGGACGCGACCTCGTCGTCGTCGACGACGTACAGCGCGTGGACCCTCGCGTCGAAGCGGTCGGCCAGCTCGATCGCGACGTCGACGGCGCGACCGACGCTGTCGGAGCCGTCCGTAGCGACCACGATCGTGTCGAACATACCCGCTGATTCGTCGACGTGGAAGTTAAAATGGGCCGGTCGGCCGTGGTCACAGACGAGGATCCCATCGGCTGTGGCGCACAGAGGCGGCATCGGCCGCGAGGAACGCTCGTGCGGTGGCGCGCGCCTCGTGGGCCGCGAAGCGTGCCCACGAGCGCGTGCGAGGGATGAGCGAGTCGCCCGTGGGCGACGAGCGAATCGGCTGGGGAGGGTGTGGCGAAGTGGTGCCCGGCTGTTGTGCGGTCATCTTGCTCGCAGCCTCACGAACGCTGTATGCGAGCGAATCGGCTGGGGAGGGTGTGGCTGAAAATCGTGTCCGGCTGTTGTGCGGTCATCTTGCTCACAGCCTCACGAACGCTGTATGCGAGCGAATCGGCCCGGGAGGGCGTGACCGACCGACGCCCGACCGTCGCGAGCGCGTCGTCGTCGCTCGCGTCACGACACGGCCGAATCGGTCGATCTACGAGAGTCGGCCGGCTCGACGCGCCTACGACGACTCTTCACGCGCGATTGCGTGCCGGCCGAAGCCGTACCGCAGCCGGTTGGCGAGCCGTCGGGAGAACCGCCCCTCGTTGCGCGAGTCGAACCGCTCGGCGAGCGCCCCGTAGATGAGCGGCACGGGCACGTCCTGTTCGAGCGCCTCCCGCACGGTCCACGTCCCGGTCGACCCGCCGGCGACGTGGTCGGCGACGTCGCCGAGGTCGCTCCCCTCCTCGTGAAACGCCTCTTCACACAGCTCGAGCAGCCACGACCGGATCACTGCGCCGTTGTTCCACGTGCGGGCGACCGCCTCGAGGTCGAGGTCGTACCGTCCGTCGGCGAGCAGCTCGAACCCTTCGCCGTACGCCTGCATCAGCGCGTACTCGACCCCGTTGTGCACCATCTTCACGTAGTGACCCGCACCCGACGGCCCCATCCGGTCGTGGCCGTCCGGACCGGTCGCGACCGCATCGAAGACGGGTGCCAGCGCCTCGTAGGCGGCCGCGGGCCCGCCGACCATGAGCGAGAACCCCGCCTCGGCGCTCGCGGGCCCCCCGGAGGTGCCACAGTCGAGGTAGGCGGCGTCGGTCTCCGTCGCACGCCGGACCGACGCCTCGAAGTGGGAGTTGCCGCCGTCGACGACGACGTCGTCGGCCGTGAGGTGCGGCTCGAGGTCCGCGAGGGTGGCGTCGACGGCGTCACCGGCGGGCACCATGAGCCAGATCCGCTTGTTGGACCCGAGCCGATCACAGAGGTCGCCCACCGAGTCGGCGGGGTCGGCACCCGCCGCGGCGGCCCGCGCGGTCGCCGCCGCGTCGAGGTCGAACGCGACGACCTCGTGGCCCGCCTCGAGCGTTCGCTCGACGACGATCTGTCCCATCCGACCGAGTCCGACGACTCCAAGTTGCATGCGCTAGCGGTCGCCCGCGACGGTCCTAGTGGTTCCGGTCTCGGTACGGACGTCGTCTGCTCGCGCCACCGACGTCACTCACTCCGACGGCTCCGGGATCACGTCCGCCTCGGCGAGCCGCCGTAGGTCCGCGTCGTCGTAGCCGTACTCGCCGAGGACCTCGGTCGTGTGTTCGCCGAACGTCGGCGGATGCCGGCGCATCGTCACCGGCGTTCGCGAGAACTTCATCGGCGAGCCGGGCACCTCGACCGTGCCGGCGGTCGGGTGGTCCATCGTGACGCGCATGTCTCGCGCCTCGATCTGGGGATCGTCGAACAGCTCCGCCATGTCGCGGACGTGACTCGCGGGCACGTCGTGGCTGGTGAGCGTCTCGACCGCCTCGTCGGTCGACATCGCCGCGAACTCGGCTTCGAGCGCCTCGTCGAGCGCCTCGCGGTTGCGCACCCGCTTTTCGTTGATCTCGAAGCGCTCGTCGGCGAGCAGGTCTGGCCGGTCGAGCGCTTCACACAGCCGCGGCCAGAACGAGTCGGCCGAACAGCCGACGACGACGTAGTCGTCTTCGGTCTCGTACGCCTGATACGGCGCGATGTTCGGGTGTTTACTCCCCATGCGACCCGGCGGGTCGCCGCTCGCGAAGTAGTTCGCCGCCATGTAGCTCATCCACGCCGCCTGGCCATCGAGCAGGCTCACGTCGATCTTCTGGCCGGTACCGTCGCCGAGCTCGCGCTCGAGCAACGCGGCCAGGATCGCCTGGGTGGCGTACATCCCGGCGCCGATGTCGGCGAGCGCGACACCGATCCGCACCGGCGGACCGTCCTCGACGCCCGTGATCGACATCAACCCGCCTTTCGCCTGCATCACGATGTCGTAGGCGGGCGCGTCGCGGTCTGGTCCCCACTCGCCGTACCCGGAGAGCCCGCAGTAGATGAGTCCGGGGTTCTCCGCGACGAGGTCTGGGTAGTCGAGTCCCCACTCGGCGGTCTTGCCGACGCGGAAGTTCTCGACGACGATGTCGGCCTCGCGCGCGAGGTCGCGGAACACGTCGCGTCCCGCCTCGCTCGCGAGGTTCAACACCACCGAGCGCTTGTTGCGGTTGACGCTGCTGTAGTACGCGCTCTCGGCGTCGTCTCCCTCGCCGAACGCCGGGGGGACCCACGTCCGCGTCTGGTCGCCGACGCCGGGGCGTTCGATCTTGATCACGTCCGCGCCGAGGTCGCCGAGCTGCATCGTACAGAACGGGCCCACCAACACCCGGGACGCGTCGAGCACCGTGACCCCGTCGAGCGGACCGACGTCGCCGTCCGGGTCGCGTGCTTCACCCACCATGGCTGGCTCGCATGTCCGGACCTCCGAGCCCACTCGTATAAACCCGCGGGCGGCGGCCCCCGATGCCGAGTCGCTAATGATTAAATCACCGGGTGTGGAGGTGGGCGTATGGACTTAGACATCGCTGGCAACGTAGCGCTGACGACCGCGTCGAGCGACGGCCTCGGCAACGCCGCCGCGACGGCGCTCGTCCGCGACGGCGCCTCCGTCGTGATCAACGGTCGCGACGAGGACCGGCTCGAGGCCGCCGCCGAGGCGCTCCGCGAGGAGGCGACCGGCGACGCCCGCGTCCACCCGGTCCAGGGCGACCTCACCGTCGAGGCGGACGTCGTCGGCCTCGTCGAGGAGACGCTCGACGAGTTCGGTCGGCTCGACCACCTCGTGACCTCCGCCGGCGGCCCCCCGTCTGGCCCGTTCCTCGGGACCGACGACGACGACTGGTACCACGCGTACGACCTCCTCGTGATGAGCGTCGTCCGACTCTGTCGGGCGGCCGCCGAGCCGCTGCAGGCCGACGGCGGCGGCACCATCGTGAACATCACCTCGCGCTCGGTCAAGGAGGCGATCGACGGGCTCGTGCTCTCGAACGCGGTTCGCATGAGCGTCATCGGCCTCGAGAAGACGCTGGCGACGGAGCTCGGTCCCGACGTCCGCGTGAACGCCGTCCTCCCCGGTCCGCACGAGACGAGCCGGATCGAAGACCTCGTCGAGCAGGCGGTCGACCGCGGCGAGTACGACTCCTACGCGGAGGGACTCGCGGCCTACGGCGAGGGCGTCCCGCTCGAGCGCATCGGCGACCCGATGGAGCTCGGCAACACCGTCGCGTTCCTCTCGTCGCCGAAGGCCGGCTACATCACCGGACAGTCGATCGTCGTCGACGGCGGATCGGGCAACGCGAATCTGTAAGGCGCTCGCCGGCCCTCACGCCGGCAGCGTGTCGATGCCGTCGATCTCGACGAACCCGTAGCCACACGACGGGCACCGCCACTTCGTCTTCTCGCCGAGGTGTAGCGTCATCGCGGCGGTTCGGTAAAACGAGCGCGTCTCGCCACAGGACGGACACGGCACGTCTTTTTCCAGCGTCATACCCGTGTGGCCGGCCGCGGTCGACATTAACGTACGGATTCGACGACGCGTCTCACACCGCGGTCACCCACGACTTGTAGTCCACCTCAAGCGCGTACACCTCCCGAAACGCGCGTTCGATGAACCCGGCGACGCGGTTCGCGTCCGACCGCGCGGTGACGACGACGTGGGTTCCCTCGGCCGACTCGGGCGCGACGAGCTCGTCGATCCGAAACTCCGGAAACGCGCCGAGCAGCGACTTCAGCCGGTCGAGCTCGTCGTCGGTGCAGTCCATGAGGAGTTCGGTGCCGGCGAGCTGGATCCACGGCGGGATCTCCCCGCCGCCGGTGCCGTCGCTGTCGGGGTCGACGTCGACGGTCATCACGTCGCTCGACCGCGTCCGGTGGGCCGTCGCCGCCTCCGCGTACAGCGCCAGCCGCTCGGTCTCCGAGGCGGCGTCAAATCGAGTCATGGCTCGTCTCGGTCGCCACGAGACCTAAATCCCCGCGGTCGACGTGGGCCGTCGCACCTGCGGTCACCGACGGCACCCGACCTATCGTCTCATCCCCGCTCGGTTTCCTCGAGCACCGCGTCGAGGATCTCGAGGGTCTGCTCGGCGTCTGCGACCCGGTCGTCGACGACGCCGGCGGCGACCAGCTCGTAGTCCCGGTCGTCGAGGGCGTCACGAACCGTCGCGGCGCGACGGAGCCGGTCGTACTCGTCGGTGCGCGCGAACGACCGGAGCTCCCGGAGGGTCGCCACCGTCTCGTCGTCGGCGATGCGCGAGACCAGCGGGATCAGCTCGTCGATCTCGTACGGCAGCGCCTTGCCCGGCGCCGGCGGCCACGAGAGCGTCAGCGGTTCGGCGTCGATCCGATCGAGGTACGTCCGGTGGACGGCGACGGCGGTTCGGAGCGCCCCCGGGTCCGCCACGTAGTGCTCCAGCTTCGAGTTCGAGTACGCCGCGTACTCGAGCAGCGTCGGGATCGGCTCCGTGCCGGCGTCGTGCTCGTCGACGTACGACCGGAGGTCCGCCGGCGGGAGATCGACGTCGACGAACGGCGTCGCGTCCGCGCGCTCCAAGAAGTCGAACACCTCCCGTGCCGACCGCTCTCGAAGCGCCGACTCGACGGCCGTCTGCACCGCCTCGTTGTACGCGTCGACCGGCTCACGAAGCCGACCGAGGTCGGCCTCGACGTCGGCGTCGGCCATCGATGCGGCCGTCCGCAGCTCCTCAAGCCGGTCGGCGAGCGCGTCCCGGGCGTCTTCTGCGACCTTCCGAGCCTCGCGGAACGCCGCAGCCGCGTCCTCGCGCTCCTCGAGGAGGTCGACGGCCTCGCTGGCGGGCTCGAGCGCCTCGCGGGCGGCGGCGAAGTCGCGCTCGGTGAGCCGGCGTTTGTCGACCGCCTCGTCGGCGGCGGCGAACGCGTCGGCCGCGAACGCGTCCGCGTCGACGTCGACCGCGTCGGCGAATCGGCCCTCGAACTCGAGGTACGAGCCGAAGTCGCCGGTGCCGACCGCGTCCTCCGCGTACCGGTCGAGCACCCGGTGGGCCTCGCGATACGCGTCCGCGGCGGCCTCGACGCGCGCCTCCCCGACCGTCTCGAACTGGTCGTCGATCGCACACAACTCGTCGTACCGCTCGCGGAGCACCGCGGCCGCCTCGCCGGCCTCCCGAACCTCCTCGGCGTCGCGCGCTCCCGACGCCGCCGCTGCGTCGGCCGAGCCGTCCACGCGGGCCATCAGTACACCTCGTCCGGGTCGAAGACGCGCTCGCCGACCGCCTCCCCGTCGACCGTGCGGTAGAAACACGACTGGTGGCCCGTGTGACACGCCCCGCCGGCTTGGTCGACGAGGTACAGCAGGGCGTCGGCGTCACAGTCGACCCGGATCTCCTCGACGGTCTGGGTGTGGCCCGACGTGCCGCCTTTGTGCCACAGCGCCGATCGCGACCGGGAGTAGTAGTGCGCCTCGCCCGTCTCCCGCGTCCGGGCGAGCGCCTCCGGCGAGACGTACGCCAGCATCAACACCTCGCCGCTGTCCGCGTCCTGTGCGATCGCCGGGACGAGGCCGTCCTCGCCGAAGTCGACCGCGACGCCCTCGTCCGCCGGTGAGTCGGTCATACCGTCCGGCAGACACCCCCAGCGAATAGGCCTTGTGTCACTCCCGGCGCAACACGAGGGCGTCGCCGTCGGTGTACGCGTCGGGACGCCGGTCGACGACGCTGAACCCGCACCCGTCGTACAACGCGAGTGCGGCGTCGTTGTCGGGGTGCGCCTGCAGCGTTACCGCCCCGGTCGCGTCCTCGACGACCGCCTCGAGCAGCCCGCGTCCGCGGCCCGCCCGACGGTGGGCGGGGGCGACGACGAGCTCGGCGAGGTGCCGGCCGGACCGAGTCGGCGCGTCGACCGACAGCGCGTAGCCTGCGACCGCGCCGTCGGCGTCGCTCACCAGCGCCGACCCGACGGCGAGGCCGTGTTCGAGGAGAGCCGGACTCGGCTCGCGGAGGTGGGCCTGGAGGGCACGAATCGGTGCGGCGTCGGCTCGCGTGGCCGGTCTGACCCGCGGGTCGCGGGCGGTGTGTGGCCCCATGTCGGGTCAGATCCCCAGCCCGACACCGAGTGCGACCGCGACGACGGCCCCCGAGAGCGTCGCGAAGAAGTTCACCGTCTCGTTGCCGACGCGGTCGCCCTCGACGGCCGCGCCGAGGAGGCTGTCGACGGTCATCCCGCCGACCCCGGCGAGCGCGACGGCGAGTGCGGCCGTGGGGTCGACCGGTGCCGCGGTCCCGACGACGGCTCCCCACGCCGGCGTCTCAGCCGCGACGACCAGCCCGACGAGCGCCGCGCCGGCGACGCCGGCTACCTCGCCCTGCCACGTCACCGCGCCGTCGGTGCCGGCGGGGACGGGCCGGAGCGTGGTGACGAGCCGGGGGCGGTCGAAGAGCCCGCCGACCTCCGAGGAGAGCGTGTCGGCCATCGCCGTCGCGACCGCACCGGCGAACGCGAGGGCGAACGCGACCGACAGCGTCCCCGCGTCGCCCGCGGTCGCCGCGAAGCCGACGACCGAGACGAGCGCGACCGCGGAGTTCGCCGCGACGTTTCCCGTGCCGCGGGCGCCGGCGTTCTCCTGTGCGACCCCGCGAGCGGCCTTCTCGTCGAACCGGTATCGCGAGACGAGCCCGCCGAGCGCGTAGAACGTCGTCAGCGCGAGGAACCAGCCGACGCCACCGAGCACGACCGTGAGCAACAAGACGAGCGCCCCGGCGACCATCCCGGTCACCGAGGCCGCACCGAGGGCGTACGCGGCGGCACCGAGACCGGCCGTCGCGACGACTGCCGCGACCGCCCCGAGCGGGGACGGCGGCGCTCCGATCGCGGTGAGTCCCCAGGCGGCGATCGCGACGACGACGACGGTCAGGTGGGCGTCGCGTTCGTACACGAGCGACCGAACGACCACCGCGGTCGACACCGAGACGGCACCGACGACGACGGCCGCGGCGACGGCGGCCGGCGGCACGATACGCGCCGGTGTCCCCGCGGTGCCGAGCGACCCGCCCGCGAGTGGTGGTCCCCCACGAGACGCGATTCCGGCGACGAGGTGGCCGACGACGGCAGCCAGACCGCCGGCGAGGAGGTAGCCGGCGGCCGGCCGGAGACGCTCGCCGGCGAGCGTGGGGTCCATCGACGCCGGGTCGACGGTCCCCGCGTCGATGGCGGCCGGATCGGTGCCGTCTCCGCCGGGAGCGACGCCGTCTCCGCCGGGAGCGACGCCGGTGCCGTCACTCGCGAGGTTGGTCGCCGTCGGCTCCGGTGACGCGTCGGTTCGTGAGCGGACGAGCGCGTGGCCGAGTCGACCGCCACCGACCGCGAGCGCCCCCGCGGCGAGCGCCTCCATCGGGAGCGGAACCCGCGGAAGCGTGGCGGCCGCGGCGAGTCCGGCGAGCGCGAGCGCGAACGCACCGAGGCCGTAGAGCCGTTCTTCCTCGTGGTCTCCCTGGACGGCGAGCGCGCGGAACACCGGTCCCTCCTCGATGCCGAACAACAAGAGCCCGGCGAGCGCGAGCAACGGCACGGCGGCGGCGTCGCCAAGCGCCGGCGAGACCGTCGCGAGCACCGCGAGCGCGAAGAACGCCCCCGCGCGTCTGACCCTCCGATACACGACCACCGGTACCTCCGACGACCACTTAACGCTCCCGACAACGGATCGCACGTCCGCCCGCGGCCCGCGGCTCGCCCCGGAACCCGCAGCCGACGGGCGACGCGCGGCTCAGTATCGATACTCGTTGAACCACACCGCGTGCCCCTCGATCACGGGAACCGGATCGGTCTCGGTCGGACCGTCGTCGCCTCCCTGCTCGGACTCGTCGACGCCCCGATCGGGATCCGCTACCAGTGCCATGCGAGCACGTCGCACGTCGGGCGGCTTAACTCTGTGTGTCAGCTGACTGGGGTGAATCGGTGGTCCGTGCGACTCGCGGCGCGCGACGGCCGTCGCGCGCCGTGACTCACCCGAGGACGCGGCCTATCTGCCCGAGGTGGTCGACGACGTGGTCGGGCTCGACGTCGCTCTCGGCGACGGCGTCCTCGTCGGCGATCCCCGACCGAACGAGGACGGTGGTCATCCCCGCCCGCTCGCCGAAGGCGATGTCGGTGTCGAGGCGGTCGCCGACGACCAGACACGACGCGGGTGGCACGGCGAGCCGATCGCAGACCATCTCGACGGCCGGCCGTGAGGGCTTGCCGAGCACGACGTCCGGTTCGGTGCCGGTGACGGCCGCGATCGAGCGGATCACGGCGCCGGAGCCCGGTTGGTCGCGGTCGGACGTCGGGATGACGACGTCGGGGTCGGTCCCGATGAACGGGATGTCCCGCTCTAGCGCCCACATCGCGGCGGCCATGTCGTCGTAGCTGAACTCGCGGTCGATCGAGACGACGAGTGCGTCTGCCGCGTCGACGTCGGTCGTCGTCGTGAGGCCGGCGGCAGTGAACTGGTCGAGCAGGCCGGACTCGCCGATACAGTACAGCGCGTCGTCCGCGTGGTGTTCGGCGAGGTACGCCGTGGTCACGCTGCCGGCGGTGATCACGTCCTCGGCAGACACGTCGTACCCGGCGGCACCGAGTCGGTCGACGTACGCAGCGGGCGGCTTCGTCGGATTGTTCGAGACGAACCGCGTCTCGACGCCCGCCTCGTGGAGGCGTGTGACCCCCGCCGGGGCACCCGGTATCGGGTCGTCTCCCCGCACGAGCGTGCCGTCGACGTCGAGGACGGCTCCAGCGATCGTCATAGGTGGTGGTGGTGCCGCGCGGTCCTAGGCGTTGCGTTCGCCGGGCGGAAGACGTCGGACCGACGGCGAGGACGAACCGCTTCCACGGACGGAATCGATTCCACGGACGGGATAACGGAAGGGTAAAGCGGCGCGGGTTCCAATCACGGGCCACTGTGACGACGACGCAGGTGACCCTCGTCCAGATCGACAACTACGGCCCGTGGACGGTGACCCCGGAGCCGCGCCGCGAGATGGACCTCCAGTCGCTGCAGTCGCGGCTCTTCGCCGACGTCGCCGAGTTTCTCGGCCACCGCGACGGCTACGCCTTCGCTACGCGCTTCGACAACATGATCGCGGTGACGAACGGCGTCGACGGCGACGCCCACGCGACGCTCCAAGAGTCGATCGGGAACCGCTACCCGGTGACCGTGAGCCTCGGTACCGCCGTGTGCGACCGCCCGGTCGACGCCCTCGAGGCGGCGAACGCGCGGCTCCAGCGGGCCGGAAGCGCCCAAGACGAGGCGCGCACCGAAGTGCTCGCCGGCGAGTATCTGACCGAGACGACGCCCGCGGACGTCCAGATCGCCCACTTCGACGTGGTGAACGTCACCGGCAAGTACACCGACCAGGTCAACGAGTTCGACACGTTCTCCACCATCACGCGGGCGTACGCGTCGCTCATGGAGCACCTCCGCGAGCGACACGGCGCGCTCTCGTTTTTCGTCGGCGGCGACAACGTTGTCGCCGTGTGTCCGGACCTCCACGAGGCCGCCTTCGCCGACGCGGTCGACCACGTCGTCGGCGACGTCGACGTGGAGCTCCAGGTCGGCGTCGGGCGCGGCGCGTCCGCTCACGAGGCGGGCTTCGCGGCCAAACACGCCCTCGAGGACTGCCGGCACGCCGGGACGGCCGTTGAGCTGTTCGGCGTCCCCGCCGCGAGCGACTGACGATGGCTCGACGGGCGGCCGACCCTCGGGTCGCGTCCGTCGCCACGCCGACCGTCGGAATCGTCGTCTACGGCGACCTCGACGCCCGCTCCGGCGGCTACCGCTACGACCGCGAGCTCGCCGACCATTTGCTCGAACGTGGTTGGAAACTCGAGGTCGTCTCACTCCCCGAGCGACCGTGGTCGCTGCCGGCCGCCTCGGCGCCGGGGCTCGCCGCTCGTCTCGAGGCGTGTGACGTCGTCGTCGCGGACGCCTACTGCGCCCCGTCGCTGTACTGTACGATACGCGGCCTCGAGACGCCCGTCGTCGCGCTCGTCCACTACCTCCGGTCGGCCGCCGGGGGTGACGAACGCCGGGGGTGGGTCGACCAGTCCGTAGAGCGCGCGTTCCTCGCCGCTGCCGACGCCTTCGTCTACAACAGCGAGCCCACCCGCAGGGCGGTCGAACAGCTGTGTGCCGATCCGGTGGAGTCGCCGGGTGACGACGATGGGCCCGCCTCGGTCGCCGCGTCACCGGCGGTCGTCGCCCCACCCGCGGGTGATCGGCTCGGGAGTGGGCCCGCGTTCACCGCCGACGCGGGTCGGCCCGACCCGTTCCGCGTCGTCGCCGTCGGCACGGTCACGCCGCGGAAGGGAATCGACACGCTCGTTCGGGGGCTCTCGCGGCTCGCGGGCGTCGACTGGCGGCTCCGAGTCGTCGGCGAGACGGCGACCGATCCGGAACACGTCGCGGCGCTGCGCGCGCTCGCCGACCGACTCGGCGTCGCGTCGGCGGTCACGTTCACCGGCCGGGTCTCCGATGTGGCGCTCCGGGCGGCGCTCCGGCGCGCACACGTTCTCGCCGTCCCCTCGCGGTACGAGCCGTTCGGTATCGTCTACGTGGAGGGGATGGCGTTCGGGTTGCCCGCCATCGCGTCGACCAACGGCGGCGCGAGCGACGTCGTAGACGGGGAGAACGGCGCGCTCGTGCCGCCCGCGGACCCGGACGCGGTGGCCGACGCGATCGAGCCGCTGGCGACGGACCCCGCGCGACTCGCGCGGGCGAGCCGTGCCGCACGCGAGACGGCTGCGGCTCACCCGACGTGGACGGCTACCTGCGACCGGATCCGACGGTTCCTCGCCGCGATCGTCGACGACCGCTGAGTCGTTATCAGTCGTGAGAGTTTGACGCGGAGGTTTTTGTCTCCGTTCCATCGACGTACCGACACGTATGTCAGAAGAGGTGGTGTTCGTTTGTACTGCACCGGCGTGTGATGCGGGTCCTTGGGAGGGCGCACACGACGCGATGGCACACTGTGCCGAGCACGCGGGACACGGCTACACCGGCCGCCCTCGCTCGGCGGTCGGGGCGCCGATCCCCGCGAGCGACACGTATCGGCGCGACACGCGGAACCTCCAGCACAAGGGTCACCCTCGCGGCGCGCTCGCGGCCGACGACGGCCGTCGGAACGCGGCGGACGACTGAGGGGTACGGGCGGTCGCGCACCCGGTCGTCCGGGACGCTCGCGACTTATGATTCGTCGACGAGGCCGAGGTCTCTCGCGACGAGGTCGGCGAGCTGGTCTTTGATTGCCGGGTCGACCTCCGCGACGGGCTCGCCGTCGTGTGCGTGCTCGTTGTGTCTCGAGAGGGCGTCCTCGAGCTCGTCGAGGGGCACTCGCGTCTCCGTCTCACACGCTGTGCACACGATCGGGACGGTCGGCTCCTCGGATTCCATGCGTCGACACGTCGCGGGTGGCCGATATATGCCTTCGGGAACGCCTGCGACCCGAACCACCGCCCGCCACGCACACCCACCCGACGGCGCGGTGGCGCGCGCCTCGCGGGCCGCGAAGCGTGCCCGCGAGCGCGTGCGAGGGATGAGCGAGGTGGCGAAGCCACTGAGCGAATCGGCTGGGGAGGGTGTGGCGGTAACTGGTGCCCGGGTGTCGCGCGGTCGTCTCGTTGACGCAACCACTTCCACAAACGTGCAAAAGCGGTTGGGGAGGGTGTGGCCAATTGGTGCCCGGGTGTCGCGCGGTCGTCTCGTTGACGCAACCACTTCCACAAACGTGCAAAAGCGGTTGGGGAGGCGTGGCAAAGTAGTGGCTGGCGGTCGTTGCCGTCACGGTCCGCACGACAGGCTTGGCTTGTGAGGAGCAACCCGTACGGTAGACGGTCGCGCCGACGCGGACACCAGCGACGCGGTACCAGCCGGTGAGACGACTCGAAAGCCCCTAACCGCCGGCCGTCGAAGGAGGCCTATGGTCGAGGCACCACCGACGGAGGAGGGGATGTTCGCGCTACACGAGTTCCGGTCAATCGACTGGGACGCCTGGCGCGACGCGCCGGAGCGCGAGCGCGAACGAGCGATCGAGGAGGGCCGGTCGTACCTGAGCGCGTGTGAGAACGTCGTCGACGCCGACGCCGGCGACTCGGCGCTCTTCTCTGTGCTCGGGCACAAAGCCGACCTGCTCACGATCCACTTCCGCCCGACGCTCGATGACCTCTCGGCGCTCGAACGCGGCTTCGAGACCACGGCGCTCGCCGGCTTCACCGACCGCGAGTCGTCGTACGTCTCCGTCACGGAGGTCTCCGGGTACGTCTCCGACGACTACTTCACCGAGGACGACGCCGACCTCGACGAGGGACTCCGCCGGTACATCGAGGGCAAACTCGACCCGGCGATCCCCGACGACGAGTACGTCTCCTTTTACCCGATGAGCAAGCGGCGCGGCGCGGAGTACAACTGGTACGACCTCTCGTTCGACGAGCGGGCCGAGCTCATGTCGAGTCACGGCGACATCGGCCGGCAGTACGCCGGCCGGATCAAACAGGTGATCGCCTCCTCGGTCGGCTTCGACGACCACGAGTGGGGCGTGACGTTGTTCGCCGCCGACCCGACCGACCTCAAAGACATCGTCTACGAGATGCGCTTCGACGAGGCCTCCTCGCGCTACGGCGAGTTCGGCCAGTTCTACGTGGGGCGTCGCTTCGCCCCCGCGAACCTCGGCGCGTACCTCGCGGGCGAGTCGGTCCCCGTGGCCGACGACGCGGTCCACGGCGACGCGGTCCACGGCGACGCGGTCCACGGCGACGCCGGCCGAGCGAGCGGCGACGAAGCGCGCGCACACGGCGACGCCGCCCCGTCCAGCCACGGGAGCTCGGCACACGGCGACCACCCCCACGGCGGCGACGCGGGCGGCGAAGGCGACCACCCTCACGGCAGCGAGGCGGGCGCAGAGGCGTCGACGGACGCGGGGGCGGCGACGGGCGGGGAGACGGCGACCGGTGGACGGCCAGGTGCCGACGGCGTCTCCGACGACCAGATCCGCGGTGAGCTCGCCGAGCTCGACATCTACGCGGGTCAGCCGCACGGCGAGGACGTCTTTGCGACGGTGTTGTACAGCGAGGCCGACGTCGACGACCTGTTCGAGGAGGTCGAGGGGCTCCGCGCGAACTTCGACCACTACGGCACCCACGTGAAGACGGCCGTCTACGAGGGCCGGGCGACCGACCGCGCGGCCGTCGTCTCCATCTGGGAGACGGGCTCGGCGGCGGAGACCGCGGCCGGCTTCCTCTCGGACCTCCCCGGCGTCGTCGGTCGCGCCGGCGAGGAGTCCGGCTTCGGCACCATGGGGATGTTCTATACGACGAAGCCCGAGCGTCGCGACGACTTCGTCGAGGCGTTCGACGAGGTGGGCGAGCTCCTCGACGAGATGGACGGCCACCTCGAGACGGACCTGATGGTGAACGTCGAGTCGGAGACGGACATGTTCATCGCCAGTCAGTGGCACGCAAAGGAGGACGCGATGGCCTTCTTCGGCTCCGACGACTTCCGGGAGGCCGTCGCCTTCGGTCGCGAGGTGCTCGCCGACCAGCCGCGACACGTCTTCTTGGCGTGAGACCGGGTCGGACACACGGACGCGACCCTGGCGTACACACACGGGGTGCGGCCGTTCGCGCCGCACACAGGCGCGGCCGTTCGCGCCGCACGCATGCGCGGCTGTTCGCGTCGAGCACGCGGGCGCTGACGCTCACTCGTTTTCGAGCGCGTCGAGCACGCAGGCGGCCGCGACGACCGCCTCTCGCGGCACGCTGCTCGCGTCGTCGATGGTCACGGTGTAGGTGTCTCGAAGCGAGAACTGGCCGTCGATGCTGCCGACGTGTGCGCCCGTCGGATCACAGATCTCGTACGCGTTGGGGATGACGTTCGCGGCCGAGACGAGGTGCCGTGCCGCGGCCACCAGCGGGCGCTTCGACTCGATCGTCGCCAGCGGCGCTTCGGTCTCGGGGTCGCGGATCGTCCACGCTTCGGTGAACAGCGAGAACGCCTCGTCGAGGACGACGACGGCCTGGTCGGTGCCGTCATCGACGAGGGTGTACGTGCCCGCGACGTCCACGACGCTGCCGGCGTTCACCGTGAACGCCGGCTTCTCGTCGCCGGTGAGAAACGGAAACTCCTCTTTCAGTTGGAGCAGCTTCTGTTTCGTCTGCAAGACGACGGTGCCGGTGCTGTCGCGGACCGTGTACGCGTTCCGGATCCCCGACTGGGTGATCTCGTAGGTGGAGTCGTCGAGGTCGACGGTGGAGAGGCGATACGCGTCGTCGGTGGCAGGTGTGGGCATGGATGTGGTGTGAGCGGATGTGGTGTGTGGTGTGAGCGGATGTGGTGTGAGCGGATGTGGTGTGTGTCGTCGGTCACAATCGGCTGTGCTCGTGTGGGGCCAGCCGTCTCGGCGCGTGAGACGGCGACCCGACGGACGGCGTCTAGCCGGCGCGTTTCAGTATCTGTGGGGTGACGAGGACCTCGACGGCGGCGATCCCGAGCGCAGCCAGCTGCATCGTGCCGTCGAGGAGGGTGAGCGCGACGACCACGACGAGGCCGGCACTCATCGCGGGCATCCCGTAGTGGACGACGGGGTTTTCGAGGACCGAGGACATGTGCGGAGATGATGCTGGCGCGTGCTGAAAAAGGTGGGCCCACCGCCGCAGGACGAGCAACAGCACGTGGGGCGGGCCTGGCGCAGGCGTGAGCGACCCGGCCACGGTGTGACCGAGACGACCCCGCGACCGCCAGACACCAGTTGGGCCACACCCTCCCCAGTACGTGTACGATGTTGGCGATGTGACCGAGACGACCCACGGTACCCGGACACCAGTTACCGCCACATCCTCCCGGGCCGATTCGCTCTCGTACGTGTACGGTGGTCGTGTGAACACGACGACCCCGCGACAGCCGGACACCACTTCGCCACACCCTCCCCAGCCGATTCGCTCGGTGGCTTCGCCACCTCGCTCATCCCTCGCACGCGCTCGCGAGCCCGCCGCCGGCGCGCTCACGAGGCGCGCGCCACGATCGAGGTGGACGGATTCGGCTCGCGGACGTCCGCTCGCGTGTGACCGATAGACGGCCCGTATTGACGTTCTCTCCGCGCTGAAACGCGCGGTTTTCTCCTCGATTCTCCGTAACAGTCAATATTGTACAGCACAAAGTTGTATTATCGTGAGTACAACCGACGGAACGATCGTCAGTCTGAGTCAGAAGGGCCAGGCGACGATTCCAAAGGCGCTTCGAGACAAACACGGGATCGACCCGGGGAGCCGCGTTCGAATCCGGGAGAACGAGGCGGGGGAGATCGTTGTCGAGCCGCTCGCGAGCCTCCACGACTTCCGCGGGGCGGCGACCACATCGGATCGCGGGACGGACATTCTGCACGATGCGCGAGCGGTCGACGCCGAGCGCAGCGAACGCTTGGAGCGAGACGACTGATGGACCACGTCGTCTTCGACGCCGAACCACTCGTCGCGTATTACTGGGACGAGCCCGGCAGTGACGCCGTCGAAGCGGTCATTGACCGCGTTGAGCGCGGCGAGCTGACCGGCAGCGTGAACACCGTGACCTGTACCGAGGTTCGATACGTGTGTGCGCGCGACGATCCGCAGACGGCTACCGCGTACGTCTCGCGAATTCGAAACTGGTGTGACGTCGTTCCCGCCGAAGGCGTCTGGGAGACCGCAGCCGAGTACAAACGCACGTACCGCGTCGCACTCGGTGACGCCTACACGCTCGCCACGGCAGCGTCGAAGGAGGCAACCGCCTACGTCGGTGCTGACGGTGAGTTCGACGGCGTCGACGTGCCGGTCCACCGATTTCGCACCACGGGTGTGTGACCTGTTGATCTGAGTGACAGCCCCGTCGATTCGACGCGCCGGTGGTGGTCGGGTGACCGAGACGAGCTCGTGACCACTGGGCACCAATTCGCCACGCCCTCCCGGGCCGATTCGCTCTCGTACGTGCGTTGTGGGTGTGTGACCGAGACGACCGCACGACTGCCGGACACCAGTTACCGCCACATCCTCCCCAGCCGATTCGCTCGCATACGTAGTTGGTGGGTGTGTGACCGAGACGACCTGCGACAGCCGGGCACAACTTGGCCACGCCCTCCCCAGCCGATTCGCTCGGTGGCTTCGCCACCTCGCTCATCCCTCGCACGCGCTCGCGAGCCCGCCTTCGGCGCGCTCACGAGGCGCGCGCCACCGCGAGATTATGTGTATATGTGTCGTCGACTGTGGGGAGCGGGTGTCAGCGACCGTGTGTGCGTGCCGGTCGGTCGCGGACACAAGCTATTTAGTAGTCTACCCGATTGTGCGAGTATACTTCTGTATGACACAGACGAGGGCACGTGGTCGGCCCGACCGACGGGGCGACCGAGCGACGGACGGCGAGCGCGAACACGCGGGAGCTGCCCCCCGTGGTGCGGCCGCCGCGCGGTGAGATGGCCGCCGACGCCACCCGAAGACGCGGGACGATACTGCTCGGCTGTCTGCTCGTGATCCTCGCAACCGTGACGCTCGCCGGCGTCGGCGAGCCAGCCACCGCAGACGCGACCGACCTCACGGCCGACAGCGCCACCGACGTGTCGATCGACCCCGACGGCACCACCACCCAGACGGTGCGGTTCGACCTCACGGTCGACGGGGGCGCGGCCACCGAGACGGTCACGATCACGCCGACCGACCTCCCCAACGGGATACTCCACGACGCGGACGCGACGGTCGAGTCGGGCGGGAACGCCTCCGTCTCGGAGACGACCGTTTCGGCTGAGACCGTCACCCTCACGCTCGCCGGGACCGACGGCGCGGGCAAGACGGACGTGTCGGTCGTCACGACGATCACCTACGACACGGCCGAGCTCACCGCGGGCGACGCGGTCGCCGACGCCAGCCACCGGGTCGCCGCGGGCGACGGCACGGGCGGGGTCACCGACACCGTCTCGTTCGACCTCCGGTACGAGACCGCGGACGCGACGCGGACGCAGGGCGCTGCGACCGTCCTCAACGGCACGCCGGTGTTCCAGGGCGAGGCTGACCTGACGTTTCTCGACACCGACGGCACGCGGGTCGACGCCGGGGCGTTCGTGAAGACGGCCGGGCAGGCCGAGGGGACGACGCTCGCGCTGCCGATCGCCGAGGACGAGGCGGTCGGGACCTACCGGGACCCCGAAAGCGGGATGACCGTGACCGTCCAGGAGCCCCGGATCACGACCGCCGAGGTGCGGCGGGCGGGCAGCGACATCGGGCAGATCCCGGCCGACAGGGCGGGGACGCTCTCGATCGTCGCCGAGTGGAACTTCGCGGCCGCAGAGGGGATCGCGGTGACCGTCGAGGACCCGAGCGGGAGCGAGGTCACGGGACAGGTCGTCGCGGGTGCGCCGACGCTGTCGACGACGGACGAGACGCTCGCCCTCGAACTCGCCGGCGAGGACCCGGGCGTCTACACCGTGCGCTTCGAGGGGAACCGGAGCCTCGACCACGGGGCGGTCACGGAGACGTACACGATCGAGACGACCGAACAGGACTCGCTGACGCTCTCGGTCGCGAGCGAGAACGCCACCCGGGGGACGCGACTCGACTACACCGTCGCCGGCGGGCTCGACGGGAACCGACACCTGGTGACGATCCCCGCGTCGAGTCTCCGTGCGGGCGTCGATCCGGCCGACCTCACGGGCGTGTTCCGGAACGTCGAGGATACGACGACGGTCGGGCTCTGGAACGCGACCGGCCAGACCGCGGTGACGGGCGACGAGGCGTACGACCGCGCGGACATCGCGTACGCGTACGCGGTGGTCGAGGTGGAGGGCTCGGAGGCGACTGGCGAGATCCAGACGCGGTACCTTCGTGACGAGCGCGTAGACGTCTTCGTGTACGCGCCGGCCGGCGCGGGGACGTACGACCCACCGGCGACCCGGCAGGCGCTCGCGCCGTTCGAGCGGGACGACACCGAGGTCGACGTCCGCCAGGGGACGCTCGAGCTGGCGTCGCCGACCGGCGCGTACACGATCGGCCAGGCGGTGGACGTGCGCGGGGAGGCGACGAGCGCCGAGTCGGTCGGGATCTACGTCCGCGACACCGGTGTGTGGCGACCGGTCAGCGTCACGGGCGCGGACGCGCCCGGCGCACAGGTGCTCTCGGTCGACTCGGACGACACGTTCTCCGAGACGGACGTGGCGATCGCGGACGCGACCGCGACGACGATGGCCGGGAGTCAGATCCTCGCGTTCCCCGGGCGCTACGACATCGCGGTCGTCGACATGGCGGACGTCGACGACCCCGGCGAGCCCATCTCGACTGCGGACTTTCGCGACGTCTCGAGCGAGCGGTATCGACTCGTCGCCTCGGTCGGCACGCTTGAGGCGACCGTCCAGACGGTGAACGGCCAGGTGGCCGCCGCGGACGGGGTCGTCGACCTCAACGGCACGGCTCCGGGGCAAGACCGGGTCGCGTATGCGTTCGTCGACGACCGCGGGGAGACGGTGGTCGACACCGTCTCCGTGAACGAGACGACGAGCACGTTCGAGGCCGAGTCGATCGGGCTCGCGCCGCTCGAACAGGGGCGGGTCACCGCTCACGTGGTCTCGATCGGCCGCGACGGGATCCCCGGCGAGGGGGCGTCCGGGCCGATCGCGGGCGACGACGCGGCCGCGGTCGCAGACTACATCGCCGGGCTCGAGGGGAGTGGGGACCAGGTGCGCGATCGGATCGCCGCGAACACGGTCGACGCGAGCGGGAGCGACGACCAGCTCGTCACCCGGTCGTTCCGGTACGACGACGCGCGGCTCTCGATCGAGCGGGTGTACCCGGCAGAGGCACCCGCAGACGGGATCTATCCGGTGGCGATAGACGAGACGGTCGTCGTCGAGGCGACCACGACGCGTCGGCCGGACGACTCGGCGGTCTCGCTCGACGTGCTCGACGAAGACGGCGAGACGCTCGCCTCGTCGTACGCCACGGAGTGGGGGACCGACGGACGGGTGCGGTTTCGGTTCGCGGCGGATTCGATCGGGCTCGGGCCGTTCGCGCTCGAACTCGAAGACGGCGAGAACCGGGTCCGCGAGGAGGTGGAGATCGTGACCGAGCGCGACACCCGGACCGGGTACGAGCTGGACGACGCGAACGTGACGCTCACGACGGACCTCGCGGGGCGCGACGAGCTGCGGCTCACCGTGGACCGGGACGGGGCGGACGCGCTCGCGATCGGGGGGATCGCTCCGGAGGGGACCGACGTCGAGGCCGTCTCCGGGGGTGGGGAGGCACAGGGCAGCGGGATCGTGTGGAATCAGCCACAGAACGAGACGGTGTCGTTCACGCTTTTGCCCCCGGAGACGGTCGCGCCCGGCGACACGGTCTCGTTCAGCGTGGTCGACGTGGGGACGAACCAGCGACGGTCGGTCGCGATCGAGGTCGTCGAGACGCGGGTCTCCGAGGACGCGTCGGCCGAAAACGCCACCGACCCCGCAGGCGAGGCGACGACCGAAAACGCGACCGACGGGTCGACGCAGGCCGACGCCGAGGCGAACGCGACGGCCGAGGGGGACGCTGCGGTCGAGACGACCAGCTCGGCGGCTGCGAACACGACCGACGCGGACGGGACCGCGAGCGACGGGACCGCGGGCGATGGGGAGGCGAACGCGACGGGGGCGCAGAACGGGTCGAACGTATCTGCTGGTGCTGGGTCGAACGCGTCCGGTGCGGGGGCGGCCGGCGAGTCGGTCGAGGAGACCACACCGGGGTTCGGCGTCGGAGTCGCGCTCGGTGCGATCCTACTCGTCCTCTTCGGGGCGGTTCGTCGGCGGTCGTAGCTGGGTGGTCGGCGGCGGTCGTAGCTGGATGGTCGTCGTCGCGGGTCGCTCGCTGGAGACGAGAGGTATGACGTCAGAAGAGCCGGCTCGACAGTTTGGGTCGCTCGGGGGTCAGTACAGCTCGATGGTCAACTCGACGGTCTCGCGGTCGGTCTCGGTCGCGGGGTCGGTCTCGTCGGGATCGGAGTCGTCTGGGGTGGTCATGGGGGAGTCGGCCTCGTCGGGACTGATCGCGTCGGGGTCGACGACGTCGTCGAAGGAATGCTCACTGCCGCTCGCCATGGAGGGTGCGAAGACACTACCGCCGCTCGCAACGAGCATCAGGAGCTCACGCCGCTTCATGCACCGCAGATCAACACAAGATTATAAACACTTTGTGGCTCGCGGTGACAGCTTTTCGGCCGCCATCCGGGAGCCGGCGGCGACCCATCCGCGGCCGGCGCGCGGCCAGTCGGTGTCGTAGCACGGGCTACATATCCTTCCTTCGATAGGTTCGGCAGAGACGAGGAGCGAGGGGGCGGCTCGCCACGAGCGGCTCCGAGACGGTTCAGCTCGTCGAGGAGCAGTTTTTTCGGTCACGTTCCGGACGGCCGGCTGGTTCGAGCGGAGTCGGTTCGGACGAGGTCGGTTCGAGCGGAGTCGGTTCGGGCTCGGGCTCTCGCGTTCCCCGTCTTTCCTGCTCTATCGGGGTGTGTGGTCGGGTGTGGGTCGACGTCGACGGGTCCTGTGGGGTGCAGGCGGCGACACCGTTATTCGGCTGCTCGGGGTACGTAGAGGTATGTCGTACTCGCTCGTGACCGACGAGGAGTTCTGTTGGGTGCTCGAGTCGATCGAGCCCGCCCAGACGGGACGTCTCGCCGAGCAGCTCCCGACCTCGGAGAAGGGCGTGTACATGCGGTTGCGGCGATTCGACGGGGCGTACGTTTCGCGTGAGGCCGCGGACTCCGGCGTGTACTGTTGGTCGCTGACGGAGGCGGGACGCGACCTCGTCGACGAGGTGGACCTGCCGCCGGTCGACGAGACCGACCTCGAGGCGCACTTCGCGGGGCGGTCGACGAGCATCAACCCGAACGCGCTGCTTCACGAGATCGCGATCCAGGACGACGAGTGGGTGCCCTCGACCGTGTTGTACGAGGCGTTGCCGTACGCGAAGTCGACCGTGCGCAAGCGGCTGAACAAGCTCCACGACGCGGGGGCGCTCGACCGGGACGCGAGTCGGCGGACCAACCACTGGCGGCTGACGGCGGCGGGCCGGGAGCGACTCGCGAACGCGGACGACCACGACCCGCGGGACGCCTCGAAGCGAATCTACGAGGAGCGGCCGTACTGAGTCGGGCCGCCGCCGAGGGAGCCACACCGATAGGCTGGTCGTGACGAATCAGCGTGCATATGTCGATGTATGCTAAAGTTAGATCCCGAAGGCCCGCATTTACACCTGTGTGCGGCCATCACACCACGGTGATACACATGAATGACACTACGCCGCCGCTGCACCCCGTGGAGCGCGAACAGCTTTTGGCCGCATCGACCCTCGTCGTGACCGTGACGTCGTCCGGTGAATTCCACGAGGACGTCACCGACGGCATCGAGACGCTTGCGCGGGGCGATGCGGTGGATTCGCCGCCACGGCTCTCGTTCACCAGCTACGACGATCTGCTGGAGGCGCTGACGCCGCGCGTGCTCGATCTCATCGAGGCTATCCGCCGGGACGAGCCGGACAGCATCAACGAGACTGCACGAGTAGTCGACCGGGACGTAACAAACGTCCACGAGGAACTCAACCGGCTCGCTCGGCTGGGGATCGTCTTCTTCGAGGACGCGGGCCAGCGTAAGCGTCCCGTCGTCTGGTTCGACGAACTCGTCATCACCCTTCCGTTCGACGCGGCGCCCGGTGACACGGCGGCCGCCGCGCCCTGATCACGGCGTCAGTCCATCGTCGTCGAGCGGGAGGGCGGACGTCGAACCGGACGCGAGCGGTCAGACAGGTACGTGTCGTGAGCGCCTCGACCGCTGGTGATCGACTGCCACACGGAGCGGTCGGTCCAGCGGGGCTGACGTGTCGAATACGCGTGGTACGGTGGGTTTCGTCGGGCGTCAGGGTGGTATTCGGGTTCGAGTGACCTATCCGATACCATTAACACCCAGCAATCGTATTGTACGGAACGTAGCGTGAGCAAAGGCTACACCGCATGACACAAACGATGATAGCCGGATGATAGCGGTATGAGCGAAGCTATGACAAGCGAGGATAGTAACGGCCCGAAGTCGCGGACGACCATCGAGGTCGACCGCCAGGTGTGGCGACAGGTTCGCGCTGAGGCCGTGAGTGAAGGCAAAAACGTCTCCGAAAAGCTCGAGGAGATCCTTCGGGAGCACGTCGAGCTCGACGATGACGATGCGTAATCACAACATAATGGTAATCGATACCACCCGGGCTACCGGGTACACGTACGGTGGAGGAACAGCATGACAGAAGCGATACGTAGCTCGGGTACTGCAAACCCGGCGGAGGCGACAGCATGACGGGTAGAGACGTTCCGACACGTCAAAAAGCGCTGTCAGTCGCCTTCTCCGCTATCATGGTGCTGTCCGTGATTGGCATGGGCATGGCTGGCTCAGCTGGGGCAGTCGTGAGCCAAGATGATATTGGCAGCACATATGATTCCGGTTATGAGCCCGGTGAGCTTGAGGTTCTGTTGCTTGATAGCAGCGGAACTATTCAAGATAGCTTCTCTGCGAACACTACCAGTCAAACAATAAATAGGACTAACGCGTCAACCGACGATGAGAAAGTCGGAAATCTGACAGCAAGTCTCAATAACACTGGAAAGGTCATCGAGTTTGCGCTCAACAACGCCACAGATTCAAACTCTACGGTAGTTGTTGGTCCTGGTGAATACAATCTAACTGACACACCAGGGTCGGCAGGAGACCAGCCAGTGGGCCCGATAGAGGTTAACTCGGCATCTGCATCCTCAATCTCCGTATTCGCTCACAACACGACTTCGCCAAGTCGAACAGAGATAAACACGACGGTTGACCTGAACAACCTGACAAAGGTTAGCGATGGGGATCTTGAGAGTCTATCGGTTGGTGTCCCCTCCAGTGGTGCTCCAAGTGATGCAGGCGGAATCTTCTTTAATTCATCACAAGCCGACAATCCCGGCGATGCACTGAACGTCACCGACACCGCAGACAGCTTCTCGCTCACCTTTGAAAATAACAATGTGAGTGTAGGGTCTGCAGACGGTGTTGTGTTCAACGGCCAGAGCACCGCACCATCGGTGACGGTCAACAGTAACACGCTAACGGGTGTTACCAGCTTCGTCAATATCACTGGTGTCGTAGACAATGCAACTGTTTCCGGAAGCATAACCGGCAATGGCGAGACAGGGCTTAACTTCACCAACAGCAGCGCAAACCTGACCGTCGACGGTCTCAGTCTGAACGACCTTGGTGATGGTGTCAACGTGACTGATGCAGACACGAGCGTTGACCTATCTAGTGTCACGACAGATAACACTACGAACGGCCTCGTGACGGCGGGGAGTTCGTTTGATGTGACTGTCACGAGCTCCAGCTCGTTCAGCAACGACGGGACCGCGCTCAACGTGAGCCATGGTGGGAACGTCACGGTCGACAGCACAACGACAATTACTGACGCCGCAGTTGGTGTTGACCTCAATTCCACCGGGAACTTCGCCAACCTCGATCCGACGATCAACAACGCGACCACCGTTGGTGTGCGGTCTACCTCGAACTCAACGAACGTTACACTCAGCTCGGCTACATTCGACGGTTCGGGTGCGAGTGGCGATATCGGTCTGAACTTCACGGCCAACTCCACTCAGACCAGCTTGAGCGTTGGTTCGGGCACCTCATTCACCGGCTTGGATGACGCTGCTATTCAGCTCAACACCAACCGGCCGGACAATATTGTTGGCAGTGTGTCAATTGACGGTGCAACCTTTGCTGATTCATCTGGTGATGGTGTGAACATCACGAACGGATTCGGAAATGAGACCGTCATCACCGATGCGACGTTCAACAACGTTAGCACAGGCGTTAACGTAGATAACGTTACAAGTGGATTCAACCTCACCGCTCATTTCAACAGTTTCACCGACAATACGAACGGTGTGCTAGTTGATAATAGCAGTGCAAATGACATCAACGTCACATTCAACGACTTCGTTGGCAACACCGACGGATTGAATGTGAAAAATACCGGTGCACCAGTCAACGCAACGTACTCGTGGTGGGGAGATGCCACTGGTCCGAACGCAACCTCACTACAGACGTACGGCAATGGTGACAACGTTAACGCCAGTAGCGGTGATGCCAATGTCTTCCCGTTCCTCCAGCAGTCCACGAGCGAGTTCTCGACTGCTGAACGGAACGGCGACGTCGGTGTCCTCATCGAGGACCCGAGCTTCCCACAAAGTAATGAAAACGCCACAGTGACCGTCACCGTTCTTAACGAGTCTGCTGGCGTCTCCTTCAGTGACATCGATGGCGTCAACAGTGATGCCACGGTTGAGACGTCACCCTCCGGTTCAGGCACGCTGAGCCCGAGCAATGTGGCAACCTTCGAGCTGAGTACGAACCAGAAGGGTACGTATTCCTCTGAAGTCCTGATTAGCAACATCACTAACCCAACTGGTGACCAGAAGTTCACCGGTCCGCTTTCGAGCACTGAGATCACTGCTGACAGTCAGACGATCGCTGCCGGTGAGACTGTTAACGTGAGCGTTCAGGCGCTGGACGCTGACGAAGCAAACACTGAGCGGCAGAACCTCTCTGTCACCTACTCGAACAGTGGGTTCCCTGATGCTGGTGTGAACTTTGCTGCTTCGGAGGGCAACACGTCCAACGCCGGTGAAGCAACTGCCCGCATCGAAAGCACAG
Organism: Halorubrum zhoui; assembly: GCF_051194155.1. NCBI lineage: Archaea > Methanobacteriati > Methanobacteriota > Halobacteria > Halobacteriales > Haloferacaceae > Halorubrum > Halorubrum zhoui. Next base: position 168,859 of record NZ_JBLZNJ010000003.1, on the reverse strand, counting down.
GCAGTCTCACCCCTGGACAAGAGTTCAGTATCGATGCCAGCATTGGTGACACGCAGTTCCAGTCGCTCACGTTCACCACGCAGTCTGGTGCGCCAGCCGCTGCAAACTCCTCGCTCACCGTCGCTGGAGCCACCAGCAGCACGGACGAACAGGTCAACAGCACGCTCGACGTGTCTGCACGGATCAACGACACCGACGACAACCCGCTCGAAGGTGAGACGGTCCAGTTCAGCACGAACGCGACCGATGCATCCTTCGATTCGGACTCAGTCGACACAGACGCGGACGGCTTCGCAAACACCACCGTTACACTCCCGACCAGCACTGACGTCGGCACGATCGCGGTCAACGCGAGCGTCGGCGACTTCAGTCCGGACAACACCGGCAATGCGCAGGTCAACGTGACGACGACGGCCACCGCACCAACTCAGCTTGGCTTCGCGACTGACGTTCGGTCGTTCGCACCGAGCGCGGACGAGTCGGTTGACGTCGAAGTGCAGGATGAGTTCGGTAACGCCAACACAACTGAGATCGGTAACAGTGGTATCTCCGTCACATCGAGTGATACGGACGTCATCTCGGTCAGCGGTGTCAATGATCTTGACTCGAACAATGCTGGGACGTTCACCCTGACGGGTGAGAGTGCTGGCACTGCAACGATCAATGTCACCTCGGATGAGAGCGATATTGCTTCCGTTGAAGCAGAGTTCACTGTCTCCGAGCCAGCAGCACTCCAGCTATCGCCCGCACACAACGTGGCGACTGTTGAAGCAAGTAACGCTAACCCGAACACGCAGAACCAGGCTGTGCTCGAGGCACAGCTCGTTGATGGTGAGGGCAACGCCCTCGGCATCTCCAGCGAGAACATTACGTTCGCGAAGCAGTCCGGTAGCGCTGCCGAGCTGAACCAGTCGAACGCTGACTTCATCAAGCAGACTGGTGGCAGCGGCAACGCGACGATCCTCGTGAACGGCACGTCCACGACGGGTGAGACGACGTTCATCGCTCTCGCTGAGAACTACAGCGTGCAGGGTACCGCGACGGTCACCACGACCGGCGCAGCAGACAGCATCAGCGTGACGCCTGAGACCAGCTCAGTCGCCGTCAACGAGACGGCCAACGTCACGGTCGAGTTCGTCGACACCGAAGGTCGCAACGTGCCCGTCGTGGGTACGGACGTCCAGCTGTCGGCTGACAATGGTGCCGTGGACGACAGCCCGCAGTCGACTGACCTCACCAACGGCGCAGTCAACGCGACGCTTACCTACAACGCGACGGACGCGAGTGCAGGAAGCGCCACGGTGACCGCGCTCGGCGGTGGGCTCTCTGGTACGGCTGACGTGACCGTCAGCGGTCAGGCCGACACCGGCTCGCCACTCGACGGCACGGCTGGCGAGTACGACGCTGACGGCGACGGGCAGATCACGATCCAAGAGCTTGCAGATGCAGGTTCGGCCTACACAGACGGCGAACTTACAATCCAAGAGCTCGCGGAAGTCGGTTCAGCCTACACCGACACGAACTAACGAACCACGACCGACCCACGACACGGGTCGACTCGGTTTTCGGATTATTTTTTGAACTGCTCACTTCTGAGTAGTCACCGCTCTGAGCGACATACTCGCGCCTTCTGATTCATGTACAGAGCCACTCAAATTGGACCGGTACGCGATTCTGCATTACTGTGACTCAGTTGTTCACACTTGTAGTCATGTACCCAGCAATGTCACCCCCGAACGCGTAATCAACAGCACAGCCTGAGTGCAGAGTCATACGAGCGTACGAAGTGATTTATGCGCTTACCCGATACACTGCGGCGTGAAGCAGAACACCATCGTTGCTCTCTGTGTTCTCTTGCTGGTCGCTGTCGGGGTCGCTGTCGTCGGCACGCAAGCAATTGCGGGACAGGAACCGACTCCCGAGCGAGAACACGACGACGAGGTTCCATCGAACGTAACCATCTCCACGTCGCCTGCGATTCAAACGAGCACGACTCAGACGAACACGTACACGGTGGTTGCAACTGACCCCGATGCGGTCAACATCTCCCAACTCGAATCGTTCGGCGAGGTGTCGACGCACTCGGGGCGGCTCCTTGAGGTCCACCTGTCGCCGAACGCGACCCAGGACGTCGCCGCGTTGCCGTGGGTCGAAGAGGTACGACTGGCCGCAGCGCCCGTTCCGACACAAACGAACAGCGGCGAAAACGCTTCTTCGCTCGGGGTTGCCCAGCTCCACGAGGCGGGCGTGACTGGTGAGGGAGCGCGCGTGGGGGTCATCGACGCCGGGTTCGACACCGGTGCTCCTGGCGTTGGGTCCAACACTGTCGACACGAGGCAGTTTACGACTCCGAGTGGCTCCGACCACGGTACGGCCGTCGCGCAGATCGTCACCCAGACCGCGCCGAACGCATCACTGTATCTCGCGACGGCCCGAACGCCGCCCGACCTCGCGGCTGCACTCGAGTATTTTAGCGACAACGATGTCGACGTCGTCGTCATGGCTATTGGATTTCCAACGCTCAATGACGATGGCCAACACGTCCTCGCGGAGCCGATAGCCCAGGCGCGAGCCGACGGGGCACTCGTCGTTGCGAGTGCAGGAAACCAGCGCCAGTCACACTGGGAGGGGAGATTTCTCGACACCAATGGAAACGACTTCCACGAGTTCAGCGGTGCAGTCGGTGAGCGCCAGTGTATTCCGTCCTGTACGCGACTCGCACAACCTGGGCGGCTGGTCGCGGTCCTCGACTGGGAGCGTGAAGGCGACGGGAGCGAGTATCGAATTGGACTGTACGACCCCTCGACGAACGAGGTGTTCGCCGGCTCAGTTCCGCGGTACGAAACTCGCGATGACAAACGGCAGTATCTTCAGACGCAGGTGACGGAGCGGCCGGTCGATCTGGTCCTGTGGAACACTGCAGGGCCGGCGAACGACGACCTCGAGATCCACCTGTACGATCGTCGGATGGCAGATCCGGTCGGGCGATCGAGCATTAGCCCTCCGTCTGATGCACCGGCGGCGCTCAGTGTTGCAGCATACGCCCGGAGTCAGGAGCAAACGGCGAGCTACAGCAGTCTCGGTCCTACCGACGATGGTCGCACGCAGCCGAGTATTACGGGATACACAGATATCGCTGTGGAGCGGTACGACGGTCCCTTCGGTGGCACCTCTGCAGCTGCGCCGTACGTGGCGGGAGTGGCGGCGCTGATCGAGGGAGCGACCAGTGCGGACCAGTCGCCAGCGATGCTCACTCGACGGCTGCAAGCGAACTCGACCGACATCAACACACCCGGCACGGACAACGTTTCGGGAGCCGGGTTACTCAACGCGAGTGCGACTGTCACGATCAGTCAAAATAGCTCGACCGGCCGGAACTCCACCACGGCAGTATACGAGCCCAACAGCACACCGGCCGCCTACGATGGAGACGACGATGGACAGATTTCGATCAGCGAACTCGCCGTCGCGGGACAGGCGTACGTGCGTGGAGAACTCACGGTTGCGGAGCTTGCAACCGTTGGGAGAGCGTACATCAACTCTACCGGGTAATTATTCGGTTGGAACGAAAGACGGTCACCACTATCTCTACAAGTTACGCCGCACGAGAAGTTGAGCTACGAACAGTGGACTCTTGGGCAGCTTCTTTCACCCCGTAGGCTTAGTTGGAACTGGTGTACGCTTGGCCTACCTGTGCGAGTTCAGAGATCGAGATTTCGCCGTCGATGTATGCACGCCCTGCATCGCCGAGCTCACTGATCGAGATGTTTCCGTCTCCGTCGGCGTCGAACCGAGACACTGGGTCTGCTGGTGGTTCTACCGTGAGCTGAATAGTGTCGGTCAAATTGTAGGCACGGTGTTTCGCGTCGCCGGCCTGTACGCTCACTGTGTGCTCTCCCGGTTCTAAGTCGATCTGTGCTGACGTTGAACCGTCGCCGTAGTGATAGTATCCTTCCGGCTCGTTATTTGGGATCACCTCGCCGGGATTGAGCGCCGGTTGGTCGACGAGGATGTGGAGGTGTCCGGCCCCGTCGCGAACACCATTTGAGGCCGCTTCGACGGTGAAGTTCTCTGCGGTCATGTCGAACGACACTGGCGACGTGACCGATGCCCCGTTATTCGGAGAGGTAAACGACACGGAACCCATCTCTGGGGTGTAGTCGACCACTGGTGCGTCGACCGTGACGCCACCCTTCATAGCGTTCACGTGGACTGTACACCGGTACTCGGCCATTTCTGCTGCGAGTTCGCTCGTGAGTGTGAATTCGACCGTATCTCCGTCGTCCACCCAGTTGACTGCACTGTCTCCGTTGAATGTGCCAGAGTTGCGCTGGCTCAACAACGCGTTCCCGCTGTCGTCCCGGAACTCAAGCGGGTGGTTTGGAAATCCGCCGTTGTTGAACCGATACCGGCTCCCGGTTGCATTGAACGTGATTTCTGGGTTGTCTACACCAGTAGCCGCACTAACGTCACTACCGCTGACAGCGGTTACCTCCCATGCGCTCGCTCCAACATTAGTAATGTCGACCGTCGCGTCCACGTGGTCTGTGCCCGTGACGGCTGTAGGACCCATTGCAGCGACCGCAGCCCCACCGGCAACTAATTTGATCGCTATTCTTCGAGTAACACCTGAGGAATCTTCTGACCCCATAGGGATAATATCGATGGATACGATAATAACTGTTCGTCGGTTTGGCGATTTGTACACACAAGCGGGATGTCGCGGCTAGCACCGGTGGATACATCTGATCTCAAACTCACTCAGAATATCCACCACTATCTGGTTGATCGGCCTAAGAAAGCAAATTTGGGTAAGTTCAGAACGTGTTAAGACTGTACTCTGAATTTATATACCCTCGTGATTCTCAGGCGTGGCAACTGTGGACACATAGACAATAATTATAGATTGGCTTACGGTACGAACGCTTAGTCGAAGTACACAAAGCATTTAATGGACTGGTATGAATCCAGCGTACGGAGAGTCCGGCACAGGACATCTCCACCTACAACCAGTATGACAGACGACAAACGCATGAAGATACGCAGTGTAATTCTCGCTGCACTGATGGTTTTTTCCATGGTTGCGATTGCCTCTCCGGCAACCGCGGCCGTCACCAGCTCCGACCGGACCGTGAGCGACACAGTCGCTCCGGGCGAGTCGGTTACGGTGACCGTGACATCGCAGCTTGATGATGAAGGCACTGGGTATCAGCTAGAGGAATCGTTTAGTGGAGAAATTGCAGATTCAACAGTAGATACTGTATCGATCGGTGGCTCTGAAGCGGGGCTTGACGAGATTGCCACATCGAATAGCGACGAAACAGGTCTCGTTGTGACACTGGCCGATACAAACCTCACCAGCACGACGGTCGAGGTGCAGTACACTGTCACTGCAACCGACTCTGAGGGTCAGATCACGATCACTGACGGCGATACCAGTGACGCAAGCGCTGGCGAAACCGTTGTTGACGTGACCGCCGGCGGTGGCGGTGACACCCCGTCCGACGGCTCCGTCGCCAACCGTGACGAGCTCGACGACGGACGTATCGCCATCACGGACGGCAACGTCGTCTTCCAGGGTGAGGAGGAACTCACCTTCATCGACGACGACGGCAACGAAGTCGCCGCCAGCGCGCTCTCGGGCACGTCCGGCGACCGCGAGGGCACGCCCCTCCAGATGCCGATCCCACAGGACGAAGAGACCGGTACGTACGACCTGAACGGTCCTGACTCGGGCAGCGGTGGCTTCTCGACGACCGTCGTCGAGCCCCGCATCACGACTGCAGAGGTTCAGCTCGGCAGTGGCGGCCTGGGTGACGACATCAGCCAGGTTCCGTCCGACCGCGCAGGCGATCTCGAGATCGTCGCTGAGTACAACTTCGAAGAGGCAGAGAACCTCGACATCACCGTCGAAGACCCGAGCGGTAGCGATATCACGAACCAGGTCCTCGACGACTCCACGATCGAAGGCGACGTGACCAGCACCGACGAGGCGCTGGTGCTCGACCTCGCCGATGAGGACGCGGGCGAGTACACCGTCATCTTCGAGGGCAGCAACAACCTCGACTACGGTGACGTCATCGAAGAGTACACGATCGAGACCACCAGCCAGGACAACATCCAGCTGGAGCTCGGTAGTGACTCCGCAACACAGGGCGACAACCTCGAGTTCACCGCAACAGGCGGCATCGACGGGGACCAGCACCTCGTCCTGATCGAGGAGGCCGACCTCCGTGACGGCACTCCGAACGATGACCTCGCACAGACGTTCCGTAACGTCGGCGAGACCGTCGAAGTTGGTCTCTTCACGTCTGACGGTCAAACGGTCCTCCCCGGTGACGACGCACTCGACACGCTCGACCGCGAGAACATCGAGTACGCCTACGCCATCGTCGAGATGGACGGGACGCAGGCCCCTGGTGCCATCGAGACGCAGTACCTCGATGACTCCACGGTCGATGTCTACGTTCACGAAGCCGGTGTCGGCCCGCAGTCGCTGGCCGACCTCGAGGATGTTGAAGAAGACGACGTCGACTTTGACGTCACTGAAGGCGACGTGACCCTCGACAGCCCGACTGACACCTACGTCGTCGGCGAGGAAGTCGACGTTGCAGGAACGGCATCGAGTGCGGACGAAGTCCGACTCTACGCCAAGGACAACAACGACTGGGAGATCGTGCAGGTCGACGACCTGTACACGATCGACGTCGACTCGGACGACACGTTCGAGGAGACTGACATCAACCTCCGCGAGGGCGAGGGTGGCGGTAACAACATCCTGGCCTTCGAGGGCCGCTACGAGATCGGTGTCATCTCCGAGACCGACGCAGTCGAGTACGAGACCCGTAACGGCGCGGGCGACATCAGCTCCAGTGTGATCTCCACGTCGGACTGGACCACGGCGACGAGCAGCCGTGACTCGATCAACGTGGTCGAGGGCGACCTCACCGGCGAGTTCGTCACGTACAACGGCCAGATCGCCGACGAGGACAACATCATCGACGTGAACGGTACGGCTGCTGGTCAGGATAGCGTCGTCGTCGCATTCGTCGACGACCGGGGTAACACCCAAGCGTACGACGTGAACGTCGACAACGAGGACGCGTTCGACGAGGACGACCTCGCGGTCGACCTCAACCAGGGTACCGTCTCCGCCCACGTCATCTCGAACGGCCGTGATGGCAACATCGGTGACGGTGACCTCCCGGACATCGACGGACAGTCCTTCCAGAACAACATCGGCGGCCTCACCAACTACATTGAGGCGCTCGGCGGCCAAGGCCAGCTGAGCGGTGACCAGGTCCGTGACCGGATCCTCACCGAGACCGTCGAGGACGACGCAAGCGACGACGTCATTATCTCGCAGACGTTCCGTCTGACCGACGGCACCGTCTCGGTCGATGCCGTCTACCCCGAGGGCTCGCAGGCCAGCGGCGTCAACCCGGTCGCAGCGGGTGACACGATGGTCGTCGAGGGGACGACCAACCGCAAGGCCGACGACAACTCGGTCGTCGTGGACGTGCTCGACGAGAACGGTAACTCGCTCGCGTCGGGCTCCACTGACATGTGGGACTCTGACGGCGTCTACATGGTGACCATCGATACCTCCGACCTCGAGACCGGTTCCTACACCGTCGAGGCCGACACGGGCGACAACACCGACCGCACGACGGTCGAGGTTGTCGAGTCCGTTGAGGAGGAAGAGGAAGCCACGAACGAGACGGACACCGAGGAGGAGACCGAAGAGGAGACCACTGAGGAGGAAACCACCGAGGAGGAGACCACTGAAGAGGAATCCACCGAGGAGGAGACCACCGAGGAGGAATCCACTGAGGAAACCACCGAGGAAGAGTCCACGGACGACAGCACGCCCGGCTTCGGCGCGCTCGTCGCCCTCGTGGCACTCGTCGCTGCCGCGCTCCTCGCGACCCGTCGTCGCGACGAGTAAGCAGCACCCCTGAGCGGACCGGCCGCTCACCACAACCGACGCGGTTTATTTTTGCTGACGCTCACCCGACGAGCGCCAGCGGCGCGTCTCGCGCCGCGACCCCACCACAGAAAGTATTTAGCCGACACAGCGATAGGGGTGGCACACATGGCCACACGCACGGCGGTGCTCGCCGGCTTCCTCGCGGTCTGTCTCGCCGTCTCGCTGCTTCCAGCCGGAGCGGTCGGACAGGCCGAGCCCGCGGTCGGCTTCGGCGAGGCCACGACCGTCGCCGCCCAGGGCGACGTGGCGACCGTCGACCTCCGGGTTCGCAACACCGAGGCGGCCACACTCCGCGTCCGCGCCGCAGACCAGTCGTACCGCGCCGACGTCGACGTCCGCGACGGCGACGGCGACGGCCGGATCCGCGTCCGACTCGACACCTTCCGCGGCCTCGACGCGGACACGACCGTCGACGTCTCGACGGTCGACCCCGCAGACGACGCCGAACTCGTCTCGGAGACGACGACCCAGGAGGGGCTCGTCTTCGCGGACGGCCGCTACAACCTGATCGCCGCCACCGAGTCGACGAGCATCGCGGCCGTCCTCCGACTCGAGCCGCCGACCGCCGGCGGCAACGCCACCCAGGCCGTGCCACCGGAGACCCCGCTGCCGGCCGAGCCCACCGAGGAGTCACGCGCCGACACCGCCTCGACCGACTCGGCACCCCCGTCGACGCCCACGGACGGTCCCACGACCGTCGCGCGCGGTGACCACGCCCGCAGCACCTTCGCGGTGAGCGGGCTCGGGGGGATCCTTGAGCGGCCCGCGCCGGGTGCCGACCTCGTCTCGGCGGTCGACGCGTCCCGGTCGGCACGGACCACCCATCGGCTCCGCGCCTCGCCGACCGAGGCGGTGCGGATGCGGTCGGTCACGATCGAGTACGGCGAGAGCGACGCGATCCCGACCGACGTCTACCGGCTCTCGCGAGGCGACATCGAGACGCTCGGGGTCGACACCACCGGCGACGGCACCGTCGACCGCTCGGTTCGGTTCGCGGTGGGGAACATCCGGACGAGCACCGACGGCACGGTCACCCTCGCGTTCGACCGCGCGGTCCCGCTTGATGCGGGCGACACGCTGCTCGCGTCGTACGCGGTCACCAACCCGGACACGGCCGGCACGGAGCCCGTCTCGGTGACGCTCGCCGGCGCCTCCGTGAGCCACACCGAACGCGGCGTGGTCCGGTACGGCCCGGCCGGCCAGGGGTCGCTCGGCCACGGCGTCGACGCGCGGCTCGTCGCTGCGGACGCCGACGCCGACGAGCGCGTCGCCCCGCTCGCCGCCCTCGAGGCGACGTACGACCCGGCACGGGACGCGGTCGTCGTCGACGCCGACACGAGTCGACTCGAACCGGGGACGTACACGGTCGAGCTCTCGGTCGGGGCGGCGGCCCCAGACGTGCTCCCGACGACGACGATGCGCGAGGAGATCCGCGTCGTCGAGCCGTCGGTCACGTTCACGAACCGGAGCGTCCCCGACGACCCGTTGTTCACCGTCTCGGCCGAGACGAACCTCGCGCCGGGCAACGACGTGGTCGTCCGGGTCGACGCCCAGGAGCGTGGCGGCGGCGTGAGCCAGGTGTCGAACTGCGTGACGGCGGTGACGGCCGACGGCCGCATCGCGTGTGAATTCGACCTCACGAAGCCCGCCAGCGACTTCGCGATCGAGGTGTCGGTCGCACGCGGTACCGACACGGTCGGCGGGCCGGTCGCGTACGACTGATCGACCCCACCCGGCCGACCACGACACCCGCTTCCTGCCGCGACGCTCGACTCACCCCGGCGTCGGGGAGACGCTCACCGTCTCGTTCACCACGGCGCGTCCACGTCGGTGAGCCCGCGCACGCGCTCTCGGACGGCCCCGACCGTCTCGCGCAGCATCCGACGAACCACGTCGTCGACCGACTCGGCTCGGGTTGCTGTACCGTTCTCGTCCGTCGTGGCGTCACCAGGGGGTGACGGCTCGCGCACGGTCGGCTCTGCGGGTGCCGACTCGCCCGGCGAGTCGTCCGCCGACGGCGACGCGGCGGTCGCCGTCGTCGCCTCGTCGGCGACGACCGTCGTCTCGTGCTGGACGCCGTCCGCGTCGGTCACGAGAACGCGGACGGTCGTCGACACGTTCGCGGCCGCGAGCGACGCGTTCACGCCGACGCGCGTCGCTGGCTCGGCGGCCCCACGGACGCGCACGACGTCCAGCCGGTCGCCGGTCGCCTCGTCGACGCTCTCGACGGTCACTCGGGTGACCGGCCCGCCGGAGACGGCACCGACCACCCGCACGGCATCCGTCGCTCCCGCGACCGGTCGAGCCGTCACGTTCACCCGGGGGTCGGCGTCGCCGGTACGCTCGACCGTGACCGTCTCCGTCGCAGTGTTGCCGGCCGGGTCGCGCGCCGTCACGACGATCTCGTTCGTCCCGTCTCGCAGCGGGACCGTCTCCTCGAGGGCGACCGCGAGCCGGTCTCGGTCCGGCTCGGCGTCCGTCTGGACGAGTATCGCCTCGGTGCCGTCGGGGCGGGTCACCCGCAGGTCGGTGACCTTGACCGCGTCGCGGACCGTTCCCGTCAGCCGTACCGTCTCGGCACTCGTCTGTGCCGGCGCGGAGACGTCGACCGTCGGGGCGGTCGTGTCGTCGACGACGATCACGAACGAGTCGGCGCGAATCTGCCCGAGGCGGTCCGTGTACTGGGCGGTCACGTTGTTCCGCCCGTCGCCGAGTAAGAGCGGCTGGTCGAAGGAGTCGCCGGGGTCGCGCTGGGCGTGGTGTCGCCGACTCGCCAGCGTCTCGCCGGCGCGCTCGTAGGTGTACGCCCTGTCGACGGTGAGTCGGGTGACGCCCGCGTCGTCGACCAGGTCGCCGGCGAGCGTCGTCGCTGCGGCGTCGACGCGCACCTCCGCCGGCACCCCCGCGAGCGCGCTCGTCTCGAAGGGAGCCGTGTACGCGACCCGCGGCCGCTGGTCGTCTTTGATCACGGTCGCCGAGACGCTCGAGACGCCGTCCGCGTTCGCGACGACCGTCACCTCGTTCGCTCCGCTCTCGAGCGCGAGCGGGACCGTCGCCTCGACCGACGACTCCCCGGGTTCACGCGACCACCGGATCGCCCCGTCGACGCGGACGTCGACGAGCTCGACCGGCACGGACGCCTCGACGCGCACCCCGACGGTCGGGTCCGTCCGGACGAGCGTCTCCGAGCCGGCCGCGACCGGCTCGCCGTCGACCGTCAGCGTGACCGTCGGCGAGGCTCCGGTGACCGGCACAACGGTCACGCTCGCGAGCACGACGAGCACGCACGACCCGACGAGCAGCCAGCGCCGTCCCCGTGTCATAGCGGACGGGGTCTGCGAGCCGCAATAAGCCTCCCGCGCCGATTATCGGAGCCGATACCGTGCGCTCACGGCGGGGCCGGCGCGCCGGCGTCGCCGTCCTCGGCCGACGGCTCGCTCACGGCCGGTTCGTCCGCGCTCGCCGTCGACCCGCTGCCGGGCGCGTACCGGTCCCACAGGAACAACGCCGGGGGGAGCGCGAGGATCGAGATGAAAAACGAGTACGCCACGCTCATCCCCATCAACAGTCCGAAGTTTCCGAGCACGGGGGTGATAGCCAGCGCGAGCGACCCGGTCCCGAGCGACGTGGTGAGCATGCTGCCCATGAGCGCGCCGCCGGTCCCGGTGAGCGTCTTCGTGAGCGCGTCGAGCGCGGTGTCGCGCCGCTCGTACTCGTCGACGAACCGCGCGGTGATGTGGACGGAGTACGCGATCCCGAGTCCGACGCCGATCGACAACAGCGTCGCCGTGAGCGCGTTGAGCGAGAGCCCGAGGGCGCGCATCGTCCCGACGAGCGCCGCCACCGAGATCAGGATGGGGAAGACGTTCACGATCCCCAACAACGGCTTCGACTCCAAGACGCCGTACGCGACCATGAGGAAGCCACCGGTGAGAAACAGCGAGAGGAACAGCCCCTGGACCGCCGACTCGAAGATGATCCCGGAGATCACGTCGAAGACGACGATGCTGCCGGTCGCGGTCGCGGCGTACCGGAACTCGCCCGCGTGTGCGCGACCCTGCTGGGTGACGAGGTCCTGTGAGGCGTCCGACTCCACGCTGTACACCACCTGGGTGCTGCGGCGGTCGTCGGTGAGGTACCGCTCGGCGCGGTCGCCGGCGGGCGACGCGAGTAAGGCGTCGTAGATCAGCGCCAGGTTCTGGTCGGGGACGCCGTTGCCGTCGCGGTCGTTGCGCTCGACGAGGGCGGCGAACTGCGGGTCCCGCTCGGCGTACCCACGAATCACCGTCACCAGGCTCTCCGTCTGGACCGCGTTCTCGTCGCCGAGCGCGAGCGTGTCGGGCGGGTCGCGGTCGGGCCGCACGAGCGACTCCAGCGCGTGGTCGGCCTCCATCGGCCCCTGGACGTACACCGTGATCGACTCGTCTTGGTTCGCATCGAACCGTTCTTCGAGCACGTCGAGCGTCGACGAGACGGTGTAGTCGCCGGGGGCCAGCGGCCCGGGCACGTACTGCACGTACGCGGGCTCTTCGGACGGCGGGAGGAAGTCCTCCTGTTCGAAGGAGGTGTCGACGCCGGTGCCGTAGGCGGCCATCCCGCCGCCGAACACCAACAACACGGCGACGAGCACCACCGGCGCGCGATTGCCGGCTCTCGCCGAGAGCGCGAGCAGGCGGCCGAGCGCGGACTCCTCGTTGGCGATCGGCGTCGAGTTGAACTCGGGGACGCCGAAGCGCTCGCGGAGGCGGTCGACCTCGAGTTTGACCGCGGGCAAGAACAGCCCGAAGATGAGGAAGGTGAAGACGATGCCGACCGCCGAGATGATCCCCAGGTTACGGATCGGCTGGAGATCGGAGAGGGCGTTCGCGCCGAACCCGAACACCGCGGTCGCGGTGACGATGACGAACGCGATCGTCAGCTGCCGGGTCGCGACGCGCATCGAGGGGATCGCCTCGAGGCCCGTCACCGTCTCCTCACGATAGCGGTTGATGATGTGGATGCCGAAGTCGACGCCCACGGCCAACAACAACACGGGCGTCGAGATCTGTTGTTGCGTGAAGGGGATTCCCGAGAAGCCGAGGAAGCCGAACGTCCAGATGATCGTCATCAACAACGCCGTGAGCCCGAGTGCGAGGTCGATCGGGTCGCGGTAGGCGACGACGAGGAAGCCCAACAACAACACGACGAGGATGGGCATCACGAGCGCGAGCGAGTCGCCGATGATCTGGCCGGTCTCGGCGTTGATGATCCCGCTGCCGAACGCCCGGATGTCGGCCGGCTCGTCGGACGCCAGCGTCGCGATCGTCGTCTGGATCGACTGGAGGTCACCGTCGCTGAATCCCTGCGGGACGTCGTGGGTGATCACCGTCACCGACGCGGACGCGGACGCCTCGCGGGCGTTGAAGTCGTCGGAGACGAGACCCGTGAACCCGGGCCGCTCGCTCGCCGCCCGGACCGCCTCGCGCAGCTCCGTGTCCGTCGCCGTCCGGATCGCTCGACGCTGTTCGCGCGGCGTCTCGGCTGCCGGATCGAGTTCGGCCGCGACGAGCGTCGCGGGCCCGCGTGCGGACGCCATTCGGAGGCTCTCACGGCGGTCGACCCGGTCGAGCACCCGGAGGTTCGCGAGCATCGCCTGCCGCGAGAGGACGTCCGTGCCGGTGTGGACCAGCTGTGTCGACTCGTCTTCGGCCGCGAAGGGGTCCTCGAACTCGTCTTCGACCGCGTCGAGGGCGTTCTGTGCGGGAACGTCCTGGGTGAAGCTGTCCGTCGCGTCCGACTCCGTCGAGACCATCGTCATCCCACCCGCGAACACGGCCGTCACGAGCAGGAAGGCGACGATCACGGCCTTCCGCCGGCGCACGACCACCTCGCTGAGCGTGACCGTTGCGGCCTGGATGCGGTCGCCGAGTCGGCTCACGGGTTACTCCCTCTGCCGGTAGTAGGCTGCCCCGCCGACCACGGTGACCGCGGCGACGACGCCGAGCACCGTGAGGAACGGGAAGCCGCCCTCGCTCTGTACGACGCGCACCGCGACGCGGGTGGTGTCGGAGAGCGTGCTGTCGCCGTCGGCGTCGTCGTACCGGAAGTCCATCGAGACGGGGTACGTCTTCGCCGTCGCGCCGCCCTCGGCCGCGAGCGTGAACGTCATGTTCGTCGACTCACCGGGTCCGAGCGACTCGGCGAAGCCCTCGTCTTCGGGGCTGTCGAGCGGGCTGTCGGCGAACAGCCGGGCCTCGACGTCGGAGACGGGTTCATCGAGGTTGTTCGTCACGACGACGTCGAACGTCGTCGTCGAGCCGGCAGTCACCTCGCGGTCGACGACCTCGACGCCGAAGTCGTCGCGCTCTTCGCCGACCGCGTATGCGACCTCGACGTCCTCGTACCGCCGGAGCTCGTTCTCGTCGTTGCGGTAGCGCACCGCCACGTCGGCGACGCGGTCGACGGCCTCCGCTTCACCACCGATCTCGACCGGGAGTGCGAACTCGGCCGACTCGCCCGGCTGGAGCGACCCGACGGCGACCTCGGTCTCGATCGGGATCACGTTCGGCGACTCGCTCTCGTAGACGACCACGACGTTTCGTGCGGGCGCGGGCCCCTCGTTGCGCACGGTGCCGCGGAGGTCGCCGTCCTCACCGACCCGGAGCGTCGTCTCGCCGCCGTCGATCCGGAACTCTTGTTCTGGCCGCGGGGTGACGCCGAGCGAGATCGCCTCGTCGACGCGGGTGATGCCGTCTGGGTCCTCGAACTCCACCCGCCCGTCGATCGAGTACTGCCTGACGGCCGAGTCCGGTGCGACGGTCACGTCGTAGGTGACGGTGGCCCGCGCACCCGGTTCGAGACGACTGATCCGCGTCGTGCTCGTCTCGGCCCCGCTGAACCGGAAGTCGCCGGCCGCCTCGAGCGTCACGTCGGCGTCGATGGCCGGCTCGGAGCCGGTGTTCTCGACGACGGCCTCGAGCGTGCCGGAGTCACCGACCTGTGCGTCCGTCTCTGCGTCGACGACGGTGAAGCGGGCCTCGTCTTTCACCTCTACCTCGACGGTCTCGGTGATCGTGCGTGTTCGCTCGTTCGCACTGGAGCCGATCGGCTCGCCGCCCTGGAACGACCGGTACGCGTAGCGCACCTCGACGTCGAGGTCGTAGGTGCCCGTCTCGACGGACTGGGGGACGTCGACGGCGACCTGGAACGTGCGCGGCTGGTCTTCGGTCACCGAGCCGATACCCTGCATGTCGGTGTCGACCGTCAGCGGGGTCCCCTCGGCGTTGGCTTCGACGCGCACGTTTCGCGCGGTGGTGACGACCTGTCGGTTCTCCGCCGACCCGAAGTTCAGCGTTCCGTCGTTCGCGATCTGCAAGCTGAGCTCGTTCGTCTGTCCGGGCGTCACCGTCGAGTCCGGGAGCATCACCTCGAGGTCCGGCCGGCCGCGGACGACCGCGGTCTGCGGTCGCGCCGGCGCGGCACCCGCCTCGGTTGCGGCTGCCGATGCGTCCGTCGCCGCACCCGACGCGTCGACAGCGGGGGTCGTCTCGAGTGCGGGTGCGTCGGTCGGCCCCCCTGAGGACACGCCCGCGGCCGCGACGCCGGCGGCCGCGATACCAGCCGTGCCACTCACCAGGAGCATGCCGGCGAACACCACTGCGACCCACCCCGACGATCGGCCGGTCATCGGTCACCTCGTGTGGGTCTCCGTACGGGCACAGAGCGCCCACGGGGACGACGATACGCGTGCTGAAGAAGGGCTCGTCTCACGTATTTTGATCCGTTCAAAAATTAATAACTGTTACGTTCCTCGAGTCGCCAGCCGGTTTCGACGGCGGAGTACTCCCACCACAGCCGCGTCGTGAGGTGGCCCGCCGGGACCCAGACAGGCAGCTTTTTGCTCGTCCGAGGTTCTTCGAAGCATACTGTGATACTATCGAACGCCACGCCGACGGCCGCCGACCGGGGGCGGTGATCGCGGTGCCGAAGATTAGCGTCGAGGTCCCCGAGGAGCTCCTCGCCGACCTCGACGACCACGTCGGCGACGACGGGAAGTTCGTGAACCGAAGCGACGCGATCCGCGCGTCGATCCGCAAGACCCTCGACGTCCTCGACGAGATCGACGCGCGACACGGACGACTCACCGACGAGCCCACGGGGCGCGACGCAGCGGCCGACCGCGAGGAGCCCGCCGGTGGCGACGTGGAGGCCGACGATGGCTGACCGGGCGGCGACCGGGGGGCCACAGTCGGTGTTCGCCGTCGACCCGCTCTCACGCCCCGCGGTCGCGGCGGTCGGGCTCGTCGCGCTCTTCGTCACCGCGCTCGTCACCGCTCAGGTCACGGCCGCGAAGGTGCTCGCGCTCCCGCTTCCGGTCGCGCTGCCCGTCGTCGGCCCGGAGATTCTCCTGCCGGGGGCGGCGCTCGCGTACGCGCTCACCTTCTTCGCGTCCGACTGCTTCGCCGAGCTCTACGGTCGTCGCGCCGCCCAGGTGGTCGTCAACGTCGCCTTCGCGATGAACTTCGTCGTCCTCGCGCTGGTGTGGTCGACGCTCGTCGCGCCCGGCGTCGACCCCGACGTCTCCTCGGCGTTCGCGACCGCGCTGGGCCCGACGACGAACGTCGTCGCCGGCAGCCTGCTCGCGTACGTGGTGAGCCAGAACGTCGACGTCGTGTTGTTTCACGCGATCCGCGAGCGGACGGGTCCGCGGCTGCTCTGGCTGCGAAACGTCGCCTCGACTGCGACGAGCCAGGCGGTCGACACCGTCATCTTCGTCGGCGTCGCGTTCCTCGTCGCGCCGACCCTGCTCGGCATCGGACAGCCGCTTCCGCTCCCCGTGGTCGGGACCCTCGTCGCCGGCCAGTACGTCTTGAAGCTCGCGATCGCGCTCGTCGACACGCCGTTCGTCTACCTCGTCGTCGGCGCGGTTCGGGAGTGAGGAGGGCGGTACTGTCGAGTACGGAGGATCGAGGAGAACACCTCGCTCCAGCGCGGGATTGACCCACGTATAGGTGGTGGAACGCGCATGCGAGACGCGTGTGGGCTGTATGCACACAGCACCCGTGCGGTTTTATACATCACCCGAGAAATGGGAATGTAGATGGCAATAATGGGAACACAATCGATCGACGAACCCTTCGAAAAGGAACTGACTCTCACAGTTGACGACAGGGGACGAGTCACCCTTCCGAAGTCGGTTCGCGAACAGTTGGGTATCGAATCGAACGACGAACTACCAGCGACGCTCATCGGATCTGTGCTTGAGCTGAATCCGAAGCCCAGTTCCAAGTTGAAACGGGCAACAGCAGATCGAACCGACTGGGAGCATACGACGCCGACTGACGCGGGAGACGTACTGTTCGGATCGATGGACGAGTGACTTCGGAGGATGAGTGACGCACTCCCGACAGAGGTGACGATACTCACCGATGTGAACGTCCTCGCTATCGGTCTGACCGAAGATCATCCCGCACACGAGAAGGTGTACCCATGGATCCAACACGCGCTTGACGGGCCAAACGTGCTACTCATCTTTGATTACTATCCACTCAGAGCACAACACCTCATGATCGACGCCTTCGACGTGGATGCGGTCGCGGCTCGAAATGCGGTCCAATCACTCGTCCGGAGTCCAGCACGACTGATCAGTGCGACCGAGCACACACTGTTGGAGGCATACCAGATCAGCGCTGAAAAGAACCACGACGTATATGATTCGTTCATTCTGTCGCTCGCACGGGCGTACGATGCTGAATACATACTCACGACCGATGACGATTTTGACGACCTATGCGACGGTGAGGCCGTTACGTATACAAATCCACTTCCGCTCGACGATCGGGACAGCCTGACGTACCTCCAAGGGTGACGCTGCCCGCGCCGTCGACGACGCGTCTCTCAAGGCGCACCCCGGACCCGACCGTGAATTTAAAGCCCGGAGGTCGACCTCTCTTTGTATGGAACGCGTAGACGTCGCCATCGTCGGCGGAGGCCCCGCCGGCGCGTCCGCGGCGCACGCGGCCGCGAGTGAGGGTGCGGACGCGCTCGTCGTGGAGAAGGGGGTGCCGCGAGCCGACCGCGAGGGTCTCGGACCGGACTCCACCGACGCGGCCGGGATCCTCGACTACTGGGTCGACCTGATGGGGATCCACCCCGACGAGTTCGACGACGGCATCGTCCAGCGCCGCCTCGACCGCGCGGAGTTCCGCGGTCCCTCGACGTCCGCGACGCTGTACGACACCGGCATCGACTCCTCGTACGACGCCTTCGGGTACACCTTCCACCGAGCGCGGTTCGACGACTGGCTCCGCGAGCGCGCCGAAGACGCCGGCGCGAGCTACCGGGTTGGCACCGCGGTTCGCGACGTCGAGACGGACCACACGACCGGCGTCGGCGGGCCGACCCCACGACACGTCGTTCGGCTCGCCGACGGTACGACCGTCGGTGCCGACGTCCTCGTGCTCGCCGACGGCCCGCAGCGGACCGTGACGAACCCCGTCCTCGACGAGTACCTCCCGGCCGACGCGACCGCCTCCGAGCGGCTCTCCCCGCCGGAGGCGAACCACATCGCCTACCAGGAGTACCGGCGCGTTCCGGAGGCCGTCTACGAGGCCATAGACGGCGCGATCGTCTTCTGGTGGGGCGTGATGCCCGGTGAGACCGCCTATCCGTGGGTGTTCCCCAACGAGGACCGCGTCTGCCGGATCGGGTTGACGATGCCGATGGGGATGGACGTCTCGGCGTTCGACGCCGACGCCTACGCGTTGTTGTCGCCGGACGACGACTCGATCCCGAGTGGAAGCGAGTACGTCCGTCGACTGTTGGAGTGGCAGTACGGCGACGAGTACGACGTCGAAACGGACTTTCCGGTGGTCGAGGCCGCCGGCAAGCGCGACGGGACCGAGACGTACCCCATCTCGTCGACGCGCCCGATCGACTCGCCGACGGACGCGGGCATCGCCGTCGTGGGCGGCGCGATGGGGACGACGTCGGCGTTCCACGAGGGCGGCGACCACGTCGCGGTTCGGACGGGGGCGATCGCCGGGGAGCTCGCCGCGACCGGCGACCTCGCCGCGTACAACCGACGCTGGAAGGAGGCCATCGGCGACGAGGTGCTCCGAAACGTGACGATGGCCGACATGGTCGCCGACTACGGCCCTGCCGACTGGGACCGGATCATCGGTGCGGCCGACGCGATGCTCGCCGCCGAGGCGGGCGACGGCCTCCTCGCACAGCCGTACCGGTCCGGGTGGGAGTCGCTGAAGCTGATCGCGAGCTACCGGTGGAACAAGCGGGCGACCAGCCGGGATTACGTCGGCATCGCCGCAGACGAGTACGTGTACTAGCCCGCTCGGACGCCGACCCCGCGACTCGAACCGTGGTGCACATCCACCAGCACCCCACCGACGGTGGCGCGCGCCTCGTGAGCGCGCCGCAGGCGGGCTCGCGAGCGCGTGCGAGGGATGAGTGAGTCGCCGCAGGCGACGAGCGAATCGGCTGGGGAGGGTGTGGCGAAGTAGTGTCCGGCGGTCGTGTGAGCGTCTCGGTCACGCAGCCACGTCTACGAATGTATCGAATCGGCTGGGGAGGGTGTGGCGAAGTCGTGTCCGGCTGTCACGTGGTCGTCTTAGATCCAGCTGACTGCTGGTTATTCTTCCTTACCGAGTAGTTCAGCCATGCTCTTCACGGGTGCGTAGTACCCGCGTCGGTCCCGCCACGTGTCAAGCCACTTGTCGGCAGTGTTGCGGTCGAGATACGCTGATTCGACGCCGAGCACGAGCAGTCCGATTGATCCCGTGACCGGGACGTCTCGTTGGTTGGCGACCTTCCGGGCAGCGAGGTCGTCGGTCGCAAGCGTTCCACGGTGTTCTATGGCACCGAGCAGTGACTCTGCTTCCCCGCGATCCAACCGATCACGGATCTCCTGAACACCATCGTCTGCTGCGGCGGGTTGAATAGGTACTTCCTCACCGAGCGCATCGACGGCGGCGTCGAGATACTCGTGACCGGCGTCTAGACCGCGCTCGAGCTCGTCACGAACAGCCGGCACGACGACTGGCTTCTCCAACACGGCAGCGAGGAATGAGACGCTATCGGTGCTGGCGAAGTTACTGACGACTGTAGTGTCGAGGACGACTGGCTGAGGGTACCCGCCCGACATTCACTCGCCGAGACTCCGTGCGACGTCGACTTCGTCTTGAAGATCGGCGTCTGCCCGTGGACCGTAAAGCGCGGTAAAGCCAGCCTCTTCGAGAACCGCCTCGAACTCCCACCGAGTCATTCCCGCTACTTCGGCAGCCTTCCCGAGCGAGATCTCGCCCAGCACATACTGACCGACAGCGGTCGCGAGTTCGTCGTTCGCTTCAGGGCTGGTTGACAATACCATTCTGCTTGGCGGTCGAACCTGTGCGCATATGAATGTATTCCTCGAAAACAGTCACAGTCTACGTATTTCAACAGAGCCGCGCGGTCGTGTTCGTCACAGGACCATCGGTGACGTAGTGGAGAACGCGTGACCATCTCGCACCCCTCATGACGGGGGTACGTGTGTCGGCCATCAACTGCCGGACTCACGAGCGTACAGGTCGAGCGCCTCTTTCGCCCCGCCGAGGATCACGGGGCCGACGAACAGCCCGACGCCGCCGAAGAGCACGAGCCCGCCGAAGATGCCGACGGCGATCACCGCGACGTTGATCGCGCCGGCCCGGTTGATCACGGCCGGTCGCACGTAGACGTCAGAGATGCTGACGACCACGCCAAAGACGAGCATGGCCCCCGCCGCTGTCGGTCGATCGCCCGCGAAGAGGTAGACCGCCGCGGGCACCCAGACGCCGAACGAGCCGACGAGCGGGAGTAACGTGAGCAAGAATGCGGCGACGGTGAGGAAGGTGACGCCCGGCAACCCGGCGACGAAGAACCCGACGCCGAGTGCCACCGCCTGTGAGGCGGCGATGACGACGTTCCCGACGACGGACGCCCACATCAGGTCGTCGAGCTCGGCGAGCAGCTCTCGCTGGACGGACGTCGAAACCGGGACGACCGCCATCGTCCACGCGAGCAGGCGGTCGCCGTCGCGCAAGAGCGCGAAGAGAACGAACGCGGTCACCGAGAGGCCGACGACGAGACCGGGGAGCCCCCGAACGAACTCCAACCCCCAGCTCGCCAGCCGCCCGAACCCGGTCTCGATCGGCTCTCTGTACGTCGTGTAGAGCTGTGAGCCGTCTACCGTGTATCCGAAGACCTCGATCGGCTCGAGGAGGACACCGTCGAGCTCACCGCGACGGAAGGCACCGAGCAGTCCGAGTCCCTGCTGAATCGCCACCGCGAGGACGTACACCACGGGGATGAACACGACCACCACCGTGAGGAGGATCAGCGAGACGGCGGCGACGTCCGCTCGCACGTACGTGGTGAGCCGACGCTGTGCGGGGGTGAGTACGTACGCCAGTACGACCCCCAAGAGCACGTAGCGGAGGTACCTCGAGACGAGGAGCCCGGCGACGAGCGCCCCTGCGAGCGCGATGGCCGCCAGGGCGCGGCGCTCCCGGCGACGGCTCGACGATCCGCTCACGACGCCCCTCCGTCCGGTCGCTCGGTCATCGACGACCGAAAGAGGGACCGCCCAGGACTTAAACTCGCGCCGTGAGACGCACGAGCAGAGTATCAACGCTGATAGCTGGGCCGGTAGCTACAAACGTGGCGGCACCAACCGACCACCGACCGACTGTCGGTCGATTCTACGCATGAATGCAGACAGCCCGTTTCACAGGAGCGACCGGGGAGTCAGCCCGGTCATCGGCGTCGTCATGATGGTCGCGATCACGGTGATCCTCGCGGCCGTCGTCGGAACGTACGTGGTCGGACTCGGCGACTCGCTCACCGAGACCGCCCCGCAGGCCTCTTTCACTGTCGAGTCGGCGACTGGTGACACGGTCACCATCGTGAAGACCGGCGGCGACCCGCTCGATACGACCCAGCTCGCGCTCTCTCTCGGCGGTGACCGGGTCGACGCGGGATTCTCCGGCGACGAGTGGCGAACCGGCGACACAGAACGCGTGACGCACGACACCGACGCCACCGGCGAACAGACGCTCAGGCTCATTCACGACCCGAGCGGGAGCATCGTCTACGAGACGACCGTCGACGTGAGCGAGTGAGCTGCGTCGACAGCTAGCAGAAGTTTTTGCTTGTTTCGACATGTTACTATGGTACGTAATCACATTCGATCGATGGAGCGCGTCACACTCCACGTCAGGGGCTCACACCCGTGTCTCTTCGCGTTTTTGTCCCGGCCGGGAAGCGGCGAAACGTATGTAACCGTTCGAGCCGCCCCGTAGAGACGTGTCCGACCGAATCCTCGTTCCGATGGACGACTCCGAGCACGCCGGTGACGCCCTCCGATACGCGCTCGAGACGCACCCGACGGCGACCGTCACCGTGCTCCACGTTGTCGGCGCGCCGTCGATGCTGATGGGAGAGGCCGTCGGGCTCACCTTCGAGCCAGACCTCGATACGGCCGCCGCCGAACACGCTGCACCCGTGTTCGAGCGCGCGACCGCCGTCGCCGGCGAGTACGACCGCGAGGTCGAGACCGCCGTCGGGCTCGGTCACCCAGCCCGTGAGATCCTCGACCGCGCCGCGGCGTACGATGGCGTCGTCATCGGGGCGCACGGGGCAGACTTCGACCGTGCCTCACGGCGCTTCCTCGTCGGCAACGTCGCGAAGACCGTCTCGACGCGCGCGTCGGTCCCCGTGACGATCGTCCGGTAAGGTTCCTCGCTCGTGGCCGGTGGTCGGCTGTGAGACCACCCCCCGCCGAGTCGTCTGCGGGGCCGTTCGAGTCACCTGTGCGAGCCGCGTCGCTCGCGTGTGTCGGCGCGCCGCCCGCCCTCTCGGGATCCGTTCGGCTCGCGCTCCCGCGTCGCTGCGCTATTTCGCTCCGATCTCCCACGTCCGCAGTCGTCGAACGCGACCCGCGCGGGCCGATTCCACGCTCGATGCCGGGCTCTGCGAGGAGCGTCTCGACGCACCGTCGACAGAGCCAGAGCGCGAGCAGCTGTGCGCCGCCGTCGCGATCGAACCACAGACCGACCTGGTCGGCGGCCTCCCGGCCGCAGTGAGTGCAGTGCATCGACTCGTGGTCACGGCAGACGGAAACATATATACCCACGATAGTTTACCCTGTAATTATCTCGTGATGGCCATCATAGACCGACTCACCGCCCGTGACGACCGTCACGACCCGCTTTCAGGGCGTGATCTTCGATGACGACCAAGCGCACGTTGCTCGACACGTACGACGGGCCGACACAGGACACCAAGCGCGCGATCGTCGCGTATCTCCACGACAATCCCGACCGCGAACACGACCCCGAGACGATCTTCGAGGCGATCCGCGACGAGTGCCGAGCGAACACCCCCGAGACGGTCGCCAACCAGCTCTCGGCGCTCGCGACCGAACACGACGTCGTCGCGCTCCACGAGCGGTCCTTTTACCAGTGGGCCGGTCCTGGCCGCCGCCGGCCGAACCGCCGACTCCGCGATGCGGTGTCGTCGACCCAGCGATGGGTCGACTCACTTGAGCTCTCGTACGGCACCGGTATCGTGGCGTTTCTGATCTGGCTGTGTGGGATCGGCTGTGCGCTCGTGAGTCTTATCCCGCTTTTCACCTCGGTGCGCCCGCTCGGCGTCGTCTTCATCGAGTGGTTCGTCGCCGCCGGTATCGCGACGATCCTCGGCTCCGCCGTGCTCGTCGTCTGGGTCCCGGTGTATCTGCTCGACGTTCACACCGCGACGTGACTCGATCGTGGTGTGTCACGGGTTCTCGTCGCCTTTCAGCTCCGACAGCGACACCGCGCCCGCCTCCCGCGCCGCAGCCTCGCGTTCCACCCGCTGGCGCTCGACCGCGACCATCTCGTCGGGATGACTGTGGTATGGAGTGCGCCGTACACGTCTGCTACGTCGACATCGAGTTGGTCCGCCACCTCCTTGGCAGACTTTCCAGCCCCCTCGACGAGCCCCTGGATTCGCCGGACAGTCACGCGCCGCCCCTCAATATGCGGCTCGTCGTGTACGTCAGTCACGATCCGAACCGATGACTGCGTCATAACTGTGAGTAGCTGTCGAAAATATATAAACCAGTGCTCCGGCTGCTAGCTAGTTCACTCGACCACACCTGACGCTGTCCTGCTGCGTGCTTGTGCCGCCATGAGCGACACCCGCTACTGTACTGTGCACGTGGGGAACACAGACACTTCGCGTGAACATTCGTATGGGACCGCTGAGAGTCGAACTCAGGTCCTACGGACCCCATCCGCAGAGGATACCACTACCCCACGGTCCCATATCGTGTCTCGAATGACGACCGACGCGTAATTAAGAACTTCGTTTCGGTCCCCGACTCGCTTGGCTCACACGAGGACGCGCTCTATCGCGACCACGGTACCCGACTCGGCCGCCGGGTCGCCGACGAGCCGCCCGAGACAGACGGCCGACCCGTCGGGCGTGAAACAGGCTACGAGCGGGGCACGCTCAGCCTCTTCGG
Source organism: Halorubrum zhoui (assembly GCF_051194155.1). NCBI lineage: Archaea > Methanobacteriati > Methanobacteriota > Halobacteria > Halobacteriales > Haloferacaceae > Halorubrum > Halorubrum zhoui. Next base: position 144,347 of record NZ_JBLZNJ010000003.1, on the reverse strand, counting down.
GGACCGTGCTATCGGCCGACTCGGTGGCGGTCGTGGCCGCCTCTCTCGCCGAGCATTCGCTGTCGATCACGCCCGGGGCGTACACCGGGGCCCCGGTCGCAACGGCCCGCGCGGCCGAGGGAGCGATCGTGACCGACGGGAGCTCAGTGAGTGCCGTCTCGGCCGGCTTCACGACTCGTCTGAGGAGCGCCTCGTCGCCGGACTCGGCCCACGCGAGACCGTCGACGAGGTCCTGTAGCGTGTGTAGCGTCGCGTCGTTGAAGGGGTCCGTCGCCGTCCGTCGGAGGTGGCCCATGTGCGCGCCCACGCCGGCGGCGAGTCCGATGTCGTGACACAGCTTGCGGACGTAGGTGCCGGAGGCACACCGAATACGGAGCAGTGCCCGGCGCGACTCGACCTCGAGTAGCTCGAGGTCGTGGATCGTTCGGGTCCGCAGTCGCCTCGTCACGGCGCTCTTGCGTGGGGGTTTCTGGTAGATTGTCGCCTCGAACTCCGCGACGACGGCCTCGAGGTCTCCGGGTGCCGGCCCGTGTAGCTCCAGGACGGCGACGTACTCCTTCGAGCCCTCGAGAAACACCTGTGCCGCGCGGGTCGCAGTCCCGGTGAGCGACGGGAGACAGCCGGTCACCTTGGGGTCGAGGGTCCCGGCGTGTGCGACGCCTGCGATCGGCTCGCCGCCCGGGTCGACCGCGTTGAGGGCGTCGTTGATAGCGTCGCGGACCCACGCGGAGACCTGGTGTGAGGAGGGCCCGGCGGGCTTGTCGAGGTTCACTACGCCGAACCGGAGCAGCTCCCGCACCGACCGCTCGTCTGGCGGAGAACGGAGAGGGCCGTCGTCGGTGGCATCGGTCTCTGTATCGTCAGACGACGCGTCGCTCGGTGGGGAGTCGGGAGCCATCGAGCACTTAGAAGTCGTATTGGACGCCCGTCACCGGGGCTTTCCCCTCGTCTTCGGCGGGATCGTACGCCTCGACGGTCGCGACCAGGGCCTCGAGGAATCGGTCGGGCGGCCACCGTGCGGTGTTGTAGGCGGCGTCGTAGATCGAGAGGTCGTCGATGTCGATGTCGTAGTACGCGCGGTAGCGTTTTCGCTCGCTCGCCTCGCGGCGGCGGGTTTCGGCTCGCGCGACGTCTACCGCCTTGTCCTCGCGCTCGGCGATTCGCTCGGCGCGGACGGCCAGGGGGGCGTCGAACCACAGCCGGAGGTCGGCGGCGTCACCGGCGAGCCACCCGGCGAGTCGTGACTCGAGCACGACCGCGTCGCGCGTCGTCGCGATCTGGTGCAGTCGTCGGTCGAGGTCGCGGTCGATCGCGCCGTCGTCTTCGGCGTGCTCGTTGAATTCGACCGGCGTCATCCCGTTGTCGGCGGCCATCTCGCGAAAGATGTCTCCGCCGGAGACGTGGTCGAGCCCGAGCGCGTCGGCGAGCCCGGCGGCGTTCGTGCTCTTCCCGCTGCCAGGCGGGCCAGAGACGGTGATCAACATATTCACCATCCGGAAGGGCCGGTAAAAACGATTGTCGTTCGGCGCGCCCGCGGCCGACGACGGGGCGAGGGGTGCAGTTCACACGTGTGAGAACCCGCGTGGAGCAAATTTAAAGCCAAATTATTTTCCAGTGTAGCACTCCCACATATGTCTCCCGAGGTCGAAGACGAAACGACGGTGAACAAGAGCTACTCGGTCACGGTCCCGGCAGCGGTACGGCGAGCGGCTGACGTCCAATCGGGTGATACGATCCGCTGGTACGTCGATGAAGACGGAGCCCTCTCAGTCGAGCTCGTCAAAGAACAGTACGGCGTGTTTTCCCGGCTCGAACCAGTCGATATCGGTGACCCAACCGATGCCGCCACCGATCAAACCTCATTGCTGGAGACCACTGATGGCCAACGTCGTCGTAGACGCAAACGTTCTCATCGCGGCTCGCTTCTCCCGAGATCAGAACCACGAACGTGGGGAAGCCATCGCTCACGCGACAGATACTGCACTGATGACGACAGCGCACTGCGTGTCACGCGTTTCTTGACATCCTCCGGCGGTGGCGCGCGCCTCGCGGGCCGCCGGAGGCGTGCTCGCGAGCGCGTGCGAGGGATGAACGAGTCGCCCGCTGGCGACGAGTGAATCGGCTGGGGAGGGTGTGGCACATTGGTGCCCGGGTGTCATGCGGTCGTGTTCGTCACAGAACTGCTCCCAGACACGTATAGAATCGGCCCGAGAGGGTGTGGCACATTGGTGCCCGGGTGTCACGGAGTCGCATTGGTCAGACGACTGCTGGCGACTAGATCGTCCTGTTAGTCGTCGGCGATCGCCGCGGTCATCGACCAGACGGCGACGAGCCCCAACAGCGCCGCCGGCACGAGTGGGAGTGCGAGGTACGTCGCGAAGAACGTGAACCCCAGCCCACCAGCGGCGTACGGGTACGCGTAGATGATCCCGGGAATGACGATCACGCTCACGAACAGCACCGCGGTCAGCACCCAGCCCTTCGCACCGAACCCGTCCGCCTCGACCGACACCTCACCGGCACTACCCGCCTCACCGGTACTGCCTGCCTCACCGGACGGGCGTGACTGCTCGCTGGTCGGCGACGTCGCCGTCACGTCCTCGACGTGCGTAGCCGCCTGCGAGCGGCCGTCGTCTTCGTCTGTCTCCAGACTCACGATGTGACTTTGCGGTCGCACGGCAAAAAGCCCTCGCGATGTTCCTGTAACTCACTCAGTCGACCGGGCGGCAACATACGCTTTTCACCGCGACGACCGACAGCCAACCATGGAGCACACAGACGACACGGGTGGTAGTGAAGCTGACGGTGACGGTACCACCAATATCCTCGCACACGCGCTCGTTGCGGCCGCGACCGAAGACGACGCTCGCGCCACGGCCCGGGCGCTCGCGCCCTACCAACCGGACCGCGTGACGGCGGTCCACGTCGTCGAGAAGGGCGAGGGTGTACCCGACAAGACGCCCGTCGAGCAGTCGGAGGCGATCGCCGCCGACGCGTACCACGCGGTGCGCGAGGTGTTTCCCGACGCGGCCGAGCACACCGCCTACGGCCGGGACGTGGCCGCGACGATCGTCGCCGCGGCCGCCGAGGTCGACGCGAGTGCGATCGTCTACCGCCCGCGCGGCGGCAGTCGCCTGACGCAGCTGCTCGCCGGCAACGTCGCCGCGCGTCTCGTCTCGAACGCCACCCGGCCGGTGATAGCGCTTCCAGACCCCGCGAGCGACGGGTCGTGACGCGGCCCGCGGTCGTCCACACGACACACGGCAGCCTCGGTTCGCTCCGTGTCACACGCCCGCAGTCGCGTCGCCCATTCGTGATGTTTAAGTAGCGAAGCGTGGACCGTACAGTTGCACAAACTGCAGGGACGCCGGGTCCCGAGTCCACGAGGGCGACGATACGACGCGAGTTGCGGTAGCCAAGCCTGGCCCAAGGCGCAGGGTTGCTAACTCTGTGGCGTCACTGCCTCCGGGGTTCAAATCCCCGCCGCAACGCTCGAAACGACGGAGTACCGCCGGATCGCGCCGGTAGGACTCACTGCGATCAACACATGAGCACGGAAGAACAACAGGACGACTCGACGGAGGAGGACCTCCAGTACTTCGTCCGGATCGGGGGCGCGGACCTCGACGGGACGAAGACGGTCGAGCGAAGCCTATCTGAACTCAACGGAATCGGCACGCGCATGGCGCGGCTGGTCGCCGAGGAGGCCGACGTGGACCGCACGGCCACGTTCGGGCTCCTCGACGAGGCGGACATCGAGGCGGTGGTCGACGTCGCCGAGAACCTCGAAGACCACGTCCCGTCGTGGATGACCAACCGACAGAACGACTTCTTCACCGGAGAGACGACCCACCTCGTCGGCACGGACGTCGAAGAGAAGCGTCGTCACGACATCAACCGGATGAAGCTGATCGAATCGTACAAAGGCGTTCGCCACAAGCGCGGCCAGAAGGTCCGCGGCCAGCGAACGAAGTCCACGGGTCGAACCGAGGGGACCATCGGGGTCAACGTCGAGGAGATCCGCGAGGAGATGGGCGACGAGGAGGGCGGTGAAGAATGAGCACCGGCAAGAACACCAAGGGCTACGAGACCCCGAACCACCCGTACCAGGGCGAGCGCATCGCCGAGGAGTCCGATCTCCTCTCGCGGTACGGGCTGAAGAACAAAGAGGAGCTCTGGCGTGCACAGTCCGAACTGCGTCGCATGCGCCGTGAGGCACGACGCCTCCTTGGCGACGCACAGGGTGACGTCGACGTCGCCGGCGAGACCGGCGCCGAGTTCGTCGCTCGACTGCGCCGAATCGGCATCCTCGGCGACGCCGACGACATCTCGTCGGTGCTGTCACTCGACGTGACCGACCTCCTGGAGCGACGGTTCCAGACGGTCGCGTACCGACAGGGATTCGGCTCCTCGCCGCAGCAGGCCCGCCAGTTCATCGTTCACGGCCACGTCACCGTCGACGGCGCACGCGTCACGCGCCCGTCGGTGAAGATGGACGTGAGCGACGAGAGCGCCATCGCGTTCGACGAGACCAGTCCGCTCGCGGACGACCTCCACCCCGAGCGCGCGGAGTCACAGGAGTAACTACCCATGAGTGGATCTGACAACGGAAAGTGGGGCATCGCCCACGTGTACGCGTCGTTCAACAACACGCTCATCACGGTCACCGACGAGACTGGCGCGGAGACGATAGCCAAGTCCTCCGGTGGGACCGTGGTGAAACAGAACCGAGACGAGGCGTCGCCGTACGCCGCCATGCAGATGGCAGAGGTCGTCGCCGAGCGGGTCAAAGAGGCCGGTCTCGAGGGCGTGCACGTTCGCGTGCGCGGCCCCGGTGGCAACCTCAACAAGTCGACCGGCCCCGGCGCACAGGCGACGATCCGAGCGCTCTCGCGTGCGGGCATCGAGATCGGCCGCATCGAAGACGTGACGCCCATCCCGCACGACGGGACGAAGGCGCCGAAGAACAAGCGAGTCTGACATGACTGACGCCGACTTCGACGTCGAGTACGTCGAACGGGACGACCGCAGCGCGCGGGTGTTGATCCGCGGGCTCACCCCGGCGTTCGCCAACGGCATCCGCCGGGCGATGATCGCGGACGTCCCGACGTTCTCGATCGACACCGTCCGGTTCCTCGAGAACTCCTCCGTGATGTTCGACGAGATGATCGGGTTGCGGCTGGGGCTCGTTCCCCTGACGACGCCACTCGACGAGTTCGAGCTCGGCGACACCGTCACGCTCTCGCTCGACGTCTCGGGACCGGCGACCGCGTACTCCGGCGACCTCGAGTCGGCGGAGCCGCTCGTAGTGCCCGCAGACGAGAACGTCCCGATAATCGAGCTGAAGGAGGGACAGACGCTGGCGCTCGAGGCCGACGCGGTGTTGGCGTCCGGCACCGACCACGCCAAACACCAGGGCGGGGTCTCGGTCGGCTACCGCCACCTCCAGCGCGTCTCGATCGACGGCGATCGCGGCGAGTTCGACGACGAGGAGCCACAGATCCTTCGCGGCGTCGTCGAGACGCCGGAGGGCGAGATCGTCGTCACCGACGAGTTCGACAACGACCTCACCGAACGGTATCCGGACGAGGAGGTGTCCGTCGAGGACGTCCCCGGCGCGTTCGTCTTCCACGTCGAGACGGACGGCTCGTTCACCGCAGCCGAACTGTTACTCCACGCGATCGACTCACTCGAGGCGCGCGCGGACGAACTACGGACGAAAGTCGCAGTGTAAGCGATGCCGGCACCACTCACCACCACCGACGGTCGCCGCCCGGCGGCGAGCGGCGTGTCCGGTCCGAGCGGTCGGACCGAAAGTGGTTTGAGTGGAGCCGGAGTACGACGGAGTGTTCGCAGGGATAGCCAAGTCAGGCCAACGGCGCAGCGTTCAGGGCGCTGTCCTGTAGAGGTCCGCAGGTTCAAATCCTGCTCCCTGCACTCCGATTTTCACGAATCCCACCAGGGAGACAGCAATGAGTAGCAAGACGAATCCACACTTACAGAACCTCATCGCCGATCTAAAGTCGGTCTCGCGTGACACCGGTGCCAACGTTTGGCAGGACGTCGCCGACCGACTCGAGAAGCCCCGGCGCACCCACGCCGAGGTCAATCTGGGTCGCATCGAACGGTACGCAAACGAAGACGAAGCGGTCGTCGTTCCGGGCAAGGTGCTCGGCAGCGGCGTCCTCCAGAAGAACGTCACCGTCGCCGCCGTCGACTTCTCGGGCACCGCCCGCACGAAGATCGAACAGGCTGGCGAGGCGGTGCCGCTCGAGCAGTTCGTCGAACAGAACCCCGAGGGCGGGAACGTCCGGGTGATCCGATGAGTCTCGCGAAGGTCGACGCCGACGTCGTCGTCGACGCGCGCGACTGCATCCTCGGTCGCGTCGCCTCGAACGTCGCCCAACGCGCGCTCGACGGCGAGACGATCGCCGTGGTCAACGCCGAGCAGGCGGTGATCACCGGCAACGAGGAGTCGACGATGGAGACGTACCACACCCGTGCGGGACTCGGCTCCGACAGCGGGCCGTACTACCCCAAGCGGCCGGACCGCATCTTCAAGCGCTCGATCCGCGGCATGCTGCCGTACAAGACCGACGACGGCCGCGAGGCGCTCTCGAACGTCCGCGTCTACGTCGGCAACCCGTACGAGCGCGACGAGGACGCCGAGGCGGTCGTCGTAGACGGCACCTCGCTGGATCGGCTCTCAAACATCAAATTCACCACGCTCGGCGCAATCGCCGAGTCGCTGGGGGCTAACGTCACATGGTAACAAACACCTCAGGCAAAAAGAAGACGGCCGTCGCTCGCGCAACGGTGCGCGACGGAGCGGGTCGCGTGCGAATCAACTCACGACCAGTCGAGCTGGTCGAGCCGGAACAGGCCCGGCTCAAGATGCTCGAGCCGTTCCGCATCGCCGGCGAGGAGCTGCGCGACGGCGTCGACATCGACATCGACGTCGCCGGCGGCGGCTTCAGCGGTCAGGCCGACGCGACGCGGACCGCCATCGCCCGTGGACTCGTCCAGCACCTCGGTGACGCCGAGCTGCGCGACGCGTACATGAACTTCGACCGCACGCTGTTGGTCAACGACGTGCGGCAGTCCGAGGCGAAAAAGTGGGGCGGACCTGGCGCCCGGGCTCGCTACCAGAAGTCGTACCGCTGAGGTGGTCAGAGCATGATGATCCCCGTCCGGTGTTTCACCTGCGGCAACGTCGTGGGCGAACACTGGGAAGCGTTCAGAGCACGCGCCCGTGAGGGCGACGAGGACCCCGGCGAGGTGCTCGACGACCTCGGCGTGAACCGCCACTGCTGTCGACGCATGTTGGTCAGCCACCGCGACCTCGTCGACGTCGTCGCCCCCTACCAGTGACCATGTCCACACAGCGATACAACCGATACGAGAAGGCACGAATCCTTGGCGCCCGAGCACTGCAGGTGTCGTACGGCGCGCCCGTGCTGATCGACACAACCCAGACGGAGCCGATCCTCGTCGCCGCAGAGGAGTACGACGCGGGCGCGCTCCCCTTTACGGTTCGGAGGGAATCCAACTGATGACACGAATCACCAGCGTCTCGCTGCGTCGCATCCTCGACTCGCGTGGCAACCCGACCGTCGAAGCCGACGTACTCACGGAGTCGGGCGGCTTCGGCCGCGGTGCCGCCCCGAGTGGGGCCTCGACCGGCGAGTACGAGGCCATCGAACTGCCCGCCGCGGAGGCGATCGCGGCGGCTCGCGAACACGCCGTGCCCCGACTTGAGGGGCTGTTCGTCGGCGACCAGCGCGCCGTCGATGCCGCACTCCACGCGGCCGACGGCACCGACGACTTCTCTGCCATCGGCGCGAACAGCGCGGTTGCCACGTCGATGGCGGCGGCGAAGGCCGGCGCCGACGTGCTCGGCATCCCGCTGTATCAGCACCTCGGCGGTGCGTTCCGCGGCGACGGCTTTCCGACTCCGCTTGGTAACGTCGTCGGCGGCGGCGAACACGCCAAGGAGGCGACACACATTCAGGAGTTCCTCGCCGCGCCCGTCGGCGCACCGAGCGTCTCGGAGGCCGTCTTCGCGAACGCCGCGGTGCACGCCGCGGTCGGCGACGTCCTCGACGAGCGAGGCGTTCCAGCGGCGAAGGGCGACGAGGGCGCGTGGGCCCCCGCGATTTCTGACGCCGAGGCGTTCGAGGTCGTCGAGGACGCCGTCGACCGCGTCGCCGACGAGGTCGGCTTCGAGGTCCAGTTCGGCCTCGACGTCGCGGCCGCCGAGCTGTACGACGCCGACCGCGACGCGTACGTCTACGGCGACGAGACGCGGACGACCGCCGAGCAGGTCGACTACGTCGCCGAACTCGTCGAGGAGTACGACCTCGCATACGTCGAGGACCCCCTCGACGAGAACGACTACGAGGCGTTCGCCGAGCTGACCGACCGCGTCGGCGACCAAACGCTGATCTGTGGTGACGACCTCTTCGTCACCAACGTCGAACGGCTCCAGGCCGGCATCGACGTCGGCGCGGCCAACAGCATCCTGATCAAGCCGAACCAGATCGGGACGCTCTCGGACGCCTTCGACGCGGTCGAACTCGCCACCGAACACGGCATGGAGAGTGTGATCTCTCACCGCTCCGGCGAGACCGAAGACGCGACCATCGCTCACCTCGCTGTCGCGACCGACGCCGGCTTCATCAAGACCGGCACGGTCGGCGGCGAGCGAACCGCCAAGCTGAACGAACTGATCCGCATCGCGGACGACGCGGTGTGACGACCCCATACAACGCATGACAGAGGACAACGACGCGGTCGAACTCGACGAGACAGCCGACACCGAGGCGGCGATCGACGAGGCGGCCGACACGACAGCGGACCAGCCCGCCGACGCGGCCGCCGACGAGGCGCCTGCCGACGCTGAACCAGCAGTCGAGCCGCCAGCCGACGCTCCAGCCGAGGAGGCGTCAGCGGACGCCCAGACCGAGGAGACAGCGCCGGACGAGCCGGCCTCGCCGTTCGACGACGACGTCATGCCCGACGAAGACGTCGACCTGTTGATCCCCGTCGAGGACTACCTCTCTGCGGGTGTCCACATCGGAACCCAACAAAAGACGGCCGACATGGAGCGGTTCATCCACCGCGTCCGCGACGACGGGCTCTACGTGCTCGACGTGAGCGAGACCGACGGCCGCATCCGCACGGCGGCCGACTTCCTCGCGAACTACGACCCCGAACAGATCCTGGTCACCTCCTCGCGACAGTACGGACGGTTCCCCGCCGAGAAGTTCGCCGACGCGGTCGGCGCTCGCGCCCGGACCGGCCGGTTCATTCCAGGGACGCTAACGAACCCCGACTACGCCGGCTACATTGAGCCGGACGTCGTCGTGGTGACGGACCCCATCGGTGACGCCCAGGCCGTCAAGGAGGCGATCACGGTCGGTATTCCCGTAATCGCGATGTGTGACTCGAACAATCAGCTCTCGAACGTCGACCTCGTCGTCCCGACGAACAACAAGGGGCGGCGCGCACTGTCGGTCGTCTACTGGCTGCTCGCCAACGAGACGCTCGATCGCCGCGGCGCCGACACCGTGTTCGCGCTCGACGACTTCGAAGACGAATTATAGCGCGACGACCGCGTCTTCGACGCACCGCATTTTCACACCACCCGAGTGACTACCCAGCGCCGCAAACACAACGCCTGTATGGGTTCGGAGTGTGAGTCGCGACATGACCGTCTGTGAGGCGCCGGGGAAGGTGTACCTCTTCGGCGAACACGCCGTGGTGTACGGCGAGCCGGCCGTGCCGGCGGCGATCGAGCGGCGTGCGCGCGTAACCGTCGAGCCGCGGGCGGACGATCACGTTCGGGTCACCGCGGCGGACCTCTCGCTCGATGGATTCACCGTCGAGTACGCCGGTACCGTCGACGACCCGCCGGACGTGAACGTCCCGGCATCGCTCGTCGACGCGGCGATGGGGTACGTCGACGCCGCGGTGAGACAGGCGCGTGCAGCCGCGGACGCGCCCGACGCCGGCTTCGATATCACCGTCGAGAGCGACATCCCGCTGGGCGCGGGGCTCGGCTCGTCGGCGGCCGTCGTCGTCGCCGGCATCGACGCGGCGACGCGGGCGCTCGGTGTGCCACTCGATAGACGGGAACTCGCCGACAGGGCGTACCGCGCCGAGTTCGAGGTCCAGGACGGGCAGGCGTCGCGCGCAGACACGTTCTGCTCGACCATGGGCGGGGCCGTCCGCGTCGCGGGTGACGACTGTGAGTCGATCGACGCGCCGAGTCTCCCCTTCGTGATCGGGTTCGACGGCGGGGCGGGCGACACCGGTGCGCTCGTCGCGGGCGTGCGGGCCCTCCGAGAGGAACACGACTTCGCGGCCGATACGGTGGCGTCGATCGGGGACCTGGTCCGAGAGGGGGAGACGCTGCTCGCCGACGCCGATCCGACCGTGTCCCCCTCGAGTGAGCTGCTCGACGGGCTCGGTGAGTTGATGGATTTCAACCACGGACTGCTGGCCGCCCTCGGCGTCTCGGCGCGGTCGCTCGACTCGATGGTGTGGGCGGCTCGCGAGGCCGGAGCACACGGCGCGAAGCTCACCGGAGCCGGCGGCGGCGGGTGTATCGTCGCGCTCGATCCGAGCCCCGAGACGCCAACGGCGCTCTCGTTCACCCAGGGTTGTGTCGAGGCCTTCCGTGCGGAGCTCGCGACCGACGGCGTCCGCGTGGTGGAGCCGTGACCGACCGGTCGTCGACGCCGCGTGACCGCGAGTCGCCGGTCGTCCTCAAGCTGGGCGGGAGTCTGATCACGGCGAAGGATCGACCGGAGACGGTCGACAAAGCGGCGCTCGCGGCCGCCGGGGACGCCGTCGCCGCGGCGGACGTCGGGGGGTCGCCAGGCCGCGGCGACACAGATACGAAGACGACCCGGACCGCCGGACTCGTGCTCGTCCACGGTGGCGGGAGCTTCGGTCACCACCACGCGAGTGAACACGGCCTCTCGACGACCGACGGCAGCGACGACGTCGCGGCCGTCGCCGACGTCCACGGCGCGATGGGTGTTCTCACCGACGCCGTGCTCGCGGCGCTCCGCGAGCGAGGCGTGCCCGCGGTTCCGGTCCACCCACTCTCACTTGCGGCGCGGGAATCGGGTGCCGAGGGGTCGCTCACCCTCCCGCTCGCGTCGGTGCGAACGCTCCTGGCGGAGGGGTTCGTCCCCGTCGTCCACGGCGACCTCGTCGCGACCGCAGGCGCGGGCGTGACGGTCGTCTCCGGCGACGAACTCGTCGTCGAACTCGCCGGGGGGCTCGGTGCCGACCGGGTCGGGGTGTGTTCGACGGTTCCGGGCGTCCTCGACGGCGACGGCGACGTGATACCCACGATCGACGCCTTCGAGCCGGTCGTAGAGGCGGTCGGCGCGAGCGACGCGACCGACGTCTCCGGCGGTATGGCGGCGAAGGTTCGCGAACTGCTCGCGCTCGACGCCCCGGCGTCCGTGTTCGGTCCGGCCGACCTCGAGGCGTTCCTCCGCGGGGCGAACCCCGGCACGACGATCGAGTGACCCACAAGACATACGCGGAGACCGCGTGAACGTCGACGCGACATGGCGGAGCCAACGCTCACGCGCCGGGGAGTGCTCGTCGCCGCGGGGACCGCCCTCGCCGGCTGTGCTGGAACGGACCGGACGACGCCGGCGCAGTCGGGGACAAACGAAAGCGACACCACAGCTGAGTCGACGCCGGGTTCGACGCGGACGGAGAGCCCGTACACGCGAGTCTATCGGGAAACGATAGACGGCGTCGTCCTCGTGCAGCCGCCCCGTGGGCAGGGGACCGGATTCGCGTACGACGCGAGCCACGTGGTCACGAACGCCCACGTCGTCAAAAGCGCGAGCGAGGCCGAGATCCGGTTCCAAACGGGAGCGTGGACGACCGGCACGGTGGTCGGCACGGACCCGCACAGCGACCTCGCGGTGCTCGACGTCGGGTCGCTGCCGACGGGCGTCGACCCGCTCTCGCTCGCAGACGGTCAGCCCGCGATTGGCCAGGAGGTCGTCGCCATCGGCAACCCGTACGACCTGAACGGCACGGTCACGACGGGCATCGTGAGCGGGGTCAATCGGGCGATTCCGGCCCAAACTGGCTTCACCATCCCGGACGCGATCCAGACGGACGCGGCCGTGAATCCCGGCAACAGCGGGGGGCCGCTGGTCGCACTCGACGGCGACGTCGTCGCGGTGATCAACTCCGGTGGCGGCGACAACATCGCGTTCGGCATCTCTGCGGCCCTGACCAAACGGGTCGTCCCGTCGATCGTCGAGACGGGGACGTACGACCACGCGTACCTCGGCGTCTCACTCGCACCGGTGACGCCGACGATCGCGGCCGCAAACGACCTGCCGGAGCCGCGCGGACTGCTGGTCGTCGACACGGTCGCCGGCGGTCCCTCGGACGGGATCCTCCGGCCGAGTTCCGACACCGAACTGGTCGACGGCCGTCAGGTGCCCGTCGGCGGCGACGTCGTCACCGCCATCGACGACGAGCCGGTACAGACGACCGAGGACCTCGGCAGCCACCTCGCCTTACAGACGCGACCCGGGGCGACGGCGACCCTCCGCGTGCGACGTGACGGCGAGTCGACGACGGTCGTGGTGCGCCTCGGTGTGCGCCCCACGCGATGACGTTACCCCGTCCCCGGAGCGTGGTCGGCCGCCTGTACGGTCGCCAGACGGTGTCGGACTGGACAGAATCCTTATTCACCACAGCCCCGTCTGACGCGTATGAACGACGCGGCGGTGCGCGAGCGGCTGCGAACGGTCCAGGACCCCGACCTCGGCGACGACGTCGTCTCGCTCGGCCTCGTGAACGACGTCGACGTCAACGAGGCGGCCGAGGAGGTTCACGTCTCGCTCGCGCTCGGTGCGCCCTTCTCGCCACACGAGTCGGCGATCGCCGCCGACGTCCGCGAGGCGCTCTCGGACGTCGACCTCGAGGTGTCGTTGTCGGCGTCGATCCCGGATCCGGTCGACCGTTCGGAGCAGGTGTTACCCGACGTCGAGAACGTGATCGCCGTCGCCTCCGGGAAGGGTGGCGTCGGCAAGTCGACGATGGCGGTGAACCTCGCCGCGGGGCTCGCCGCGCTCGGCGCTCGCGTGGGACTGTTCGACGCCGACGTGTACGGGCCGAACGTCCCGCGGATGGTGGCGGCCGAGGACCGCCCCGAGACCGACGGTGACACCATCGTGCCACCGGAGGCGTACGGCGTCCGCCTGATGAGCATGGACTTTCTCACCGGCGAGGACGACCCGGTGATCTGGCGTGGACCGATGGTTCACAAGATCATCACCCAGTTGGTCGAAGACGTCCAGTGGGGCGACCTCGACTACCTCGTGTTGGACCTTCCCCCAGGTACTGGTGACACCCAGCTCACGATCCTCCAGACGCTACCGCTCTCGGGGGCCGTCATCGTCACCACGCCCCAGGACGTCGCGCTCGACGACGCGGTGAAGGGGCTCCGGATGTTCGGCAAACACGACACGAACGTCCTCGGCATCGCCGAGAACATGGCCGGCTTCCGGTGTCCCGACTGCGGCAGCGTCCACGACATCTTCGGCAGCGGCGGTGGCGCGGCGCTCGCCGAGGAGAACGACCTCCCGTTTCTGGGGGGCGTCCCACTCGACCCCGACGTGCGGGCGGGCGGCGACGACGGCGCCCCGGTCGTCTTAGCGGAGGGAGACACCGCCGACGCGTTCAAGATCGTCGTCGAGAACGTCGCGAACAACACCGGACTGGTGCGGCGGCGCGAGGTCGCCACGGACCGATGACTGGTGAGGACGGCCGGGCCGACGAGGACGACACGATCAGCGAGGACGACACGACCAGCGAGGACGACACGATCAGCGAGGACGACACGATCAGCGAGGATCGAGGTGTCGGCGACGACGGGTCGGTCGACCCGCTCGAGGCGGCCGGCGTCGACCCGGTCGTCCCCGCGGACGCACCCACTGGTGACTTCCCGGACGACGAGGCGGTTCGCGAGTTTCTTCGGGCGATCGCCGAGGATGTGCGCGGTGACGACACCGAGAGCGCCCAGCTCGCCGCGATACTGTATCGAGTCTCCGATCTGTACGACCCTGCCGAGTCGACCTCGCCGACGGAGATATACCTGAACGTCAGACACATTATGCGGATCACAGCCCAGGGCGGACTCGAACGCTGAGGCCGGATTACGGTACACTGCGTCCAATCGTCGTTTCTGACGTATCGACCAGCGAGTGCCCTACTTGCGGTGGCGCGCGCCTCGCAGGCCGCCGAAGGCGGGCTTGCGAGCGCGCGCGAGGGATGAGCGAGTCGCCCGTGGGCGACTCGCGAATCGGCTGGGGAGGGTGTGGCAAAGTCGTGTCCGGCTGTCGCAGGTCGTCTCGGTCACATCGCCACCGTCGTACACGTACTGGAGAGGGTGTGGCCAACTGGTGTCCGGCCGTCGCGCGGTCGTATCGCTCATAGAGCCACCACACCAATCGTACACGTACTAGAGAGGGTGTGGCTGAAAGGAGCGTCCGGGCGTCTTGGACCGTCTCGGCCACACCCCCACCACAATCGAACGGATTGGAGTCGAGAGCCACCTCGCACACGGTCTGTATGCGAGCGTAACGACTATGCCACCGAGTTTCGTATCGTCGTTCATGGACTGGCCACACGACCCCGACGGCGAGCAGGGCAGCGAGGGCATGCGAAAGTACGGCCACGCGGTGCTCGCAAAGAAGATCGACGAGTCGGAGGACTTCCCGCTGTCGGCTGCCGAGTACGTCGAGGCGTACGGCGACCACCCGGTGCGGATCGACCACGAGACGATCGTCTCCGTCGAAGAGATATTCGAGGGCGTCGAACGCGAGGAGTTCGCGGACTTCGTCGAGTTCCACCGTGAACTCGGCCGGGCGATGCGCGAGAACGGCTACTGGTTCTACGAGGGCGCCGAGACGTTCGTCGGCGAATCGGCGTGAGCGGCTCCGGCCAGGGCTTCCGTCTCCACTCGTTTTAATCTCTCCCGGGGTGACCGGCCGACATGCCATCCGAGCGAATCGTCGTGCTCGCCCACGAGAAGTTCCCCGACGGCGCAAAAACCGCCCTCGGCGTCATGCGATACGGCGACCAGGCGGTCGCTGCGGTCCTCGACCGCGACCGCGCCGGCGACCGCGTCGCCGACCACGCCCCCGACCTCGACGACGCACCGATCGTCGCGTCGTTCGAGGACGCCCTCGCGGCCGCCGAGGGAGCCATCGACGCGCTCTACGTCGGTATCGCGCCCATCGGCGGCGGATTCGACGACTCCTGGCGGGCGGACGTCCGGGCCGCGATCACCGCCGGCTGTGACGTCGTGAGCGGCCTCCACTACTTTCTGAACGAGGACGCCGAGTTCGCCGCACTCGCCGCGGACCACGACGTCGACCTACGCGACGTTCGCCGGCCACCGGACGACATCGGCGTCGCGAGCGGTCGGTCCGCCGACGTCGACGCGGACGTCGTGCTCACCGTTGGGACGGACTGTTCGGTCGGCAAGATGACCGCGGCACTCGAGATCGTCGCGGCCGCGCGCGACCGCGGCATCGACGCCGCCTTCGTGCCCACGGGCCAGACGGGGATCATGATCGCCGGGTGGGGGACCCCGATCGACCGCGTAGTCTCCGATTTCACCGCGGGAGCCGTCGAGGATCTCGTTCTCACGGCGGGCGACGGCCACGACCTCCTCGTCGTCGAAGGCCAGGGAACGATCGTTCACCCGGCGTACTCGGCAGTGACCTGCGGCATCCTTCACGGCGCGATGGCCGACGGGCTCGTGTTGTGTCACGCGGCCGGCCGCGACGCGATCCACGGCTACGAGTCGGTCGCGATCCCACCGCTCACCGACTACGTCGACCTCTACGAGGATCTTGCGGCGCCGGTCCACGAGACCCACGTCGTCGCCGGCGCGGTGAACACGAAGTCGATAGACGACGACGTGGCAGCCGAGGTTGCCGTTTCCGACGTCGCCGAGACGCTCGACGTCCCCACGGCCGACCCCGTGCGTGACGGCGCCGACCGGATCGTTGACGGCATCGTCGACGCGGGGCTCGGCGAATGACCCTCGAGACGGCCGCCGAGCGGGTGACGCTCCCGCTCGCAGATCCGTTTACGATCTCTCGGAGCACCCAGACCGACGCCGAGAACCTGATCGTCACCGTGACCGACGAGGCGGGCCACACCGGTGTCGGAGGGGCAGCGCCCTCTAAACACTACGGCGAGACGGCCGACACCGTCGCTGCGGTGCTCTCGGACCTGCTCGCGGACGTCGAGTCGGTCGGCGACCCACACGCGCTCGAACAGATCGAGACTCGCATGCGCTCGACCGTCGCGGACAACCCAGCGGCGCGGTGTGCGGTGTCGATCGCGATGTGGGACCTCGCTGCAAAGCGGGTCGACCTCCCGTTGTACCGGCTGTGGGGACTCGACCCGTCGGCGACGCCAGTCACCTCGTTCACCGTCGGCATCGACACCACGGCGCGGATGCACGAGAAGGCAGCAGCTGCGGCCGAGGCCGGGTACTCGCTTCTGAAGGTGAAACTCGGCGGCGACCGCGACCGTGAGATCGTCGAGGCGGTGCGCGATGCGGCTCCGGCGGCGACGCTCCGGGTCGACGCGAACGAGGCGTGGACGCCACGGGAGGCGGTGATGAAAAGCGGCTGGCTCGCGGACCTCGGCGTGGAGTTCGTCGAACAGCCCGTACCGGCGTCGAACCGCGAGGGCCTCCGGTTCGTCTACGAGCGGTCGGCACTGCCGATCGCGGCCGACGAGTCGTGTGTCACGGCGGCCGACGTCCCCGCGGTCGCGGACCGCTGTGACATCGTGAACCTGAAGCTCATGAAGACGGGCGGGCTCGCGGAGGCTCGTCGGGCGATCGCAACGGCGCGGGCACACGGACTCGAGGTGATGCTCGGCTGTATGATCGAGTCGAACGCGTCCATCGCCGCCGCCGCACACCTCGCCCCGTCGGTAGACTACGCCGACCTCGACGGCTCGCTACTGCTCGAGACGGACCCGTTCACGGGCGTCGACCTCGCCGGCGGCTCGATCGACCTGGCGGCGACAGACCGCCCCGGAACGGGCGCGGTTCGAGACGACCGATAAAACTCGGGCTCGGTCGACGCCGAGCGCGACGACCGACGACCGACCGGCGATCGTGGCCGCTCCGCTCACTCGAGAAGCGACTCGCCGGTCATCACCGATGGCCGTGTGAGCGACATGCGTTCGAGGATCGTCGGAGCGACGTCACAGAGTGACCCCCCGCTTCGGACCGTGTGCCCGCCGTCGTCACCCGCGGGCGTACGATAGATGAACGGTACCGGATTGAACGTGTGTGCCGTGTGGGGGTCCGCCTCGGTTCCCATGTCGTCTGCGTTGCCGTGATCGGCGGTGACGACGGCGTGGCCGCCGGCGTTCGCGACGGCGTCGAGCAGCCGCGAGAGCTCCCCGTCGACCGCCTCGACCGCCTCGACGGCCGCCTCGAAGTCACCGGTGTGTCCGACCATATCCGGGTTCGCGTAGTTCACCACCACGAGGTCCGGGTCCGCGGTCTCGATCACGCGGACCGCCTCGTCGGTGACGGCTGGCGCCGACATCGCCGGCTGCTCGTCGTACGTCGGGACGTCCGGGCTCTGCACGATAGACCGCGTCTCACCCGGGAACTCGACCTCGCGGCCACCGTTGAGGAAGTACGTGACGTGCGGGTACTTCTCCGACTCGGCGATGCGGAGCTGGGTCCCGCCGGCGTCGGCGACCACCTCGCCGAGCGTGCCCTCCGGGAGCTCCGGCGGAAACGCGACCGGGAACGCGAACGTCTCGTCGTACTCGGTCATCGTCACCAGCTCGACGTCGGGCTGGTCCAGCTCGAACCCCCACGTCGGCTCCGTCTCGGTCAGCAGCCGCACGAGCTGGCGGGCGCGATCTGCGCGGAAGTTCCAGAAAATAGCCGCGTCACCGTCCACGAGCGCCGGTTCGTCCGCGACGAGCGTCGGCTCGATGAACTCGTCCGTCTCGCCGCGGGCGTGTGCGGCCTCGACGGCTGTGACCCCCGACTCGGCCACGTGGTCGGCCTCGCGCCGGACGATGGCGTCGTACGCGCGACGGGTTCGGTCCCAGTTCTCGTCGCGGTCCATCGCGTAGTACCGGCCGGTGACCGTCGCGACGGCTCCGGTCCCGCACTCGGCGGCCGTGTCGGCGACGGTCGCGAGGAACTCGTCTGCGATCGCCGGCGCGGTGTCGCGGCCGTCGGTGAACGCGTGGGTCGTCGCCGGGACGCCCGCGGCCGCGGCCGCCTCGACGAGCGCCGTGAGGTGTGAGACGTGCGAGTGGACGCCGCCGTCGCTCACGAGTCCCATGAGGTGGACGCGCCCACCGGTCGACGCGACGTGTTCGAACGCGCCGGCGATCGCGTCGTTGTCGCTGAACGACCCCGACTCGAGGGCGTCCGTGATCCGCGTGTACGCCTGCTCGACGATCCGCCCAGCGCCGATGTTCAGATGGCCGACCTCCGAGTTCCCCATCTGGCCCTCCGGGAGCCCGACGCGCCGGCCGTGTACGACGAGCGATCCGTACGCGCCATCGCGGGCGATGGCGTCGAACGTCGGGGTCGCCGCGGTCGCGACCGCGTCGCGACCCGGGTCGCGCGCCGCGGGCGGCTCCGGCGGTTCGTGTCCGGTTCGGTACTCTGAGTCGGGACCCAGGCCCCAGCCGTCGAGGATGACGAGTGCTGCGCGCATGGCTCACCGTCCCCGACGTGGGGTATTGACGCTTCTCACTGTGACCGCGGCCGCATGAGTCAATCATTTACGCACAGAAGACTAACGAGACGTTAATGGACTCCGCGGTACTGCTCGATCTCCTCGGCAACGAGAATCGGCGTCGGATCCTCCGGCTCCTCTCGCAGAAGCCCTGTTACGTCACGGAGATCTCCGAGTACCTCGGGGTGAGTCCGAAGGCCGTCATCGACCACCTTCGGAAGCTCGAGGAGGCCGGCCTGATCGAGTCGACGACCGACGACCAGCGGCGCAAGTACTTCCGTATCACCCGGAGCCTCCGGCTCGAGGTGAGCGTCTCGCCGTACGGCTTCGGCGCGAAGAGCGCGTACCCCGCGAGCAACAGCCTCGACATGTCCGGCCGCTGTCCGCACCTCTCGATCGACGATCCCGGAACCGGCGAACGCGCAGACGACATCGCCGAGCTCGCCGCCGAGTACGGTCGGCTCCGCGAACTCGACCGGGAGCTATCGGTGGCGAAACGGTGGGTCCACGGGCGCGTCGAGCAGGCGCTCGCAGAGATCGACGACCGACTCGGTACCACAGCAGACAGCCGGTTCTACGCGGCCGTCCTGACGGCGCTCGTCGAGACCGACGGAACGCTCGAGGCCGTCGCCGATGAGATCGGTGCGCCGGCGCGGGCGGTCCGCGACGCCCTCGGCCGGCTCGCCGACGTCGGCGTCGTCACACGCGAGGGCAACCGATTTCACATCCGGTGAGCCGGCGGCGCCGTCCGCCGTCTTCGGCCACCCCCGCCGCTTTCGAAAGGGCTTGAGCTGGCCCGCACCCAGACACAGCGTGTCTCAGTATCGAACCCTGTCTCTGTTCGTTGTGCTCGCCGCCGTGTGGGGGTCGGCGTTCGTCGCGATCAACGCCGGGTTAGCGTACGTTCCGCCGGTACTGTTCGCTGCGGTCCGCTACGACGTCGCCGGCGTCATCATGCTCGGCTACGCGTGGCTCGTCGCCGACGACCCCCTACCGCGCGGGCGCGACGAGTGGACCGTCGTCCTCGTCGGTGCGACGCTGATCATCGCGGCGTACCACGCGCTCTTGTTCGTCGGCGAGAGCGACCCAGCCGTGACGAGTGCAGTCGCTTCCGTCATCGTCGGTCTCTCGCCGGTGTTGACGACGGTGTTCGCGCGGGTGCTTCTCCCCGCCGAGCGACTCACCCCGCTCGGCGTCGTCGGCCTCCTCGTCGGCCTCGTCGGCGCGGTGGTGTTGGCCGCGCCGGACCCGACCAACCTGACCGCCGGCGGGACCGTCGCGAAGTTCCTCGTCCTCTGTGCTGCGACCGCCTTCGCACTCGGGTCGGTGATCACCCGCGCGCTCGACACCGACCTGGAGATCGAGACGATGGAGGCGTGGGCGATGCTCCTGGGAGCGGGACTCATGCATCTCGCTGCGGCCGCCATCGGCGAGTCGCCCGCGACGATCGCGTGGACGACGGAGGCCGTCCTCGCACTCGGCTACCTCGCGGTGGTCGCGAGCGGTGCGGGCTACCTGCTGTACTTCCGACTATTGGATCAGCTCGGTCCGATCGAGATCAACCTCGTCTCCTACGTCGCACCGGTATTCGCGGCGCTCTCGGGGTGGGTGATCCTGGGAGAGGGGATCGAACCGAACACGGTGGCCGGGTTCGTCCTCGTCTGTGCCGGCTTCGCCATCGTGAAGCGAACCGCGATTCGCACGGAGCTCCAGCGGGCTGGGCTCCTGGCGTGACCGTCGGCGTCAGTTAGTGCCGTCGCGGGCCGCCTCGCCGGCGCGTTCGTCTTTCACGCCGTCGCCGTCCGGGCCATCTGCCTCGGTCGACGCGTCGACTGCCGGCGTTCGTGCCTCGGTCCCGACGCCCACGTCGGCGTACGAGGGCTCTCGCGCACGCGAGCCGCTGCCGAAGAGCCGGTCGATGAGCCCGCGGTCGTGTCGCTTCTCGGCGAGCAGCACCGAGCAGTCGACGTCGTACAACACCTCGAGCACCAGCGACCCGCGCACGAGCCGCGAGAGCAGCCCCTTCTCTGTCGCACCGATGACGAGCAGCGTCGCCTCGCGAGCCGCCTCGGCGATGCGCGACTCGACGTCGCCGGACTCGACCACGAGCTGGGCGTCCTCGAGTCCGTTCGCCTCGGCCCACGACTCAAGGAACGCGCGGCCACGCTCGTGGTCGTCGGCGACGTGGAGCAACGTCACCGCGGCGCCGAACTCCGCGCGGAGCATCCGGGCGACGGCCGCAGAGAGCGCGGAGTCGGGCCCACCCGCGGTGGGGACGAGCACGCGCTCAGTGTCGAAGCCGCGGTCTCTGAACACGAGGAAGTCACACGGCAACGACTGTGCCAACTCGTCGATCGCCGACTCGGCCCGCCCGGGCGAGCCGTGAGCGTTCTCACCCCAGCCCATCACGGTGAGGTCTGCGCCGTACGTCCGCGCCGCGTCGAACACCTCCTCGAACACCCGGTGTGAGAGGACGACGTGGCTCTCGACGTCGACGCCGAACGTCTCGGCGTCCGCTTCCGCGCGGTCGAGTAGGTCGTGGGCGGCGTCGTAGGCGCCTCGCTCTCTCGCCGCCTCCAGGGAGGTCTGGTCCGGCACGTTCGCGATGTTGACCGCCACGACGGTGCCGTCGTGTCGCTTCGCGATCGCCGACGCCAGACTGATCAGGTGCTCTTCGGTGTGTGGGTTCGCGAGCGGCACCAGCACCCGGTAGTCGCTTTGTTCGGGTTGGACAGTTGTCGCGGCCGAGACGGCTCCGTCTGGGAGGGCTCCGGCCCGGTCGAGTATCCAGCCGCTGAGGACGCCCGCGCCTTCGACCTCGCGGCGGGCGTACACGAAGTACCACGCCAGCGCGAACGCGACCAGTCCGACCGAGAGGAGGACGATCTGCGGGCTGATGTACGCGATCAGCGCGAACGACGACACGGCACCGATGACCGGAACGACGGGGTACAACGGCACCTCAAAGTCGGGGTCGTACGCCTCCGCGCCCGACTCGCGCATCACGATCAGCGCGAGGTTGAGCAGGCCGTAGACGATGAGGTGTAACACCGAGCCGGCGGTGGCGAGCGGCTCGATGCCGCCGACGAACAGGAACCCGACGATGAGCCCGCCGGTCAACGCGATCGATCGGTACGGCGTGCCGAACCGGTCGTGGATCGCGTTGAGCCGGGGCGTCACGATCCGCTCGCGACCCATCGCGAAGTTGATTCGCGACGACGAGAGGATCGAGGCGTTCGCCGAGGAGGCCGTCGCGAGCAGCCCGCCGAACAACAACAGCCCCGCCCCGACCGCGCCGAGTGAGTAGCCGAACACCTCGTAGCCCCCGAACAGCAGCCGCGCCGCGTCGACGACGGCGGTGTCGTTGTCGGCGACCAGCTCGGTCGGCACCGCCGCGAGCAACACGACGAGGAACAGCGCGTACACGACAGTCACGATGAGCACCGAGCCGATGACCGCGAGCGGGAGGTTCCGTCCGGGGTTTTTGATCTCCTCTGCGACCGAGGTGATCTGGACGAACCCGAGGTACGAGACGAAGACGACCGCCGTCACCGGTAACACCGCACCCGGGGTTCCGGGCGGAGCAATCGGGCGAAGCGACGAGAGCTCGGCGTTCGCCAGCCCGACGACGGTGAACAGCGCGAGGATGGCGAGTAACAACAACACGATGACGATCTGGAGCCCGCCGGTCTCTTTTGCACCCGCGTAGTTCACGCCGATGAACACCAGCGCGCCGACCAGCCCGATGATCTGTGCCGCCTCGAGGGTTATCGGCCCGACGCCGACCGCAGAGAGCCCGACGAGGGCGTTGATGTACTCACCGAAGCCGTACATATAAAACGCCGAGGCGAACGCCAAGCCGAGCCAGTTCGCCCACCCCGCGACGGAGCCGAACATCGGCCCCAGCGCGTGGTTGACGTAGTAGTACGCGCCGCCGGCCTTCGGCATCGCCGTACCGAGTTCGGACGCCGAGAGCGCAGTGAACAACGCGATCACCCCACCGAGCACGAACGTTCCGGCAGCGAGCGGGCCCGCTCGAGCCACGGCGGTGCCGGGCAACACGAAGATGCCGGCCCCGATCATGGTGCCGATGCCGATCGTGAGCGCCGCGAGGAGGCTAAGGTCCTTCGCGAGCTCCTCGTCGCCGCTCACGTCGGCCTCCTCGCCGTGGCGTCTCCGGGCGTCACGACTCCGCCGGCGTCGTCGGGGGACATGTCACTGCGTCGTTCGGCAAGGGATTTAGGCGGATCGTTCGTCACCCGCGGACGTCGTCACCGACGGCGTCCACCATCCGGGACGTCCGGTCGGTTTTTGCTCGTTCGGGTCAGACGGTGGATATGACCGTCGACACCGAGACGATCACCGACCTGATCGAGACCGAGATTCCCGACGCGGTCGCGCACGTCAGCATGCCTCGAGTCCACGACCACGAGGAAGAAGACGCCCACTTCGGCGTCGTCGTCGTCTCACCGGCCTTCGCGGGCGAGTCACTCGTCGACCAGCACCAGCGCGTCTACGACGCCGTCGGCGACCACATGACGCGATCGGTACACGCACTCGAAATCAAGACGTACACCCCCGACGCGTACGCCGAACACGGTGACGGTCGGCTCACGGACGACCTCCGTGCAGCCGGGCTCGCTCCGGAGGAGTAGCGCGCCGAGTCCGGAGGCGACGAGACGCGGGCGACGCCGACCCGAAGCCAGTGGTCGCCGGCACACACCACCGTGTTTTTCCTGTCCGGGTCAGTACACGCGGTATGCAACTCGGGTTCGAAGCCGGCGCGAACGTTCCGACTGCCGTCGTCGCAGTACACCTCCTCGGTGCGGTCGTGTTCTTCGGTGTCGCGGCCGTCAGTGCGACCGACGGGTCGATAGCCGGCGTCGCCGTCAACGCACTCATCGGCGTGTTGCTTCTCGTCCTCGGTGTTGCGGCCGCGCGGATCACTGCCCGTCGGTAGGACGCCTCGGCGGGGCCGGTCGTCGCCAGCGTCGTCGCGTCCCCGATCGAACCCCCGGTCTCTGCCGGAAAACGTAGCCACATGTAGCGGAGTTGCCTCCACCAGCACACCGTGGTTTCGACGCCGTCGATCGCCGGTACCGAGTCGGGAATCGTCCGCGAGCGGTCGTTCCAGCTCTTGCTCCTCGTGAACGTGCTTCCGCCGCTCGGCACGGCTCTCCTCTCTCCAGTGCTCGGGTCGCTCGTCGAGCCGCTCGGTGCGACTGCGGCCAGCGTGGGACTCCTCATGTCGGCGTTCACCGGCCCGGCGGTCGTCGTCATCCCGATCGCCGGGGTGATCTCCGACCGGTACGGCCGTCGCCCGGTGTTGATCTTCGGACTCGTCTGGTTCGGGCTGACGGGGACGGCCATCGCCTTCGTCGACACCTTCCGCGCCGCCATCGCCTTGCGGCTGCTCCAGGGAATCGGGTTCGCCGCGCTCACGCCGATCATCATCACCAGCCTCGGTGACCTCTACGCGGGGACCAAAGAGGCGACCGCACAGGGGCTCCGGTTCACCGGCTCGGGGCTCTCACAGACCGCGTTCCCGCTCGTCGCCGGCGTCCTCGTCGGAGTCGGCTGGCGGTACCCGTTTCTGCTCTACGCGGTCGCGTTCCCCATCGCGGCGATCGTCTACCGACACCTCGAAGAACCGATGGACACGGACGCGACGACCGGCTCCGACGCCGCCCTTGACGACCAGCTGGCGGGGCTCAGACGGCTGCTCGCACACCGACGCGCGTGGACGATCGTCGTCGCCCGCGGCACCGCGAACCTCGCGTGGTTCGGCTTCCTGACGTACAACTCGATCGTGGTCGTCGACGTCCTCGGCGGGACGCCGGCACAGGCCGGGCTGCTCGCCGCGCTGGCGAGTCTCACCTATGCGCTCGCGGCGACACAGACTGGCCGAATCACGGCTCGATTCGAGTCACGACTGTACCCGCTCGTCGCGGCGAACGCGTCGATGGGCGTCGGCCTCGGAACGGTGTTTTTGGCCACGAGTCTGTCGATCGCCGCGGTCGGCGTCGTCCTCATGGGTGCCGGATTCGGCCTCGTGCTCTCGATGTATCGGAGCGTCGTGACGACGCTGGCACCGGCCGGACTGCGCGGTGGGCTCGTGAGCCTGAGCGAGGGGAGCGGCCGCGCGGCCGCGACGCTGACGCCGATCGCCATGGGCGCGGCGATCGCCGTTGCGACCGCGCAGATGGCGTTCGTTCCGGCGGTCAGGCTCGTCGGCTTGGCGACCGGTGTCGTCGGAGCCGTCGTCGGTATCGGCTGTCTCCTCGCGATGAGTCGCGCTCCGCCGATCCGCATGGCGGAGTGGGAGTCCCCGTCGTGAGCACATCGCAGCCGTGTTGTTCGCCTCTGCGTCCGCTCACGCTCGCCTCACGGCCGCGCGCGTCTCGTCGTCCGGGTCCGACTCGCCGCCACCCGCGGTACTTTGTGGGTCGGCGGCGACCCCCACGACATGCCCATCGAGTCGTCCGTCTCCGATCCGTCCGCCGTCGACGTCGCGGTGCTCGACCACGACGCACACGGCATCCCAGCCGCCGAGTACGCCGACATCCTCGACCGGCGACTCCCGGACCGCACCGTCGCGCTCGCTCGGACCGCCGCCGACCGGCGTCGGCTCCTCGCACGCGCACCCGTCGTCGCCGGCAAGCGGCTCTCCGAGTCCGACCTCGAGGACGCCCCGGCGCTCCAGCTCTTCGCGTGTAACGCCGCCGGGGTCGACCACCTCCCGCTCGACGCGCTCGACGCTCGGGGGGTCGCCGTCACGAACGCCTCCGGTGTCCACGGACCCAACATCGCCGAGCACGTCCTCGGGTGGATACTGACGTTCGTCCGCCGACTCGACGAGGGACGCCGGCGGCAGCGACGCCGCGAGTGGCGACGGTTCCAATCGTTCGCCGAGCTGGCCGGCAGCACCGTCACCGTCGTGGGACTGGGTGCGATCGGCGAGACGATCGTCTCGCGGCTCGCCGGGTTCGACGTCGAGACGATCGGGGTGCGCCACAGCCCATCCGCGGGCGGGCCGACGGACGAGGTCGTCGGCTACGACGCGCTGCTCCCGGCGCTCGTCGAGACCGACGTCCTCGTGCTCTCGTGTCCGCTCACCGAGACCACGCGCGGGTTGATCGACACGGCCGCACTCGAGGCGCTTCCGACCGACGCCATCGTCGTCAACGTCGCCCGCGGTGGCGTCGTCGACACCGACGCCCTCGTCGACGCCCTCCGGTCGAACGCGATCCACGGGGCGGCACTCGACGTCACCGATCCGGAGCCGCTTCCGGAGTCTCACCCGCTGTGGGGGTTCGAGAACGTCTTCATCACTCCTCACACCGCCGGTCACACCCCGAAGTACTTCGAGCGACGGGCGGAGATACTCGTCGCGAACCTCGAACGCGTCGCCGAGGCGGGAACGTACGACGCCCTACAGAATCAGGTCGTGTGAGCTGTGTGCGGCCGACGCCGCGCGTCCGACACACACACGAATCCGATCGGTCACACACGGTGCCCTGTCGTGTTCACCAGCCGGTCGTCCCGTCGAGCAGGTGCGCGTCGACGACCGCCTCGTCGAGTTCGATCCCTAACCCGGGTGCCTCCGGGACCTGGATGACGCCGTCGTCGATGAGGGGCTCCTCGCGGACGAGCAGATCGTCCCACCACGGCACCTCGAGCGCGTGGAACTCGAGGAGGTCGAAGTTCGGTACTGCGGCACCGAGGTGGACACACGCCATCGTCCCGACCGGGCTGCACACGTTGTGTGGCGACATCGGTATGTAGTTTTCTTCGGCGCGGTCGGCAATTCGCATCGTCTCGGTGAGCCCGCCGACCGTGGTCGGGTCGGGCGTGACGACGTCGACGCCGTGGTCGTAGATCAGGTCGGTGAGCTCGAAGACGCGGAAGCGATTCTCGCCGGTGGCCACGGGCGTGCGCGTCGCCTTCGTGACCTCCGTCTGGGCCGCCATGTTCTCCGGTGGCACGAGGTCTTCGAGCCACATCAGGTCGAACGGCTCTAACTCGTAGGCGAGCCGCTTTGCGCTCTCGACGGAGTAATCCCAGTGACAGTCGAACGCGAGGTCGATCTCGTCGCCGATCTCGTCGCGGACGGCGGCGACGATCTCGCGCTTCTCGGCGATCGCGGCGTTCGTCAGTCGACCGTTGTACGGGTCCGGGTCGTTGTCCGCGGGGAGATCGAGGTCGAACTTGAGCGCGTCGAACCCCATGTCTGTCACCCGGGCTGCCTCGGCGGCGTACGCCTCCGGTGAGTACGCCTCGGCGTCGGCGTAGGCGGTCGCGCCGTCTTCGACGGCGTACGCCTCGCCGGCGTGACAGTCACAGTAGAGCCGCACCTCGTCGCGGTACTTCGAGCCGAGCAGCTGGTAGACGGGGAGGTCGAGGATCTTCCCGGCCGCGTCCAACAGCGCGATCTCGATCCCGGAGGCGGCCGTCACGACCTTGCCGGTCGTCCCGCCGTGACCGGACATCTCCTGGAAGATGTACCGGACGAGCCGCTCGACGTCCAGTGGGTTCTCGCCGACGAGGAAGCGGTTCGTGTACTCGACGAGCTCCGGGACGCCGCCGCCGCGATACGCCTCGCCGATGCCAGTCACGCCCGCGTCCGTCTCGACTTTGATCAGGTTCCACTCGAAGTTCCCCTCGACGACGCAGGCGTCGAGGCTCGTGATCGAGACGTCGCGCGCCGGATCCCGCCGTTCGACGTGTGAGGAGTAGTCTCTCATGTCCACTCGTAGGTCGCGAGCGCGTCGGTGTCGAGCGGCACGCCGTGGCCGGGTCGGTCCGGGAGGTCGATGACGCCGTCGTCGTCGGGCCGGACCGGGTCCGCCACCACGTCGTCGAACGCCTTCACGTCCATGTCGCGGTAGAAGTACTCGACCCAGAGACCGTTCTCGATCGCCCCGAGCAACGATGCGTGGATGTTCCAGTTGTAGTGGGGCGCGATCTGCACGTCGTACGCCGCGGCGTAGTTGGCGATCTTGAGCCACTCCGTGATCCCGCCACAGACGGTGACGTCGGGCTGGAGGATCGTGGCTGCGCCCGAGTCGACCAGCCGCGCGAAGTTGTGCCGAGTTCCCTCCAACTCGCCGGTGGCGACGGGGTAGTCGATCGCGTCGTTGACCGTCGCCATCGTCTCGACGCGGTCGATCATGACCGGCTCCTCGATGAAGTAGGGGTCGTACGGGGCGAACGCCCGACAGTTTCGGAGCGCCTCCGTGCTCGACTCCCAGACGCCGTTGGCGTCGAGGAGCAGGGTACGGTCGTCGCCGATCTCGTCGCGGACGGCGGCGACACGCTCGGCCTCTTCGGCGGCCGAGAGCCGCCCGACCTTCATCTTCACCACGTCGTGACCCTCGTCAAGGTACCGCCGCATCTCACCGCGAAGCGCCTCGTGGCCCTTCTCGTCGCGGTAGTAGCCGCCGCTGGCGTACGAGGGGACCGACGTCGAGTGGCCGCCGAGCAGCCGGTGGAGCGGCTCGCCGGCGGCCTTCCCTTTCACGTCCCAGAGCGCGATGTCGACCGTCGAGATGGCGCGCAACAACAGCCCGGTCCGACCGATCTGGACGGTGCCGTCGTACATCTCGTGCCAGAGCCGTTCGGTGTCGCGTGGGTCTTCGCCCAGTAACATCGGTCGCAACAACGACTCGACGGCCTCGGCGACGAGCGGGGCCCCTTCGTACCCGAGCGAGTAGCCGACTCCCTCGTGGCCCTCGTCGGTTCTGACGTACGTGATGGCGTGATCCCGGAAGGTAAGCGTCCGGTTGGAAAAGGAGACGGGCGACTCCAACGGGAGCTTGATCGGGAACGACTCGACCGCAGTTATCTCCATACGAGAGCCGATATCCCTACTGATAAATAATTCTGTATACGGGCAACCGCCGCACGGAGCCGCCACGCGATCCCTATTTGTGGCTCCCGACCGACGCCGCACCCATGGAGTTTCCCACCCGCGGCGACGTCGACCACCTGATCGACCCGCAGCCGCTCCCGTCGTTCGTCCGCGTGCGATACGAGCCCCCGAGTGAGGCTCTCGACGCGCCCGTCGCGGTCACCCGTGAGGAGCTCGACGAGCTCGACGTCTCGACGCTCGAGCCGGGCGCGACCGTCGCCATCGGCGTCGGGAGTCGTGGCATCCACCGGATCGACGACGTCGCGGCGGCGGCCGTCGAGTGGGCGACCGACCGTGGGTTCGAGCCAATCGTGGTGCCGGCGATGGGAAGCCACGGCGGGGCGACCGCGGCTGGCCAACGGGAGGTGCTCGCCTCGCTGGGCGTGGACGAGGAACGGCTCGGCGCGCCGATCGACGCCCGGATGGACGCGGAGCAGGTCGCGACCGTGTCGGTGGGCGACACCGACGTTCCGGTGTACGTCGCGGCGGCCGCACGCGAGGCCGACGGCGTGGTCGTGGTAAACCGGGTGAAAGCCCACACCAATTTCACCGGCCCGATCGAGAGCGGGCTGGCGAAGATGACGGTCGTCGGGCTCGGCAAGCAGCGCGGCGCGAAGTCGTTCCACTCCGCCGCCATCGCTGAGGGGTACGTCGAGACGCTCTCGGCCGCACTCGAGGCGATCGAGTCGACGACCCCGTTGCTCGGCGGCCTCGCGCTGATAGAGAACTTCGACGAAGCGCTCACGCACGTCGAGGCGGTCCCGGCCGGGTCGTTTCTCGACCGAGAGCCGGCGCTGTTGCGGCGTGCGTACGACGAGATGGCGACGCTGCCGGTCGACGACGTCGACCTGCTCGTCGTCGACGAGATCGGCAAAGAGATCTCCGGTGCCGGGATGGACACCAACGTCATCGGCCGATACCGCGTGCTCAACGCGCCCGACCCGGAGACGCCGGCCATCGACCTGATCTACGTCCGCGGGCTGACCGAGGCGACGAAGGGGAACGGCAACGGGATCGGCCTCGCCGACCTCACCCGGCGGTCTGCGGTCGACGCACTCGACGTCCAGAAGACGTACGCGAACGCGCTCACGAGCGGCTCGCTCGCGAAGTCGAAGCTGCCGGTCGTCGCCCCGGACGACGAGTTCGCGCTCCGCACTGCCTGTGCCGCGTTGGGTGGGTACGACCCGGAGACGGTCCGCATCGTCTGGATCCGAAACACCGAGGACCTCGGCGAGCTTCACGTCTCTGCGGCGGTCGTCGCGGACCTCCCGCCGGCGGCCGAGGTCGTCGACGACGACGTCTCGGTCGAGTTCACCGACGGAACCGCGTCGTTCGCCCCGGAGTGAATCGCCCGTGACCGAAAGATTATCAGGGATCTCCGTGATGGTCCGCAGCATGAGTCACGAGATTCCCGGCGAGAGGTCGGGACGTGCAGAGTGGTGGCGATGAAGCCGGTCCCGTTTGACGAGGCCGAGACGTACGAGCCAGACGAGGGCTGGCGTCGGGTGTCGATGGCCGGCAGCGACCGGTTCTCCTTCGAGTGGTTCGAGAAGCCGCCGGGACACACTTCGCCGATGCACGACCACGCGAACGAGCAGGTGTGTCTTTGTTTGGCGGGCGAACTCACCGTCGTGACCCCGGACGACTCGGTCACGCTCGCGCCGAACGACTCGGTGTTGCTGGAGTCCGACGAGCCACACCGCGTCGAGAACACCGGAGAGGAGCTGGCGGTCGGCCTCGACGTCTTCGCGCCGGGCCGCTCGTTCGACTTCTGGACGGACCGCGAGGAATGAAGTACCTCGCACGCACTGCGACGGGCCGGCCGCTCCTCGGCGACGAGGACGGCTTTGTTCCGCTCTCTGCGGTCGAACCGGCGCTCGATAGCGTTCGTGCCGCGTTACCCCGCGCCGCCGCTGGCACCCTCGGTGCCGTCGAAACAGCACCGACCGCACGCGTCCCCCGCGAGGACCTCACGTTCGAGCCGCCGCTCGAGCGCTTCGGGAAGCTCTGGGGGATTGGACTGAACTACGAGGAGCACGCGGGCGACCTCGACGAGGACCGCCCGGAGGAGCCGGCGAGCTTCCTGAAGCCGTCGACGGCGCTCACCGGCCCCGGCGGTCCGATCCGACTCCCGCCGACCGCGCAGTCGGAGCGGGTGACGGCCGAGGCGGAACTCGCCGTGGTGATGGGTCGCACGTGTCGAGACGTCGAGCGCGACGCGGTCGACGACGTGGTCGCCGGGTACCTGCCGGTGATCGACATGACTGCCGAGGACGTGTTAGGGCGCAATCCGCGGTTTCTCACCCGCGCAAAGAGCTACGACACGTTCATCGTTCCAGGACCGGTCATCGCGGTGCCTGAATCACCGATGGACCTCTCGAAACTCTCGGTCCGAACGGAAATTGACGGCGTGATGAAAGCCGAAAACGTCGTCGACAACATGCTCTTTTCGCCCGCAGAGATCGTGGCGTTTCACTCCCGGGTGATGACGCTCGAGCCGGGCGACCTCTTCAGCACGGGCACGCCCGGGGCGGCACCCATCGAGCCCGGAGACCACGTCCGTGCGGTCGTCGAGTCGATCGGGTCGGTCGACGCACCGGTGACGCGATAGGACAGACGGCACCGTATTGCGGTGGCGCGCGCCTCGCGAGCCGCCGGAGGCGTGCTCGCGAGCGCGTGCGAGGGATGAGCGAGTCGCCACAGGCGACGAGCGAATCGGCTGGGGAGGGTGTGGCGGTAACTGGTGTCCGGCGGTCGCGCAGTCGTCTCGTTCACACAACCACGTCCACGAACGTATCGAATCGGCTGGGGAGGGTTGTGGCGGTAACTGGTGTCCGGCGGTCGCGTAGTCGTGTCCGTTCCACTACAACCGCCACACGCGTACTGGGGAGGGTGTGGTTGACTCGCCGGTGTCTATTCTCGCCGGTGTCCGGCCTCGCCGGTGTCTATTCTCGCCGGTGTCCGGCCTCGCCGGTGTCTATTCTCGCCGGTGTCTATCCTCGCCGGTGTCCGGTCTCGCCGGTGTCTATCCTCGCCGGTGTCCGGCCTCGCATCACCGACGTCTACGCTCCGGAGGGAAGGTTTATCAGGGACGATACTGAGGGTGCGTACGATGTACCGGGTACTCGTTCCCGTCGGAGAAGACACAGATCGCGCACTCGCGGCCGCAGAGGCGGTCACGGCGCTACCGGGTGCGAGCGAGTCGATCGACGCGCTCGTGTTGAACGTGTTCGAGGAGTTCGACGTCACCGGGGAGGCCGGCCGGGTGCGCTCTGCGGACGTCTGGGACGAGTCGAACTACCCGGAGAGCGTCGAGGCCGTCGTCGAGACGCTCTCCGACGCCGGCGTCTCCGTCTCGACGCGGCGTGAACACGGCGACGTCACCGAAGAAATCCTCGCGGCCGCAGACGAGTTCGACGCGGACGGCATCGTCATGGGCGGCCGAAAACGGAGCCCGACGGGCAAAGTCCTGTTCGGCAGCACGACCCAATCGGTGATGCTCTCGGCGTCCTGTCCCGTGACGGTGTCGCTCACCGAGTGACGCGGCGGCGACCATCCACACACGGGTGGGCTTCTCGCCGCTGTTCACGCCCGTACGTCTGATCTACTGACACGTATTCGAACGATCCGGAACGCAGCGCCCGCATCGCCACGGGATCACCATTTTGCCTGAAAGAAAGAGATACATTATTATGTATCCGGGTGAACGTCACAGTCGTACATGGCAGATACACCCGTGGACCGACGAAAGTTCCTGTACGGCACCGCAGTCGCTGGCGTGACCGGCCTCGCCGGCTGCAGTGGTGGCGGCGGATCGGGCGGCGAAAGCGAGGAGAGCAGTGACTCCGGCGGCGACAGTGGGGGCAGCGATTCGGGCAGCGACGCCGGCAGCGATTCGGGCAGCGAGGAGAGCAGCAGCGAGGAGAGCGAGAGCCTCGAGCTCCGTGTCGGGACGTCTGCTGGGGGAACCCGTGACGTTGGCCTGGCCGTAGAGCGCGCGGTAAGCCAGGAGAGCGACACGCTGAACTACTCGACCATCGAGAGTCCGGGGTACATCGGGACCATCTATCGGATGGCACAGAACCAGTTCAACGCCGGGATCACCGACAACAACTCGCTGAACAAGGCGCTCAACGACGAGGGCCAGTTCGCCGAGCAGTCGGTGTCGCGCATCCCGTACTACGGGTTCAGCGCGTTCCCGTACAGCATCTACATCATCGCCCGCGACGGCACGGACATCGAGACGTTC
Source organism: Halorubrum zhoui (assembly GCF_051194155.1). NCBI lineage: Archaea > Methanobacteriati > Methanobacteriota > Halobacteria > Halobacteriales > Haloferacaceae > Halorubrum > Halorubrum zhoui. Next base: position 111,388 of record NZ_JBLZNJ010000003.1, on the reverse strand, counting down.
GACGACCTCGCCGGCAAGAACGTCTACCCCGCGGAGCCGGGTTACTCGACGCGTGGGACCACCCTCGACGTCTGGTCACAAGAGCCCACCGCGGACGTCTACGAGCAGATGAACATCCAGAATATGGGAGTCGGCGACGCGCCCGGCGCGATGGAGGAGGGAAGCATCGACGCCAGCATCGCCTACGGCACGCCCGGCGTCCGGTACACCGGCTTCGTTCAGGAGATTGCCTCCCGCGTCGACATCCACTACGTCGAGCCGACGGACGCGCTCATCGAGTCCGCGGAGTCGTTCTCGGGTGCCGGGACGACGACGACGCCCTACAGCGAGTGGGAGATGCCCCAGGACATCGGCACGGACGAGGTGTTCACCTGGGACCTCGAGGTCAACTACACGTTCAACCCCGAGGCCAACGCCGACGCCGTCTACGAGCTGTGTCGCGTCGTGAACGAGGCCAACGACGTCGTGAACGAGGGCGAGGCTCAGTTCAACGACTTCGGAGGCGCCGGCGACATGCTCGGATACGCACAAGAGAGCATCCCCGTGCACCCCGGTGCCGTGCAGTACTACGAGGACAACGGCGTCTGGGACGACAGCCTCCAGGTCGGCGAGTAACGCCCCACGGCGGGGCGGCTCAGTGGCGGCACGAGCGCCGGCGCATTCGTACTACCTTACCGCACAACTCATCACTCAACAATGGACACACACGCGGAACAACCCGATGGCCCCGCACGCTGGCTTCGCGGCCTCGACGTCACCGTCACACTCGCTGCCGTGCTGTTTTGGCTGATCGCACTCTGGTGGACGCACACGCAGTCTATCTCGACGGTCAGGTACGGAACGCTGTTCGTCGGCGGGGTACTCACGGTGTACGCGATAAACGAGACGCGAGAATCGCTCGAAGAAGGCAGCTGGGTCGACGCGCTGGTGTTACTCCCCGCCGCGGGGGTACTCATCACCGCCTCGGCGTACTTCTTCACGAACTTCGAGACGGTGTACCTGCTTCGACAGGGATTCGCGACGCCACACGAGTACATGCTCGCGCGGCTGATCATCGTCTCGCTTCTGTACCTCACCTGGCGTGAGTTCGGGAACCTCTTTTTGGGACTCGTGATCGGCGTGATGGTGTACGCCATCTACGGCGACGCCGTCCCGGGCGTGCTCGGGCACGCAGGAATGACCGAACTGACGCTGTTACAGGCAACGGTGACCGACCTGTACGGCTTCTACGGCTCGCTGACGCAGCTCACCGCGTCGTGGATCGCGCCGTTCCTCCTGTACGCCGGCCTCCTGTTCGCGTACGGCGCCTTCGATCTGATCCTCCGGCTCGCGATCGTCGCGGCCGGGCGCATCCGGTCGGGTGTCGCCCAGACGGCCGTGCTCTCGTCTGCGGTCATCGGATCGATAAACGGCTCGTACACCGCGAACGCGGCGATGACCGGCTCGTTCACCATTCCGACGATGAAAGAGAGCGGGATGGCTGGTCACCGCGCGGCGGGTATCGAGGCCGTCGCCTCCACCGCCGGACAGGTGCTCCCGCCGGTCATGGGCGCGTCCGCGTTCGTGATGGCGTCGTACCTCGGCGTGGCGTACCTCAACATCGTCGTCGCCGGGCTGATGCCGGCGGCCATCCTCGTGGCGTCGATCGCCATCGCGGTCCACTACACGGCGATAAGCGACTCGAGCAGCCAGGACATGGAGTTCTCCGAGTTCTTCGACGACCCGATGACGTCCAACCAGAAGGTGTTCGAGGCGATCCGCTTTGGGGTGCCGTTCGGCGTCCTGATCTACTTCCTCGGGATCGCACAGTACACCGTGATGACCTCCGCGCTGTACACGGTCGTCGCGATGGTCGCGACCGGCGTGACGATGCCACCGCTACAGCGGCTCGTCGACGGTTCGGCGACGTCCGCGGTCGGTGAGCTCCGAACGCAGGTCGAAAACACGATCCGTGGCTTCCGCCGCGGCGCGATCATCCTCGCGCCCATCGCCATCATCCTGGTCGTGGTGAGCGGCGTCGTGAACCTCTTTTCGACCACCGGCGTCCCGGCGAAGATCGCGCTGTTGATGATCAACCTCTCCGGCGGGGTGCTGTTGTTCGCCGTGCTGCTCGGGATGGCGGTCGCCATCGTGATGGGGATCGGGATGCCGACCGTCGCCGCGTACGTCATCGTCGCGATCCTGATCGTGCCGACGTTCGTCTCCGACTTCGGGGTCGCCGAGATCACGGCACACTACACCATGTTCTACGCCGCCATCCTGGCCGGGATCACACCGCCGGTGGCGACGGCCGCGGTGGTTGCCGCGGGGATCGCCGAAGCGAACTTCTGGCGCACCTGTGGCGCGGCGATGAAGATAGCCGCGCCGTTGTTCGTGCTCCCGGTCGCGTTCGTCTACAACCCGGGACTGATCACGATGGCGCCGGGTGCCACCACACTGTTCCTCGGCGGACTCGTCATGCTCGGCGCGATCGCCATCATCTACGGGCTGAACTATCCGTTCAGGCTCTCCGTGGGTCGGCTGTTGCTCGTGCGCGCCGCGCTGACCGTGCTCGGCGTGCTCGTGATGACGTACCCGATGATGGCCGTCAAGCTCGGCGGCGTCGCGGTCTTCATCACGGTCTTCGTCGCCGAGAAGGTGATGGCTCGTGGCCTGCAGCTGCCGTTCGCACGCGGGGTGGAACAATGAGCGCCGACGCTCCAGAAGACGGCGTCGAGACCCAGGTCGGTGGACTCGACGAGCTGATCCCAGAGCCACTCATGCCGCTGTGGCGACGGTTCGAGCTGATCCAAGCGTTCCGCGAGACGCACAGTGACACGTACGTGACGGTGCTCGAGGTGCTCACGGCCCTCGTGCTCGCCGCCGGATACGCCTGGTGGGCGTACCTCTACTTTTTCACCAGCGGGACGGCGAGCATCTAACGGCCGTCGGGCGCTCGCTCTGGGCACAACACAAACCATTTGACCGACCGCGTCGAATCCTAATCGTGGTACGTCCCCGCAATACTCTCCCGCGACGACCGGCCGGTGCTCGTCCCGACGCTCACACCTCCCGCCGACCGCGAACGACACGGAGGACGATCGGGTGAGCACCGTTCGGTCGTCTGTCGCCGCCGGCCTGCTCGTGGTCGCTCTCCTCTGTGGGACGCTCGCCGGCAGCGTCGGGCCGGCCGCGGCCCAAGAGTCGACACAGCACGTCCAGATCGACGCGACGGTGGTGGGTGACACCGAGCCGATCGCCAGCGAGACGGCGGTCGTCGAAGTCACGGTATCGAACCTCGCGAGCAGTACTGACAGCGTCGACGTCGACTCGATCCGGGTCCGCGACGCCGACACCCTCGACGTCGTGAGCCGCGTCGACGACGTGAGCAGCGTCGATCCGGGCGGCTCGCTGACCGTCTCGGTACCTACCACCTTCGAGGAGCCGGGCGAGCGACTGCTCTCGGTCGTCGTCTACGTCGAAGACGACGACGGGACGGGCGTCGCGAGGTACGAGCGGCCGCTCTACGTCGACGTCGACGCGCCGACGGTTCGCGCACAGCTCGACACGACGGTTCCCGCGAACCAGTATGGCGTCACCGACGTCGCCGTCCAGAACGTCGGAAACACCGACTGGACCGACGTGACGCTCACTGCGTCGGCGAACGGAACGGTCGTCGACCGGGTGCTGCTCGACGACCTCACGCGAGCGACGAACCGGAGCGTCGCGCTGGACACCCGTGCCGTCTCGGGCGCGCCGATGACGGTCACGCTCACGTACACCGCGAACGACGACACGTATCGCACCACCGAGTCGATCGACCTCGGCGAGCGCGAAGCCGTGCTCGGTGCAGTCCGACTCACGAGCGTCGAGCGCGCGCGAACGGCGGCCGGCGTCCGTATCGAAGGCGACGCCGCGAACGTCGGCGGCACAGACGTCTCGTCGGTGCTCGTCCGAATACCGAACACGAGCGCGGTGACGCCGACGCCGCCGGCTGCCGACTACTTCGTCGGGAGCATCGAGGCGAGCGAGTTCGCGACGTTCGAGCTCACCGCCGAGACGGCGGGGAACGTCTCGCGCGTCCCGGTGGAGATAACCTACATCGCCGAGAACGAACGCCGGACGCGCACGCAGCTGGTCGACCTCGGCTCCGCAACGACGGGGGCCGCCGGCGGCGCTGGTGGAGACGGCTCGACCGACGGGGCAGCAGCGACCACCGACGACTCTGGTGGCGGCGTTCCGGCGGTGATAATCGGCGTCGTGATCGCGGTGCTCGTCGCCGCGCTCGGGGTGGTCCGATGGCGCCGGGGGTGACCGTCGTCCAGCTCACGGACGTGACGAAGCGCTACCAGAGCGGCGAGGGGACCATCGAGGCGCTCTCTGGCGTCGACTTCCACGCCGACCGCGGCGAGATGGTCACGGTGATCGGTCCTTCGGGGTCGGGCAAGAGCACGATGCTCAACGTAATCGGGCTCCTTGATACGCCGACCGAGGGCACCGTCCAACTCAAAGGGACGGACGTGACGGCGTTCACCGAAGACGAACTCACCGAAGAGCGGCGCTCCGTGATCGGGTTCGTCTTTCAGGACTTTCACCTCCTCCCGATGTTGACCGCGACGGAGAACGTCGAGCTGCCGTCGATGTGGGACACCGGCGTCGACAGACGAGACCGGGCGGTCGACCTGCTCCGGCGGGTCGGGCTCGGCGACCGGCTCGAGCACACGCCGGACGAACTCTCGGGCGGGCAGCGACAGCGCGTGGCCATCGCCCGGGCGTTGATCAACGAGCCGGACATCGTCCTCGCAGACGAGCCCACCGGGAACCTCGACCGCGACACCGGCGAGACGATCCTCGAGGAGCTCACCGCGTTGAAGACGAACGAGGACGTCGCCATCGTCGCCGTCACCCACGACGACCAGTTGGTAGCGTACACCGACCGCGTCGTCGAGCTCGTCGACGGAGAGGTGTCTGCGTGAGCGGGACCGACCTCCGCTGGCGGTTCCCGAGCGCCAGGATGGCGTGGCGGAACCTCGGCCGGAACCGCATCCGAACCGCGCTCGCGACGCTCGGCGTCGTCATCGGCGTGATCGCCATCGCCTCGCTCGGCATGACGGGTGCCGCGCTCCAACAGCAGGCGGACACGAACCTCGGGTCGCTCACGAACGAGGTCTCCGTGAGCGGGGGTGCCGACAGCGACGTCGACGGCGTGACCGCGGCACAGCTCGACGACATCGAGAACGTCGTCGTCGACGGGGCGATCGTCCCACAGCGCTCCGACGCGACGACGCTCTCCACGCGGAGCGGCGATGCACAGCGCGTCACGGTGACTGGCGTGACGGACGCAGCCGCGCTGTACGAGACGTCAGCCGGCCGGGCTCCGAGCCGGCTCCGCACGGGGGCGCTGTTGACGGACGACACCGCCAGCGACCTCGGCCTCGAGATCGGCGACCCCGTCGAGTACGACGACCGCCTCTACCGGATCGTCGGGCTCGTCGAGTCGGACAGCGGCTTCGGCCCTGGCGGCAGTGAGCTGGTGCTCCCCATCGACGCGGTCGCCGAGGGCGACGCCGAGTACGACAGCGTCACGATCCTCGCCGAAGACGGCGCGTCGGCGACCGCGATCGCGGACACGCTCGAGGCCGAGTTCAACGACGAAGACGACGAGGAGCTCAGCGTCTCGAGCTTCGCGAGCGCCCAGGAGGACGTCGACAACTTTCTGAACACGCTGAACCTGGCGCTACTCGGGATCGGCTCGATCTCGCTTGTCGTCGCCAGCGTCGCGATCCTCAACGTGATGCTGATGAGTACGGTCGAGCGCCGCGGCGAGATCGGGGTACTTCGGGCCGTCGGTATTCGCCGCGGTGAGGTCCTCCGGATGATCCTCGCGGAGGCGGCGTTCTTGGGTGTTCTCGGCGGCATCGTCGGCGGGGTACTCTCGATCGGCGTTGGTCTCGTCGTCTTCGACGTGCTCGCCGGCGACCGGCTGTTGGTGTTCGGGTGGCCGAGCGCCCGATACGTGGTGGGCGGCTTCGGCTTCGCGGTCGGCGCGAGCGTGCTCAGTGGCCTCTATCCAGCGTGGAAGGCCGCGAACGACCCGCCGGTCGAGGCGCTCCGCGGGTGAGGTGGGGTCGGCAACGACGCCCGCACAATTTATTAATCTGTACAATATAGTTGCTATTGTGCACAAATGAACCGACCACACGTCACCGGATCACGGTCTGGGTGGGGTATCGGCGACGTCTCTGAGCGCGCGCTCGGGGTGGGAGGCGTCGTGGCGCTGGTCGTCCTCTCTGTGGTCGCGCTCGCGACGGCGGTGACCCCAAAGCTGGTCGCGATCTCGTGGGTCGCCTTCGCGGCGATGGCGGCCGGGGCACCGCTCGGAGCGCGCGCGGCCCGGACGGCGACGCCGCGAGAGACCGTCTGGGGGTACGGCCTCGCGAGTGGGGCGATGGTGACGAGCACGGCGCTGTTTCTGATCCCGCAGGCGCTCGGCCAACACGGGCGGTTCGGGAGCCTCGGCATCGCCGCCGGGTTCCTCGCCGGCTACGCGGGCCACGCGGTCGGCCACCGACTCACACACCGCGACCTGCCGATCGACCGCACCGCCGCAGAGCTGACGGCACACGCGCTCGCCGCTGGCGCGATCATCGGCGCGATCTACGCGGCGATGCCCTCACTGACGTCGATCCTCGGCGTCGCGCTCGTCTCGCACAAGGCGCCTGCTGGGTACGCCGCGGCCCGCCGACTGGCAGACGACGGTCGCGCCGTCGTGACCCTCCTCCTCCCGGCCGCGGCGGTCGGGCTCGTCGCACTCCCGGTCGGCATCGTCGGCATCGCCCCGTCGCCGGTGGTGCGTGGACTGCTCTTCGGTGCCGCCGCGGGCGTCTTCTTGCACGTCGCCGTCGACCTCCTCCCGGAGTGTACCGCCGGCAGCGACACCTGCCCGGTCGACGCAGTCCGGGAGAGCGACGAACACCGCACGCGAGACCGACTGCGGGCGCACGCCGCCGGCAGCGCCATCGGTGGCGGCGTCGCCGTCGCGCTCGCGTGGGCGCTGGTGGCCGTCCCATAGTCGTCGGCCCGTAGTCGCCGACGCATCCACACTCGCGAGCGACGGTACGTGTGAGGGTCGTGGCCGTTCGATCGAGCCGTCTTTGTCTCCGGCGTTCTATATCCCTGACATCTGGATCGATGCCCTCCCGCTCTGTCTCGCGGTCGGCCGGTTCGCTGGGGACGGTCGCACTCGTCGCGGCGAACCTCCTGCCGCTCGTCGGCGTCACGGTCTGGGGGTGGAGTCGATACGGGCTGCTCGCCGTCTACTGGGTCGAGGTGTCGGTCACGGTGGTCGTCGCGTCGATGCAGGCGCTGTTCGCCGAGCGGGGGTCGCCCGACGTCGTCGGCACCCACGAGCCGCTCCACGAGCTGCGCGAGAAGCGAGGCGGGGTTCGTCTCGGCCCGAGCTGGCCCCCGGTGTACCCACGAAACCTCCCGTTCGCACTCTCGATGCTCGGGACGTGGACGCTCTTCGGCGGGGTCCCCGCCGTACTCGCTTGGTTGGTGCTCGACGTTCCGGTCGGCGTGTCGGTCGACCTCGTGGTCGGCGTCACCGCACTGGCGGTCGCCCACGCAGAGTCGTTTCGCAGCGACTACCTCGGCGACGCCCGATACGCCGACGTCTCTGCCCGCGAGATCCTGCGGACGCCCGCCCAGCTCACGCTCGCGCTGGTTCCGATCGCGTTCTTCGGACTCGCCGGCGGCGGTCCGAACGCCGTCCTCGTCGCAGTCGTCGTCGGCAAGACCGTCCTCTCCGTCTCTCGGGTCTCGACCGGACCGCTCGGTCGTGCGCTCCGGTCGCTCGCGGATCGACTCTCGACAGACGAACCGACGTCCACGGATCGCCCCGAGATCGCGACGCCGGACGCCCCCGTCGACGCCCGGGTGACGGTGCGTCGTCGGCCGGTCCTCCTCGGCAGTCTCGCCGCGGTCGCGATGGGATTCGTGAGCCGGGTCGTCTTGTTCCTCGTTGCCGGGGTCGTCGCGGCGATCGCGGCCGGACGCATCCGCCTTGCTGCGGCCGGGGTGCTCGTGTTGGTCACGGCCGCGGCCGCACGGGTTGGAAGCTACGTGCTCCGATACGGGACCATCGAGTACCAGCGGCGAGGTGACCGGCTCGTCGCGTACGACACGGTCCTCGACGCGCCGCAGTGGTCCGTACCGATCGGGTCGGCGACGCGGTTCGAGACCACGAACGCCATCCCCGACCGGCTGCTCGGCACCGGCACGCTGCGGGTCAGTGGCGTCGAGGGAGCGCCGGGTGATACGGTGCAGTTCGGCCCCGTCGACGACCTCGAGCGTGCCGTCGAGACGCTCGGACTACCCGTCGAGCCCGAAGCGCGTCCCGAGCGGGATCCGGCCGTGATACTCGCCGGTGTCGGGCTGGCGGCGTCGTTCGGTGCCGTCCCCGTGGCGCTCTTCGCCTCTGCTGCGGTGGGTGCCGGAGAGGCCGTCGCCATCATCGTCGCACTGGGGCCGTTTTTCCTCCTCCCGATCGGGGCGGCGCTCTGGGCGGCGCTCTCTCGGGTGTGATCCGACGAGCACGCGTCTCGGTCGGGCGTCTGACGAACGTATAAACGGTTCGCGCCGGTATCGGTGCGCATGGTGAAGAGTACCGTTCGATTCCCCGAGGCGGTCGTCGACGAAATCGAAGCGCTCGTCGACGCGGGGCAGTTCGAGAGCAAGTCCGAGTTCTACCGGTTCTCGACCGACTTCGTGTTGACGCAGCTCGTCGACGCGTACGAGCCGGAGACCATCGACTACGAGCAGATCCGCGCCGACGTCTTACCAGAGGCCGAACACGCACTCGGTAGCGACGCGCCAGCAGACGGTCCGCCGTTCTTCGAGTCCGTCTCGTTCGTGCGCAAGCTCGCACTCCGGGGACGGTTCAGCGACGCCGAGGACTTCATCGACCACCAGTACGTGCCGGGTGACCGCGACGCGGTCCTCCTCGAAGAGCTGCTCCGGCTCTACCGGCAGCTGGAGGCCAACCGCCCGGCCGCGGCCGAACGCGACCGCACGACCGACGAGTAGTGTGTCGCCCCCGTCCCAAAGACTCTTGTGTCGACCTGCCGTGTGGAATTGTATGGAAGCTACAATACGCACAATACTCTGTTGGCGTGGGACGGACGGGGGGGTCACCGCGTGATACGTCGCGGACTGCGTGGGCTCAAGTCCAACCTCCTGTACGTGGTCGTCGGCTCGCTCGTCGCCGGGCTGGCGTTTGGTGGGGTCGCGGGGCCGGAGACGAAGGGGTTGCTCCGGGCGGCCGTCGTCCCCATCCTGTTTTTGATGATCTACCCGATGATGATCAACATCGATCTCCAGGAGGTCATCAACGTCAGGAAACACGCGGCGGCCGTCGGCCTCAGTCTGCTCGTCAACTTCGGAGTCGCACCGCTCGTCGCGGTCGGACTCGCACGGCTCTTTTTTGCCGGGAGCGTCGAGTACGCGATCGGGCTCTACTTCATCGCGCTGATCCCCACCTCGGGGATGACCGCGGCGTGGACTGGCCTGGCGGGCGGCGACTTGGAGGCCGCGTTGGTCGCGATGGCGGTCAACCTCCTCGCGGCCGTCGCCATCCTGCCCGCGTACCTCTCCGTGTTGGTTCCCGCGAGCGTGGGGTTCGACCCCACCGCGTTGTATCGGCAGCTCGCGCAGGTCGTCGTCGTGCCGATGGTCGCCGGGAACCTCACCCGCCGTGGGCTCCTCCGCCGGTACGGGCCAGAGGGGTTCAAACGACTCAAGCCGACGTTCGGCGGCCTCTCCTCGCTCGGCGTCATGCTCATCGTCTTCGTCGCGATGACGCTCCGGTCGACGCAGATCCTCGCTGACCCGTTCGCATCCGCGACAACGATCGCTCCGCTCGTCGCCTTCTACGTCGTGATCCTGCTCGTCGGGAGCGGCCTGGGTCGCCTGCTCTTGGACACCGAGCGGGCCATCGCTCTGGTGTACGCCACGAGCATGCGGAACCTCTCTATCGCGCTGGCGATCGTCGTCGCCGCCGGCGCGGTTCCCGACGCGGCCGTGCTCCCGATCGCGTTGGCGTACGTGATCCAGCCCCCGCTCGGGGCGGTGTACGTCCACTACCGGCGCGACGTGGTCGCCGAGGGGCTGTCGGTTCGCGAGGCGATCGGTCGGCTCGTGAGCGACCGCGGGTGATCGATTCGCTGGCGACGGCGAGCGAGCGGTCCCGTCGCGTCGCTCGACTCCGGGCGTTTTAACACCCCACCGACGCAGCCGCACATATGGCCCTCCAACTCGGCCAGGCGATCAGCGACGGCATCGGACGCGTACTCTCGACGACCGGCGCAGTCCTCTTTGCGGGGCTCCTCGCGATCCAACTCGTGACGCAGGTCGGCATCAACACCGCAGTCGTCGGATTCCTGCCACCGGAGGCCGCGTCGGCGGCGGCGACCGGGTCAACCGGGCTCTCACTGCCTCTCCCGCCCGGAGTCGGTGTCGCACTCACACTCGTCGGTATCGTCGTGAGCACCGTCTACTTCGTCGTCCTCGCGCGAGCGCTCTCGCGTCCCCGGCGCGAACTCTCGACGTTCCCGTCGACCCTCTACACGCGGCGGATCCTCCGCGCGACGCTCGCGACCTTCCTCGGCGGCCTCGTGGTCTCGGTGGCGGTGAGCATTGGGTTCGTGCTGTTGGTGCTTCCCGGGATATTTCTCGCCGCGTCGTTCCTCCTGTTCATCTTCGCGGCCGGCGTCGAAGACCGCGGCGCGATCGGCAGCCTCCGCCGGAGTTGGGCGCTCGCCCGGGGGAGCCGGCTCAAGCTCTCACTGCTCGTCGTCGCCGTCGGCGTCGTGGGCGGGCTCGTCGGCACCGTCGGGACGCTCCTCGACGTCGCCGGACTCGGGAGCCTTTCGGACGTCGCCGTGACGGTCGTCAACAGTGGCTTCTTCCTCGCCGTGTACGGCACGCTGGCGGCGGCGTACGGCCAGCTCCGGGACGGAGAATCTCGCACGACCACGACCGCTGCGAGCGGCACGGACGAGACGGCGAGAGTATAGTAGCCACGACCGCGACTCGACGATCGGCTCGCGCTCACCCACGGCGCATCGACGCGACCGCACCAAGTGCGAGAATCGCGACGGCCGCGACGAGGAACCCGAACCCGGGTGCAGACGCCCCGGTCTCCGCGGAGTCCGTGGACTCGTCGCGCACAGCGTCGGCGCTCTCGTTCTCGCCAACAGGATCGGTCGCTCCACCGTCGGCCGTCGACGCGTTCGTCTCGGCGGCCGTGGTCGACCGGTCCTCTGTGGTCTCGGTCGACGCGTTCTCAGCCGCCGCGGTCGACTGGTTTTTGCTTGTCGCAGTCGACTGGTTTTCCGTTGTCGTAGTCGACTGGTTCTCGGCTGTCGCAGTCGACCGGTCTCCCCCGGGTGACACCTCGACGTCGACGCGGTCGGTGTTGCCGGCCGCTTCGACCTCGAGGACGTACGTGTCCGGCCGCAGCCCGCTCGTGTTCACCGTCGTCGACCACGCCCCGTCGGTTCCCCACTCGTCGGTCGCGTTGGCGGCGAGCACGGTACCGTTCTCCGTCCGCAGTTCGACGAGCACGGCGTTGTCGTCGGGACGCAGGTTCGTCTCTCCGCGGACGACCGTCGTCTCGTTCGGCCGGAGGGTCGTGTCGGTCGCCGGCCGTTCGACGTCGGTGTCGTTGTCGGTCGGACCGACGGCCGTAATCGAGACGCTCGCGGGTGCGTACTGTATCTGTCCGGCTCCCGGCGTCGATCCCGACGCGGCCGGCTGACCCGTCGCTGGAGCTGCGCTCCCCACCACCGAGGCGACGAGTATCGACCCGATCACGAACGCCGCGACTGCGCGAGTGACGCTGCTTCGAACGCGCCGCCACGACGGCCGTGGTCGTGTCTCGGCAGCCGTCTCAAGCCGATCGTGATTCCGTGTCATGGACACGTCTGCCATCTGGTAGGCCCGTGAGTGGGGAAACGGTTTCGCCAGCCGCCCACTCGGCTGCGGCCGGAAACGCCTTCGCGCGCTCACTCGACCGGGGCCGGAAACGCCACCCAGGGACCGAGCGTTCCGGTCGAGTCGAGTGCGTCGTCGACCGCCGTGCCGTCGTGACGGCGGTCGTGCCGCGTCCGCCGAGAAAGACGGATTGTGCGGTGTCCTGGCGGGATGTCGCGCGTGTACGCTCCGGTCGTCGACGTGGTACAGTCAAATTATCGCGTGTAGTAATCGGCTGCCGTGGTTTTTATATCGGTCATAAGATTGGTCGAACGATCTATGTTGGACGCACTTCGACTGAGTCGGCTCGGACTCGGTCCAAAGCTCGTGCTCGCGTTCGTGGTGGTCGCCACGCTCGTCGCGGTGACCGGCGCGGTCGGCTATACGGCGGTCGGAACCGTCGATGGGCAGGCCCACCAGATAGCCGACGACGGGCGCGCGATGGACACCGCTTCCGAGATGGCGATCGTCACGGAGAAACAACAGCAGGCCGTACTCCGGGCCCGGCTCGGTGAGCCGGGGGCACGCGAGTCGTTTCAGGCCCATCAGGCCCGCTACGCCGAACTTGAGCGTGAACTCACGGCTCTCGGGTTGACCGACGAGCAGACCGCGCAGTACGAGACGCTCCGGGCGACACACGAGGAGTACGTCGCGGTCGCGACGGCGTACTTCGAAGCGCGCGCCGCGGGCAACGACGCCGTCGCCGCTCGCCGAGCGACCGAACTCGAGTCGCTCGTCGCCCAGGTCGAGACCGACGTTGAGGCGCTCGCCGCCTCAACGGAGGCCGACATGGAGGCGCAGGTAGCCGCCGCAGACGAGACGACGGGGACCGCCCAGACCGAACTCCTCGCGCTCACCGTCCTCGCGTTTCTCGCGGCGATCGCCATCGGGACGTTCGTCACTCGCCGGATCAGCCCGCCGATCCGACAGCTCTCGGCTGCCGCCGTCGCCGCGAGCGAAGGCGACCTCACGGCGTCCGTCGACGACCACGTCGAGGCCGACGAGATCGGCACGATGGTCGACGGGTTCAAACGGATGCAGTCGAACCTCCGGGCCGTCTTCGCCGAGCTCGAGGCCGTCGCCTCGGGGCTCGAACGCGGTGACCTCGACCGCGCGATCGACACCGACTACCCGGGTGCCTACGGCGCGGTGCTCGAGGGTGTGGCCGCCGGTGGCGACGCACTCACCGCCTCTTTCGACGAGATCCAGCGCGCCAGCGACGGGCTCCGGGACGGTGCGCTCGACCGACAGATCGACGCCGAGCAGCCCGGCCAGTACGGTGAGACGCTCACGGCGCTCGAAGACGGGACGGACCAACTCGAGTCGAGCTTCACACAGATTCGTCGGGCGAGCCACGGCCTCCGTGACGGCGACCTCGACCAGTCGGTCGACACCGGCTACCCAGGCACGTACGGGGTCGTACTCGACGCGCTCGACGAGGGGATCGACCGTCTCGACGAGAGCCTCGGGACGGTTCGTCACGTCGCCGACGCGGTGGCCGATTCGAGCGAGTCGGTGGCACACGACACCGCGGAGATCGAAGCGGGCAGCCAGGAGGCGGCCGAGTCGGTCGAGGAGATCTCACACGGCGCCGACCGGCAGCACGACCACCTCCAAGAGGTCGCCTCGGAGATGAACGAGCTCTCGGCGACCGTCGAGGAGATCGCGGCGTCAGCAGAAGAGGTTACCGCGACCGCGACGACGGCCGTCGAGCGAAGCGAACTCGGGCAGCGACACGCAGCAGAGGCGACCGAGGAGCTCACGGCCATCGAAGCGCGCGCCGACGAAGCCACCGCCCACGTCGAGCGGCTCGACGACGAGATGGCCGAGATAAGCGAGGTCGTCGAGCTCATCACGACGATCGCAGAACAGACCAATCTCCTCGCGTTGAACGCCTCCATCGAGGCAGCCCGTGCCGGTGAGGCGGGTGAGGGGTTCGCGGTTGTCGCCGGTGAGATCAAGAGCCTCGCCGAGGACGTCTCTGCGGCGACCGCAGACGTCGAGTCGCGGATCGACGCGCTCCAGTCGACGACGACCGAGACCGTCGACGGAATGGAGTCGATGCGGGAGCGGGTCACGCACGGTACGGAGACGATCGGCGACGCGATCGAGACGTTCGACGCCATCGCGGGCGCGGTGAGCGAAGCAGAGACCGGCATCGAAGAGATCAGTCGGGCGACCGACGACCAGGCCGCATCCGCCGAAGAGGTCGTCGCGATGGTCGACGAGGTGGCCAGCGTGAGCCAGCAGACCGCGGCGGAAGCGAGTACGGTCTCGGCGGTGACCGAAGAACAGACCGCCTCGCTCGCGAACGTCGGCGAGAGCGTTCACACCCTCTCTTCGCTCGCGACCGACCTCCACGACCAGGTCGCGACGTTCGATCTCAGCGACGCCGCCGCCGGCACGGACGGCCCATCGGCCCCCGCCGCGACCGGACCCGAGCGCGCTCGCGCCGACGGGGGAGACGACGAGCAGTAGACGGCGCGAGAGCACCGCAGAGAGCCCCCTTTTATGTGTGATACCGTGGGACGTATCGTATGAACCGAACCGACTCGGTGGTGCTGGCAATCGCGGGCGTCATCGGGGCGACGGTGCTCGCTGCGGTCGTCGTCGCCGCGGTGGTGTTCGGGCTCGAGGCGTCCGCGCTCCGACCGTTTATGCTACTCGTCGGCGAGCCCTTCGCGTGGATCGTCGTCGCCGCACTCGTCGTCGCTGCCGTCGGGAACGTATATCTCGAGTAGCGTCGCTGTGTGCTGGACGGACGCGTATTTGGACCGCAAGAAAGCCGTCTGGGTCGGTATCTGCTTACTGCCCGCCGTCGGTCAGTGCGACGCGGTCGTCGTCTCGCGTCGGAGACCCGTCGGCCGAACCGGTCGGCGCCGTCGCCCGCTGTTCGATCGACGCCGGCTCGTCGGTGTGGTGTCTCCAGAGGGTGACGCCGGCGACCGCGTACGCGATGAGGTCGTAGTGGACCGCGCCGTCGAAGCCGGTGAACGCGGCGAGGGTGCTGTAGCCGAAGACGGCACAGACGCCGCCGACGAACGCGGCCTCACGCGTAACTCGACCGCTTTTGAGTCCGGACACGGCGCGTCGGATGGTTGGCCCACACGCCACGAGGAACGCGACGCCCGAGAGTGCAGCGAGGTTCACGAAGAAGTGCGTCGCCACGTGTGAGTCGAGAATCGACTGGAGGTACGCGACGGTGATGGGGTCATAAAACAGCCACTCAACCCGCGTCGGGTACAGCACACCGACGTATGGGGTCGCCACCATGAGCCCGAAGAGGACGGCCACGGCGACGCGGGCGGAGGCGAACTGCGAGGCACGCCGGTTGGTGAACGCGTCGTCTCCGGGTGCGACCACGAGTCCGTACTCGGTGAGTACGTCTCGGAGGTCGTCGCGTGAGAGCGCGGCGTCATGGTGGATCCCGACCGTGTCGGTGCGGTGTGTCGCAGAGGCGCTGCTGATGCCGTCGTGGTCTGCGAGTACCGCCTGTAACAGCGACTCGTCTCGGGCCGTCTCGAGCCCGCTCACCTCGAAGGTGTCGTGCTCGTGTGACACCGGGACCGTCGCGGTCCGCGGCCCGGCGACCGAGTCGGGGTCGGCGACGCCCCGGTCGGCCGCTGCGGCCTCGAGTGCTCGCCGAGGCCCGCCGTGCTGGGCAGATTGCATATTGCGCTACTCGGGCGCGTGTTTAATGAAACTTCCCCCCCCTCTCCAATCGAGTCACACGACTGGACCGACGCGGGTCGTCTGTGTCGGCGTGATTCCGGGACGGGAACCCGATCCGAAAGGTTCAATTGTATCCCACAGATATCTCGAAACGCGTCAGTAAGCCCCTGCGGGTTGGTAGTCTAGTCCGGTTATGACACCTCCTTGACATGGAGGAGGCCGGCAGTTCAAATCTGCCCCAACCCACTTTCTCCTTGCGAAACGCCGAATACGCGCCGGTGAACCGGTGGCGGACACGGCCCGATTCGTGACATTACGAGGTGCAGTTGGCGTAACCGACACGACCCCGCTGCGACCGCCGGACGCTACTTGTGCCACGCCCTCCCCAGCCGACTCGATACGTTCGTGGACGTGGTTGTGTGAACGACACGACAACGCTACGACACCCGGGCACGATCTTCAGCCACACCCTCCCCAGCCGATTCGCTCGTCGCCTCCGACGACTCGCTCATCCCTCGCACGCGCTCGCGAGCACGCCTCCGGCGGCTCGCGAGGCGCGCGCCACCGCAGTGTCGGCGTCGCGGTTCGCGCGTGGTGAGTCGGTGGGTGGGTCGAGGAGACGCAACGGCTCGTCGCCGCGCGCCGACGCTCACAGCCGTCCGATACGGAACGGGTCGAGGTCGAACGCAGCCGGCTCGCCGGTCGCGAGGTCGGCGCCGATCTCGCCGAGCGTTCCGGCGAACTTGTATCCGTGCCCGGAGAAGCCGGCGAGGACGACGACGTCCGGGTGGTTCGGAAGCGTGTCAACGATGAAGTCGCGGTCCTCGGTGTTGGTGTACAGACACGTTTCGAGTCCCATCAGCGTCGCGTCGCCGACGGTGAGGTACTCGTCTGCGGCCGCACGGAGCACCGACTCGTCGCGTGCGGTCGGCTCGTCGTCCATCTCGGTCGGGTCGACGACCTCGTGGAGGTGGTAGTGTCGGCCGAACTTCACTCCCGGTGCACCGAACGTCGGGATGCCGTAGTGGACGACGCCCTCCTCGTCGGAGACGAGAAACACCGGGAGTCGCTCCGGGGTGAACGCACGCGGACGCTCCGGCTGCATCCACGCGATCACCTGCCGTTCTGGTGAGAGCTCGTCGGCGAGCGGCTCGACGAGTTCCCCGGTCCACGCGCCAGCAGCGACGACGAGCCGGTCGGCCGCGTACTGTCCCTTGTCCGTGCTCACGCGTACGCCGTCGGTCGTCGACTGCCAGTCGATCACCCGCTCTCGGGCCTGGATCCGGGCACTGGCGCGCTGGGCGAGCCGGACGTGCGCGACGATCCCCGCCTCGGGCCGCACGAACCCGCCGTCGGCCTGATACACCGATTCGTGGTCGTCCGGAACGTCGAGCCCGGGGAACCGCGCGGTCGTCTCGGCGGCGTCGAGTCGTTCGTGGTCGATCCCGTGTGCACGGCACGCCTCGACCGCTCCCGTGACGAGGTCGCTGTCCGGTGGCCCGGCCGCGATGGACCCCGTCTCGTACAGCAGCTGCTCGTCGGCTCGGTCCTCGAGCGCCCGCCACCGGTCGTACGCGCGCGAGACCATCGAGACGTAGCCCGGGTCCTCGTGGTACGCGCGCCTGATGATACGCGAGTACCCGTGTGAGGATCCGTTCGTGTGCGGGATGCTGTACCGCTCGAGCCCGAGGACCCGTTCGCCCCGCCGTGCCAGCTCGTAGACGACGGCGCTCCCGATCCCGCCGACGCCGACGACGATCGCGTCGTACCGATCGGCCGCGTGTGACATATCACCACGATTGCGCCCCGGTGTACATATACTCCGGTGGTGACGCTCTGGCGACGCGTCTCACAGGGAGAAGCGCTTTGCGCGTTCGTCCCGGACGATACGTTGCACATGGATCCAGCCTACACGGCGGAGTTGACCGAGTCGGTAGAGTACGACGGTGAATCGGTGACGGAACTCCCCGTCGTCGACTACGAGTTCGTCGGAAGCATGTACATGTTTGACCTCCCGAACGGCGAGTCGCGCTCGTTCGGGACGGGCGTCGTCGACACGGTGTCGACGATCGAGTCCTGAGGAGTACACGCACCGTGGCGGCTCGTCGAGAGACAGTGTGGGCGCGCCCGCCGACAGCCACTGCTACGGTGCGACGTATTTATACTCGCTCGGCGTGGTCGTTGACAGAGACGATGCCACGCGAACAGTACCAGACGAAGCTGGAGGCGCTTCGTGACGACGTCCTCTACATGAGTGAGCTGGTCGCGGACCGCCTCCAAACAGCGTTAGACGCGCTCGCGCGACACGACGCCGCGCTCGGTGAGACGGTCATCACCGGCGACACGGAAGTGAACGAGCTCTACCTCGAGTTAGAACAGCGGTGTACGGACCTGATCGCGCTCCAGCAGCCGGTCGCCGGTGACCTCCGGTTCATCGCCGCCTCGTTCAAGATCATCACGGACCTCGAGCGGATCGCCGACCTCGCGACGAACCTCGGCCGGTACGCCGGACAGGCCGACCACGAGGTGTCGCCCGACGTCGACGTCCAGCAGATAGGCGACGATACCCTCGAGATGCTTGACCTCGCGATGACGGCGTACGGCGAGTCGGACCCCGACCGGTGTTACACGGTGGCGTCGCGTGACGACGACGTCGACGCGGCGTGTGAGGCGGCGAGCGACCACGTCGTCCGCGATCTCATCGAGAGCGACTACGCCGCCGACCCGGAGACGACGATGGAACACGTCTCTCGGCTCCTCCTCACCGTCCGCGACCTCGAACGGGTCGGCGACCACACGGTCAACATCGCCGCGAGAGCGCTGTACATGATCGAAAACGACGACGAACTGCTCTACTGACCGGACGGTCCGTCGGTCCCGGAGTGCCGATGGCGGTCGTGACCCGGTCGATGGCGGTCGTGACCGGAGCCGACGCGTACATGACGTCGGGGCGCGAGCCGGACGGTATGTCCACGTACACGACCGAGCTGCAGATCCGATTCAGAGACGTCGACGCGATGGGTCACGTCAACAACGCGGTGTACGCGACGTACCTCGAACAGGCTCGAACGCAGTACTATCGTGCGGTGCTCGGCGCGGACCTCTCGGCGGTCGCGACCGTGCTCGCCTCGCTCTCGATCGACTTCCACCGACCGGTCCACCTCGGCGACGAGACCGTCGCGGTCGACGTCGACGTTCCCCGGCTCGGCACCTCGAGCGTGCCGATGCGCTACGAGCTCCGGACCGGCGGAGAGACGGTCGCCGAAGCGGAGTCGGTCCAGGTCGCCGTCGACGACGACGGCGCCTCTCGTCCGCTTCCAGAGCGCTACCGTGCGACGATCGAGACGTACCACGACCTGTGAGTCGCGCGGGCGGATACGTACCTTCTTTTGGCTTCATCCACTTCGTCGAGCCATGTCGATCCAGCTGTACGCACTCGACGGATGCCCGTGGTGTGAGCGGGTGCACGACGCACTCGCCGACGCCGACGTCGACTACGAGACGATCGCGGTCGACCCCCTCCACTCCGACCGAAACGAGGTGAAGCGCGTGAGCGGGCAGCGTGGTGTCCCGGTCCTCGTCGACGAGACGCGTGGGGTGACGATGAGCGAGAGTGCGAACATCCTCGAGTACGTCGAGGGGAGCCTGCGATGAGCATCTACACCGGCCGCGGTGACGACGGCCAGACGGACCTCAGGGACTTGAGCCGGGTGTCGAAGTCGAGTCTTCGAATCGAAGCGTACGGCACCGTCGACGAGGCGAACGCGCTCGTCGGTACCGTGCGACCGACGGGCTACGACGACCTCGACGCGCTGCTCGAAACGATTCAAAATCACCTCCACGTGGTCCAAGCCGACCTGGCGAATCCCGACCCAGACCCGGAGGACCCACAGGTCGAGTCGGACCACGTCGCGACACTCGAAACGGAGATCGACGGGTACGACGAGGAGCTCGCGCCGCTCCAGTCGTTCATTCTGCCGGGTGGAGGGCCGTCCGGTGCGCGACTCCACCACGCCCGAACGGTCGTGCGCCGCGCCGAACGACGGACCGTCGAACTCGCACAGTCTGAGCCGATAAACGAGACCGTGGTCACCTACCTCAACCGGCTCTCGGACCTCCTCTTTACGCTCGGTCGCGTGGCAAACGCTCGCGACGGCGAGCCCGAAGAGTCGCCAACGTACTGATCTGCTGGCCGTACCTGCGTCTCGACCGGCCGGCGTGGCGTCGTCTCCACGCATTCGTATGAGCGAACTGCCACAACGCATATATTCGTCCTCGTCCAAAGGACAGATATGAGCAAACACTTCGAAGACGCACGGTACTACCTCGGTCGGGCCGCTGAACACGCGAAAGCGGGTGTCGAAGAGGAACTCGAGCCGCTTCGAGAGCGGGTCAGCGCGTTGATCGGTGAGGAGTCGCCAGCGGAACCGGAGCCGTCGCGACTCGAACGGCTGCAGTCCGACGTCGCCGACCTCGAGGCACGCACGGAGGGGGAGGTGCGTACGGCACTTGCGTCGGCTCGCGGCCGCATCGAGGCGTATCGGGCCGACGACGACGCCGAAGCGGTGACTGAGGACGCGACCTGAGTGGGTCAATCGGCTCTGCGCGTGTGTGGGTGCGGGCACCCACAAAGCAACGTTTAAGTCTCGACGTGCAGCACATATTGGACACGGGTCGGTGGTCTAGTCCGGTTATGACGGCTCCTTCACACGGAGCAGGTCGGCAGTTCGAATCTGCCCCGACCCACTCAGTCGCTTGCCGGGGTTGTGTGACGGTCTTCCGCCGTCTCAGGCCGTGATGCAGTTATTCTCGTGAGAGAGCACGCCTTCAGGGAGGGGAGACGAAGTCAAGCGAGTTGCTGGCTCTTTACGTCTGTACCGGTGGTTCTGGAAAAGAGTACGACCGTGCGACGCCCGGACACCACGCACCGAGACGACCCTGGGAGACATGGACACTCCTTTCGGCCACACCTTCCCGGGCCGATTCGCTCTCGTACGCATGTGGTGATCGTGTAATCGAGACGGCCGCGCGACCGCCGGGCACGATTTGGCCACCCCCTCCCCAGCCGATTCGATGCGTCGTTGGTGATCGTGTGACCGAGACGACCGCACGACACCCGGACACCACTTCGCCACACCCTCCCAGACCGATTCGCTCTCGTACGTATGTGGTGATCGTGTGACCGAGACGGCCGCGCGACCGCCGGGCACGATTTGGCCACCCCCTCCCCAGCCGATTCGCTCGGTCGCTTCGCTCCCTCGCTCATCCCTCGCACGCGCTCGCGAGCCCGCCTCCGGCGACCTCACGAGGCGCGCGCCACCGCAGGGATGATTGGGGTAAGAGGTACGAGCGTGCAGTCTATGTGACCTGCGCTCAGGTACCGACTGCCATCGCGCGCTCGACGACGTCTTCGCCGTACATCTCGACGAGTGCTTCGTGTTGGTCCGGCCGGTTCTCGTAGACGTCCTGGAACAGGGCGATCGGCGTCATCGCCGCCTGGTAGGTCGCCTCGTCCCACATGCGGTCCGTCGCGATGGCGACTTCGACCTCGTCGATCCGAAGCGTCGCCGACCGCTCCATCGCGATCGCGCCGCGGCCGGCCGCCTTGGCCGCCTCGAACTCCTCCATCGAGTCCACGACGTCGTCCATGCTCGGAACGTACGCGGTCATCTCGAGCAGCGTTTCGTGTAGCTCGTCGTCGTCGAGCGTCTGCGTGGAGCCGTCGACCGCGAGCTCGTACGTGTTGCCCGTCTCCACGAGCGACACGTCGGTGCCGTCGTACGTCCAGACGCCGTCTCGGGAGTCGAGTTCGACCTCGGTGTCGCCGGTATCCAAGAGCCAGCTCCCGGTCTTCGGCGGGAGCGGCGATTGGTTCGCCTCGACGACCTGTCCGGGGGTCAACGACCAGATGCCGAGCATGCCTTTCGCCTGGTTGTCACGCATGCGCTCGTGGTAGCCCTCGACGTCGCGGATGTCGTCGTAGGGGCCGTCGACGGCGATACAGCCGGCCGCGCTCGCGCCGCGCGAGGTGTTGTGCCGCAGTTCGGGCCACTCGGGGAGTTCGCCCGTCGGAGTGAGCGCGCGCATGTCTTTCGTGTAGTCGACCTCGCCGTCGACGAGTAAGAACAGCCGTTCGAGGGTGTTTTCGGGCTTGCCCATCTCGTCGCGGAGGTTCCGCATGGCGAGTTCGGCCTGGCCGCTCTCGATGATGACGGACATCGCGAGACTCCCTGGCTCGAGCCCGTGTTCGGCCTCGACGATGGTGAAGAACTCGTCGGCCTTCTTCCAGTCGTCGATGCCGCCGACTTCGGGGATGACGAAGCCGTCGATGTGTTCGATGGCTCCCTTTTGCGGGTCGGCGATGTCGAGCATGTGCTGGAAGCCCTGATAGCGGGTGGTGGGGTCGTCGCGGTGCCACACCATCCGGGGGTGTATTTCGCCGGGGAAGTCGGCGCCGTTCTCGGCGACGACGTCGACGATGTTCTGTGCGCCCTGGTCGCGCATCGACGGGGCGGTGGCGTCCTCGTTGTCCGGGACCCAGACGTCGGGGGCCTGCATGCCGCGGAGCTCGGCGGCGCGTCGAAGCATCTTGGCGGAGTCGTCTTCGCCCTCGACCGCGGTGGGAGAGGTGAAAAACGTCCGCACGAACGACCGGTCGTGTCTTCTTCGAGTCATGTGTGTGTGAGAGTGCGTGCGGGTATCCTAATAGTTCGTGATGGAGAAATTCTACGGGGTTCTTCGCCCGTCGTCGAGCGGCCGCGAGACCGGCACTCAGATCCCGACTGCGATCAGCGCCACCCCGGTGACGACGACGAGCCCCAACACGATCGAGACGAGCCGCCCGAGTCGACCGGTTCCGAGCAGCCACGCCAGCCCGGCTTTGAGCAGCGTGTTCGCGACGGCAGCGACGACGATCCCCGTCGCCGCGACCCGCTCGGAGACCGTACCGTCAGCTGCGAGCGCGCTCAGGCTGATCGTCATCGCGTCGACGTCTGCGAGCCCAGAGAGGAAGGCCGTGACGTAGATTCCAGACGACCCGAACCATCCGTGCGCGTGTTCGGAGACGAGGAGCACGACCGCGAAGATCCCACCGAAAAACAGCGCGGGGCGCAGTCGGAACGGATTCTTCATCGGCTCGGGATCGACCGTCTCGTCTGTGGCCGTCCGCCAGTACAGCACCCCCGCGGCCATCACACCAACGGTGGTCATCGCGCCGAGCGGTGGTGCCACACGCACGAGCAAACGAGGATTGACCACGGCAACCTCGACGAGCGCCCGCGGGAACATCACTACCGATGCGGTGACGACGGCGAACGCCGACACGCGGTACAGCGACTCGTTCTGGACCGTCTTTTCGGCCATCGACACCGTCGTCGCCGTCGAGGAAACGAACCCGCCAACGACCCCGGTGACCGCGATGCTCCGCTCTGGACCGAGGACGATCCCGAGGAGGTACGCCACGAATCCGAGGCCGGTGACGAACACCACCATCAGCCAGACGAATCGCGGATTGAGCCCGTACAGCACGTCGAGTGAGCGATTCGGCAGCGACGGCAGCACGACGAGAACGACGAGGACGAACTTCGCAGACGCGATGCGCTCCGTCTTTTCGATCCGGTCGGCGAACGCATGTATCGGATCCTTGACCGACAAGAGAACGGTGACCGCTCCACCGACGACAACTGCGACGACCGCACCAGCGTCCGAGTGCATTGCGACCGCGCCGAGCAGCGTCGTGAGCAGCGCAGCCACGAGCGTCGTCAGTCCGACGTCCCCCTCGTAGACGATTTTGGCCGCGTACGCGACGGTGAGCGGAACGACGACGACGGCGAGCGCGACCGCTCGTGCGCTCGGGACGAACGCAGCGACCAGCCCACCGTAGAGCGCGAACAGCGGGAACGTCCGGCTCCCGGCAAACGTCCCCCCAGACTCGCTCTGTTCGCGCTCGAGTCCGACGAGCGCTCCCAGTCCGAAGCCGACGAGCAGGTGACCGAGTACCTCGACGACCGGGTCGACTCCTGGGGTGACCATCGGGTCGACCTACGACGGGCGCATATGTCAAACTACGGGAGGTACGTTCGTGGTGATATCTCAGCGGCCCGACGGCACCGGCTGCTGTCGGGGTGCCACACCCCGTGTGGGCCGACCTCGGTTCCAACCGACTCATACGCCTCCGGCTCCTCTACCGAGGCGATGACCCGGATCGAAACGGGATCTCGGCTGGCACTCGTCGCCGTCCTGCTCGAAGGCCTCCGCCGCCGGGACCCGGCTGCGGTCGTGAATGCGGTCGCATCCGTGGCTGGAACGTATCTCCCGTCGGTTCTCGAGCGTCGCGCGGACGTGGCGATCCGGCCGTGGCATCGGGGGTACGTCTCGGGAGCGATGGTCGCACACGCCGTTGGGATGCTCGGGCCGTACGACGACGTTCGGTGGTGGGACCACCTCACGCACACGCTCACCGCGACGATACTCGGAGAAGTCGTCCACGTGATAGCACGCGAGCGGGGAGCGGACCCGCGCCCTCGCGTACTCGGTGCCGTAGTTGGACTCGGTGCTCTGTGGGAAGTCCTCGAGTACGTGGTTCACACCGGTTCTCGTCGAGTGGGGCTCGACCCCGTCCTCGTCCAGTACAGCGCCACCGACACCGCCTTCGATCTGGTGTTTAATCTCGTGGGTGCCGGGCTCGTCGTCCTGTTCGGTGACCGCGTCGTCGAACGCGTCGCTTCCGAAACTGGTCTCGACGAGGCAGGTACCGCAGCAGACGCGGGGACGACGCTACCGACCGACGAACACGAGACGACGTGAGCGACTACGGGACGTACCAGATTCCGCGGTCGACGTCGAGCACCGATCCGACCACGACGTGCGGGAGCGCCACGATGCTGATGAAGATGCTCCAGAAGGCGACCGCTCCCGGCAATATCCCGACGCCAGCGAGTGGGTTCGGGATCGCCCAGTACACGGCTGCGAGCACGCCGAATGTCGCGAGCGCGCCGACGACGAGGATGCCCCACGCACGGATCGCGACGGTCGCGGCGTCGGAGCCACCGACGAGGTCCCACGACGGGTCACCGACCGGCGCGTCGTCGACGGTCTGGGTCCGGGCCACCTGTCTGGCCGAGTACCAGAAGGGGAAGTAGAGTCCGACCGCCACGAGCACGGGGACGAACGCGAAGTACGCGGCGAGGAGCAGACTCTCGCCGGCGTCCACGACCCACGAGCGACCACCGCCACGAACGTACCCCAGACCGATGTGCGTCACGAGCGCGAGTCCGTACCCGCCGGCGATGATCGGGCGCGTCACGTCGAAGTACGCGGCGTACGGCGCGAGCCCGCCCGGTTCGACGAGTCCAACCATGAGCGCACTGAACGTGTGGAACGTCTCCGGCCAGAACACGATCGGTACGAGCATGACGGCACCCCCGCGAACACCAGCAGCCAGCAGCCGCTGGAATCGCGTCTCGAGGTGGTCCGTCCCGCTCGTCGCATCGAGCACCGAGAGGCCGCCGAGTCCGCCCTTCGCGATCGCGACCGTCACCGCGAGCGCCAGTCCGGCGACCGGCGCGAGGAGGAGCAGCCCGACGAACGCCGCGACGCCGCCGAGGTACGCCGCTACGTACCGCCACCGAAACGTCGGCTGTCGCCGCCGTAGGTTCTCGAAGTGTTCGTAGCCGCCGTGTGGGAGGTTCAACGCGATCATTCCGACGAGGTAGACCACCATCTGTGCTTCGAGCGGCATCGTCACCCCCGCGGTCCCGACGGCAGCGAACGCGACGGTCAACACCACCAGTGCGGCACGTGAGAATCGCAACGACGGGTGCGTCTCGCCTCCCCGGTACAGCCGCCGGATCGCCCAGCTCCCCCGAACACTCATGTCGACGTGTTGGATCCCTCCCCGTATAAAAAGCCGCGCGCAGTCCAAGCATCTGACAACCGCCGCCGAGGCGATAGGTGACCAGTCCGTATCCAGCGTGCATGCGCGAGACAGATCAGCGAGTGGCGGTCGTCGGCGGTGGCTTCGGGGGGCTCGCGACGGCTGCATACCTCGCGGACGCTGGTGCGGACGTGCGACTGTACGAACAGCACGAGCGACTCGGCGGCCACGCCGGCGTGTTAGAACGCGACGGGTTTCGGTTCGACACCGGACCCTCGTGGTACCTCATGCCGGACGTCTTCGAGCGATTTTTCGATCACTTCGACCGCTCGCCGGACGACTACTACGCGCTCTCGCGGCTCGACCCGCAGTACCGGGTCTTCTGGAAGGACGGCGACCGCGTCGACATCGAGCCGAACCGGGCGAACGCGGCCGAGGTGTTCGAGTCGTACGAGGCAGGCGCGGGCGAGGCGCTTGAGCGATACCTCGACACCGCCGAGGAGAACTACGAGCTCGCGATGGACCGCGTGGTGTACGAGGGACGTGAGCGCCTGCGAGAGTACGTCGACACCGACCTGTTGCCGCTGGCTCCACGGGTGCGGCTGTTCGGGACCATGGACGACTACGTCTCGCGGTACGTCGAACACCCGAAGCTCAGGCAACTGCTCGAGTACACGCTGGTGTTCCTCGGCGGATCACCGCACAACACGCCGGCGCTGTACAGCATCATGAGCCACGTCGATTTGAACCTAAACGTCTTCTACCCCGAGGGAGGGATCGCCGGAGTCGTCGACGGCCTCGCCGACTTGTGTCGCGAACTCGGCGTCGAACTCAACACGGGCGTCGGTGTCGAACGGATCGACGGCCGTGCCGGCTCGTTCACCCTCCGAACCGAGGCGGGTACCGAGCCCGCAGACGTCGTGGTGAGCAACGCCAACCCAGCACACACAGAACGCGAGCTGCTCCCCGAACCACACCGCGCACACGACGAGTCGTACTGGGAGGACCGGACGTACGCGCCCTCCGCGTACATGCTGTACC
Source organism: Halorubrum zhoui (assembly GCF_051194155.1). Lineage (NCBI taxonomy): Archaea > Methanobacteriati > Methanobacteriota > Halobacteria > Halobacteriales > Haloferacaceae > Halorubrum > Halorubrum zhoui. The sequence continues at coordinate 84,789 of NZ_JBLZNJ010000003.1, read as the reverse complement.
TCGGGGTCGAAGGTGACGTCGGCGACTTGGCACACCACTCGCTCGTGTTGCCGACGGACTGGGACGACCACTTCGCGTCCATCTTCGACGACCCGGCGTGGCCGAGTGACCCCGCGTACTACCTCTCTGTCACCTCGAAGACGGACGACACGGTCGCGCCGCCCGGTCACCACGCAGTCGTCGTGCTCGTGCCGATCGCCCCCGGGCTCGACGACGGGCCGGCGACGCGGTCGCAGTTCCGCGAACAGGTCCTCGACGACCTCGCTGCCCACGCCGGTGTCGACTTCCGCGACCGGATCGTCACCGAGGAGACGGCGTGTGTCGCCGAGTTCGCGGAGCGGTACGGCAATCCACAGGGCACCGCGCTCGGGCTCGCACACACGCTGTTTCAGACCGGTCCGTTCCGGCCGAGCCACCGCGCCGACCTCGACGGGCTGTACTACGCGGGGTCGTACACCGCCCCCGGGATCGGGATGCCGATGTGTCTCATAAGCGGTGAGCGGACCGCCGAGGCGGTCCTCGAAGACTACCCCGAGGTCGCCAGCACGGCACCACCGGCGGGAGCCGACTGACGACTGCCGGCGTGCGTCCCACCGCCAGTCGTCGCCGTCGTCGCCCGATGACCGCGTCTCGTTCTCGCATCCGACGGGCTTTTTGCCCCCTCCCATCCTCGGGTCCGGTATGACATCGCTCGACATCGACCTCGTGCTCGTTCCCGTCGACGGGAGCGAGGCGTCTCACGAGGCCGTCGACTACGCCGTCGAGATCGCTCGGGAGTACGGCGCGACCGTCCACGCGCTGTACGTCCTCGACGAGTCGGTCGTCAGAGCCCTCGAGACGGGCGCGATAGACGAAGATGACGTCGCAGCGGACACCGAGTCGTTCACCGAGTCCGTCGCCGAACGCGCCGAGGCGGTCGGCGTCACACACAGCAACTCCATCGCGTACGGCTTCTCGACGCAGGTGAAGACGGTCCATCCGGGAAGCGTGGTGCTCGACACCGCAGAGGAGCTTGAGGCCGACTTCGTCGTCGTCCCCCGTGAGCCGGTCACGGGTACCCCCGGCGAGGTGCTCGCGAAGGCAGCCGAGTACGTCCTCTTGTACGCGAGTCAGCCGGTGCTCTCGGTGTGACGGGTGACGCCGCCGCGGTGACGTCGTTGGGGTCGTTTCCGCTCGTCCCGGCCGGGACGACCCTGCCGCCGCTTCCGTACCTCCTCGGGATCGTCCTCGCCGCCAGTGCTGTCGCCGTCTCGTTTCGTCGGCGATCACCGGCGGTCACCGGGGCGCACGTGCTCGCGCTCGCGCCGTGGATGGCGCTCGGCGCAGCAGCACACGTGCTCTTCGTCGTCGACGGCCTCCCGGCGCTTCTCGCTCCGCTCGGCGGATCGCCGACGGTGTACCTCACGACGGCGACGTTCGCCGGGGGGGTCTGGCTCGCGGCTTCGGCCACGACCGCCGACCCAGAGCGCGTTCCACGAGCGCTCGCCGCGGTTGGAACGCTCGGGTTCGTCGTCGCCGTCGTCGCCGTCGGCGCGCAAGGAATCCCCGGCGCGGGTGCCCGGTGGGCCGGCCTGTCGCTGGTAGTCGCCGTCCCGTTCGCACTCGTCGCTTGGGGGGTGCTCGCCGCGGTCCGACCGGCTGTCGCGTCGATCGATCGCGTCGGGCGGCTCGTCGTGTTCGGCCACGCGCTCGACGGCGTCTCGACGGCGGTCGGCGTGACGCAGCTGGGCTTCGGCGAACGGAGCCCGCTCTCCCGGATCATCCTCGAACTCGGCGTCCCGTCGATACCGGTGTTCGGTGAGGCGTGGCTCTTCGTGCTGGTGAAACTCGTCGTCTCTGGAGGGGTCGTCTCGCTCTTCGCGCCGACCGTTCGAGAAGCGCCGCGTGAGGGGCTCTTGCTCGTCGGGTTCGTCGCTGCAGTCGGACTCGGACCCGCTATACACAACCTGCTGCTGTTCAGCGTGTCGGCGTGAGCGACTAGTCTTCTTCGACGACCTCTGGGTCCTCGATAGCCGACTGCAGCGAGTCGAGGCCGTTGACCCACTCCGAGACGAGGCCGTACTCGAGCTCCTCTACGACGCCGATGTCTAGCGTCCCGCCGTCGAGAATGCGCGTACCGGCCTGGACCACGTAGCCGAGGGCGGCGTCGAAGTCCTCGTCGGTCTCGGCTTCGGCGGCTGCGTGGACGAAGTCCGTGACGTCGCCCTCGGCGGCCCCGCCGACGACGTACTCCTCGGCCGCGTAGAAGACGGGTACGAGCGAGGTCTGTACGCCGTCGATGAGCATCGCCGTCTCCTCGTCGTCGAAGGGCGTCTCCGCGAGCACGATGTCACTCACGGTCTGGAGCTCGTCGACCGCACGCTCCTCGTCGATGCGCTCTTCCTCGAACGCCGCCAGGATCTTTGCGACCGCGATCGCCGCGTCGTCTTGGAGGTTCAACAGGAGTCGTGCGGACGACTCGTTTTCGGGATCGAGCTCCTCGTCGGCGACCCGATCGAGCCAGTTCTGCCAGCGTTCTTCGGAGTAGAACGTTTCGACGGCCTCGTCCTCGGTCATACTCCACCTCTCTCCCGGCCGATTCAAAGGCCTTTCTTATCGATCGGCCCGAGCGACGCCGTCACACCCCGATGCAGGCGGTCACGCGGAACGTTCTGTCGATGGATCGAGCGTCGCTCCGGTGTCGATCCCGTAGACCGCTGCGGGCGTCTCGACGTGTGCCCGCCGGACCGCGTCGTCGTGGCCGGATTCGAGTAGCCACCGGACGCGCCGAGGTACCGTCTTCGGTCCGAGCACCATCCCCGGTCGGTCGGGGTCGTCGACGAAGTCGGTCTCCATGAGGAACGGCCGACCGGCGGCTGCGGCCCGTTCGAGTCGGTCACGCTCGCTCATCACGCTCGGCGTTGGACCCGCGAGCCGCCCGGCCGCGTAGTGTTTCACCACCCGGGTGGGGTCGAGCCCGACCGACTCGGCGACGGTAGCGAGGTCGGTGAGGTCCTCCGTGGCCTCCGTGTGAAGTTGGACCGCACAGTCCTCGTCGGCACCGCACTCGAACGCCCGCCGGATCACGGCGTTCGACGCCTCCCAGACGGCATCCGTCACCTCGTAGTGTGGACGGCCGGATTTGAGCGCCAGCGCCCGTCCCGCTGCCACGTACTCCGCCGCGGTCTCGATGCCGCCACACATGAGCTCTCGGGCGTCGTGTGGTGAGAAGCCCCGCTCGTCTACGAGTCGGCTGACGAGCCCGGGGTGCACGCCGAGAACCGGCCACGCCCGGCCGGGGAGCAGCTCGGTCGCGTCGTCGACGATCGAGCACGTCTCTTCAAAGACGGCGCGGAAGTCGGCCGGGTCGGTCGCCTTGACGCCGAGGTGCCACGACGGCTTGTTGACCACGAGTAGGTGTGTGCCACCGAGCCGAACGAAGTCCTCGACGGCCGCGAGTCCGCGGCCGTGTCGCGGATCGAGGTGGAGGTGGTTGTCGAGTACCGGCGTGTCCAAGTCGACGGTCATGTATCGTGTTCGAGGTTGCGTCCCAGGTGTTTGTGCGATTCGGTCACGCTCGGTGGGTTGTCTCAGCGCCCGTCGTCGGGCGCGTCGCCGTTGTTGTCGTCGGACGCGTCGTCGTCATCGTCAGGCGTCTCGCCGTTTTCCTCTGGCGTGTCGTCGTCGGGCGCCTCTCCGCTGTCATCCGTAGCTGAGTCGGCATCATCGCTCACCACGACCTCGTCCAGCCGCTTTTCGACGGTCTCTTCGACCGTTTCGCCCACCGTCTCCCCGACCGTTTTTTCCACAGTCTCTTCGACGGTCTGTTCGACCTGCTCGCCAACAGTCTCTTCGACGGTCTGTTCGACCTGCTCGCCAACAGTCTCTTCGACGGTCTGTTCGACCTGCTCGCCAACAGTCTCTTCGACAGTTTGGCCAACCGTCTGTTCTACCGTCTCGCCGACGGTTTCTTCGACAGTCTCTCCAACTGTCTTCTCTACAGTCTCTTCGACCTGCGCCTCGACAGTTTCACCGACGGTCTCCTCGACGGTTTCACCGACCGTCTTCTCTACTGTCTCGCCGACCGTCTTCTCTACTGTCTCGCCGACCGTCTTCTCTACTGTCTCGCCGACACTCTCGTCGACGGCTTGGGTGACCTCGTCGGTGCGCGGCCGGCGGTCGACGCGCTCGTTCACCGCCTCGACCTGCTCCATGACGCCTTCGACCTCGGTCCGCAGCGTCTCTTCGACGTTCTCGGTGACCGCCTGCGTCATCCAGTCGGGATCGAACCGCGCCATCTTCCAGACGACGTGAAGGACGTACGAGACGAACACTCCCAGGCCGAACGCCGTCCCCACCCGGCCGCCGACGATGGCGAAGAGGACGATGGCGACGAGTATCAACAGCCCGTACGCGAGGTCGACGACGAAGTCTACCCGGTCGGGGTTCACGGTCGCACCTCACCGGTCGGCGTAGCGTTTCGAATCATCACAGATGCGCGTGCTTCGCCGGGCGAACGGGTAACTCCGATGATCTCCGTCTCGTCGTGCCGCCGGCCGCACTGGCGATCGGTGTGTGAGCACTCTGACGGTCGCCCTCTGCAGATCACTCGGCGCGGGTCGGGCGTGTGTCGTCTTGCGCTGCCGGCCGGTCAGCCACGATGGCGCGCTCGGTCGACTCGTCGACCTCGACGAGGTGACAGAGCGGGTTCCCCGGATAGACGACTGGGTTCTCGAGGACGCCGAGCAACAGCCCGGTGAACGGTGCAGACACCGCCACCACGTCCTCTTTGAACGGGTTGGTTATGGTCGCAATTCGGTCGCCAGCGTCGACCAGCGACCCGCTCTCGTGGTGGACGTCGACGATGCCGCCGGAGTCGGCCCGGAGCCACGTCTTCTCGGCGCTGCCCGCGACGATCGTCCGCCAGTTCGGCCGACGGACGGCGGTTGAATCGAGCATGTCGTACTCCGCGAACACCGACTCCACGCCCTCGAGTGCGTCGTCGATGAGCGATCGTTGGAACCGGTGGGCTTCACCCATCTCGACGGTGAGCGTCGCGATCCCGGCGTCCGTCGCCTCGCCGCGGAGCGTCCCGCTCGGCCCCTCGCTGTCGATGATGACGTGCGAGCCGAACGCACGCGCGAGCCGAGCGACACCGTCGTCGGCGAGGTCACCGCGGGCGTGGAGCATGTTCGTCCGGCCGCGCGTGGAGGTGTGAAAGTCGATACCGAAGTCGCACGGCTCGACGAAGTTCGTGTAGATTCGGTGTGCCATCCGCTTCGCGCTCGTCGACCCGGGGCGGCCGGGAAACGACCGATTGAGGTCGCGGTCGTACACCGGGAGGTACCGCTGTTGTGCGAGGAACCCGGGAACGTTGAGGACGGGAAGACAGACGAGGGTGCCGGCCAGCTCGGAGAGGTCCCACTCGTGGGCGACCTCTCGAACGACCTCCACGCCATTGAGTTCGTCGCCGTGTGAGGCCGCAGAGAGGAACGCGGTCGGACCGTCGCGCTCTCCGTTGATAATCGTGACCGGAATCCGAACCGGGTCGCCGAGGTACGTCTCGCTGATGCTGTACCGCACGTTCTGCGTCTCGCCGGGTCCCACCACACCGCCGTCGTAAGTGAACCCCCCATCGTCACTCATCGTTCCGCGAGACGTGGGCGGTGGGGTAATACGTGACGGCCGCCGCCGAGTGCCGCCTGCCCGACCGGTGCGTTTTACAGGTGGCACGAAGAGGTGAGTGTATATGTCTACGGACCCGGTGCGTGTTGGTGTCCTGTCGCTGCACAACAGCAAGGAGACGAAAGCCATCTGTAACGCCGTCGAGGCGCTCGGCCACGAGCCGGTGTGGCTTCGCGAGGAGAACGCCGCGATACGCGTCGATGGCGGCACCGTCGACATTGAGCCCGCCGTCGACGTCATCGCCAATCGGCTGCTCGTCTCGAACACCGACCAGCCCGCAGAGCTGCTCGGGCTCGCGACGACGTTCGAGCGAATCAGACCGATGCTCAACGACCCAGACGCGGTGTTGGCGTCGATCCACAAGTTCGCGAGCGCGGCGACGCTCGCCGACTGGAACGTGCGCGTCCCAGACGCCTTACTCGCGCTCTCGAACGATCGGCTCAACGAGGACCGTGAACGGTTCGGCGAGGTCGGGGTGTACAAAACTGCCATCGGCACCCACGGCGGCGGGACCTGGAAGGTCGACCTCACGGAGCGCGTCAACCCGAAGGTCGGCAACCGACAGGCGTTCCTCCAGCGGCTGATCGACCGGGACGACGAACGACACCGGGATCTGCGGGTGTACGTCGTCGGCGATGAGATCGTCGGCTCGATGTACCGGTACGCCCCAGAGGGTGACTGGCGGACCAACGTCGCTCTCGGCGGCGCCGTCGAGGACGCGACCGACGACATGCCGACGGAAGCGGCCGACACCGCTCTGTACGCCGCTGACGTGATGGGTCTCGACTACGCGGGCGTCGACCTCGTCGAGGGGTACGACGGCTGGTACGTCCTCGAGGTCAACCCGACGGCTGGATTCAAAGGACTGTTCGAAGCCACTGGCACGAGCCCGGCACCACACATCGCCAAGCTAGCCGTCGAGACGGTGGGTGGCACAGTCGACGATGAGGCGGTCGAACGGCTCGCTGGCACCCTCGACGACTCTCGGCCGTCGTGTGCGCCGCGACCGAAGCCAACGCCGACGACCCAGCCGGTGATCGGGTACATCGAGGAGGTCGTCGTCACCGGCACCTCCGGGTCGACGCAGTCGTTCGCGAAGTCCGATACGGGCGCGACCCGAACCAGCATCGACACCTCCCTGGCCGCGGAGATCGGTGCGGGACCGATCAAGAGCATGACGCGGGTCAAATCGGGTAGCGTGAAGGGCGGAAAGGCGCGACCGGTCGTCGACCTCGTCATCGGCGTCGGCGGCAACCAACACACCGTGACCGCGAGCGTCGAGGACCGCGGTCACATGGAGTACCCGCTGCTGTTGGGGCGCGACATCCTCGAGCACTACCGTGTGGACGTTCGCAAGCGGGCCGACGGCGACGAGCCCGAGTCGACCGGCGAGATCCTCGAGGAGTGACCGCGGCGGCAGCAGTCCGAACGCCGCGTCCGTGCCGCGATGAAAACGTTGAATCCGTCTCCTCGTGAGGGCCCACGTATGCAACTCGAAGACGTAACGCAGATAGCGGTCCTCGGTGCCGGCAACATGGGCCACGGCATCGCCGAGGTCGCCGCGCTCGCGGGGTATTCGGTGACGATGCGCGACGTCGAACGCGAGTACGTCGAAGCCGGGTACGAGTCGATCGAGTGGTCGCTCGAGCGGCTCGAAGAGCGCGGCGACCTCGACGAGGATGCGGTCGAGAGCACTCTCGACCGGATCGACCCGGTCGTCGACCTGGAGGCTGCCGTCGAAGAGGCGGACGTGATAGTCGAGGCAGTTCCGGAGCAGCGCTCGATCAAAGCCGACGTGTACGCGTCCACGCTCGAGCACGCCCCCGACGGCGCGATCCTCGTGTCGAACACGTCGAGTCTCTCTATCACCGACCTCGCGTCCGTCACCGACCGCCCCGACCGCTTTTGTGGGATGCACTTTTTCAACCCGCCGGTCAGGATGCCGCTCGTCGAGGTGATCGCCGGGGCAGACACCGCGCCGGAGACGCTCGATCTCGTCACCGCCCTCGCCGAGGACCTCGGTAAGGAGCCCGTTCGCGTCCGGAAGGACAGTCCAGGGTTCATCGTCAACCGGGTCCTCGTTCCGTTCGTGAACGAGGCGGCGTGGCTGCTCGACGCGGACGCCGCCTCCGTCGAGACGGTCGACGCCACCGTCACGACGGCACTCGATCTGCCGATGGGGGCCTTCGAACTCGCCGACCAGATCGGCGTCGACGTCGTCTTACACGTCCTCGAGCACCTCCACGAGACGCTCGGTGAGGCGTATCGGCCGGCGCCCGCGCTCCTCGAGAAGGCCGACGCCGGGACGCTCGGCAAGAAGACCGGCACCGGATTTTACGACTACGACGCCGACGGCGCGGCGTACGCGTCCGCGACGCCCGACGATGCGGTTCGGCAGCGCCTCCTCGCGGTCGCTGCCAACGAGACGGCCGGCTTGATCGGTGACGACGTCGCCGATGCCGCCGCGATAGACCGCGCGATGCGGCTCGGCGCAGGGTTCACCACGGGTCCGGCGGCCCTCGCGGACGCCGAGGGACTCGGGACGCTCGTCGCGGTCCTCGACGCCCTCTCCGCCGAGACCGGTGCCGCCCGGTACGAGGCGACCGACGCTCTCCGCGAGGCGGCCGCAGCCGGCGGGTTCACCGCGGACGAAGCCGTGTCGACGCCGTCGAGTGACGACGCCGCAGCCACGGACGCGTCGGACGGTGGACAAGGCGGCGCGTCGACGCCGCTCGACGCCAACTACGACACGCTCTCCGTCGAGGTGCACGATCGCGTCGCACACGTCGAACTCGACCGGCCGGAACGGCTCAACACGATCTCGGTCACGCTCCTCGAGGAGCTAAAGGCGGCCGCCGAGGGCCTCGACCGGATGGACGCGGTCCGAGCGATACTGCTCACCGGTGCGGGTGACCGGGCGTTCTCTGCGGGTGCGAACGTCACCGAGGCGTTCGCCGGCGCATCGGCGGCCGAGGGCGTCGAACTCGCCCGGCACGGCCAGCGGGTGATGGAGACGCTCGAGCGGGCGGACGTCCCGGTCGTGGCCGGAATCGACGGGTACTGTCTCGGTGGTGGAATGGAACTCGCTGCGGCCGCGGACCTCCGCATCGCGTCTGCGGGGTCGACGTTCGGCCAGCCGGAACACGACCTCGGGCTTCTCCCGGGGTGGGGTGGAACACAGCGACTCGCACGCCTCGTCGGAGAGGGACGCGCGAAGGAGATCATCTTCACGACCGACCGGTACGACGCCGAGACGATGGCCGAGTACGGCTTCCTCACGGACGTCGTCGCCGGTGACGGGCTGTTCGAGCACGCGCTCGACCTCGCGTCCGACCTCGCCGACGGTCCGCCGATCGCACAGGCGTACACGAAGCGCGCGATCCACGCCGGACGCGGCGACGGCGCGGCGGGGTTCGCGCTCGAAGCCCAGGCGTTCGGCGGGCTGTTCGGGACCGACGACTTCGAGGAGGGATTGACCGCGTTCGACGCGGATCGAGAGCCGACGTTCGAGGGGCGCTGAGCGGCGCGAGCGAAGAGGAGTCGTGGTCGCCGGTCGAGGAGGAGTCGTGGTCGCCGGTCGAGGAGGAGTCGTGGTGGCTGGGCGGAGGAGGGGTCGTGGTCGCCGGGCGACCGATCAGACGTAACCGGCGTCGACGAGCAGCTCGCCGTTGAGGATCGACGCGCCCGCGGCACCCCGGATCGTGTTGTGAGCGAGACAGTTGTACTGGACGCCCGCCGTGGTAGCAGTTACGCCGCCGGCCACGATGCCCATGCCGTCGGCGTACGTTCGGTCGAGTCGCGGCTGTGGCCGGTCGGGCTCGTCGGGGCCGAACACTTTGATGAGCTGGCTCGGCGAGCTCGGGAGGTCCGTTCCCTCGAACGCTCGCATCGCCTCACGAACCTCGGGGACCTCGGGCGTCTCGGCCATCTCGACGAACACGTTCTCGAGGTGACCGTCGAGCGTCGGGATCCGGTTACACGAGGCGGCGACGTCGGCGTCGTGGAGGGTGAGCTCTGCGCCGTCGAACGAGCCGAGGAGCTTTCGTGACTCCGTCTCCATCTTGTCTTCTTCGCCACCGATGTGCGGGATGGCGTTGTCGAGTATCTCCATCGAGGTGACGCCGGAGTAGCCGGCACCGGAGACCGCCTGAAGCGTGGAGACGTGAACGGTCTCCAGACCGAACTCGTCGAGCGCGGCCAGCGTCGGGACCATCGTGATCGTCGAGCAGTTGGGGTTCTTTACGAGTGCGCCGTCCCACCCGCGCTCCTCGCGCTGGACCTCGATAAGCCCGAGGTGGTCCGGGTTGATCTCGGGGATGGTGAGCGGGACGTCTGGTGCCATGCGGTCGTTCGAGGAGTTCGACGAGACGACGTAGCCGGCCTCGAGGAAGTCCGGCTCGACCTCGGCGGCCGCCGCGGAGGGCAGCGACGAGAAGAGCAGGTCGACGTCCGCGTCTTCGATCGCCGCCGGAGCGGTCGCTTTGACCTCCATCTCGGCGACGGCGTCCGGGATGGGCGTGTCGACGCGCCACTTGGCTGCCTCGCGATACGTCTTGCCGGCGCTCGACTGACTCGCGGTGACCGCTGCGAGTTCGAACGTCGGATGGTCGCCGAGCAGCTGGATGAATCGTTGGCCGACCGCACCGGTCGCACCGAGGATGCCGACTCGTACAGACATTGCCGACAGTGAGCGATTATCACATAAGTGCGTTCGGATACGCGCGCCGGGCGTCGTCCTCGGGTATCTCGGCGGGTGTGCGTCCGACCGTGGCTGTTAAGCCACCACAGCGACTCACTTCGGGTGCGTGCCCCACGTCCCCGCCCGAGTACTCCCAACTGGGAGCGATGAGCGCGCGGAGAACCCAGGCACGGTACATCCGGTCGCACGCTGCGACCCGCCCGCCACCGCGTCGGTGGCCGCCCGCCACGAGGGTTTCCCGGTCGACACGGCACGCCGCCAGGGATGAGACCGGTCGTTAGTGTCGCGGGCGTACATTTCAAGTGTTGCAGTCCTCTCTCAATCCAGTCAACAGTATGTTTTTGGGGGAGTAGCAGCAAGAACCACGTATGGCAGAGGGCGAATCTCGGCGGATCGCACGCGAGCTCATGAGCGAGCCCCACATTCGCGGCCGTCGAATCAGCGTCCGGCAAGTGTATGCCCTCGTCGAAGACCGGGGTGAAGACCCCGAGGCCGTTGCCGATCGGTACGATCTCGACGTAGCTGACGTGTACCACGCGTTGGCGTACTACCACGACCACCCACGAGAGATGCGTGAGGCCGAACGAGAGCGCGAAGACGCGAAAGTGGACTTCCACGAGTCGATTGATCGTCCCGAAGGCGTCGATCCGGACGCCGCCTGAAATGGGCGGGTGGCGGTTTCTACTGGACGAAAACATCGATCCGAAGACGGCGACGTATCTGAAGAAAGAAGGAATTCACTCCGAGCACGTCCGCGATGCGCTCTGGCAGGGAGCCGACGACGAAGCGGATGTCCTACCGTACGCGCGGGAACACCAACTGATCACGGTAACGAGTGACGTGAAAGACTTCGGTGGACTACCACCAGATGCCCACGCAGGCATCGTTCTCCTCTACGACGATACGATGCCGGCGTACCGGGTTGCGGCTGGCCTTATTAGCATGGTCGATACGTATCCAACCCGAGATGCGTTCGGTGGACGAGAAGAAATCGATCCATGGATTTAATCAGATGTATCAGTTTTACGGGTTTGAGGCCTTCAAATCTGGTAATACACTTTCACCGAGCCTACTAGTAGATTTTCGTCCGGTAGTGTTGCGGGCGACACAGTATGAGCGAGCGGCTGTACTGACACTGTGTGTGACCCCTTTCATGCTGATTCGATGCATGTGTCTCTGTGGCTGGATGAACGACACTGCACAGTGACACCCGGGCACCGCTTTCAGCCACACCCTCTCCCAATACGTGTCTGGTGGTGGTTGTGTGAGCAACAGGATTCTGGGACACCCGGACACCTCTTTCAGCCACATCCTCCCCAGCCGATTCTGTACGTGTGTGGCAGTAACTCTGTGATGAATACGACCGCGCGACGCCCGGACACCTCTTTCAGCCACACCCTCCCCAACCGATTCGCTCGGTGGCTTCGCCACCTCGCTCATCCCTCGCGCGCGCTCGCGAGCCCGCCTGCGGCGTGCTCGCAAGGCGCGCGCCAGCAGCCCGATCACTAGGCCACTTGGAGTTGGAATTGGGGGGTGACCGGTGCTGAACTGGTTGTTCGTCTGCTGGCGCACGGGCCCGAACGTTCTGAACGATATGCGTTGGTGAGCACCATGCCGTTTGGCCGCTCGCCCGTTCGTGAGGGAGTGATACTGCGAGTCGTCCCGGTGCTCAAGCGGGCGTAGCGCGTCACCGCTCGTCGCTTCGAAGCCACTGCCGTAGTTCGGACTGTGCGTCGAGGTATACCTCGTCCGGGTGCGGCGCTGTATCCTGTCGAATGAACGCCCGAACACCTTCGAACACTTCCTCACAGATCGATGTTAACCGGGCCGAATCCTCGCGAGAGTCGTCGGTCATGATCGGGAACTCGCTCCGATCGGATGCGGCCAGCTCGTCGTAGAGCCGGCGGGCGAGCGACTCGTAGCGCGTCGCAACACGGGCCCAGTCGGTGTGCCCTTCGAGTGACTGCCGCCGGTACTCCGGGTCGTGGCAGACCTTCTCGGCGAAGTTCCACATGTACGGCTCGGCCTGCTCATCGAAATAGAACCACCGGTTTATGACCCACTCTGCATCCGCGTTGACGGGAGTGACGATCATTAGATGATCGCTCCCGACCGAGCCACCGGTGTCGAACAGCAGTGTCGCGGTACATCCGTTCAAGATTCGCTCCGCTATCACGTGGCGCACAGGCCTGTTCGCTGCGGCATCGCACAAAAATCGTCACACGCGGAGACGCGACTCGGAACGAGACACATAGAGGACGACCGAACGGTCGAACGAGCGGCCGCGAGAGGAGCCAGGGCCGCGATTTGAACGCGGGAAGTCTCGATTACAAGTCGAGTGCATGAACCGCCCATGCTCCCCTGGCACGGCCGACCGTTCTCGGTCCGAGTATGAGTGCGTGTCGCTTTCGGCGAGCCAGTTCGGTCAGGAACCGTCGTGGTCGTCTGTCGTCTCGGCGGGTGTGTCGTCTGTCGTCTCGGCGGGTGTCCCGTTCGTGGTTCCCACCGACTTGCGCAGCTCGACGCGGTGGATATCGTATCCGTGCTCGGCGTAGAACGCGCGAGCCCGCTCGTTGTTCGCGAGCGCCTCGAGCACCACCGCGTCTGCCCCCGCCGACGACAGCGCCTGCTCGGCCGCGTGGAGCAGCGCCGATCCGACGCCCTCGCCGCGTCGCTCGGGGACGACGTAGAGGTTACTGACGACACCGCGGGTACAGTCCCGATCGTAGCCCCCGTGTTCGAGTGTGAAGCCGACGAAGCCGAGGAGCGCCGCTGTGGCGTCGGTCTCACCGCCGTCTCGGGCCACGAACAGCTCACCGGTGACCGCTCGGCTGGCCGCCCACTCGCGGACGGCGTCGCGGTTCGCGGTCGCGAGCAACGTCGACCCGTGCTGGCGCTGGTCGGCCGCGAGCGCGACCCACAGGTCCGCGACGGCGTCGGCGTCGTCGGTCGCCGCCGGAGCGATTCGCACTCCCGGCGGTCCGGTCACGGACGGTTCGTCGCTCACGAGTGCTCGTTTGTCGCCGTCGGCGCTTGAGCCTGCCGGCCGCTCGTCGCGCCGTACGCGCAGACGTACGGTCGTCACGACGAACCACGTGCGTTGAAGCCCCTCGGGCTCACACGCCCGGTATGACCATCCCCTCGTTCGTCATCGGCATCGCGGGCGGGACCGGCGCGGGGAAGACCACGGTGACCAGACAGGTTACCCAGAACCTCGACGACGACGTCACCCGAATCCCGCTCGACAACTACTACGAGGACCAGAGCGAGCTCTCCTTCGACGACCGCGCCGACCTCAACTACGACCACCCGTCGGCGTTCGAGTGGGACTTGCTCGCGACACACCTCGAGTCGTTGCTCGAGGGACGACCGATCGCGATGCCACAGTACGACTTCGAGACCCATACACGGCGTGACGAGCGGGCGACCGTCGAGCCGACCGACGTCGTCGTCGTCGAGGGGATCCTCGCGCTGTACGACCCGGACCTCACCGAGATGATGGACCTCCGGCTCTACGTCGAGACGGACGCGGACGTGCGCATTCTCCGGCGCATCCGGCGGGACGTACTGGAGCGCGGTCGGGACCTCGCGGGCGTCATCGACCAGTACCTCTCGACGGTGAAACCCATGCACGAGCGATTCATCGAGCCGACGAAAGGCGACGCCGACCTGATCATTCCGGAGGGGGCGAACAGCGTCGCCGTCGACCTCATCCAGGAGAAGCTTCGCGCCGAGATCGACGGAGACGCGACGCGCGCGTGGGAGCGGGGGACGCTAGAACAGGAGTTCGCGACCAAACGATCGCCCGACATCGGCTCGGATCGTTGAGAGTGCGGCGTGAGACCGCTCCGAGAGTGGCGTGAGACGCCTCTCACGGGCAGTGAACGGAGACACCGGGCCGGTCCTCGCGCGCAGCCACGCCGGCTAGCCGAGCCGCTCGTCGAGGATGAGACGCGTCTTCGTGGACTTCACCTCGTCGAGCTCGCGCGCCTGGGTGATGAGGTCGTTGACCGCCGTGGTGTCGACCGCGTCCACGACGAGTACGACGTCGTCTTCGCCGGAGACCTGCCAGACGAAGTCGACCTCGTCCCACTCGACGAGTCGCTCGCTGACGGCCGCGGTGTTGACGTTCATCTCGACGGAGATCTCGATCATCGCCTTCACGTTTCCCGTCCGGGTGGTCACGGTGAACCGTTCGATGATGCCGTCCTCGGTCAGCCGGTCGACGCGGTTTCGAACCGTCCCCTCGGAGGTGCCGACGCGCTCTGCGATCTCCGTGTACGGCGTTCGCGCGTCTCGACGGAGGATCGAGAGGATACGCCGGTCGAGGTCGTCCATACGGTATCCACGGCGAGCGACGACTTACGACTTGTGAATATCGTAGTCTCGCTTCGAACTCCACAACGATACGTCTCGTTGAGTTCGATCTTCGGAAAGACGCGACGCGAACACGGCCGTGTGTCCGAGTTGGTCCCGTCGCGTGCGCATCTCTGTGCCGTGAGCAGCGTCACCCGGACCACCGAACGAGTGCGCACCCGCGCCGCCCGCGTTGCGATATTCGTAACTGAGCTTCGAACGACGCATTTAATACTGGACATCCATACGTTTCTCGTAATGTCGGACGCCTATCTCGCGCTGGCCGACGGACGCGTGCTCGAGGCACGTGCCCGTGCACCGGGGACGACGCGCGGAGAGCTCGTGTTCACCACCGCGTACACCGGCTACGAGGAGTCGCTGACCGACCCGTCGTACGCCGAGCAAGTGTTGACGTTCTCGTACCCGTTGATCGGGAACTACGGCGTCCGAGACGAGCGATTCGAGTCGGGGACGGTCCAGCCTCGTGCTGCCATCGCTCGGGAGATGACCGACGAGGTCGCCGCCTGGCTCGAGAGCGAAGCCGTACCCGCCATCGACCATCTCGACACCCGCGAGGTCGTCACGACGGTCCGCGAGGAGGGCGCGATGGCCTGCGGTATCGCGGCCGGAGACGACGTCACGCCCGAAGACGCGATCGCAGAGATGGAGGCGTGTGAGCCGATGAGCGCACACGTCGACATCGGTGCAGACGTCTCCGTCGCGACACCGACGGTCCACGAGGGCGGCGGCGAGGTCACCGTCGCGCTGATCGACTGTGGCGCCAAGGGGTCGATCATCGACTCGCTCACCGCCCGCGGTGCGGACGTACACGTACTCCCGTACGACGCAACTGAGGCCGACGTCACCGCCATCGACCCGGACGTCCTCTTCGTCTCGAACGGTCCCGGCGACCCGGAGAACTACGTCGCTGCCCAGGCAGTCGTCGATGCGCTCGCCGGAGAGCTCCCCATGGCAGGGATCTGTCTCGGTCAGCAGATCATCGCGAGTGCACTCGGCGGCTCTACCGAGAAGATGATGTTCGGGCACCGCGGCGTCAACCAGCCGGTCAAGGACCTTCGCACCGGGAAGGTCGTGATGACCACTCAGAACCACGGCTACACCGTCGACGACACCGGGCCGCTCGAGGTCACGCAGGTGAACGTCAACGACGACACGGTGGAGGGACTCGACAGCGAGTCGCTCGACGTGATCACCCGTCAGTATCATCCAGAGGCGAACCCCGGCCCACACGACTCGCTCGGCTTCTTCGACGAGGTCGTCGCGATGGCGACGAACGAGAATCCGGTAACTGCGGACTGATCCGCACCGAGGCGGCGGCCCCACGCACCCGATCTGGTCCCACGCACTCGTTCCCCTGACCAACGGAGTACCAGCCCTCCCCGACGCTCGCTCGCCTCGCGCCTGCCGTCTCGGTCGGTCACCACCGACCGCCGGCCGGGTGCGTTTTTATGACGGGACGCCCAACCGTGAGTCATGACACTCGACGTCCTCCTCACCAACGACGACGGGATCGACGCGGTCGGGCTCCGGGCGCTTCACGAGGCGCTCTCACGCGAGCACGAGGTCACCGTCGTCGCGCCGGCGACGAACCAGTCGGGCGTCGGCGGCAACCGTTCGTGGTGGGAGACGGCCGTCGAGTACACAGAGCGCGACCTCGGCTACGCGGTCGAGGGGACGCCGGCGGACTGCGTCGCCGTGGCGGCCGTCGCACTCGACGTCGAGCCGGACCTCGTCGTCTCCGGCTGTAATCACGGGCCGAACATCGGCGCGCACGTGCTCGGACAGTCGGGGACGGTCGGGGCGGCGATGGAGGCCTCCTTCCTCGGGACGCCTGCGGTCGCGCTCTCGATGTACGACCGAGGGAACCTGCCGATTCCCCCGACGGTGAGCCACGACGACTTCGCGCTCGCGGGCCGGGTCGCTCGGGCGTTCGTCGACCGGGTCGACGCGGACGGCCGGCTCCCCTTCGACGCCGACGTGCTGAACGTGAACGTGCCCGCTGCCGACGACGAGGCGGCCGCGGATCCGACGTATCGGGTGACGGAGCCCGCCCGGGGCTTCGACGTGATCGAGTTCCATCCGGGCACCGACGCGGCCGACGCGGAGACGGCCGGAATCGACGACGACGCCGGATGGGGCGACGGGTTTGGGGCACACCGCGGCGAGATGGGCATGGAGCTTCGAGACCGCTTCTGGCGGGAGTTCCTCCGCGGCGACGTCGCAGACGACCGGGGCTCGGACCGCCTCGCGACGATCGAAGGGGAGGTGAGCGTGTCGCCGCTGTCGACCTCGCGCTCCGTCGCAGGTGCTCGGGCGGGTGACGCGTTCGACGTCACCGACGAGGGAGGCGACGCGAGAACCGCACGTCCCGGCGACGAGGCGGAGGTCGTCTCCGGTGTCGGATCCGCGACCGAAGAGCCGTCGCGTCGCTCGCCCGACCGCTGAGTCAGCGCGGCCGCCGCGAGGAGTCGGTGAACTCGGCGGCAAGGCTGCCGAGGTACCACACGAGTAGGAGCCCGAGAATGAACCCCCCGGCGCTCGCAGCCCCGAACTGTAACGGAGTCGGGTCGCCCTGCAGGGTGATGAGTGGCGGCGAGACGGTAACCAGCAACAGAAACCCGACTTTCACCTTTCGATTGCCGGCGTCGCGCTCTTCGCGCGACATCGGCGCTACCATCGTCGGCCTCCGCCCCGCGGCACCAGCTCGGTCCGTGGTGTCGTCATACCCCGACCACGAGCCGGGAGCGTATCAACCTCGTGAAGTCCGTCGTGGACGCTCACCGGTGCGGGCAGCCGATACGTCTCCACCGTGGTGACGCGCTGTTCGGCCGTCGCTACGCGGGCGCGACGGCGACCAGCCGTTCCGCGCAGCTTTTGAGCGAACCCCCACAATCGACGCGTATGGACGACGAACTCCGCGATCGGGTGCGGACGGCCGGCGAACGGGCCGCCCTCTTCAACGCGCTCAAGCACGGTAACGACCCCGACGTCGGGGCGATCATGGGCCCGTTGATGGGTGACAACCCGGACTTCCGCCCGCACGGCGACGAGATCCCGGGCGTGATCGCACCCGTCGTCTCTGAGGTCGCGGCGATGGACGAGGCCGAACGCCGCGACCGACTCTCGGAGCTGGCTCCCGAGATGCTCGCCGAGCTCGAGGCCGAAGACGCGACAGACGAGCACGTGCTTCCGGCGTTACCGAACGCAGAGACGGGGTCGGTCGTGATGCGTGCCGCGCCCAATCCCAATGGACCGTGGCACATCGGACACGCCCGAATGCCTGCGGTGATCGGGACGTACAAACAGCGGTACGACGGGGAGTTCATCTGCCGGTTCGACGACACCGACCCGGAGACGAAGCGACCGGACCTCGACGCGTACGACGCCATCCTCGAAGACATCGCGTACCTCGGCTTCGAGCCGGACCGCGTGTTGAAGGCGTCCGATCGGCTCGAGACGTACTACGACCACGCCCGTGACCTCGTCGACCGGGGCGGCGCGTACACCTGCTCGTGTCCGGCGGAGACGTTCTCCGAGCTGAAGAACGACGGCGAAGCGTGTCCGCACCGCGAGAAGGACGCGGCGACCGTTCGTGAGGAGTTCGAGGCGATGATCGCCGGCGAGTACGCCGCCGGTGAGATGGTGCTTCGTGTTCGCACCGACATCACCCACAAGAATCCCGCGGTCCGCGACTGGGTCGCCTTCCGGCTGATCGACACGCCACACCCCCGCGAGGCGGCGGCCGAGTACCGTTGTTGGCCGATGCTCGACTTCCAGTCGGGCGTCGACGACCACCTCACGGGGGTCACACACATCATCCGTGGGATCGACCTCCAGGACTCGGCGAAGCGGCAGCGGTTCGTCTACGACGCCTTCGACTGGACGTACCCCGAGGTGCTCCACTGGGGCCACGTCCAGCTCGACGCGTACGACGTGACGCTCTCGACGTCGACGATCAAATCGCTCATCGAGCGGGGCGAACTGTCCGGGTGGGACGACCCGCGCGCGCCGACCATACGGTCGGTTCGTCGGCGCGGCATTCGTGGTGAAGCGCTCGTCGAGTCGATGACCGCGCTGGGCATGTCGACCTCCGACGTCGACCTCGCGATGTCGTCGGTGTACGCCAACAACCGCGACCTCGTCGACGACGAGGCAGACCGTCGGTTCTTCGTGCGCGACCGCGCGGACGAGCCGGCCGTCGCGTATCCGATCGTCGACGGCGACGCCCCGGCACCCGCGGCCGGTCAGCCGCCCGTCCACCCGGACCACCCGGACCGCGGCACTCGCACCGTCCCGGCCGGCCGCGTCTACCTCGAGTCGGGCGATCTGCCGCCGGTCGGTGAGCGAGTGTGGCTGAAGGGGTACGGCTGCGTCCGCCGGGACGCAGACGAGCTGGTGTTCGTCGACGCCGACATCGAGGTGGTCCGGGACGGCACCGTGGACGTGGTTCACTGGGTCCCCGTCGCAGCGTCGCTCGAGACGTGCGTACGCACGCTTGAGGGAGACGTCACCGGCTACACCGAGCCGGGGATCGCCGACACGCCGGTCGATACCGTCGTGCAGTTCGAGCGGGTCGGCTTCGTTCGCCTCGACGCGTTCGACGGTCGGTCGACCGACGAGGACGATTCGACCGATGCGGAACTCGTGGCGTACTACGCGCATCCGTGACCGATCGCACCGGTGGCCGGTGGCGTCGTGAGCCGCCGGTGTGGACGCCGGGCGGGCTCGCTCGGACGCCGAGCGGGCTCGCGCGGACACCGTCACGCAGCGTGGCTCGTCGGGGCGTTTAACTGCCGGCGAGTGGAATCATCCGCTAATGGGAATTGACCCGAACTTCGAGCGGAATCTGGAGCGGACCGGCGAAG
This sequence comes from Halorubrum zhoui, assembly GCF_051194155.1. Taxonomy (NCBI): domain Archaea; kingdom Methanobacteriati; phylum Methanobacteriota; class Halobacteria; order Halobacteriales; family Haloferacaceae; genus Halorubrum; species Halorubrum zhoui. Next base: position 65,184 of record NZ_JBLZNJ010000003.1, on the reverse strand, counting down.
AACACGGGGTCGACGTGTGGGGCCCCGTCGACCAGCCGGACGACCTCGGTATCCGCGGCACCCACGTCGCGGTCGACTTCGACATCTGTCTCGCAGACGGTGCCTGTCTGGAAGACTGTCCGGTCGACGTCTTCGACTGGGTCGAGACGCCCGGCCACCCCGAGTCCGAACGGAAGGCGAACCCCATCGACGAGGACCAGTGTATCGACTGTATGTTGTGCGTCGACGTCTGTCCGGTCGACGCGATCGACGTCGACCCTGGCCGCGAGAATCGTCTCTGAGGCGTGAGCGAGTCCGGTCGAGTGCGATGCGGTGAACGGGCGTCACTCGGCGTGTCGAAGGAAGATGGCCGGGGTGGGCTCCGAACCCACGATCTCCGCATGTCCCAGGTCCGAGGCTCGGCGGAGCCACGGAAGGACGCGGACGCTTCCAAGGCAGCGTACCGCACCGAATCTCTGAACCCTATGAGTGCGGCGCTATGTCCAGCTAAGCCACCCGGCCTCATTCACACGTACCGCGATGACACTCTTTAACCTTCCCATCCGGTAGGGGCGTGTCACGCGAACACACGGTGGCGTCGGGGCCGGCCGAGCGCGCTCGACCCGCGGATTTATACCTAGTGGCTGGAACTACCTCGCATGAGTCTTCCCGACGTGCTCTCGGGAGCCATCGGCGACGAGCAGGTCGCCACGCGAATCCCGCTCGGAGGAGACGACGTTCTCGTCGTCACGCCCTCCCGGACGCTCGTGTATCGTGCTGAGGGGCTCCTTTCGGGTGAGACCGTAGAGGAGTACCCGCACGACGCCGAACGGCTGGCGGTCTCGACGGGCCGCCGCAAGTCGAAGATCACCTTCAGCTACGGACTCGACGGCGACGAGACGCTCGCGATTCCGTCGAGTCGCCTCGACGACGTCATCCATCCGACCCTCCTCGGCGTGCTCTCGGCCCGAGGGGTCACGGGGCCCGACGAGTCCATCGTACGGGCGTTCCGGTTCTCCGAACTCACGCTCGTGGTCACCGACCGGCGACTGGTGAAACACGTCGGCGCTGCAGTGTGGGACGAGGAGTTCGAGGCGTTCCCGTACGCCGACCTGACCGACCTGTACTTCGAGGAGGGCACGGTCGCGACGACGGTCGTGATCCAGCACTCGGGCCGCTCAGAGCGGTTCAAGACCCCGAACGAATCTGCGCGCTCGGTTCGAGAGACGCTCGTCGAGGCCGTGTGTGCGTTCCACGACGTCGACCGGCTCGAGGAGTTCCGCCGTGCGGTCGCCGTCGACACCGAAGACGAGACCGCTGCGGCCGACGACGCGGCGAGTCCGACCGACTTCGGTGCCGGCCCGGACCCGCTCTCTGCGTCGCCGTCGGTCGACGCGGCCGACGCAGCGGCAGCCGCGACGACGAGCGCGGCAGACGACGTCGACGTTTCACAGGGGGGCCCGTCACCCAACGTCGAGACGGACGCCGACACGGGCGACGCGAGCGAGGGGCCTCCGGCGGACCGATCGGCTACGGACGAGTTCGAGGACGCCTTCGAGCGTGCCACCGTTGAGGACGACTCGCTCGCCGAGGCGGTGGCCGACCTCCGGCAGACCGTCGAGGCGCAGTCGGCGGCGATCGATCGCCAGGCCGACCTGATCGAACAACTGATAGAGGAGCTCCGACAGGGGCGGTGATCGGGCTCGGTGCGGGTCCCGATCACTCGGTCGTCCGGCCGGTGACCGTTCGAACGCACGAGGAGCCGAACGGTCCCAGCTCTCCGCTGTCGAGCCGCACGAAGTACCCGGTCGAGATTCCCGTCCCACAGCGCGCACAGGTGAACTCGCCGGAACGACTCGTCACCTGTGACTCGTAGTCGACGACGGTCCCACCGCGGGTTACACGGAGGTGGGCGTCCTCACGGGCGATTACGCCCCGCTTTTCTGCTGTGTCGAGCACTGCGCGGACGACGGTCGGGCTCGTGGTCACCGTCTCTATCCGGTCGACCGCCGCTGCGAGCGACAGTTCCTCCACGTCGAGGTGGGCGAGCAGCTCGACGCCGAGTTCGACGCGCTCTGCTCGGCTCGTCGGCCCGTTCACACGCGCCACGAGAATCGCGGTGCGTATAAATTGGCGGGGCTGACCCCGGGTGAGCCGGTGGGGCCGAGCAAGGGCAAGACAGTTACGCGCCGGTCGGCTCCCCCACGTATGGACGTACTGGAGGTCGCCGCTCGCGCGACTGAGACGGGGCCGGTGTGTGACGCCTGTCTCGGGCGGCTCGTCGCCGACCGGAGCTTCGGGCTGTCGAACGCCGAGCGTGGGTCGGCGCTCCGGGTCGGGCTCGCGCTCCGCGAGGACGCCGACTTCGAGCCGGTCGGGACGGCCGACTGCTGGGTGTGTGAGGGACGGTGTGCGACACACGACGAGTGGGCGAGGCGCGCTGCGGCCGCCGTCGACGCGGTCGAGTTCGCCACCTACAACGTCGGGACGCGGCCGCCGCCGCTGATAGCGGAGAACGAGGCGCTGCTCCGCGAGGAGGCCGGACTCGACGCAGATGCGGGCGAGCCGTTCAAGTCGGCGTTCAACCGGGAGGTCGGCAAGCGGGTCGGCACGCACACCGACGCGACCGTCTCGTTCGAGCGGCCCGACGTGCAGTTCACGATCGATCTCGCGGCCGACGAACTCGAGACGACGGTCAACTCGACGTTCGTCTACGGCCGCTATCGGAAGCTCGAGCGCGACATTCCACAGACCGAGTGGCCCTGCCGGGAGTGTGCTGGGTCGGGTCGGCAGGGAGCGGACCCGTGTGACCACTGCGGCGGATCGGGCTACCTCTACGACGACAGCGTCGAGGAGTACGTCGCGCCGGTCGTCGAGGACGTCCTCGACGGGACGGCCGCGACCTTCCACGGTGCGGGTCGCGAGGACGTCGACGCGCTGATGCTCGGCACCGGCCGACCGTTCGTGATCGAGGTGGACGAGCCACGACGTCGTCGCGCCGACCTCGATCGACTCGAGAGCGACATCAACGCCTTCGCCGACGGCGCGGTCGAAGTCGAGGGGCTCCGACACGCGACCTACGAGATGGTCGAGCGGGTGAAGTCGCTCGACGCCGCCAAGCGCTATCGCGCTACGGTCGAGTTCGGAGCGCCCGTCGACGAGGCCGAGCTGGCGGCCGCAGCCGACCGACTCACGGGGGCGACCGTCGAACAGTACACCCCGAACCGAGTCGACCACCGCCGGGCGAACCTGACCCGCGAACGCGAGGTGTACGCGGTCGAGACGACCCAGGAGTCTCCGACGCGGGCGACCGTCGACGTCCACGGGGCTGGCGGGCTCTACATCAAGGAGTTGATCTCCGGTGACGACGGGCGAACAGAGCCGAGTCTCGCGGGGCTCCTCAACGTCGCCGCCACCGTCGCGGCGCTCGACGTCCTCGCAGTCGAGGGGGAAGCCGAGCCGTTCGAACGCGAGGACTTCTTTCGGGACTGACCGGCCGGCCATAGGCCGAGTCCGCCGCCCGTGACCAGCTCACTCAGACGCACGACGTCTCGTTCGAACGTCTTATACTTGTGAGTCGTGTACAAGATTCGATGAGTGTGATCCGTTCGTGACGGCCGAGGCCGCTAAGACAGCCGACCGAAGTGGACCGCCGGTCGCGGCCGTCGTCGTGGTGGCGTTCGCGACGATCGTGACGCTCACGCTGTCTGCGTACTTTCTAGCGGTAAACCTGATCGACTGGGCGACGGTGACACACCTGGCGTATCCCGCAGACGAGGTCGCCCCGTTCGTGGTGATCACGGGCGCGATACTCACGATTCCGATCATGATTCCCACCGCGCTCGTCACGATGCGGTCGCTCCGCTGACGTCGCCAGCACCGCACCTTCCGTTCGGCGGCCGCGTCGTCGCCGACAAGGTTAAATTAGTGTACATACTTGTACATCACAACACGGACTCATACATTCACATCTCCCATGGACACTCAACAGACCATCGAACGCGTGACAGACGGCGACGACCTGACGCTCGAGGAGGCCCGCGAGGCGGCCGGGCTGGTCTTCGAGGAGATGACCGAGGCGCAGATCGGCGCACTGTTGGCCGCACTGCGGGCGAAAGGCGAGACGGAAGCGGAGATAGCCGGCTTCGCCACCGGTATGCGCGATGCGGCACGGACGATCGACCCGGATCGGTCACCGCTCGTCGACACCTGCGGGACCGGCGGCGACGCCTACGACACGATCAACGTCTCGACGACCGCGGCCATCGTCGCCGCGGGGGCCGGCGTCCCGGTCGCCAAACACGGCAACTACTCCGTCTCGTCCTCCTCCGGCAGTGCCGACGTCCTCTCGGTCGCCGGCGTCGACGTCGAGGCCGAACCGACGGCCGTCGAGTCGGCTATCGAGACCGACGGCATCGGGTTCATGCTCGCGCCGGTGTTCCACCCGGCAATGAAGGCAGTCATCGGCCCACGAAAGGAGCTTGGCATGCGGACGCTGTTCAACGTGCTCGGCCCGCTGACGAACCCCGCCGGCGCCGACGCACAGGTCCTCGGGGTGTACGACGCCTCCCTCGTCGCGCCTATCGCGCAGGCCGTAGCGCACATGCCCGTCGAGCACGCGCTGGTCGTCCACGGCGCCGGGATGGACGAGATCGCGATTCACGACGAGACGACGGTCGCCGAAGTCGACGGCGAGACCGTCACCGAGTTCACGCTGTCGCCGGCCGACCTCGGCGTCGACCGAGCGCCGATAGCGGCCGTCGCCGGCGGGACACCGACGGAGAACGCCGCGGACCTTCGGGGGATCGTCGACGGCTCCGTGACCGGCCCAAAACGCGATCTGATTCTCGCGAATGCGGGCGCCGCGATCTACGTCGCCGGGGGGGTAGACTCCCTGTCGGCCGGTGTCGACCGCGCTGCCGCGGCGATCGACGACGGGTCGGCCGCGGCGAAGCTCCAGGCGCTGTGTGCCGAGTCGACTGAGTCGGCCGAGACCCCGACGCCGGCGAGGACGGACGAGGAGGCCCGCTGATGGCTCGCGTGAAGGTATGTGGACTCACCGACGCCGCAGACCTCAGAGCGGCCGTCGAAGCCGGTGCCGACGCGGTCGGCGTCATAACCGAGGTCCCCGTCGACACCCCACGAGCAGTCGACCCGGCGAACGCGGCCGAGCTGCTCGCCGACGTGCCGCCGTTCGTCACGGCGACGCTGGTCACGATGCCGGAGACGGCTCCACGCGCGGTCGAACTCGCCCGCACGGTCGGACCCGACGCGATCCAGCTCCACGGCGAGTGGACCCCGGACGAGATCGGATTCGTGCGCGCCGAGACCGAAGCGAAGGTGTTGCTCACCGTCGACGCCGACGAGCCGGCTCGCGCGGCGTCGTTCGACGGGGTCGTCGACGCCCTCGTCGTCGACTCGACGGACGAGTCGGGCGCCGGCGGTACGGGCGAGACGCACGACTGGACCGCCACGGGTGAACTGGCGACGCGACTCACGACGCCGGTCGTACTCGCCGGTGGGCTCACCCCGGAGAACGTCGCGGCGGCGGTACAGACCGCCGAGCCGTTCGCGGTCGACGTCTCCTCGGGTGTCGAGTTGACACCCGGACGAAAGGACCACAACGCCGTCGCTCGCTTCGTGGCGAACGCCGGTCGAGAGGTGGCGATCGTATGACGGCGCTCGACTGCTCGCGCGAGGCGTTCTGCGCGCACGCGGCCGACGCCGACGGCCCGGTCGTCGTCCGGGTGGCCGCCCCGCTCGACGCGGCGGTCACGCCCCTCGCGGCGTACGCGACGCTCGTCGATGAGAGTCCGTACGGCTTCCTCTTGGAGTCCGGCGAGAAGGTCGCCTCGAGTGACCCCGACGGCGCGTTCACCGCGGGCGGGAGCGCCGACAAACACGCTCGGTACTCGTTCGTCGGGTACGACCCGGAGGCCGTGGTATCCGTCCACCCGACGGCGACCCGTCTCACCAGCCTCGGCCCGGCGGCCGACTTCGTCGGGGGCGGTGACGACGGCGTCGTCGACGCGCTCGGCCCCGACGTCGGCGACGTCGTCGACAGACTCCGCGCGGCATTTCCAGACGTCGCGCGCCGGAACTTCCCCGACACCGACCGTCAGATACTCTCCGGCGGATTCGTCGGCTTCCTGGCGTACGAGGCCGTGTACGACCTCTGGCTCGACGAAGTTGGCGTCGAGCGCCCGGAGACGACGTTTCCCGACGCGGAGTTTCTGTTGACGACGCGGACGGTCGTCTTCGACGAGGTGGACGGCACCGTCGAACTCGTGTTCACTCCCATCGTCGACGACGACCCCGGGGCGACCTACGACGCCCTCGCGGCGGAGGCCGACCGCGTCGCCGCCGCGTTGGCCGACGCCGACGCGCCAGACCCGGACGGGATCCGCGTTCGAGCCGAGGAGGCGGGTGCACAGTCGGCGTACGAGGACGCAGTGGAGACTGCGAAACGACACGTCCTGGACGGCGACATCTATCAGGGCGTGATCTCTCGGAGCCGCCGGCTTCGCGGCGACGTCGACCCGCTCGGGCTGTACGCGGCCCTTCGAGACGTCAACCCGTCGCCGTACATGTACGTACTCAGACACGACGACCGGACCGTCGTCGGGGCGAGCCCGGAGACGCTCGTCTCGGTGAAAGACGACCGCGTGGTGTCGAACCCGATCGCGGGCACCTGCCCGCGGGGGACGAGTCCGGTCGAGGACCGCCGGTTGGCCGGTGAGATGCTCGCCGACGGCAAAGAACGGGCCGAACACACGATGCTCGTCGACCTCGCGCGAAACGACGTCCGCCGGGTGTCGACGCCTGGGTCGGTACGCGTCGAGGAGTTCATGAACGTATTGAAGTACAGCCACGTCCAGCACATCGAGTCGACGGTGACGGGACGGCTCGCCGCCGAGGCCGACCCGTTCGATGCGACCCGCGCCGCGTTCCCTGCTGGCACCCTCACCGGCGCGCCCAAGGTTCGCGCCATGGAGATCATCGACGCGTTAGAACCCACGCCGCGTGAGGCGTACGGCGGCGGCGTGGGATACTTTTCGTGGACCGGCGACGCCGACTTCGCGATCGTGATCCGTACCGCGACGCTGCGATCGGACGTCGGCGAGCGCGGTGCAGACGAGGTGACGATCCGCGCCGGTGCTGGTCTCGTCGCGGACTCCGACCCGACCGCCGAGTACGAAGAGACCGAACACAAGATGGAGGGCGTGCTCGCAGCTGTCGACCGGATCCGCGAGGAGATGCCGGCAGATGCGCCTGCACCGACCGAGGGGGTGGAGCGATGAACGTCGTCGTCGTCGACAACTTCGACTCGTTCACCTACAACCTCGTCGAGTACGTCTCCGAACAGGCACTCGGTCGGCCGGCGGTCGCGGCCGGAGGCGAGCCCGACGCCGAGACAGAATCGACCGTCGACGGCGACGACGAACCGGTCGCCGACATCACGGTGTTCAAGAACACCGCGTCGCTGGCGGCGGTCGAAGACGCCGATCCGGACGCCATCCTCATCAGCCCCGGACCGGGACACCCGAAGAACGAGCGTGACGTCGGCGTCACCGGGCCGGTGCTCCGGGAGCTCTCTCCGTCGGTTCCGACCCTCGGCGTGTGTTTGGGCCTCGAATCGGCAGTCCACGAGTACGGCGGCACGGTCGGCCACGCCCCCGAGCCGATCCACGGGAAGGCGTTTCCGGTCGAACACGACGGCGCGGGCGTCTTCGCCGGGCTCGACCAGGGATTCCGTGCGGGTCGGTACCACTCGCTCATCGCCACCGAAGTGCCCGACGCACTCGCCGTCACGGCGACGACGACCCACGGCGACGAGTCGCTCGTGATGGGTGTCCGCCACGAACGTCACCCGATCGAGGCCGTGCAGTTCCACCCCGAGAGCGTACTCACGGCCGTCGGTCACGACATCATCGAGAACTTCCTCGCGTCGGTACGGTCGGGGACCGTCGATTGAGACGGGCCGGTGGCATTCGTCGTGTCGCCGTTGGTCGCCGTGCTCACTCGTGACGAGTCGCCAGCCCAGTGAGGTGACCGATCGCCGGTAACAGCACCGACTCGACGCCGAGCGTCACCGCGTTGGTCGAGCCGGGCAGACAGCAAACGAGCGTGTCGTCGACGATCCCCGCCGTCGCGCGCGACCCCACCGTGCGGGCGCCCACCTCCTCGTACGAGAGTCGTCTGAATAGCTCGCCGAACCCAGGGAGTGGCTTCTCGAAGCGCGGTTCGATCGCGTCCGGTGTGACGTCGTCGGGTGTGACTCCCGTGCCACCGGTCGTCACGACCGCGTCGACGGCCTCGCGCGCGACGAGCCGGTCGACCGCTTCGCGCACCTGCTCGCGGTCGTCGTCGACGAGCTCGCGAGCCACCGTCTCGTGTCCCGCCGCGTCGAACGCGTCGACGATCCGGTCACCAGAGGGGTCGTCGTCGGCGGTGCGCGACGACGAGACGGTGAGCACCGCGACGCCGACGGTGTCGGTGTCGTGCGCGTGGTGGTCGTGGTGGTCGCCATGCGCGTGGTGGTCGTGGTCGCCGTGCGCGTGGTGATCGTGGTCGCCGTGCTCGTCCTCGCCGCGCTCGTGGCTATCGTCCATAGGCCGCGATTCGACCCGACGCGTCAAAACAGCATCCGTCTCGGCGGTCACCGACGGTCGGGTGTCAGGGCCAGTCGTCGCGCGTCTGTGCGTCGGCTGACGTGGACTCTTCTGCGGCTCCGACCGTCCATCCGGCCGCCGACGCTGCGTCCTCGACGTCGAGGAACTCCCACCCGGCCGCGTCGGCGAGGGCCTCGTCGTCGGCGTCGACACCGACGAATACGTGCCGGTCCGTGTCGAACTGGCTCTTGATGTTCTCGAGGCTCTCTTCGACGCCGCGGGGGCCCGAAAAGAAGTCCTGGCGAACGCGGTGCTTCCGGGTGAAGTTCGTCACGACGTACGTGGGCTTTTCGCTGACGACACCGACGTACTCGGTCCACTGTCGGGCGTTGTTGAAGACGGCGTTCGGGTCCGCGAGCGCCTTCAGCGCCGACAGCTCGAAGGCCAGCGTCATGTCGGTTGATCCGCCACTGTCCATGCTCCTGGTATCGCGTCACGGGCGAAAACAACTTCGCTTCCGGGTCGGCCGGCTACGTGCCCGCCTGCGGGCACGTGCTACTGCTCTGTCGGCGCCGCGAGGTCGTCGACGGCGAAGTCCGGCTCGAGGAGTCGCTCCGTCTGCCCGGAGACGTCGCGTCCCTCACGCATCAGCTGTTTGAACGCCGACTGCGGCGAGAGGTCGCCGATGAGGACGCCGCCGACGACGCGGCCGTCTTTCAGCGCGACCCGCCGCCACTCGTTCTCGCCCGTCGTCGCCTCGACGGCGTCGTCACCGAGCGTCGGGTGCCCGAACGAGAGGAACGGGAAGTCGAAGTGCGTGATCGAGTACGACGACACCCACTCGAACGGCTCGCTCTCGTACGCGAGCATGTTCTTCGCGGCGATCGTTCCCTGCTCTTTGGCCGACCCCCACGCGCCGTTTTGTGCCTGCTCGCCGAGGACGACGTCGTAAAAGCGGGTGATGTCGCCGGCCGCGAACACGTTGTCGACGGACGTCTGCATGTACTCGTCGACGACGATGCCGTCGTCGACCTCGACGGGCGTGTCTTCGACGAGTTCGGTGTTGAGGTCGAGTCCGATCGCGACGCCCGCGAAGTCGCAGGCGTACCGCTCGCCGTTCGGGTCGACAGCGGCCTCGACGCGTCCGTCGTCGTCGACCTCGAAGTGGTCGACGCCGGAGCCGAAGACGGGTTCGACACCCCGCTCGCGCATGGCTTCGTGCATGATCTCGGCGCCCTCGTTCGAGAGCGCGTACCGCCACCAGCAGTCGCCGCGCATCAGGTACTTCGCCTTGACGTCTTGGGCGCCACAGATGGCCGCGAAGTCGATACCGAGCAGTCCGGCGCCGACGACGACGCCCCGTTCTGCGTCCTCCACGCTGGCTTTGATCTTTCGTGCGTCCTGGAACGTCCAGAAGTGGTGGATGCCGTCGGCGTCGGCGTTCTCGACGGGCAGCTGCTGTGGGGTGCCACCGATCGCCAACAGGAGCTTGTCGTAGGTGATCGTCTCGCCCGCGTGGGTGTGGACCGCGTCATCGTCGACGTTGATGTCGACGACGACCGTGTCGAGTCGAAGGTCGACGTCGTGGTCGTCGTACCACGACTCCTCGTGGATGGAGATGGGGGCCTCGGGGAGCTTGCCTTTCGCGTACTCCTTGATCAGGATCCGGTTGTAGAGGGACTCTCCCTCGTCGGTGATGACCGTGATGTCGGCAGCGGGCGCCTCCTCGCGGAGGGTCTCTGCGGCGGACGCGCCAGCGATCCCGTCACCGACGATCACGTACGAATCGCTCATACACGAGCGTTCGAATTCCGGGTTAATGTGGGTTGCCATCCTGGCGAGTCGGTCCGGATCGATCGTTCAGAACCCGCTGCGACGGCCGGAGCTGACCCCGCCCGACGCCACAGATTGAATAGGGTTCACACCCTACCGTAGATATGAAGATTCGCCAGAACATCCGCCACTGGGCAGCGAAGAAGGCGCTTACGACGCCGGTCATCGGTGACGTCGCCAACGACAAGCTCGTCGACCTCCACACCAGCATCTTCCTCAACAAGGCCGACGAGGACCGCCGAGAGGAGCGTCGCGAGCACCTCGACGACTTCTTCGACGCCACGATGGACACCTACGTCGCCGCACTGGAGGCGGGCTTCGCGGAGGCGGAGGCGCGTGAGATCACCCACGTGCAAGCCAACTTCGACTTCTTCACCTACGGGTGGACGGAGATGATGGAGATACCGGCCGACGAGCTCGAAGCGCACTATCGCCGCTACGAGGCGTTCTTTACCGACCACGACATCACGATCGACGACCCGCTCGGGACGTTCCGCCCCGCGGCTGGCGTGACCGACGCCCCAGCGACGCCGGAGCGACTCGAGACGCCGGCGTACGAGAACGCCCTCGCCGGCTTCGCCGACGACGTGTACGTCGAGACCGAATCCGGCGAGACGGTCGTCGGCGGCACCGAAGAGCCCGCCGACGTTGACCCGACCGTGGCCCCAGGAATCGACGAGGACGAGGCGAGCGCCTGAGAGGCGAGCGGGGCCACCCGACACGCCGACGCCTACGAGTCTCTCGCACCCACTCGGCCGAGTGCCGGCGGTGTCGCCGGGTCCGTGTCGTCGAGTCGTGACCGGAGAAACGTCCGTTCGGCGTCCGACCGCTCGGTGTCGTCGTCGCAGAACTGCCGGAGCCCGGCCCGATAGCGGCTGGCGTCGGCACGGGTCGCTGCCACCGCCGCCGCGGGGCGCGCCAGTTCGAGTTCGGCGAGCCCCGTCTGCTCGCCGGTGTACGCGAACCCACACTTGTACAGCGCCTCGTACGCGAACGGGTTGTTGACCGCGATCCGGATCTGATCGTATCCTGCGTCGGCCAGCCAGCGAACCGTCCTACTGACGAGCACTGGACCGATCCCCTCGCCGCGGCGCGCGGCGTGGACGGTGACGTACCGAAGTCGACAACACGTGGGGTCGGTTCGGTCGGGCGAAAACGACACCGCGGCGACGACGGACTCGTCGAAGTCCGCGGGGTCGACGGTCTCCGGCACCGACCGGTCTGGTGTCCACGCTGGGGCTGCCGCCGAGCCGTCTCCAGTCTCGAGGACCGCCTTCCCGGTGTCACCGGTGACGAACTTGCCGGCGTACGCGAACGCTCGATAGTCGAGTCGGCAGGACGCGCCCGTGCCCGCCGCACCGAGGACGGTGAACTCCATGCGGTGTCTCGGTCACGCGCGGGCGAAAAACGCACGGGCCCACCCCCGACTCCGACGGCAACTGCTGGTGACTCCCCGGTGCAGGCTGTCGACGATCGACCGATACAAGCCACTCGCGGCCCCGGAACTGGTATGTACGGGACCGGCGACGTCGGCTTCTTCGACCGGATCGCCCCGCTGTACGACCTCGCGATGCCACCCGCAGACGGGGACGCGCTGGCCGCGGGCTTCGACCGGGCGACCCGCCCGATCGACCGACTCCTCGACGTCGGCGGGGGATCGGGACGAGCGGCGGCCGCGGTGACGGGTCCCGATCGGCTGGTCGTCGACGTCTCACGCCCGATGCTCCGGCGAGCCCGCACAGTCCGGGGATTGTCGGCCGTCGCCGGCGACGCTGGCCGGCTTCCAGTCGCCGACGGCGCGGTCGACGCCGTGCTCGTCGTCGACGCCTTCCACCACCTCCCGGCACAGGCCGCCGCGATCGACGAGGCGGCGCGCGTCCTCGCTCCCGGCGGCGTGTTCGTGGTCCGTGAGTTCGACCCCACCCACCCGCTCGGCCGCCTGCTCGTCGCGGCCGAGCACGCGATCGGGATGGGCTCGCGCTTCCGCTCGCCGGACGACCTCGCGGCTGCCCTCGACGCGAGCGGGTTCGACGCGGTTGTCGTCGACCGGGGATTCGGGTACACGGTCGCCGGCGTTCGGTAGCGCCGACGACGCCGCGGGTCCGTCCGCGGGCTGCGTCCCGTTCGACGCGCGGACCAGATCAGGTATTCCGGTCGCCACCGACCCGTACGGTATGGAGGACGCTCACAGCCACCTCGACAGACGGACGGTCGTCGGGACGCTCGGGACGACAGCTGCGGTCGCACTCGCTGGGTGCAGCGCTGGTGACAACACAGGCGACGGCACAGGCGACGGTGGGGCCGAAACCGGTGACGAATCGACCGCCGACCTCGAGCGTGCCGTGGCGGTTCCAGATGCGGAGGGATGTGCGGTGTGTAACATGGTCGCAGCCGAGCATCCGACGTGGAACGCACAGCTGGCCCACGAGGACGGCACGCGGTCGTTCTTTTGTTCTTCGGGCTGCTTTGCGGCGTACTACGTCGACCCAGCGCGCTTCGACGGTCCGGCGTCCCCCGTCGCGAGCGGCTGGGTGACCGGCTACGAGACCGGTGAGTTGTGTCCAGCAGAGACGGCGTACTTCGTCCGTGTAACCGAGACAGACCACGTCGACGACATCATGCGGATGAACCCGACGCCGTTCGCCGACCGCGCGGACGCCGAGGCGTTCGTCGACTCGTTCGAGGCGTACGACGACGCGGACATCGTCCAGCTCGATGCGTTCGACCGGGACCTCGCAGTGGTGTACCGACCACAGTTCTTCGACGCTGCGTGACGTCCACCGACCGGTCGTCCGTGTGACACCGACTCCAACACACAACTTGCGGTGGCGCGCGCCTCGCGAGCACGCCGAAGGCGGGCTCGCGAGCGCGTGCGAGGGATGAGCGAGTCGCCGCGGGCGACTCGCGAATCGGCTGGGGAGGGTGTGGCTGTAACTGGTGTCCGGCGGTCGCAGCGTCGTCGCGTCGATCACGCACCCACCGACCGCGTATACGAGCGAATCGGCTGGGGAGGGTGTGGCGGAAATACGTGCCCGGGTGTCGCGCGGTCGTGTCGTTCACGCTGGTACTGTCACAGTCGTATCGAATCGGCCCGGGAGGGTGTGGCTGTAACTGGTGTCCGTGTGTCGCGCGGTCGTGCCAGTCCTACTACCACCGCCACATGCGTATTGGGGAGGGTGTGGCCAATTGGTGTCTGTGTGTCACGGAGCGGTCTCGATCACGGACTCAATCCTGCGGATGGCCGTGAGCGTGGGCGTCGTCCGGGGTCGTCTCGTCGCCGTGGTCGTGACCGTCGCCGTGGTCGTGACCATCGCCGTGGTCGTGATCGTGGCCCGCTCCCTCACCGAGCACTTCGGCTCCCTCGCCGTCGATCATATCCATATTTTTCAGGTTGTCCCGCTCTTCGAAGTCCGCGACCGCCTCCATCACGTCCGTCTGGGTGATCGTCATCCGGTCTTCGGTCAGCGCTCCCAACACCGCCTCACGGAGCACCATCCGGAGGTCCGATCCGGTGAGCCCGGCCGTTCGGTCGGCGACCGCCTCGGGGTCGAAGTCGGCGATCTCCATCTCTTGGGTGACGACTCGGAGGATGTCGGCGCGCATGTCGCGGTCGGGCTTGGGGAAGTTGACGATCTCGTCGAAGCGCCGCCAGGCGGCCGCGTCGAGCTGGTCCGGGTGGTTCGTCGCCCCGATGAGCAACACCTCGTCGCGGACGAGCGACACCTCGTCGATCGACTTGAGCAGGGTGTTGACCGCCCGCTTGAGCGCGGCGTGCTCGTCGGAACGACGCGTCTTCGCCACGGAGTCGAACTCGTCGATGAAGAGGATACACGGCGAGAGCCGCTTTGCGACCTCGAACGTCTTCTCGACGTTTTTTGCGGTCTCTCCGAGGTACTGACTCGTGATCATCGACAGCTTCACCTCGACGAGCGGGATGCCGAGCTGGTGTGCCAACGCCCGGGATATCGTCGTTTTACCGGTGCCGGGCGGCCCCACGAACAATAGCTTGCCGATCTCTCGAAGGCCGATGCTCGCGAGATACTCGCGGTGTTCGATCGCCTTCACGATCTTCTGGATCTCCGCTTCCTGATTGCCGGTCAACACGAGGTCCGTGATCGTCGTCTCGATCTCCTCGGGGGCACGAACGTTGACGAGGTCTAACATCTCGCCGTCCTCGTCCTCGTCGAAGTACTCCGAGAGCAACGCGTCGATCCAGACCCGGTCGGCTTGGATCGGGCGAACGTCCTCACGCGCCTCCGCGTGGGTAACGGGAGGCTCGACCCCGTCGGTCGATTCGAGCGTCGCGACCATCGTGGGGTTCGACGCAATGCGGTCGTCGTCGGCCCGGTCCCGGTACCACTCTAGTGCCATCGACGGCTGGGTGAGCGATATCTCGCCCGCGAAGTCCGTGTGCTGGGTAAACAACAGATCAGAAACCGCGTCCCACGGCCGCTCGACTCCCGTCGCCGTGCGGGTCGTCGCGTCCGTCGCGGAAAGCGGTCGCTCGATACCCCCCGGTGCGTCGGCGGCGGCGTCGTCGGACCAGAACACCTGCCGGAACCGAGGCGGGAGATCGTTCTCGTCGAGGTCGCGGTTCTCGGTGTAGAAGTGCGTGGTTAAAACGAACTCGACAACGTCGAGCGCCGGGTCACTCATCCCCGCTACGTAGCCGTGCTGGCCGTTTAAGCGCGTCGAAGCGACGGCAGACGCGGCGGGGCCTCGCCGCCGTCCGGTCGCGTGTATCGAACGCTTATTATCCTCGGTTGGTGACAGAGACTGTATGAGCTCAGAGGACGCCGAGCGCCCGGATCCAGCGGGCAGCCTCGGAGGGGAGGACCTCGACCACGAGAACGCCGCCCAAGACGTCGTCGCGGTCGACCCAGACGACACCCCGAGTGGAACGGTCAACCGACTTGATGCCCACACCGGCGACGGCATCCGCCACCGCGCGTTCACCTGTCTGGTGTTCGACACCGACGGTCGCATCCTGCTCGCCCAGCGCGCCCCGACGAAGCGGCTGTGGGACGGTCACTGGGACGGCACGGTCGCCTCACACCCCGTCGAGGGACAATCACAGGAGGAGGCGACGGCGATCCGGCTCGAAGAGGAGCTCGGGATCACCCCCGCACAGTACGACGACCTCCGCGTCACCGACCGGTTCGAGTACAAGCGCTACTACCCGAACGAGGGCGTCGAGTGGGAGGTGTGTGCGGTGCTCAAAGTGACACTCGAGGAGACGACGCTCGACCCCGACCCCGAGGAGATTGGCGGGCGGCTGTGGGTCGACTACGACCATCTCCACGACAACCCGGCGTTGTACCGCCAGCTCCGGCTCTGCCCGTGGTTCGAGATCGCGATGCGGCGCGACTTCGCGTGAGCCGACCACGGACGCGCCGAGTCGGCGGGTTGAAGATGCCGACGCGACAGGATCCGATATGACCGTCGTCGCCGTGTTGGCCGATCCGCCGCGTGACGGACTCGTCGCGACCGACCTCGCGGACTCGACGCCGTTGTCGACCGCGGAGGCCGCAGAGCTGTACGAGGCCGCGTTCAGAGACGCCGTACTCGCGGTCGACCGCTCGGGCGGTGAACTCCTCGTCAACTACCCGACGGCCGACCAGCTACCCGCACCCCACCGGGCTGCGTCGTCGCCGGAGGCGACCCTTCGGGCGCTCGTCGCCGACACCCTCGGCGGGACCGAGAGCGCTCGATTCGAACCGCAGGTCGGCTCGTCGTTCAGCGCTCGCGCCGGCAACACCGTCACGCACCTTCTCCGCGAAGAGGACGCCGACTCGGTCGCCGTCGTGACGCCGACCGCACCGCTGCTCTCACGGAGCATCGTCGACGCCGCGGCGATGAAGCTGCGAACCACGCAGGTGGTGCTCGGTCCGTCGACCCGCGGCCACACGTACTACGCGGGGTTCACCGAGCCGATCGACTTCGCGGGCGCGTTCGAGGGACCCGCACTCACCACGCTCGCCGCGCGCGGCGCTGACGCCGGCCTCGACGTCGACTTCCTCCAGTCGTTGCCCGCACTCGAGACCCGCGGTGACCTCCTCGATACGATCCCACAGCTCAGAGCGCGCTTTGCGGCCGAGCGAATCGTCCCCGACCACACCGCGGCGTTCGTCCACGAGCACGGGCTCGACGTCGTCGACGACGAGGACGGGCGACGGATCGTCCGTGCGTAGCCGCGACACGCCGCCACGCACCGACCCGCGTCGGCTCGACGCCACCAGATCCTACCGACGCTCGTAGCCCGGGAGCGACGCGAGCGTCTCTGCGAACGGCTCCCCAGAGAGCGCCGCACCGACCGCCCGGACGGCTTCCCGGTCGGCGCGGTCCGGTGCCGCTCGGACGACGACCGACTGCTCGCCGAGCGGGACGAAATCACAGCCGAGCCGCTCGGCCGTCTCTCGGAGCGCGAGACCCACGTCCGCGCGCCCCTCACACACCGCCCGGACCGGACTCTCGAACCCGCGGCGGGTCATCGCGTAGCCGTCGACCGCGTCGGTGAGGTCGCGTCGGTCGACGCCCCGCTCGGCGGCGAGATCCGCCATCGCGTCGTCGAGCGCGCTCCTGAGCCCTGTCTCTGTCGGCCGGTTCACGAGTCGCTGGTCGTCGTCGACGACGTCGCCGAGGTCGGTGATACCGTCGGGATTGCCGGCGGGAACGGCGAGTCCCCACGTGCGCCGCCATCCGCCGAGCTCGACGCTTTCGACCTGCCGGTCGGTCGGGCCGGCGGTCACCGCGACGTCCGGGACGCCCGCCCTGAGTCGGCGGAGCCCCTCTCGGGAGCCGACCGGGAGGTAGCGCGGCGCGGCGAGTTCGTCGAGCAGTCGGTTCAACGCGGGGTCGTCCTCGCCGGCACCGAGGAGCGTCGGCGGCGCGACTCCCGGCGAGAAGAGCTGCACCGTGACGGTCTCGCCGGCGTCGAGGTATTCGGTGTCCGGGTCGACGGCGACGACTCCGTCGGCCTCGACCAGACTGGTCGTCGCTCCCGACCCCTTGTCGACCGGGTAGACGAGCGGCCGGCCGCCCTCCGCTCCCGCCGTCGACTCGTCGTGGACGTCCAACACGCCGACCGGGAGGAGCCGCTTTCGCCCCTCCGCGTAGCGCTCGCGGACGGCCATCTCGCCGACGACGGTCGCGGTCGCCGGCTCGGCACGACCGGCAGCCGACCGGATCGCAGGGGCGACGAACGTCCGGAAGATCGTCAGCGCAGAGACGGGGTATCCGGGCAGTCCCACGTACGCCGACTCACCGCCGTCGGCACGGTCGATTCGGCCGACGAGCATCGGCTTGCCGGGCTTGACCGCGACGCCGTGGAGCAACAGCTCGCCGCGCGCTTCTATGACGCGGTAGATCACGTCGACGGCGCTCGCAGAGGTCGAGCCGGACGAGAGCACCAAGTCACACTCGTCGGCTGCGGTTCTGAGCAGCCGCTCCATCTCGTCGTAGTCGTCGCCTGCGTGTGGGTACAACACCGCCTCGCCGCCCGCCGCCTCGACCCCGGCGGCGATCGTCGTCGAGTTGACGTCGTAGATCTCAC
Organism: Halorubrum zhoui; assembly: GCF_051194155.1. Taxonomy (NCBI): domain Archaea; kingdom Methanobacteriati; phylum Methanobacteriota; class Halobacteria; order Halobacteriales; family Haloferacaceae; genus Halorubrum; species Halorubrum zhoui. Next base: position 47,208 of record NZ_JBLZNJ010000003.1, on the reverse strand, counting down.
CGCGGTTCGGGTCGAGTTCGTCGCCGGGGCGTACCAGCTCGTCTCCCGTCGAGACGATACCGACGGTCGGGCGACCGCGAACCGGGACCTCGTTGACGCCGAGCGCAGAGAGGAGTCCGATCTCACGCGGGGTGAGGCGGGTACCGGGTCCGAGCGCGCGGGCACCCGCGGCGATGTCGGTGCCGGCGGCCATGACGCGGTCGCCGGGTGCGACCGCCGTCCTGACGGCGATTCGGGTCGGGTCGCCGTCCTCGTCGAGATGCTCGTTCGTTCGCTCGACCATCACGACGGCGTCGGCGCCGGGGGGCAACACGGCCCCGGTCGACACCTCGACGCACGTGCCGGCCTCGACGGACACCTTGGGGGCGACACCGGCGTGAACCGCACCGACGAGGGACAACTCGACCGGGTCGGCCTCGTCGGCACCGAAGGTGTCGGCAGCGCGAACCGCGTACCCGTCCACCGACGCGCGGTCGAACCCCGGAACGTCGACGCCGGCGTCGATACGCTCGGCGAGGACCCGACCGCGAGCCGCCGTCAGTGGAACCGACTCGGGCGCTGGCGTGAGCTCCAACGAGTCGATCGCGTCGTGTGCCGCCGCGGGCGTCGCGAGGTCGCGAAACTCCTTTCGGTCGGTCATTCCGTCACCTCCCACCGCTCGACGTCGACGACCGCGTCGGCATCGAATCCCTCCTGTGACTCCGGGACGACGACCCAGCCGTCCGCGAGCGCGACGCTCGAGAGGACGCCGGAGCCGCTGGCGCGCGTGGGTGTCGCGACGTGGGTGGGGCCGCCGGAGTCGGCTGCGTCTTCGGACGCCGACTCGCGTGACAGCGTCACCCGCGCGAACGTCCGTGTACCGGGCTCACTCGCGATCTTCCGCGATAGTCGGGCACGAGTGGTCGGGATCGGTCCGGCGTCCGTGCCGCCGACCCGCTTTTGTACCGGCCGGAGGAACTGCACCGCGTTGACGATGCAGGCGACTGGGTATCCCGGCAGCGACACCACCGGCGTGTCGTCTACGCGACCGAGACACACGGGGTGTCCCGGCTTGAGCGCGACGCCGTGAACGAGCACGGACCCGAGCTCGTCGACGACCTCGGGCAGGAGGTCACGCTCGCCGACGGAGGAGCCGCCGGTGGTGACGATCACGTCGGCGTCGAGGTCGGCCTTGATGGCGGCCGCAAGCGCCGTCTCGTCGTCGGTCACGACGTCTCGATAGCGGGCCTCACCGCCCCACCGCCTCACCAGCCGCGAGACGGTGAGCCCGTTCGTCTCGATCACCTCGCCAGCGTCCGGGTCCGACTCGACCAGCTCTTCACCGGTCGGAATCACGGCTACCGTCGGCGGCTCGTAGACGGTGACGGCGTCGAGCCCGACCGACCGACAGAGCCCCAGATCCGACGGCCGGAGCGTCTCACCGGCGTCGTAGAGCCGCTGTCCCTCGGCGACGTCTTCGCCCACCGGACCGACGTTCTCGCCGCGCGCCACCGCGTCGAACGTCTCGACGTCGTCGCCGACGGTTTCGACCTGCTCGATCGTGACGACCGCGTCTGCGCCGTCTGGAAGCGCGCTCCCGGTGTGGACCCGTGCCGCCTCGTCGGGACCGACCGACCCGTCCCCGAGGGGGACCGCACGCAACACGGCCGGAGACCGGTCGGACGCACCGAACGTATCAGCCGCGCGAACCGCGTAGCCGTCCATGGCGGCCCGGTCGTACCCCGGTACCGGCACGGGGGCGTCGATGGGCTCCGCGAGCACCCGTCCGTCGGCGGCCGAGAGCGGGACGGTCTCGGTCCGTCCGTGGGCCTCGGCGGCCGCGAGGAGCGTCGAGCGCGCCTCTTCGACGCGGGTCCGACGCTTGAACCCGGCTTCCCGTCTGTCGTGACTCATGTCCGTCCGTTTCGCCTCCGCGGGCAAAAACCCCGCCGCCGGCGACGGCGGGCGTCTCGGACCGGATCCACACGAGCACCCGCCGCTCACCGAAACCACGAGAGTGCCCGCCGCGTCCGATGGAGCCCCTGTGCGACCCCGACACGGCCGAGCGAGAGGGCTGCTCTCGTTCCCGCCACCGTCGCCGTCACCCCACGGACGGCCCCACGCGTGGCGTAGTATCGCGACTTCTCTTCGGCCGCGGTCAGGTAGTGTCGCGCCGCCATCCGGACGGGTGCGCGCCGGCCGTCGACCCGAGTCGTCCCGGTTCGAATCGCCGTGAGCACGTCCGCTGCCGTCACCTGCTCGACGCTCTCCCGGTCGCCGACGCGTACCTCGGTGAACGCGCGGCCGACGTACTGGAGGTGGTGAGCGTCGCTCGCCGCGACGCCGGGAAAGCCGTAGCTCGTCGCGAAGCGGCGGGCGCGACGGTTGCGGTAGCCGGTGAACAGCCAGGCGTTGAACACCTCGACGGCGTCGGGCGTCGGACCGGCTCGACCGCCCGCACCACCGCTCCACGCGTCCTCGTCGTCGGGGAGCGGCACGTCGCGACGACGGACGCCGTGGCGGGATCGCTGGAACGGGTGGGGCACGATCGCCACGCCACCGTGGTCGTGAACCCACCGGATCGTGTCGGCGTATGCCGTGCGGCGTGGCGGCATCCGGTCGACGCCGAGTGCGAGTAGGTGGCCGTGTGCCGTCGACACCTCGACGCCCGGGATCCCGATCAGCCCGTACTCCCCGGCGATGGCGGCGGCACGCCGGGAGGCCCCCATCGTGTCGTGGTCGGTGATCGCGACCGCGTCCAACCCGATCTCCGCGGCGTGTTCGAGTATCAGCTCGACGGGCTCGTGACCGTCGTAGCTGGCCGCAGAGTGGACGTGGGGGTCGACACTGACGGTGACGCTGGACACGAGTGAGCGTAGTCTCCCGATCGTAGAAAAGGGTCGGGACGGAGACGGTACACGACAGACGGACAGCCACCCGAGACGCCGCGCCGCGGGCGGCACCCGCGGATCAGTCGAACAACCCGCGGATCCGGCCGACGACGGACTCGTCGTCAGCCTCGGCGGCCTCCTCCGCGCGCTGTTGTTCGCGGAGCGCGCGGAGCGCGTCCGCCTGGTCGTCGGTGCTCTCGCCGCTCGCGGTGTTCTGGGTCCCGCCTTGCAGCCCGGCGAGTTGTGAGACGGCGTCGTCGACGGTACTTGAGGTGGTCCGCGTCTCGGTCGCAGAGCCCGAGAGCGTGCCCGGGTCGACGTCTGCGTCGTCGACGACTGACGTGTCGAGTTGGAGTCGCCGCCCCTCGGAGCGCTCGACGCCACCCCAGGTGAGCTCCGTCTTCTCGAGCTCGCGCTCGATGTCCGCCCGAACTGCCTCGTCCGTCACCGTCTCCGCGTCCGTCTCGGTTCCGTCGTCGGCCGACCGCGTCGTGGCGGTCGAATCCGGATCGACCGTGACACCGTCGGTCGCCTGCTCCACCCGGTGGGCGACGAGCGCGGCACCGGTCGCGGCGATCACGGCGACGAGGCCGGCGCTGTACAGTGCGACGACCTGGGCGCTGTAGTCCGGCGGCTCCGGTACGTTCCAGTCGTACGGGTACACCGTGACGAACCATCCGACGGCGACCACGGAAACCGCCGACCCGGCGCTGCCGAGGTAGCGCATGCGACGGTCGACAGGGAGGAGCACGACGACGCCGAGAAGGAGACCCGGAAGGCCGAGCGCGGCTGCCACGGCGGCCACCTCACGGACCGAGTACATCGAGATGCTGTTCGGCGGAAGCGTCGCGCTGTACAGGAAGACGGCGACGCCGACGACCCCCAGTCCGAGTCCCACGAAGAAGAGCCCGAACCCGGCGTACACGTCGACGGCTCGGTCGGGGTCGCCGACGTACCGTCGGTAGAACCCGAGAAGCGGGTTCGCTTCCTCACTCGAGTCGCTCATACGTCGACCTCTGTGCGGAGTCTAATGACTGTTGCCCCGCCGGGCGACCCCGGTGTTTTTCACCACCGGCGTCGTCTCCCCGTCCGAGAACGCGTGTCGACAGAGTGTCCGCGATGTGGATCGACGCTGACGACGCTCAGCCTCGGCGGCGCAGAGGCGGTCTCGTGTGAGGAGTGTGGGTACGTCGGCGTGGAGGCCGACCACTCGGGTGAGCCGCGCGCCGTCGAGACGTGGGCCGAGGCACTCGAACGGTTCGCGAGGAGAGAGTGAGATGCCAACACTGGAGTTAACGCCCGAACAGCGGGACCGGATCGAGCAGCTACGAGCCGCGTTGACGGACGACCACGCGGGACCGTACGCGACGGTCGGTACGGGTGAGACGATCACGTACCTCCTCGACCTCGCCGACGCCGTCGACGACCCCGGGCACCGCGCCGACCCTACGGAACCCGCCGTCCGGAATACGCCCGCGCCCCCGTTCGACCGTGACTCGGCACGGACGGCGCTTGAGGACCGAAATCTCCGCCACGGTGACCCGGACTCAGCAGACCGGCTCGACCTCCACGAGATCGCAGCCGCCTTCGACGTCACCGGCCGCAGCGACATGCAGAAAGACGAGCTCGTTGAGGCGATCCTCGACCGTGCAGCGACGCTCGCGGCGAACCCCTTCGCGCTGGTCGACCTCGACCTCCCGGACCAAACGCCGGCAGAGGCGGCGCGCGAGCCCGCGTCGTCTGTCGACTCGTCGGAGACCAGCGACTCGTCGGGAACTGCCGACGAAACCGCCCGCGACGGTGGACGGACCGACGCGGCAGCGGGTGTGGCCGACGCCCAGACGACCGACGACGACGACCGAGCAGACGACGGGGGCGCCGGACAGCTGAACGCGATGATGCGGCTCCTCGACACCCACGCCGACAAGTGGAGCGAGTCCGCCGGAGACGCCCGCTACGAGGTCGAACTCCCCGACGGCAGCATCGAGGCCGCACGGACCAAAGACGACGTCCGCGCCCTGTTGTTCAAACACTACTGACCGACGGCACCATCCACACATTCGATGTCCATCCTCAAGTCGATCCGTGACGCACTCGCCGCGGTACTCGGTGGGACCGACCCCGCCGAGGAGACGCCAGCTGACGACGAGACGGCCACGCCTACCGCCGACGACCGACCGGCGAGCGACCCGACCCAGCTCGACCCCGACGCCGTGACCGAGACCAGGGCGGGCGCGACCGACGATGCGGTCGACGCGCTGCGGTCGCTTCGGCAGCCACCGGTAGACGCTCCAGACGACGGGACGAAGACGGACCCGGGCGGGAGCGGTCAGAGGGCAAGCGAGGCGGACGCGTCCGAGGGTCAGCACACGACCGGCCGGCACGCAACGAGCCGGGATGGGACCGGACGAGCCGCCGCGGATCCCGGTGCGGACGACCGCGACGCGAACCATTAGGTCGTCCCGCTCGAAGCGAAGCTGTGACCCGAGACGACCACGTCGAACGAACGATCGAACTGGCCGCCGAGGCGGTGGACGCCGGAAACACGCCGTTTGGTGCGCTGTTGACCGTCGACGGCGAGGTAGTCCGCGAATCGCGGAACACGACACGAACGGCCGAGGACGTCACCGCCCACCCAGAGCTCAAGCTCGCTCGATGGGCGGGACGCGAACTCGACGCCGACGAGCTGGCGACCTGCACGATGTACGCCAGCACCGAACCCTGTCCGATGTGCACCACTGCCATCCACTACGCCGGAATCGATCGGGTCGTCTTCGGCGTCGACGGTGCGACTCTCGACGAACTCACCGGCGACGTGGTGACGATCCCGGCCACGGAGGTGATCGAGCGCGCCGGCGGTGAGACGAGCGTCGAGGGCCCGGTCGCGACCGACGCCGCGATGCGGCTCCACGAGTCGGTCTTCGGAGGCGACGACGGTGGGGCGTGAACGACGGGACGAGTCGACTGCCGCTCCGCGCGTCACCGCCGTCGGCGCAGCCGCCGTCGACGAGTGGTACGCGGTGTCGAACCTCCCGGAGCCAGACGGCGGCGCGTTCGCACGCGACGTGACTGCTGCACCCGGCGGAGTCGGCGCCAACGTCGCCGTGGCTCTCGACCGGCTCGGACGCGACGTCGGCCTCGTGAGTCGCGTCGGCGACGACGAGTACGGCCGCCGAGCGATCGCGTGGCTCGCCGACACGGGCGTCGATACGACCCACGTCGCCGTCGGCGACGAGTCCACCACCCGATCGCTCGTCCTCCGCGATCCCGCTGGCGAACGGGCGATCGTCACCACCGGTGAGAGTTTCCGGTCACTCCAGCTCGACGATGCGACGCTGGAGCGGACGCTCGAGAGCGCGGTCGTCTTCGTCACCGCGTACACGCCGGACCGCGTCGCACGTCGGCTGCTCGACGCCGTCGTCGCACAGTCCGCCGCCGCGCGCCCGGCGCTCGTCTTCGACCTCTCCGGGCCGGTCACCGAACTCGTCGGGCGCGGAACGGCCCCTGAGACGATCCATGGATACGTCCACCACGCAGACCTGTTCGTCGCCGGCGGCGTCGCCACACCGGCGTACTTTGGCTCGGACGCGGCTGCCGTCGAGCGGCTCAAACGGGTCCGAACCGCTAAGGTAGGACCGGCGGTGCTCACCCACGGCGCCGAGGGGATGACTGTCGTCGCGAACGGACGGGTTCGGCGGTTCGACGCGTTCGAGGTGGACGTCGTCGACGCAACGGGCGCCGGCGACGCGTTCACCGCCGGACTGATAGATCGGTGGCTACTCGCGAGGGACGCGCCGACTGCGATCGACGATGCAGTCCGGTTCGCGGCCGCAGTGGCCGCGATCAACTGCACCGAGCGGTCCACGCAGGCCGGCTTGCCGACGCGTGAGACGGTTCGACAGTTCCTCGCTGAGCGTGGAGTCGACCCGACGGGTTGAGCCCGTCTCCGCTCGGGTGGTCGGGCGCTCTCTGGCTCGGACTCACCGACAGTCGTCGGCACGCGAGACGAGCGTCGCCACGCGCTCTTCGTCGACCGGCGCCGTCGTTTCACCCGCCGCTTTCAGCGCGGTTCCCACGATCACGCCGTCGGCGAGCGCGAGCAGGTCGCCGATCGTCTCTGGACGGACGCCGCTCCCGACGAAGACGGGCGTCTCGAGGCCGTGTCGTTCTCGTTCGTCGACCACGGCCTCCAGCGCCGCGCGGTCTATCGCCGCACCGGTCCCGGACCCCGAGGCGACGACCGCGTCGGCGAGTCCCCGCTCCGTCGCGTCGGCGAACGACTCTGCCGAGTACCCCTCCGGGGTGAGTGGGGCAGAGTGTTTCACGTCGGTGTCGGCGAAGATCCCGACGTCCACACCGAGCCGTTCGCGGAGTCGGAGCGTCTCGTGGGCCCGTCCCTCGACGATGCCTTGATCGGTGACGCGCGCTCCGGTGTGGACGTTCACGCGGACGAACGCGGCGTCGACGGCGGCGGCGACCGAGACGGCCGCCTCGGCGTCGTTCCGGAGTACGTTGATACCGATCGGGAGCGTCGTCGCGTCCGCGACGGCCGTCGCCGCGCGAGTCGTCGCTGCGACGGTGTGTTTCGGCACGTCGTCGGGGTGAAACGGCGCGTCGCCGAAGTTCTCTACCAGCACGCCGTCGACGCCTCCTCGCTCCAGGGCGCGTGCGTCTGCGACCGCCCCCTCGAGGACGGACTGCATCGCCGCCGCACCGTCGGCGGCGGCCTTCGGTGCACCCGGCAGTGGGCCAAGGTGGACCATGCCGATCACCGGGGTGGCCGTTCCGAACGTCGATTCGATGTTCATACCGTCTGGTGCGTCGACTGAATCATAACCCTCCCGCTCTGCCGCGACGACCGCGGGCCACCCCTTCCCCCCGCGCCCCGCCGCCGCACCGAAGCTACAAACCGGTCGACGCCGAAAGGCGTGTATGTCGACTGCACTCGCAGACGAGCCGGTCGAACCGTCGTCCGCCGACGACGAGCCACTCACGCCAGCTGAGTACGAGCCACTGCTCGCCTCTCTCGACGACGTCTGGGAGGTCGTCGACGACCACCACCTCGAGGCGACGTACTCGTTCGACGACTTCGCGGACGCGTTGGCGTTCACGAACGAGGTCGGTGCCCTCGCCGAGGCGGAGTGGCACCACCCGGACATCCACCTCTCGTGGGGCGCCGTCGGCATCGAGCTCTGGAGTCACGACATCGACGGTCTTCACCGCTCGGACTTCGTGATGGCGGCGCGAATGGACCGCCTGTACGCCGAGGCGTGAGCCTCGACAACGAACGCTTTTAAATCCCACCCCCGAATCGTGAGTCGATGAGCGAGAACGTGTTCCTGGTCCCGATAGAGCCGGAGAACTTCGACCGAACGGTCCGGTCCCCCGTCGACCTCACCACGTACGCCGACCGGCCGGACGCGATCGCGGACGCCGAGGAGGCACGCCTGTGGGCGATCGGCGACGACACCGGGAGCGGCTCGACGTTCGAGCAGATGGAGCCGGACGACCTCCTGTTGTTCTACGACGACGGCGAGTACGTCGGAACGGGCCGGGTCGGCCAGACGTTCCTCGACGAGGACCGCTGGGCCAGCAGCACGCTGTGGACCGCCTTCCCGGCCACACGGGTGTACACCGTCGCGTCGTTCACGCCGATTACCGTCTCGAAACGCGCCGTCAATCGCATCTTCGACTACTCCCCGACGTACACGCCCGGGCTGATGCGCGTCGCCGACGGTCGCGTCACCGAGTCGCTCTCGACGATAGAGACGGCGCTCGACGCGTACACCAAACGCCAAGAAGCGTAGTCCGACAGCTGACGGCACAGACGACTCGAACGTCTCGAGTCGATCAGGACTTCTCGGTGGTCTCCTCGTCGAACGCGTGCTCGGCGAGTCCGTAGTATCCCGGTCCGTTCTCGGTGCGCGGCTCTGCGACGACGAGGTCGTCGGCGTTGACGAGCACCCACGGAACTGCCCAGTCGACTAAGACCGCCTCCGTCTCTGGGTCCACTTCGGCGTCCGGGTTGAGCCCCTGGAGCAGTCGTCCGATCTCCGGTATCGTGTACAACAGCTCCGGCTCGAAGAGATCACTCGGCTCGTAGAAGTCACACGGGAACGTCTCGTCGAAGGCGTCTCTTGGCTCCGGCATACTACCCGCGTAGCGCGTCCACCGGGTAAATACCGAGGATGTCACCTGCCGACCGACACCGACGGGCCGCTCACCTCGGTCGTCGCTGTGGCTGGTCTCGATCAAAAAACACAGGATTCGACGCGCGTCCAGCGCGTCCGGCTGGCGTTACTCGAACAGCTCGACGGCCTGCTCGTAGCGGGCTGCCGGCTCCTCCCAGTCGACGACCTCGAAGAAGTTCTCGACGAAGTCGCCCCGGGCCGGACCGTAGTCGTGGTAGTAGGAGTGTTCCCAGACGTCCAGCGCGAGGATCGGGTGACCGCCCCACACCGCGCCCTCGTCGTGGTTGTCGACGACGACGTTGCGGAGCTGGTTCGAGAACGTGTCGTAGACGAGCAGCGCCCAGCCGCTCGCGTCGCCGGCGGCCGCCTCGAACTCGCCTTTCCACGCCTCGTACGAGCCGAAGTCGGCCTCGATCCGGTCGGCGAGCGATCCCTCGGGCTCGTCGCCGCCCTCCGGTGACATGTTCTGCCAGAACAGGTCGTGGAGGATGTGGCCCGACGAGTTGTGGGTTACGCTACGGATCGCGCCGGCAGACGAGGAGAACTCGCCCTCATCGCGGTTCCCCTCGAGCGTCTCCTCGGCGGCGTTCCAGCCGTTGACGTACCCCTGGTGGTGGGTGTCGTGGTGCCACTCGAGCACCTGCTCGGAGATGTGCGGTTCAAGCGCGTCGTACTCGTACGGAAGTGGGTCGAGTTCGTAGCTCATCGTTGTATCACCTGTATCTACGATGGAAGCGATTCGTGTTAAAGATAATGCGGCACGTGGTACCACACGCCAGCAGGCAGCGAACCCGCCGATTTCGCCCGACTCGAACCACCTCGTGGGGGGTTGCTACGCGCCTGCCGTCCCGAACTGGTCTCCAATAGGAGGCCGTGACCGGTCGAGATGTAATGTATATTAGTTACGCCACCCGCTCCGACTCGCGCGCGAGACGACGTGGGACCCGTCTCGGACGGTGGGACTGGGATTCGAACCCAGGAAGCCGTGAGGCTACCGGTTTTCAAGACCGGCGCAATGGGCCGCTCTGCCATCCCACCACAACCGCGACGAGGGCGTCCGCCGACTAAGGGATGTCGGTGTCGGCCGACGCGGTTCCGGTGCTCGTCGTGTCCGGCGACGGCTTATATACCATGACGCACCAGCCACGCTATGCGCTGACGCACCGACCGCGGCGCCCGAGGACCAGCCCGGTGGGCCGTCGCGACTCCTCCACGCCGGCTGTTCGACACCACGCGTCCGTCCAAGTCGTCTTCGTCCCGACGCCCGCGTGCGGCTACGCCCGGTCGTCACGCCCGAGCCGAATCGGATCCGTGCTCGGCTCGGTCCCGACGGTCACGCGATCGCCGACGACGAGGTCGTGGTCCGGACAGACGACCTTCACACCGAAGTCGTCGATCCCCGCGAAGAGCGAGAGGCCGACAACGCGCGCTCCATCGACCACCACGTCGACCGGTTCCCACTCGAGTCCCTGCTCGGTCCGTGTCCCGACTCGCGTCCCCCACAGCGACACCGCGGCCGGGACGGGCTCCTCACGAAACGTCCCGCCGCCGGCGTAGTGACACAGGCCGCCGTCGAGCGGGACGCCCTCGTCGCTCGCGAGCGCCGCGAACCGGTCGCCCGGCTCGGGGTGGTCCGGTCCGCCGACGACGACGTGTGTCGGTCCCGTCTCGACGACGGTTCCGGTGCCGTCCCACGCGACACCCGCTACGTCGGCGTCGACGGCGACGGTGAGCGACCCGCTCGCGCGCACGGCGTCTGCCCCGGGTGGTCGGAATCCGAGGTGGAGGTGGTTCGCGACCCACCGACCGAAGAAGCCGGACCGCGTCAGCCGTCCCAGCGTGTCGCCGACGGCGATCCGATCACCCGCGCTCACCGCGGGGTCTACGTGGAGGACCCGCGCGACGGTGCCGGCCGCGACACCGGCCGTCACGCACCACTCGTCGGCGAGGTCGACGACGATCAGGTGATCGGTAGACGCGGCGTAGGCCCGACTCGGACAACCCACGGTGCGTGTCTCACGCACCACGCCGGCCACCGGCGAGACGGCCGCCTCATCGGCCGGATACAGATCGACCGCACGACCGCCGTCGTGTGCCGGATACGGCGAGTTGTACCGTGAGAACCGCTCGTACCGACCAACGACAGACGACGGCAGGCTGACAGGCATACGCACTCGTGGTGTGGGAAGATAAAATCCCCATCGCAGTTCGGGCGAAACGCGTTTGCCCGAGGCGGGACGACTAGCTACCGTGCACCTCGTTCGCGGCCGAGCACCTGATCCCGTCCGGGACCGTGAGCTGACGGCACGGCTACTCGAACGCGCCGCCGAGGGAGTGCCGGGCGTGCGCGTCTGGGCGCCACCGCGACACGTCGCGTTCGGGCGACGGGACACCAGGGCGTCGGGGTACGAACGGGCCCGTCGCGCCGCCGAGCGAGCCGGCTTCGCCCCGGTCGAGCGCTCCGTCGGCGGCCGTGCGGTCGCCTACTCCGGGGAGACGCTCGCGTTCGCGGTAGCTACGCCTCGTGAGGACCGTGGAGAATCGATCGACGACCGCTACACGGTCGTTGGCCGGGTCGTTCGGCGAGCGCTCCGGGACCTCGGTGCGGCCGTGGCCCCCGGCGAGCCGCCGGCGTCGTTCTGTCCCGGGGACCACTCCGTTCGCGTCGAAGCGAGCGGAAAGTTGGTCGGACTCGCACAGCGCGTCCGCGCCGACGCGGCACTCGTCGCGGGGTGTCTGGTCCCGACGGTCGCGGATGCGACGGTCCTCGGCCAGGTACTCACGCCCACCTACGATGCGCTCGCGGTCGACTTCGACCCCGCGACGGTCGGGAGCGTCGAGGCAGCCGGTGGACCGACAGACGCCGCCGCAATCCGACGGGCAGTCGAGTTCGCGCTGTGTGCCTCGACACGTGCGACCGACGAGCGCATCGAGGCTCACACCGCGCGTCGCTCGTCGAGCGACGGCCACGCCGGCCCCCTCGCCGATGTCGACGTAGCCGCCGACACCACGGTACACGATCGGTTCCCGACGATCACCGTCACCCACGTCGGTGACGAAACGACCGGGGCGAGCGGCCAGCCGTGACCGTGGGGTCTTTCGACGTGCTTTTTATTCGCGGGCGTCTCAGTCGGCTCATGGCTGAATTCAACGTCGTCGTCGCCGACCCCGACTCCGGCGAGACGGTCCAGCGAACGGTCGACGGACAGGATGCGAACCGGTTCCTCGGTCGAAGCATCGGCGAGGAGGTCGACGGTGACGCCGTGGGGCTCTCCGAACACACCGTCGAGATCACCGGTGGCTCCGACGAGACCGGCCGCCCGATGCGTGCTGACGTCTCTGGAACCCGGCTGAAAGAGCTCCTCTTGGAGGGCGGCGTCGGGTTCAAGCCGTCTCGTGAAGGCGAGCGAAAGCGAATCACGGTCCGCGGCAGCGAGATCGCCGACGACGTGGCACAGATCAACGTCGCGGTCGTTGACGGCGACGGCGACGTCGCGGCCGCGTTTGCAGACGACGAATAATCCGCATCGATGCCGCGCGTTGCCTCAGACGACGAGAGCGTTGCCGCCGTCCGCGTGTCGCTCGCCCGGAGCGGCGGCACGCGACGTCTCTGCGTGCGTCTGCCGGCGGATACAGCCCTCGAAGGTCGGGTCGAGTCCGGCTCGTGTGAGACGCTCTCACTCACCGACGGCAACCTGATCCGGCTCGATGTCGACCGGTCGACGTACCACGCACGGGTGGCCGCCGACACGGAGGGGCGACTGCTTCGCGGGGCATTCGACGACCGCCGGCGCGCGCGGACGCCCGGTGAGGGACGGAATCGGCTGACCGAGTGGCTCGCCGCGAGCGACCGCGAACCGGGAGACAGCGTGGTGCTCGACGTCGTCGTTCCGGGCGAGCAGTACGGACTCCGGCTCCCGGGCGAGCGAGCGGTGTACGACGCCGTGCGCGAACCACGATCCTCGCTCACAGACATCGCCGAACGTCTCGACGAGTGACCGTCGTCGACGTCCGTGCGTCGACCGCCGTCGGTGCCAACCGGCCGCGGGTCGGATCGCTTATTCTCCCGCGTCCCCGAACGGTAGGTATGAGAGAGGTCGACGCGGATCTGTCGGCGCTCGACCGGGCGATCATCAACGCCTTCCAGGGTGGGTTCCCGGTGACACGGCGGCCGTTCGGTCCCGCCGCAGCCGCACTCGGAGACCACGGCGTCGAGGTGACGGGCACCGAGCTCTGTGAGCGCGTCCGTGAGCTGGACGACACGGGCGTGCTCTCGCGGTTCGGTGCGCTCGTCAACGCAGAAGCGATCGGGGGTGCCGCGTCGCTCGTCGCCATGCACGCGCCGGCCGAGCGGTTCGACGAGGTCGTCGAGACGGTGAACGACTTCACCGAGGTCGCACACAACTACGAGCGGGAGCATCCACATCTCAACGTGTGGTTCGTGGTGAGCGTCGCCGACCACCCGGACCCGGACAAAGACGGCGACGACCGAGTCGAAGAGGTGCTCGCGGAGATCGAAGCGGCGACTGGCCAAGAGACGTACAACCTCCCGAAACTCCAGGAGTTTCACGTCGGTGCGAAGTTCCTCGTCGACGGACCGGTTCCCGACGGCGACGTCGACCTGTCCGGACTGGCGCCTGCGGTCGATCCGTCGGATCGGTCGACGCTCACGCCGGACGAGCGCGACCTCGTCGTCGAGATTCAGGGCGGACTACCGATCACCGAGACCCCGTACGCGGATGTCGCCGCGGCGATAGACGCGGACGTCGAGTGGGTCGTCGAGACCATCGAACGATTCCGACGCGAGGGGAAGGTCCGCCGGGTCGGCGTGATCCCGAACCACTACGCGCTCGGGTACACTGAGAACGGCATGACGGTTTGGGACGTGCCCGAAGACGTCCTCGACGAGGTGGGCCCGGTCGTCGCCGACCTCGAGTTCGTCACTCACTGTTACGAGCGACCGCGTCACGCAGGGGTGTGGGAGTACAACTTCTTCGCGATGACGCACGGCCGAACGGAGGCCGAAAGCGAGCGTCGAGTCGCACAGGTTCGCGAGACGATGGCCGACTACTGGGACGTCGGCTCGGACGACTGGGACACGTTGTTCTCGACACGAATCCTCAAGAAGACGGGCATCCGGATCGCCGAGCGCGCCGAGAGCAACACGGCGTGACTCGTCGACGCGATCGGCGGGCACAGACGACACCGACGTCACACAGTTACCTGCACCGATGATACCGCTCTATCACGACTTCACGCACGCCACCGTTCTCGTCGTCGGTGGCGGTGCAGTCGGAGCTCGCAAGGCGCTTCGGTTCCGCTCGGAGGCTCGCGTCGTCGTCCTCAGCCCCAACTTCGACGAGCGGCTTCTGGAGGCGGCGGAAGCGGCCGAGGAGGCATCTTCGGGGTCCGTAGAGCTCGTCAGGGCGGCACCGTCACCATCGACGGTTAGTGGATGGATCGAGCGACTCTCGCCGGCGCTCGTCGTTGCGGCAACCGACGACGAGGCGGTGAACGAGGCGGCCGAGACGGCGGCACTCGCGACCGGGGCGCTCGTCAACCGGACGGACGTCTCTGGCGCGCGCGACCCGGGGAGCGTCGTCGTCCCCGCGACGGTGGCCGACGACCCAGTTCGCGTAGCGATCTCGACGGGGGGCCAGAGCCCGGCGCTCGCGAAGGCGCTCCGCCAGCGCATCGAGTCGGCGATCGACGGCGCGGGGGAGATGGCGCTCCTCTCGGGAGAGCTCAGGACGGCCCTTGCAGACGCCGGCGTCGCCCCCGCCGACCGGCGGACCGCTATCCGTCGAGTCGTGCGATCTCCGGCGGTTTGGAAGGCTTTACAAAAGGGGAGATCGTACGCTCGTAATGAGGCGTACAACGTGATCGAAGAGGTCGTCGACCGATGAACGAGCCGGGTGCTATCACGGGCGTGAGCGTCGCACATGACGCGGCGACCGTCGACGAGATCGAGGCAGCCGGTGGGGACGGCGTCCGGGCGACCGTCTCCGACCTACTCGCACGGGAAGGCGTCGAAGAGGCGTTCGCTCTCCAGACGTGTAACCGCTCGGAGGCGTTCGTCGTGACCGACCACACCGGCGACGGTCACGCGGCGCTCGACTCGTTCGCCCCCACCGTCCGCGGGGGTGCGGTACAGCGGTTCGACCACGAGGGGAGTCTCCGACACCTCATGTGTGTCGCTGCCGGACTTGAGTCGCTCGTACTCGGCGAAGACCAGATCATCGGTCAGGTTCGCGACGCGTACGAGGAGTCTCGAGCCGCCGGTGGCGTCGGGCCCGTCTTGGAGGACGCGGTCACGAAAGCGATCCACGTGGGCGAGCGTGCACGGACGGAGACGTCGATCAACGAGGGCGTCGTCTCGCTCGGGTCGGCCGCGGTCAGACTCGCGGCGGGTGAGGTCGACCTCACGGACGCCACCGCGGTCGTCGTCGGCGCGGGCGAGATGGGGACGCTCGCGGCGCGCAGCCTCGACGACACGCCCGTTTCGACGATCGTCGTCGCGAACCGGACGGTGCCACACGCGGCGTTCGTCGCCGAGGCGGTCGAGACGACGGCTTCGGTCGCACACCTCGACGAGCTCCCTACGGTCGTCGCCACAGCGGACGTCGTGATCACGGCGACCGGGAGTTCCGACCCGATCCTCGAACCTGCCGACTTCGCGGATGCAACGGACGTGGTGTGTATCGACATCGCCCAGCCACGGGACGTTGATCCCGCCGCGGCAAACCGCTCTGGGGTCACCGTCTTCGACATCGACGCGCTCGAGGACATCACACACCGAACGCGGGAGCGGCGCGAGACGGCCGCACGAGAGGTCGAGTCGATAGTCGACGAAGAGCTCGACCGCATCCTCCGGTCGTACAAGCGCAAGCGCGCCGACGACGCCATCTCGATGATGTACGCGAGTGCAGACCGGGTGAAGGCCCGTGAGGTCGACCGAGCGATGACGAAACTCGAGGCGCAGGGGGATCTCACCGACGCCCAGCGAGAGACGGTCCAGTCGCTCGCTGACGCGCTCGTCGGACAGCTTCTCGCCGCGCCCACCCACTCGCTACGAGACGCTGCCGGCGAGGACGACTGGGAGACGATCCGAACGGCTCTCGAGCTCTTCGACCCCGAGTTCGACGCCCCGCCGGAGACGCCGGGTGAGCGTGGTGAGGGAGGACCGCCGGCCGGCGTTCCGTTCGCCAGTGCCGGTGACCCGCCGTTCGACGAGCTAGACGACTGAGCACGGACACGTCGTGGCGTGAGGAAGCGACGAGAACGCTTTTGATTCGGGCCTCGTATCCACTCGTATGCACCTTCAGACGCTCGTCGACCGACTCGACGACCGCCTCGACACGGACGCGTACAGCGAGGTGGACGCCAGCGCGAACGGCCTCCAGGTCGGGCCGGCTACGGCGACCGTCGAGCACGCCGCGTTCGCGGTCGATGCGGCCGTCGCGACGATCGACGAGGCGGCTGCGGCCGGCGCGGACGTGCTCGTCACCCACCACGGACTCTCGTGGGGTGGGATCGACCACGTGACCGGCCAGACGTACGACCGGATCGCTGCGCTCGTGGACGCGGACCTCTCGTTGTACGTCTCCCACCTCCCGCTCGACGGCCACCAGACGCTCGGTAACGCGGCGGGCGTCGCCGACGCGCTCGGACTCTCCGACAGGGAGCCGTTCGGTGCGCTCGGCCCGGTGACGGTCGGGACGGTCGGCGAGACGCGTGAGCCACTCTCGACGGAGACGGTCTGTGGTCGTCTCGACGCCTTCGAGGGACAGACGAGCGAGACTCGCGCACTCGCGTTCGGGCCGAACGCGATCGAACGCGTCGCGGTCGTCACCGGGTCGGGAACCGACTGGCTCGAGGAGGCCGTCGACGCCGGGGCCGACGCGCTGATCACGGGCGAGGGAAAACAGCAGGCGTACCACGCGGCCCGCGAGGCGGGCCTCACGGTGTTTCTTGCGGGCCACTACGCCACGGAGACGTTCGGCGTCCGCTCGCTACAGACACTCGCCGACGAGTGGGGACTCGAGACCAGCTTCGTCTCGCACCCAACCGGACTGTAGTCGCGCTCTCCGGGCCCGGCGTCGAGACTATCGACGCGAGAGAACACCCGCCAGGTTATCTCGGTAGGCGACGTACGAGCCGAGTGATGCGAACACGACGACAGCGTCTCGCAGCCGTCGCTCTCACGGCGTGCGTGCTCCTCGCAGGGTGTACAGGTGGGGCGACCACGGCCGGTGACGCAGCCGGCCCCGACCGGTCGATCGAGGTGACCGCGGACGGCGGGGCGTCCGGCGCGCCGGACCGCGCGACGGTGCTCGTGGCCGTCGAGTCGACCGGCCCCGACGCACGGGCCGTCAGAGACGAACTCGCGGCCGCGGACGACGCCCTGCGGACTGCGCTCTTCGATCGGGGGCTGACCGAAGCCGACGTTCGGACCGAGCGATACGACGTTCGACAGCGGCGAGCGCGAGAGCCGTCGACCGGACGGGACGACCCACCGTACGTGGGGACCCACGTGTACGCGCTGGCACTCGACGACGTGGAGGCGGTGGGCGACGTCGTCGACGTCGCGATACGCGCCGGTGCCGACCGCGTCGAGCGCGTGCAGTTCGGCCTCTCCGCGGCACGCGAGACGGCCGTCCGCGAGCGAGCGCTCACCGACGCGATGGACGGCGCGCGCGGGCAAGCCGACGTACTCGCCTCGCACGCGAACCTCACGATCACCGGCGTCCACACGGTGTCGACGACGAACGTCCGGACGACTCCGTATCGGAGCACGGGGCTCGAAGCCGAGGCGGCAGGCGGATCGGACGGGCCGACGACCGGAGTCGAGCCGGGCGACGTCGACGTCTCGGTGACGGTACGAGTCGTCTTCGCGGCCGAGCCGACCTGACCGGTCTCCGCGGCCGTCACGGCGACGGAGGGGCGTGATCTCCCAGATCCGGTAGAACGCAACGCTTACCGCCCGCCTCGTCGCACTCGAGGTATGCGCGATCACTTCGAGGTACGGGACCACGACGCCGCCGGCCGGATCGGCCGGCTCACGGTTCCACGTGCGGGGGTCACCGTCGAGACGCCCGCGCTCTTGCCGGTCGTCAACCCGAACGTGCTCACGATCGAGCCCGCGCGGCTCGAAGCGGAGTTCGGCGTGGAGATGCTCATCACGAACGCCTACATTGTCGACCAGACCGACCGGATCCGCGAGGAGGTGCTCGAGGAGGGGCTCCACGCGTATCTCGGATTCGACGGGGCGATCATGACCGACTCCGGCTCGTTTCAGCTCGCAGAGTACGGCGACATCGACGTCACAACCGCCGAGATCCTCGAGTTTCAGCGCCGGATCGGCAGCGACATCGCCACGCCGGTCGACGTGCCGACGCCGCCCGACATCGATCGCAAGCGAGCCGAATCGGAACTCGAGACCACGATGCGCGCACTCGACGACGCAGAGGCCGCATCTACCGGTGAGATGCTCGTCAACGCCCCCGTTCAGGGCTCGACGTACGCCGACCTTCGCGCGTCGGCCGGGCGGCGTGCGGCCGCGACCGACCTCGACGTGTTCCCCGTCGGCGCCATGGTCCCGCTGTTGAACGCCTACCGCTATGCCGACGTCGTCGACGCCGTGGCGGCCGCAAAGCGTGGGCTCGACCCCGACTGTCCCGTTCACCTCTTCGGCGCCGGCCACCCGATGATGTTGGCGCTCGCGGTCGCGGTGGGCTGTGACCTGTTCGACTCGGCTGCCTACGCGCTGATGGCGCGCGACGGGCGATACCTGACCGTTGCCGGCACCGAACACCTCGCCGAGCTGTCGGCGTTTCCCTGCTCGTGTCCGGTGTGTCTCGCACACACGCCGAGTGAGGTGCGCGACCGCGCCGCCGACGAGCGTGAGCGACTCCTCGCCGAGCACAACCTCCACGTCACGTTCGAAGAGATCCGACGAATCAAGGCCGCGATCCGCCGCGGGACGCTCCTCGAGTTGGTCGACCGCCGCGCCCGGAGCCACCCGGCCATGCTCGACGGCTATCGGGCGCTGCTCGACCACGTCGATCAGCTCGAGGCGACCGACCCCGTCTCGAAAGACACCTTCTTTTACACCTCTCACGAGGCGGCTCGCCGGCCAGAGGTCTGCCGGCATCACGACCGGCTCGACCGACTCGACGCGCCAGCCCGGCTGCTTCTCACGGAGTCGAAGTCGCCGTCGACGCACTCGTACGACGCGGTGTGGCGGGTGGTCCCGCCGTTCGGGCCGTTCCCCCGTGCGCTCTCCGAGAGTTATCCGTTCACCGCGGAGGTTCCGGAGCGCGTCGACGCCGCCGCCCAGACCTCGGCCGCCGACGGTGTTCGTCGGTTGGCAGACGCGAACCCCGAGACCGAACTCACCCTCGGACACGACGACTGGAATCCGGCCGCACTCGACCGGCTCCCCGCTCGCGTCGAGACGGAGCGGCTCGCCGACCTCGGGCGTTGAGCCCGGCTCACTCGGGCTCCGTCGTCACGCTGGTCTCCGTAGCCGCAGCCGTACCGTCCGTCGGCTCGCCCGGCATCCGTCCCGAGAAATCCCACGTGTGGAGTCTCTCCGGCTCGATCCGGACGTGGACTTCCTCGCGCTCCGGGCGCAACAACGCGTCGGCGAGGTCGTTGTCCGTCCCACCGAGGTACCGCCCGAAGAGCCGCCGCAACAGCCGCTTGTCGACGTCGGGCTCGACCGACGCCGTCCCCCGCCCACGAACGCCCGCGTAGGGTGGGTCGTTGGTGGACACCTCGAAGGAGACGTGGTCGTCGGCAGCGAGAAACGACACCAGGTCGGCGTCGGCGCTCGTCGCACAGTGGACCGCGCCGTCCCACCGGAACCACAGCGAGACGATCCACGGATCGCCGGCTGGCGTGTGACAGCCCAGTCGCACCGGGATCTGTGCTGCCCCGAGGAACTCGTCGACCCGCTCGCGGTCCCACGGCCCGGTGAGTCTCATGCGTCCTATGCGTGTAGGTAGTCCCTAAACCCATCGGCGGTGTTCCGCACCCGCGGTGAGCGCGCCCGTGGATCCGCGTCGACGGTCGTGGTGTGGTCGCCGTCCGGTCGACGTCCTCACGGGTCGACACGGGCGAGCCACGCCTCGGGCTCGTCAATCTCGGCGTCGGTCGGGAGGGTCTCTGGGCGATCCCACACCACGGTCGCGGCGTCCAGTCCTCGCTCGTCGACGATCCGGTCGAAGAACGCGGCGCCACGCTCGTACTGTCGGCGCTTGAGTCCGAGTCCGAGGAGCCGGCGAGCGAGCTGTGAGAGCGGGTCACCGCCCCCGCGGCGGGCGTCGAGTTTTCGACGGAGGTCGGCGTACTCGTCGTCGAACGCCCGGTCCATCAACACCTCCGCGTACCCTTCGACGGCGGTCATCGTCGCCTGGAGCTCGGCGAGAGCCGCACGGTCGACGGCGCCACTCGTCAGTTCGCTCACTCCGCGTTCGATTCGCGACTCGAGGTACCCGGTGAGCCACGGCGCCGCGCCGAACTCGGCGGCGTGTGTCACCTCGTGGAACGCGATCCACCGGCGAAATCGAGGGTACGGCACGTCGAGTTCGGCGGCGACGGCGACGACGTTCGGGTGCACGAAGTAGAGTCCGTGGTCGGCGTCAGACGCGTCGGCGAGCAACGACGGGTCGTACTGCCCGACGACGTTTCGGGCGAGAAAGCCGAGTGCGAACGCCATCGAGCCGGTGTTGACCACACGGGTGGCGGTGCCAGCTGCTTCGGCTGCCGCGGCTTCGACGGGGGCTACCACGCGCCGGAACGTCGCGCGGTTCGCGTCGATCCAGTGGTGGCGATCCTGGAGTTCGACCGTCTCGGGCAGGTCGAATCCGATGTCGGTGACCGCTCGCAGCCGGTCTCTCGCGTCGCGGACGTCGGCGGCGTACCCCGATCTGTCCGCCTCGTTCACCGCGAGCGACCCCGAGTCGGTACCGGCTTTCGCCGCCACCCCGGCCTGCTCCCAGTCGACGACGCCGGTTCCGGAGGCCTCCGAGACCGCCTGGAGACTTCGAAAGAGGTGCATGACGATCCGACACTGCCGACGCGTAAGTGGATTGTGCTGGGAGTGCGGCTGCAGCGGTCGCCTCGTCGACCCCCCGCCTCTCTCGGGTGTACCGGCCGCACCGTCCCGCGTCGACCGGGGTCGGTGACGACGGTCCACGGGTCGTCGACCGCGTCAAACCGAATCACGGCGGGGCCGAAGCGGAACTGTTTTACTTTACAGCGGTGTACCTGCTGATGCACCACGACGTAGCGGTGTGCTCCGGTGGTGTAGTCCGGCCAATCATATTGCCCTCTCACGGCAATGACCTGGGTTCGAATCCCAGCCGGAGCATTCTTTCCTCCCGCCGTCTCGTGGTTTTCGCCTGCGCTGTCACGCATGTCCGACTCAACGTGTAGACCACGTAAGTTCGAAGGATTCACACACAACCGCGCAGTCATGCGATTCCCCGGTTTGCGACGCCCATCGGGTTCGCAGGACGCGATCCTCACCCCGTTGTCGTCGTGCGGTTCGCGCACGTGGTCAGCGGACGAAGTGCCATCCGCGTGCCGGGAGGCTCGGTCTCCGGAGGGAGCCGATGGAGCTTGACGATTACCGGGCGGTTCCCGGGAAGAACTCCAGAACACGTTAACGTGTTGTGAGACACGCATGTGCCTCGGTATCGGTTGAGTGTGGCTCCTCGTGTGAGACCTACCGTTGAACGGCAATTAAGAAATCGCAATTTCAGAAATCGCAGTTTCCAAACTCGGGAGTTCTATGTGTGTGGAGTGAGGACTGACGGTATGGAACGATTCGTTGATCGGGACGCTGAACTCGATCAACTCACGGGCTGTTACGACTCCGAGACGGCGGACTTCGTCGTGATCTACGGACGCCGTCGCCTCGGGAAAAGCGAGCTCGTCCGCCAGTCGATCGCTGATCGGGACGACGCGGTGTACTATCAGGCGGTTGAGTCCACGGCGCAGAACCAGCGCGAGCAGTTCGTCGAGACCGTTACTGCGCAGTTCCCGTCGCTACAAAACGTTCGCCGTGACTGGGAGGTACTTCTCGAAGCACTCGGGGCAGAGGACGCCGTCGTCGTCATCGACGAGTTCCCGTTCCTCATCGGCGAGGATGAATCACTCCCGTCCCGGATCCAACGCGTCTGGGACACGGAGCTACAGGACACCGAAATGACGCTCGTGCTCGTCGGGTCGTCGATCAGCGTCATGGAAGACGAGGTCCTCTCCGGAAGCGCACCGCTGTACGGGCGGCGGACGGCGACGATCGATCTCAAAACGCTCAACGTCGGCGACGCCTGCGAGTTCTTCCCGGCGTACGATCCGGAGACCGCGATCGCCGCGTGGTCGATTTACGGCGGCACGCCGTACTACCTGCAGACGATCGACCCCGGCCAACCGTTGGGAACGAACGTCCAGCAAGCGATCCTGTCGGAGCGCGGGCTCCTGTACTCCGAGCCGGAGTTCCTGCTCCGGACCGAGCTCCGGCAACCGAACACGTACTTCAGCATCCTCCGGGCGCTCGCTCACGGGCGTCGAACGCCGAACGAAATCGCGGGCATGGCCGGCGTAGAGTCGGGGTCGCTCAGCACGTACCTCCAGAAGCTCCGCCGCCTCCGCCTCGTCGAACGCCACATCCCCGTGACGGCGTCACCGACGTCGTCGAACCGCGGCCGGTATCGCATCGCAGCGCCGCTGTTCCGGTTCTGGTTCCGGTTCGTGTACGGGAACCAAGACCAGCTTCGCCTGCTCGGCGACGACGCGTACGACGAACTCGTGGCACCGGACCTCGCGGATTACGTGAGTCCGTTGTTCGAACGGCTCTGTCAGGAGGCGCTCCCCGCTCTCGTGGATCGACAGTTCACGGACCTCGGGCAGTGGTGGTTCAAGGAACGCGAGTTGGACGTGCTTGGACTTACTGACGAGGGACTCGTCGCCGGCGAGTGTAAGTTCACGTCGCGCCCCGTGAGCGAAGGCGTCCTCACGGATCTCGAACGGACGACGTCAGACGTACGGTGGGCAGCGGAACCGGCAGACGGGGCGTCGCTGTACGTCTTGTTCAGTCGCTCCGGATACACTGACGATCTCGAACGCGTCGCCGACGCCCGCGACGACGTCCGCCTCTTCGACCTGTCGGACGTGATCCACAGATAATCAAGGCGAGTGCCCCGGGGTCGTACGGAAATCGGAGATTTCCGTGATGACGAGACGCTTCGCGTCTCGAACCGCTTGTCCCCGAGGTCCTTCACTAGAGGGACCGATTAAACGCTCCTCCCCGCCCGTTCACGGTGCTGACACCTTCACACGGCCGATCGGAG
The DNA here is from genome assembly GCF_051194155.1 of Halorubrum zhoui. NCBI lineage: Archaea > Methanobacteriati > Methanobacteriota > Halobacteria > Halobacteriales > Haloferacaceae > Halorubrum > Halorubrum zhoui. The sequence continues at coordinate 23,787 of NZ_JBLZNJ010000003.1, read as the reverse complement.
AGACGACCGTAGCGCTCTCGGACCCGGGTAACTACCTATCGTTGCCTGTGAGGAGCAGTGACGCAGATGATCGGGAGTTGATATCCTCCCCGCCGTGAAGCGCGAGGATTCCTTCGTGGGGATCGGTCTGCACGCGACGCGGGTGAGCCGCCGCCCGATGACGATGCTTACTTTACCCGTATCGGCGTAGCGTGTACTGATGATCGAAACGCTGCTAGCCGTCGGCATCGTCGCTTCTCTTTTCGTCGGCTTCAACATCGGCGGCTCCTCAACCGGGATCGCGTGGGGGCCGCCGGTCGGCGCAGGGACCATCGGGAAGACCGCGGCAGCAGCGCTCATGACGCTCTTCGTCTTTTTGGGTGGGTGGACCGTCGGTCGGAACGTGATGGACACGCTGAGTGAGGGAATCGTCACGACCGACCTCTCCTTGAGCGGAGGCGTCGCGGTGTTGTTCTTCATCGGACTCGGGATCCTCATCGCGAACCTCTTCGGCGTGCCCGTGCCGACCTCGATGACCACCGTCGGCGCGATCGCTGGCTTCGGACTCGCGACGGGCACGCTCAACTACGAGACCGTCACCCAGATCATCACGTGGTGGATCGTCACCCCGATAATCGGCTTCTGGGTCGGCGGCGTCATCGGTCGCTACGTGTACACGGAGGTGAACCAGCGGGTCGAAATCGAGAGCTCCGACGGGCCGTTGGTGACGCTCGACCGCACGGGTGCCGTGCCGCGGCCGACGCTCGGTCCGAACACGACCACCTCGGAGTTCGGGAGCACGCTCGTGGTGCTCGCGATCGGGTGTTACATGTCGTTCAGCGCAGGCGCGAGCAACGTCCCGAACGCCGCCGCGCCCCTGGTAGGTGGCGCCGCGGGACTCCCAGAGAACCTGGCGATCGTCGTCGCGACGCTCGCCATCGGCGTCGGCGGATTCACCATCGCTCGGCGGACGATGGAGTCGGTCGGCGGCGAGCTGAGCGACATTCCGCTTCTCGCCGCCCTGTTCGTCATGGCGACCGCCTCGACTATCACGACGGCACTCTCGGCGATCGGGATCCCGATCAGTCTGGTGATGGCGACGGTGATGACGATCGTCGGGATCGGGTGGGGACGGGCGACCCGACCGATCACGTTCCGGGAGGCGGTCAGCCGTGACACGAAACATAAAGAAATCGCCGCGGGAGCGATCACCGCCGAGGGGATGGCCGGCGAGCCCGCCGAGCCGATCGGTGCCGCGGAGCCCGAACCCGTGCTCAACGCGGGCGACCTGTTCAACCCTCGCGCGATCATCAAGTACGTCTCCATGTGGATCATCGGGCCGTCGGTGTCAACGATCCTGGCGTACGGCTTCTTCGTGCTCGTCCCCGGAATCGCGTGAGTGGCTCTGAGACCACCTTCTGCCTCATCTCGTCCGAGGTCTCACGTCTCGTTCGTCGTCCCGATTACGACCGCCGACCGTATCTCGAGGGCTGTCTCGAGTTCGTCGCGTTGGCCGGACCGCGTGCCGTCGTAGACGACTGCCGTCTCGTGGGCTCGCCGGACGGCGTCGCGCTCGCGGTCGGCGAGTGCTAACTCCGCACCGACAGCCTCCCAGTGATCCGATTCGACGAGGAACGACTCGTGGCCCTCATCGCACGCGACGCGCTCGTAGCGACGCCGGTACGTCTCGATTCGTGGTTCGAGACACCGCTGCACCTGTGCGAGGAGCGGTGAGAGCCGGTCTGCGGGGACGCTCGCTAGCGCGGCCGTTTTCACGAGTGGCGTGCCACCGATCGGGTGGTCACCGGCGTCGGGATCGGCGTCGTCCATCAGCCCCCTGCACGCATCGCCTTCCGTTCGAACCGGGGCAATAGTCCCTCAAGCACCGACTCGTCGCCGGCAAACGACACACGAACCTCGGTGAGCGTGATCGACCCCGCGGCTCGCACCTCGACCGCCTCGAGCGACGCTCGCCACCCATCGCCGTCGATCCGAGTCGCCGCTTCTGGGGTCTCCGCGTCGACGAACTGGCCGCCGAGATTCGCGAGGTAGTGTGCGGCGAGCCGGCGAGAGATCCCACGGTACGCGACCGATCGGCGGACCCAGCCCACCTCAGCGGGCACTCGTTCGTCGGCGTCGACCAGCTCGCCGTCCTCACCGTCGACCAGCTCGTCGTCCTCGCCGTCGTCGCGCTCGGCGTCGACCGCCCCACCGGCCACCGGTGGGAACACAGAGAGTCGGTCCCCGTCTTCGAGCGGGGTCGCGAGGCCCTTGAGGTGGAGCACCTCTCGGCCGTTCTTCAACACGTTGATCTGCGGGGCGAGGTCACCGTCGACGATCAGCCGTCCGGCCATCCCGTCGTACTCGGCCTCCAGGGCACGGAGCACGTCTCCGACGTCTGTAGCGCCCTCGAACTCGCGAACGACCGTCTTGCCGCCGGCCGCCTCGCGAAAGGTCGCGAAAAAGCGGAGCTCCAGTTCCATAGCCGGCTTAACGGGACGCGTCGGTATAAAAACGGCCGTCACCGGTCGCGTTTGCACGCGTCCGTGAGCCGTTTCGCCCGTCGTCGCTGCGGCGTCGTCTCGACCCGCGTAGCTGTCGCTCTCGTCGCAGAGACGGTGGCTCGGTGGAAACCCATCGTCACACGGGGCTCAGAGGGGGTAACTTGTCGTCATCGCCACCACGTGTTCCATCGAAGGCTCACCCTCTTAAGCGACTCGCGACCGAAGTAGAGCCCAGTCGGGCGCGACGGTCCGCGCGAGATTTATGCCTGACGCGGGCGATCGATCGGTCGACCACGCGTGACCGCACCCGACCGCCCGGCTGCCGATCCGACCGAGGTCGCCGAACTGACGCTCTTGTTTAGCCTCGGCGCCGCCCGGTCGCTCGCGGACCCGGCGGCAGCGTTTGCCGACGCCAGATCCTGGAGCGCCCACGTCGGCGTCATCGCGAACGACACACGCGCCGTGGAGGCGTTCGTCGACCGGCACGGCGTCGAGAACGACTACACGATCCGGCGGTGGGACAAGTGGGGGACGATGGAGGCGATCCGCGAGGCGACCGACACGCCTCGGCACGTCTTCGTCGGCACGGGACGGACCGACCGACAGATCGCCGACGCCACCGACTGGGAGTACCGGCCCGTTCGTGAGGCGGCCGAGTTGGCGGGATGGGAGCGCCGTGACCCGACCAACCGGACGTCCCGAGACAGCCGGCTCTCGCGTCTCCGCGGCCTCGTTCGCGACCGGTCGTGGTGGCCGTTCTGACCGCGCGCCCAGCGCAGGGTGCCGTCCACGCGCGAAATTAAACCCGGCTACGTGTCTGTCGATCGTGTGGGGACCCGATTACTACCAACGTTCAAGCAGGGTCGACGCGACGACCGGCACATGGGCGGATACGTCGCCTCGGCCACCGACGGTCGGGTCGCGTTCGACCGGGGCGAGCTCACCGGAGCGGTAGGTGATTCAGTTACGGTCATCCCGCTCGTGGTCGCGCTGGCGACGCTGACCGACGTCTCACTGCCACACGTACTGGTCGGGTTCGGAGCGTTCCAGGTGGTGTGGGGCGTCGTGTACGGGCTCCCGCTGTCGGTCGAGCCGATGAAGGCGCTCGCTGCGCTCGCCATCGCCGGGTCGCTCACCTACGCCGAACTCGCGCTCGCGGGCGTGGCACTGGGGACCGTCCTCCTCGTCGTCGGCCTCTCGGGGACGCTCGGCGCGGTCGAACGGTGGATCGGCGGTCCGGTGATCCGCGGGGTCCAGTTCGCCGTCGCGTTGGTCCTCTTCGAGACCGGCCTCGACCTCGCGCTGGCTACCCCGAGCGTGGGGGCCGTCGGGGTCGGACTCGTCGGCATCGCGGCCCTGGCCGGACGTCGATCCGCCGCCGGACTCATCGTGGTCGCGACCAGTCTGGCGGTCGCCGTGTCGACGACCGGTCTCCCGACGCCGACGCTTCCCGGCCTCCCGCCGCGTCCCGCGTTCGCGGCGGCGGCGACGGCCTCTGCCGTTCGAGGAACCCTCGCACAGCTGGCGATGACCGTCGGAAACGCCGCGCTCGCGACCTCGCTGCTCTTGGCCGACCGCTTGGACGCCGAGGTGACGCCGGACGCGCTCGCGACAAGCATGGGCGTGATGAACCTCCTCGCCGTCCCACTCGGCGGGATTCCGATGTGTCACGGTTGTGATGGCGTCTCCGGAAAGTACGCGTTCGGCGCCCGGACGGGGGGTGCGAACGTCGTCGTTGGGGTCGGCTACCTCGCGGCCGCGCTGGTCGCGACCACCGCGCTCGTCGCGGCGATCCCACTGGCGATGATCGGGGCCGTGCTCGGCGTCGTCGCACTCTCGCTGGCCCGATCCGTCCGTGCATCAGAGCGGCCGCTGTTCTCGGTCGCGATCGGCGGGCTCGGCGTCACCACGAACCTCGGCCTGGCGTTTCTACTCGGCGTATTCACACACCTCGTGTGGACGCGGTACGCCAACCGCCGGACGGACGAGCCGGCGTGATCGGGGCTCGGATGCGTCCGGGTGGTGGCCGCGGACTCACGACTCCGCGATGCGGGCGGCGACGCGGTCGCGGTCGCGCCGTATCCGGGCTGCGGCCGCCGCAATCGCCGCCAACACCGGGTGGTCTGTCCCCGGGCTCGGCTCGTACAGGTACTCGGTGAACGCGACGTCGACGGGCGGCGACGGCCCGGACGCCCGCATCGGTGCGGGCGGCTCTGACAGCTGCGCCTGGCGGTCGGCGGCGACCGCGTCACACTCGGCTTCGAGGGCGTCTAGCCGCTCCCAGACGTCGATCGACGCGTCGAGTGCGGTCTCGCCGGTGAGTCCCGCGAGGTGGTCGACGAGCCGCTCCCGGCGTCGGTCGACGTCGGCCACGCGGTCGCCTGCCCGCTCGAGGCGGTCGATCTCGACGTCGATGGCCGCCGCGAGCGACTCTCGCGCCGCCGCGGCGCGCCGGCTTCGGTCGACGAGCGCCGACTGGAGCCCCGGTGAGAGCGCCTCGTTCGACGCCAGTGAGACGGCCGTGTCCTCGCCGAGCTCGGCAGCGAGGCTCTCGCCGACCGTCTCGTCGTACTCCGCTCGGTAGTGGGGTAACGAGACGACGGTGTCCTGGTAGGCGGCCAGCACCCGGCTGCGGCCGCCGTCCGCAACGGGTAGGTCGGCGGCGAGACCGGGGGCTGTGAGGCGTTCGGGCTCAACGGACGTCTCTCGGGCCGTGGTCGGGCGTAGCGCCGCGACGCGGTCGCCGAACTCCTCGAACGCGTCGCGCTCGTCGACGACCCGCCGGCGCTCCTTTCGACACGTCGCCTTCGCGTCGCGGACGTACGCCGCGGCGACGGTGAGCAACAGACCGACGCAGACGAGCGCGGCCACGACGACGGGGTCGGTTACGACCGCGAGCGGGTCACACCCAGTCCCTGCACAGCCGGATTCGAGCGTCTCTCGAGCCGGAATCTGAAACCTGATGTCGCCGCCACGATGCACGCTCATACACCACGTCAACGCGGCACACGTCAAAACCGTTGTGGCGCCCCCCGGTCTCGGCCGCGATCGACGACGCGCCGCGGGCTCACTCGCGCACGCCGTCGTCCGTGATCACGGTGTCGAGCATGTCGATCGGGGTCGCGTCGTAGCTCGGGTTCTCTATGGTCACGCCCTCGACGGGCTCGCGCATCACCTCTACGTCGTCGCGAAACTCGTTTTCGAACCGGAACTCGGCGATCGTCTTCGCACCCGACCCGACCGCCGTGATCGGGACGCCGAGCTCTCGTGCCGTGACGACCACCGGAAACGTCCCGATCCGGTTGTAGTACGTCCCACCGGTGATACACGTAATCCCGAGTAAGACGCGGTCGCAGTCGCGGAGGGCATATCCCATCGCTGCGTCGACGACGAGGTGGGTGTCGACGCGGTCCATGCCCGCGAGCACGCGTGCGGTCTTGCGGCCCATCGTTCGTGGACGGGCCTCCGTCACGTACACCGTCAGGTGAGCACCGTCGCGGGCGGCAGTCTCTATCGACTCGAGCACGGTGCTCGAGTAGTCGTGGACCAGTATCGTCTCCCCGTCGGCGATCCGGGCGGCGGCGTTGGCCGCCGCGGCCGCCTTCGCCGTCTCGATGTCTTCGACGACGCGGTCGATCACCGATTCGAGCCGCTGTTTTGCGCCCTCGACGGTGGTCGGCTCACCGATCACCGCCCGCTCGACCTCTCGCATCGCGTTGTGGAGCGCGGCGTGTGAGGGATTCGACCGTCGCAACACGCCGGCGTTGTGCTCGAGGTCTCGTTCGAACTCGTCGACGGCCGTGTACTCACGCTCAAGCAGCTCCGCGAGCGACTGCGTCGCTTTCACCGCCACCGTCGAGGTGCTGTGCGTTCGCATCGCTCGTATCTCGGCGACCGTCTCGTCGATCATGGACACAGAGTCGACGCCACCGCCCAAAGCGATTGCGGGCCTGCCGACCGCGACCCGAAGAGTCGGCGTCGATCAGCGCCGGCGGGGTGACTGTGCCGGTGGGGTGACCGCGTCGGCGTCGGCGCCGACGGATGTTTGTCGGGTCCGCCCCAACGATGGTTATGAGTTACCCGGTCACCTATCACTGTCCGCACTGTGAGACGATCGTCGCCCTCGAGCGCGACGGCTACCTCGCCGACAAGTCGGTGACGCCGTATCCGTTCGAGGGGTGGCAGTACGTCGAGCCGACGGCCCCGTTCGAGGACGGCGCAGCCGACGGCGTGCGGTTCGTCTGCGGCGAGAGCGAGGGCGTCACCTGGGATCCGTCCGACGAGAGCGAGGGCGACCCGGGCTGTGGCGAGCCGTTTTATCTTTCGTTCGTCCGATACGAGAACGGCACAGAGATAGACCCGCGGCCCGAGGGCGAACGAGTGCGGATCGACCCCGATCCGCGACCGTCGGGCCCACGCGGCCCCGGCGGTCCGAGCGGATCGGGGGGGTTCTGGTGATCGCTCTCTGAGTGCCGCCGATGCGGCCCGCCCGCGACCGGCAAACCCCTTAGTGTGGGGATCGAACGCCTGGTATGGAGAGCATCAATCGGACCGCGATCGAGCTCGTCGACGAGGCGCTCGACTTCGCGGGCGAACTCGACGTAGCGGGCTACGAACTCGACAACGGCGCGACGGTGATCGACTTCGGCGTGGACGCCACCGGTGGCGTGGAGGCCGGACTGCTCCTGGCGGAGATCCAGACGGCCGGCCTCGCGAGCGTGAACACGCGGCTCGGTGAGCTCGCCGGGGCCCCGAGAGAGTACGTCGAGCTCTCGACGGACCATCCGGCGGTCGCGCTGTTGTGTGCACAGAAGGCCGGCTGGGAGCTGACGTTCGACGACGGCTTCGACGGCCTCGGCTCCGGGCCGGCCCGGGCGCTCGTCGGCCAGGAGACGGAGTTCGAGCGGGTCGGGTACTACGACGAAGCCGAGTTCGCGACGCTCGCCGTCGAGTCTGCGACGCTTCCGGACGAGACGGTCGCCGAGCACGTCGCCGACCTCGCGGAGGTCGACCCGGAGGGCGTCTTCTTACCAACCTACGCCACCGGCTCGATGGCGGGATCGGTCGCGACCGCGGCACGAGCCGCAGAGCTCGCCGTGTTCCGGCTCCTCGAGGTCGGCTACGAGCCGACCGACGTGCTCCACGCGGCCGGCAGCGCGCCGATCGCCCCGGCGACCCACGACGAGGCGCTGGCGATGGGCCGGACGAACGACGCGCTGGCGTACGGCGGGCGAGTGCATCTCCAGGTGGCCCGCGACGACGACCGCTTCGAGCAGATCGTCTCGACTGTCCGCGAGGACTACGGCACCCCCTTCGTCGAGGTGTTCGACGACGCCGAGTGGGACTTCTACGCGGTGCCAGAGAGCGTGTTTGCGCCCGCACAGGTCACCGTCGACGTCGTCGACGGCCCCGTCTACACGGTCGGCGAGACCGACGAGGCGTTGCTCGCCGACTCCTTCGGCTACCGCTGATGCGGCTCAAGCGCGTTCCAGAACCCCCAGTCGACCTCGACGCGCTCGACACATACCAGCGGGCCGTCCCGCTCGTGCCTGGCGACACCGACGACTGCTGTGCTCGACTCCGTGATCGCTGTGGACTTGCGGACCGGCGGGCCGCGAACGATTGGCTCGCGTTCCTCCGCACGCTCGGTCTCGTCCGTGAGACGCCGCGCGGGTTCGTCCGCGCCGACGTCGACCCGACGGCCGAGGTGGTCCGGCGCGGCCTCCGCGACGGGATCGTACACGCACCCACCGCACTCGAGCTGCTCCGCGAGGCGACGCCGACGACGCCGGTCACGCCGGAGTCGCTGTTCGCGGCGACGCGTGCGGACGTTCCGCGACACGACCGTGCGCGGGACCCCTCGTGGGAGCAGACGTGGGTCGACCGCGCGGACCGGCTGTTGAGGTGGTTCTCGCTCGTCGATCTGGCGACGCCAATCGACGGGACAGCGACCGAGTCGTCGGCGTACGTCGCCGGCGACGCGCTCGAATCCGGCGGCTCACCGGCGTGACAAGCCTTTTTGCCGGAGCCGGTGGACCACGTGGTATGCCCGGATTCGACGAAGAGGGCCCGGCCGAGACGGTGTCGTACGAGCCCACGAGCGTGAAGGAGTTGCTCGTGGAGATGAAAGACACCGCGGAGCTCCTCATCGACCTCTCGTACTCCGCGGTGCTCCACGGGAGCCCGTCGGTCGCACACGAGGTGGTCGAACTCGAACGCCGGATGGACGTCCTCCAGCTTCGGGCCCGGATGAGCCTCATGCTCGCGGCGCGAAGTCCGAGCGAGGCCGAGACGCTGGCCCCCGTACTCGGCGTCGTCGCCGCCGCCGACAAGATATCCGACGCCGCCGGCGACATCGCGAAGATCGTGAGCGACGAGATCGGACTCCCGGACGCGATGCGCGGCGCCCTCACCGAAGGGGTCGAGACGCTCGTGCGCGGTACCGTCGTGGACGACTCGACGTACGCGGGTCGACCCCTCGGCGACGTCGACTTGGAGTCGCTGACGGGTGTGCGAGTCATCGCCGTGCGGCGCGACGACGACTGGATATGCAACCCGGGACCGGCGACGCGACTCGAGCCGGGGGATGTGACGCTGCTTCGCGGCCCCGAGGCGGGCGTCTCCGAGGTGTACCCGGCGCTCGCCGGTGAGCCGTTCGAGCCCGATCCGCCCGCAGAGCCCGCCATCGACGACCTCGAACGGGCCGTCGACTCCATCGTGTTGATGAAGAATCTCTCTGAACTCTCCGTCGACCTGGCGTACGGCGCCGTGTTGTTCGACACCGAGGCGCTCGCGACCGAGGTGTCGAACCTCGAGGTCGAAGTCGACGCGCTCCAGTCACGGTTCGAGGCGTGGACGCTTCGGGCAGCGAACGCAGCGGCGGACCCGGTCTCACTCCGCGGGCTCATCCACCTCGGCGTCGCGACCGAAGAGATCTCAGACGCCGCCGTCGAGATCGCCGAAGGAGTGTTACGTGACTTGAGCGTCCACCCGGTCGTCGAGATGGCCGTCCGTGAGTCCGACGAAATCATCACCCGAACCCCGGTCGAAGCTGGGAGCGCCCTGGCGGGGACGCGCGTCGAGGACGGCGTGCCGGCGACCGACATCTCGACGAGCGTACTCGCGATCCGCCGCCCGGACGAGGGGTGGCTCGTCGGCCCCGACCTCGACACCACCATTCGCGTCGGCGACGTCATCATCTCGAAGGGCACCCGTACGTCGGCGACCGAGTTCGCCAGTCTCGCCGATGTGTGAGCAGACGCCCGCCGCGCTCGCGCGGTCGTACTACGAGACGATCGATACCGACCGATACGAGGCGCTCGCCGACCGACTCGACCCGGCGTTCGTCCACGTGCGTCCGGACCAGACGCTTCGGGGCCGCGATCGGTTCGTCACGTTCATGCGCGAGGATCGGCCGATGACCGACACCGAACACGTCGTCGACGCGGTGTACGCGACCGACCCGGGCGACGCCTCTGGCGGTGGTCCGGCGGGTGAAGCGACCGGCGTCGCCGTTCGCGGTCGGCTCCTTGAGGCCACCGGCGACGAGCTGTTCACCTTCCTCGACGTCTTCACCGTCACCGACGGACGACTCACCCGGCTCGAGACGTACGTCCCCGTCGAGTGACCGGCCCCCTCACGTCTCTTGGACGTGACGGACCGTCGCGGCGACGCCGCGGGTCGACTCGACCATCTCTGTACCGGCCATCTCGGCGCGACCGACCGCGAACGCCCTCGGTCCCTCGATGACGACCTCGTCGCCGACGCGGATCGAATCGGTCGCGTCGACGACACCCGGCGCGAGCACCGAGCCGTGCGGAACGAAGCCGTCGATCTCGACGCGACGCGTCGGCACGTCGCGTTCGACCCACCGGCGAGCCCCCGCGAGCGTGAACGAGAGCGTGCCGTACTGTGGCACCATCGTCGCGAGCTGTTCGCGGTCGTCGCCCTCGGTCGTCCACGCTTGGAGCTTGGGATAGCGGCCCGTCGTCGAAAGGTCGGTGAACAGCGCGTCTCCCGCCCCGTCACCGATCAGGTAGTCGGCGAGTGCCCGAACGGTGTTGTGTTCGCGCTCGCGCTTGCTGTAGGCCGGCTCGCCCTCGAGTGCGGCGTCGAGCGCCGCGAGCGACGCGTCGGTCGTGGGGTGGTCCTCACAGGTGTACTCGAACGGCATATCGACGGCCGGGTCGGCCTCGACGCGCTCACATATCTCGCGGTACCCGTCGGTCGGCACGTGTGCGATAACTCGGTCGTAGTCGGTGCGAGCCAGGTACCGCCGGAGCACCTCGGCGACGAAGCCGACCTCGTCTTCGGCCCAGTCGCCCGTGACGACCGCGTCGTAGTGTTGGGCGGGATACGTCGTCTCGAGCTCCTGCGGTACGACCCCGATGGGCGAGGTCATCGAGACGGTGTGTCCGCGCCACTGGATCGCGTCGTGAAACTGCCGGTGGCTCTGTGAGTCGCTGTACGGCTTCGTCGCCGAACACGGAACGAGCACCAGCGGGTGGTCGGTGAACCGGCTTCGATATCGGGTCGTCACGCGGTCGGCGAACCGTTTGATCGCCACCCGGTCGAGCGTCTCGGCCGACGCGGCGGTGAGTTCGGCGCTTCGAAACACCGGGGTCCGCGTCTCGAGGTACGTCCACTGGTCGTCGAACTCCCGAAGCGTCGCGGTGAGCCACGCCTCGTGGCGCGCCTGTCCCTCGAGGTAGTCGCGCAGCCGTCCGGCCCGAATCCGCTCACGAACCCGCCGCAGTGCGGCCGAGAGCGCGTTGACGTTGTGTTCGGCACAGTCGGCACGGGTGAACGCGTCGCGGGGCGTCGCACACGCCGGACACGCACACGGCAGCTCGGTGAGGTCTTCGAGGAAGTGTTCGCCCGACTCGGTGAGGTACTTCCCTTGGGTGCCCTTCGTTCGCGCCAGTGTCGCGTCGACGAGGTCGACGCCGGCGGCGACGAGCGTCGCGACGTTCGCGGGCGTCGCCACGCCGGCGAGGTACAACGCGGTGTCTGCGGGCAGTGCCGCTTTCGCCGCACAGATCGCGTCGCGAAACGCCTCGCCGTGGCCGACGAACCCGGCGGCGTCGGCCAGGAGATACGCGTCCGCGCCGACCGGCTCCGGCGACGCGCTATCGACGACGGCCGCGGTCGGCGCGTCGACGTCGGGGTGATCGACCCGAAACGCCTCCCGAACCGCCGTGCGCGTCCCCGCCGGAAACGATCGGTGTGGAAGCACAGTAAGCGCCGCGGGGTCGCCGGCGGGCTCCTCGCGGTCGGCAGCCCAGAGGCTGCCGGCGTCGACGAGGAACGGGTCGGCGAGCGCGGGCGTGGTCACCGGGTCGGTGAGTCGCACCTCACCGATCCTCGCCGCGCCGTCGCGCTCGTGCACCTCGAAGTACTCGGTCATGGTCGTCCTCTCGCGGGCATCAGTAACCCTCTTGCGCTTCTCGAATGCCCTCTCGCGCCCTCGACGGTCAGTAGCCGCGGGTGATGAGGTAGTCCGCGAGGTCTTCGAGGAGGCGGCGGGCGTCGCTCTCCGGGAGCACCGAGAGGTGCTCTTTCGAGCGCTCTGTGAGCTCCGTCGCCGTCTCTCTGGCGTACGCGATGGACCCGGCCGCCTCGAGGGTCTCGACCGCCTCGTCGACGGCCGCCTCGGTGACGGCCGCCGGCGTCTCTGCGTCGACGAGTCCGTCGACGTCGACGCCCGCACGACGGGCGTGGAGGGTGACGAGCGTCTCTTTGCCCTCGACGAGGTCCGAGCCGCGTTGTTTGCCGAGCTCGTCGGACGGGACGGTGAGGTCGAGCACGTCGTCTTGGATCTGAAACGCGCGGCCGGAGTCGATCCCGTACTGGTACAGCGCGTCGACGACGTCGTCGTCGGCGCCGAGCAACACGCCCGCCATCGAGGCTGCCGCGCCGTACAACACGGCGGTCTTCAACTCGACCATCTCGAGGTACTCGTCGGGGTCGATGTCGTCGCGCGACTCGAAGGCGACGTCGAGCGACTGTCCCTCACAGATCTCCGTACACGTCGAGGCGAGCAGTCGCATCGCCGCCTGCCCGCACGCCGGGTCGGCGCCGGTCTCTGACAGTATCTCGAACGCCTTCGAGTAGAGCGTGTCGCCGGCGAGGATCGCCGTCGAGGTGTCGTACTGCTCGTGGACCGCGGGAACACCGCGACGCAGCGCGTCGTCGTCCATGATGTCGTCGTGGATCAGCGTGAACGACTGGATCACCTCGATCGAGACGGCCGCGCGCATGACGTCCACGACGCTCCCGTCGGGGGCGGTGAACGCCCGGAAGTCGGCGCTCATCGGCTCGACGTCGGCCACTGCCTCCGCTGCGAGCGTCGTCACCGCGGGCCGGAGCCGCTTGCCTCCCGCCTCGAGGATGTACCGCGACGCCTCGTAGAGCCGCTCCGGCGGCTGTACGGGGAGCTCATCGTCGATAGCGGCGTTGACCAGCTCGCGCCGCTCGCGGATGGCCTCGAGCACCCGCGCCTCCGTCGTCTCGGTCGTCATTCGACGAGTTGGATGGTGTTTCCGTTCTGCGTGACGTGGAGGTCACGACCGAGCTTGTACCCCTGTGCGTTCGCCAGGTCGACGTACGGCGACCGGCCCTTCATGTTCTGGTGAGCGGGGAGGAGGTGTTGCGGCTGGAGCGTGTCGAGCATCTCGTAGTGCCCCTCCTCGCGCAGGTGTCCGGAGACGTGAATGTCGTCGAAGATCCGCGCGCCCTGCATCCGGAGCAGCTGTTCGGACTGGTACCGCTGTCCCTCGTTGGTCGGCTCGGGGATGATCCCCGCGCTGAAGACGACCTTGTCGCCGTCTTCGAGCTCGTACGGCGTCTCACCGCGTCCCATCCGGGTCAACATCGCGCGCGGCTCACCCTGGTGGCCCGTCACGATGGGGAGGAAGTTGCCCTTCCCCTCCTTCATGATCCGCTTGAACGCGCGGTCGACGGACTTGCGGTGACCGTACATCCCGACGTCGCCCTGGAAGTCGACGAAGTCGAGTCGCTCTGCGGTGCCGGAGTACTTCTCCATCGAACGGCCGAGCAGAACCGGCTGTCTGCCGATCTCACGGGCGAACTCGACGAGCGACTTCACCCGCGCGATGTGTGAAGAGAACGTCGTCGCGACGATGCCGCCCGAGTAGTCTTCGACCGACGTGAGCGTATCGTGGAGGTGTTTTCGCGCGACCGACTCCGACGGCGTGCGGCCCTTCTTGCCGGCGTTGGTGCAGTCTTCGATGTAACAGAGCACACCCTCGTCCTGGCGGCCGATCTCGCGGAATCGGGCCATGTCTATCGGGTCGCCGATGACCGGCGTGTGGTCCATTCGCTTGTCGAGGCCGTAGACGATGGCCCCCTCGGGCGTGTGTAACACCGGGTTGATCGCGTCGATGATCGAGTGGGTAACGTTGACGAACTCCAGCTCGACCTGTTCGGAGTCACCGATCGCCATCGTGCCGCCGGCTTTCATCTTCACGAGGTCGTTGTCGACGTTGAACTTCCCCTCGTCTGCGACCTGTTGTTTCACCAGTTCGATGGTGTACGGCGACCCGACCACGGGCGCGTTGTATCGGTGCGCGAGCTTGGGAATCGCCGCGATGTGGTCGAGGTGACCGTGCGTCGGGACGATGGCCTGGACGTCGCCTTCGAGGTCGCTCATGATCCGATCGTCTGGGATCGCGCCCATGTCGATCAGGTCGAGGCTGTGCATCTTCTCGGTCTCCACGTTGTCGTGGATGAGGACCTTACTCAGGTTCAGGCCCATATCGAAGATGACGATGTCCTCGCCCGCACGGACCGCCGTCATCTGTCTGCCGACCTCCTCGTAGCCGCCGATTGTCGCAATTTCGATTTCCATAGTGGTGTGGGTTCGATCGCCGCCGTTCGGCGGTCTCTCACTGGTACCCCGCACAGGAGCCGTCAGCCCCGGCGTCTAACCGCGTGTCGGTGAAGGCCCCGCTACGGCCGAGCCGACGTCGGCTCACCGTGTCCCGCGGGAGTGTGGTACCCCGACGTAGACCACGGGACGATAAAAACACCGGGGATCGTCGCCGCGGCGACCGCCTCGCCCGTCACACCGCCCCATCCTGACCGTCACACCGCCCCACCCATCGCGCCGTTCTGCTCACCGCGACGTCGATCCCGTCTCGATCGGCACGCCGACGAGGTTCCCCCACTCGGTCCAAGACCCGTCGTAGTTGGCCACGCGATCGAAGCCGAGCAGTTCCGACAGCGCGAGCCACGTGATAGACGACCGCTCACCGATCCGACAGTAGGCGATGACGGCGTCGTCGGCCGTGATCCCGTGGTCCGCGTACAGCGCCCGAAGCGCTGCCGGCGATTTGAACCGACGATCCGGCCGGAGGTTCTCGGCCCACAGCACGTTGGTCGCGCCCGGCACGTGTCCTCCGCGGACCGCCGACTCGTCCGTGCCCGGCGGGGCGGTCCGCTCGCCGCGGAACTCGGCGTCGAGTCTAACGTCGACGAGGACTGTCTCGTCGTCGATCGCCGCAGAGACGTCGGCGCGAGACGCGCGCACGGCCGGTCGCGCCGGCGGTGACAGCGGCCGACCGTACGACCGCGTCGTCGTCGACACCGTCGCGGTCGACGTCGGGTATCCCTGTTCGACCCAGTACTCGCGGCCGCCGTCGACGACCCGGACGTCCGGGTGCCCGTAGTGGGTGAGCTGCCAGTACAAGTGCGTTGCGAACCAGTTCGCCTCGTCGCCGTACACGACGACCGTCGTCTCTGCGGTGATCCCGCAGTCGCCGAGGAGTCGGGCCATCGCCTCCGGGCCGACGATATCGTGGCTGTCGGCTGCACGGAGGTCGCGCCGCCAGTCGAGGCCGACCGCCCCGGGAACGTGCCCGCGCCCGTAGCGGTCGGTGTCGACGTCGACCTCGACGACCCGGAGCCCGGGGTCGTTAGCGGTCGCTCGGTCGAGCCGGTCGGCGACCCAGTCGGGTGAGACGAGGGCTGCGTCCGGGTACGCGTCGGTCACGGCGCCCCCTCGTCGACGAAGGCCTTCGCGAGCTCCGCGGTTGCGCGCCGGAGTCGGTACGAGACGGTCGAGCGCGGAACGTCGAGTTCTTCGGCCAGTTCGTCGAGCGTCACCTCGCGGGGGGTCTCGAAGTAGCCGTGCTCGACGGCGGTCACGAGCGTCTGCCGTTGTTCTGCGCGAAGGCCACCGGGCGCGAGCAGGTCGCCGCGCCACCGGTCGAGCTCGGTCAGGTGGTCGAACGAGAAGGAGAGGCCGTCGGCGAGACGGGCACTCACGGAGTCGTACAGGAGCCCGACCTTCTCGTCGTCCTGTGCGAGGACGCGCCACTGCGCCGTCGCTCCCGACCGCACCTGTTTGAACACCACGCCGGTCTCGAAGAACCGGGTTGCGAGCAGCGGGACGGCGTCGCAGTAGTCGATACCCGAGAGGTGGGTGTAGGTGACCCGCCTGCGGCGCTCACCGGCCAGCCGACTGACGGTTCGCGTCGCCGCACAGGGCCGCCCGCTCACGGACTCGCGGTCGGGCGCGCCGTCGTCGAAGTGCGCGTCGACCGCCTCGATCTCGCCCGGGTCGCCCGTGAGAAACTCGAGTGACCACATCCGTGAGGGGTCGAGACAGGCGTACACCGTCTCCGATCGGAGCGAGTCGCACTCGATGAACGTGTCCATGTACGCGTCTGCGCCGGGCTCGTAGGTGATCGTGAAGCTAAAGTCGTACATTTAGGCGTCTCCGAGGGGCGGCCGTTCGCGGTCGTGACGTGGTCGCCGCGCGCCGGCCGCCCGTCTCTCATCGTCGATCGACCGGGTTGGCTCACGACAACGACGGACATAGGGCTCGCTGGCCACGTCGATCCTGTGTATGGTCGCGCTTCGTTCGCTCGCTCGCCGTGCGGCCGCCGTCGACCGACGCGTCCTGGTTCCGGGCGTCGTCGCGCTCGTCGTCGCGGTCGTCGGCGTCGCGTACGGCATCGTCGCCGACGATGCCGTCACGGCGCTCGGTGCGCTGTTGTTCGTGCCGAGTGCAGCACTGCTGGTCGGCATCGCACTCAGACGAGACCGTGGCGTCGAGACCCGAGAGCGTCGACGCATCGGATGATCGGGTTGGGTACCGACGACCCAGTGTGGGTTAGCGTACATCGGCCAATCGTTCGGTGACGTGTTGATCGACGTTGTACATGAACACCGCGACGAGTCCCAACACCGTCGCGAAGTAGCCGACGAGTTGCGGTGGACCGGACGTCAGCCCACCCACGGCGGCTCCCGTGAAGCCGACGACGGTGAGTTCGACCCACGTGACGAGCACCCGCGAGAGCAGCCGTCCGGTTCCGACGGAGCCACGATTCCCGGTCGATTGCGTACCGTCGTCCGTTCGGTCGTCGTCTCTTCGGTCGTCGTCCGTTCGGTCGTCGTCTACCTGGTCGCCTGGCCAACCGCCATCTGCCGACTGCGGGGACCCGTCCGCGTCGCCCATCAGTAAGTCTCCTCCGGTGATATCGGCCCGCTGAACGCCGAGTACAGCACGATAAAGTACAGCGTCACGAGCGGCAACAACAGCGACGCACCGACCGTCATCAGGTTCAACGGCAGGGTAGAGACGATCGCCTCGTCGACGCGGAGGCCGACCGCAGGGTCGATCTGCGGGTACATGAGGAGGCCGACGACCGCCGCGAGCCCGTAGGTGAGTCCCCCGGCTGCGGCGAGTGCCGCGAGGTTCGCGCCGCGCCGCAGCGCGAGTGCGTACCCACCGGCGAGGCCGATCGATGCGACGACCAATCCGAGTATCGGCGGGTCGAACAGCGCGGCGGTGCCGCCCGGGAGCCGGAAGGCGAGGACGGCGAGCGTCGCGACGACCGCGACGAGGTAGCCGGCGACCGCGACGAGTCCGTATCGCGTCACCTTCGTCGGCAGCGTCTCTCCGGTCTTCAGCCGAAGGAACGCCGCCCCGGAGACGACGGTGAGCGAGGTGAGCGTTACGCCGATGACGACGCCGACGAGAGTGGCCGACCGCGTGCTTCCGACGAGCCAGTTGCCGGCGAACGCACCGAGGAGGAACGGGGCGAGGACGCTCCCGGCGACGAACGACCGACCCCACCACCGCTGCCAGCGGGCGTCGTGGCGCTGCTCGTACATCTCCGGGGCAAGCCCGCGGAGGATGAGCGCCCCGAGGATGCCGAACATCAACAGGTAGTGCCGGCTGAACAGGTTGGCGTACGCTGCCGGGAACGACGCGAAGAGCGCGCCGCCGAAGACGACGAGCCACACCTCGTTGCCGTCCCAGAACGGTCCGATCGCCGAGAGGACTGACTCGCGCTCGGTTCGCCCGGAGAGGCCGGCGAAGATCGCCCCAGCGCCGAAGTCGAAGCCGTCGAGGAACAAGAACGTCCCGAGCATGGCGAACAACAACGCGAACCACAACTCCGCGAGCGGCAGCCCGAACAGCGGGCCGGCACCGAGTGTCTCGACGCTAATCATCGTCGGCGACCCCCGGTGCCCCTGGCGCGGACGGCGACGGTGGCGCGTCGGGCACCGACCGCAGGCTCGACTCGCCGGGTGGACCGTTGCGGATGATGCGGGCAATCACGTAGACGTACAGTCCGAGCAGCGCCGCGTAGACGAGGACGAACCCGACGAGCGTGATCGTCGCCTCGGCGGCGGTGAGTCCCGGAGAGACGCCCTCGCTCGTCTTCATCACGCCCTGGATCACCCACGGCTGGCGGCCGACTTCGGTGACGATCCAGCCAAGGTGCACCGCGACGATCCCAAGCAGCGAGGAGGCCATGAGCGCCTTGTGTAACAGGCCGTCTTCGAACAGCTCGCCGGTGAACCAGCGGTAGCCGCCCCAGAACGCGAGGAGGATGAACCAGAACCCGAGCCCGACCATCCCCCGGAACGCCCAGAAGACGATCGCGACCGGCGGAGCCTCCGACTCGAAGGTCTCGAGCCCGCGTATCTCCGCCGACGGATCACCCCCGCTGGCGAGCCACGAGGCACCACCCGGGATTCCGATGCCGAAGAGCTCCTTCGCACGCGGATCGGTGAGTTGGTCGAGACTCGTCGGGACGGCGACCAGGTACTCTGGCACGTATGCCTCCGTCTCCCAGACGGCCTCCATCGCGGCGAACTTCTGTGGCTGCGTCTCGGCGACGTGCCGGCCGTACATGTCGCCGTGGAGCACCTGTAGCGGGGCGGTGATGAGCAGTGCGACGAGCGCGATCTTCAGCGTCACCTCCCAGAACTCGACGTGTTGGGTCTGATAGCCCCACACGTGGTGTCTGAAGACGAAGTACGCGGCGACACCGGCCATGAACAACGCCACGGATTCGACTGCCGCGTTCTGCATGTGGACGTACATGTATCCGAACCGCGGCGTAAAGTACGCCGCAAGGGGGTCGACGAGGTGGATCACCGGCTGGCCGTTCTCGGTCACCACCTCGTAGCCGCGGGGCGTCTGCATCCACGAGTTGGCGATCAGGATCCACACCGCAGAGAGCCAGGTACCCAGTCCGACGGCAACACTGGAGACAAAGTAAAGCGCGTCACCGACGCGCTCGCGGCCGAAGACGAAGACGCCGAGGAAGGTGGCCTCGAGCATGAACGCCATCATCCCTTCGACCGCGAGCGGCCCGCCGAACAGCTCGCCCGCGGCCGTCGAGAACGCCGCGAAGTTCGTCCCGAACTCGAACTCCAAGACGATCCCCGTCACCGTCCCGACGACGAACGAGATGGCGAATATCTTGGTCCAAAACCGGCGTAACTGCTCGTATATCGGTTCACCCGTCCGAATGTCCTTCCAGGTGAAGTAGATGAGAAACGGCGCCAACCCCATGCTCATCACCGGGAAGATGATGTGGACGATGGTCGTGATGGCGAACTGCAGCCGACTGGCGAGGACTGGGTCTATCATACCGGGCACACCCGCGTTTACACGCGTACGAGTTACGTTCGGACATCCACTAGATTAACGGGCGGCTTGTCGTGTGACAACCTGATCGTTTATGCAGCGGCTGTACGACGAGATTGCATGGAGACGCGAGACGTCGTCCTCGCACTGGTCGGGCTCGTCACGGCCGTGATGGCCGTTCGAGCGGTCGTCGCGCTCACTGCGGGTGACGTCGGGACGGTCGGCCGGCAGATCGGCGTGGGCGGCGTGATCCTCGCTTTCGGCATCGGTCTCTATCGGCGGTGGAACGAGGAGCTCGGGTGACGAGGCTAGGGCGTCTCGTCTCGTCTCGTCGAACACATCGATCCGTCCGTCTCCCGGTATTTTTAATAGTTTCACGGGCACCGGTTGACGTAATGAGTGGACGACCCCTCGACGTGCTCGAAGCGTCGCTCGAGGAGCCGGTGACGGTACACCTCAAAGATGGGACGACGTACTACGGCGTCCTCGGCGGCTACGACCAGCACATGAACATCGTGATCGAACCGGAGCCGGCCGTCGACGACCGCGTCGACGACGACCTCGACGGCGAGTTCGCCGTCGCAATCGAAGACACAACGATTATACGCGGCGATAACGTCGTCACGATCAAAGCATGACCGGCTCCGGCACGCCCTCTCAAGGGAAAAAGAACAAGACGGTACACGTGAAGTGCCGCCGCTGCGGCGAGAAGTCGTACCACCTCACGAAAGAACGGTGCGCCTCCTGCGGCTTCGGCGACTCTGCGAAGCGACGCGACTACGCCTGGCAGTCGAAAGCCGGCGACCACTGACCGACGATCCGCGTTTTATCGCCTCCTACCTGCTGTCTGTCCGCTGTCTTCGTGAGTGACTCGTGTGTCCGGACACTCACCCGTTCGAGGGCGGATGCACGAAGAGCCCGTCGACGACGAGGAGACAACAGAGCAGCGCTGCACCACAGACGGCGACGACCCAGGCGTCGAACGCGAGGGTCCCGACGCCGGACGTCCCGAAAAACACCACTGGCATCCCGCCGAGGATCACGTCCGCGCGGTCGAGATCTGTGGAGAGGGTCGAGCCCGACATCGACTCACTCCATGTAGCCCAACTCGCGGAGTTTCGCGGCGATCTGTTTCGCTTCGGCCGCCGAGATCGGCTCGTCGGTCTCCATCTCTCGAACCACGACGTGTTTCACGAACTCTTTCACCGAGCCGAACGGCTCGTCTTCGATGTACGCTTCCACGTCCGCGACGAACTCCTTGCGCAGCGAGATGGTGGTGTACTCGCTCATCACACGGATGGTGTGACGCCTCGATAAAAAGTCTAATTATATCTAATTAGCGCCTTCGATTCGCTCACGGGCGGCCGCGACGAGCAGCGGGAGCGTCACGGTCGCGTCCCCGTACACCGAGGCGTTTTGTGCGTCCGGCTCCAGTTTTCCCCACGAGCGCGCCTCTTCGAGCGTGGCCCCCGAGAGGCCACCCGTCGCCTCGGGGTCCATGGTGAGCTGGACGGCGTAGTCGTACGCACGCGGAGTCACGAGCATGGTTTGGAGCGTGAAGTTCTTTGGAACGCCCCCGCCGACGAGCAGACAGCCCGCGTCGTCGGCCGCGAACGCGAGGTCGGTGAGCGCCGTCATGTCCGCGAGTGCGTCCAGGGTGAAGTCGGCGGTCTGTGCGTACATCCACGCCTGTAAGCCCAACACGGAGTCTTGGACCGCCGGACAGTACACCGGCACGTCCGCGTCGGCCGCGGCGGCGGCCACGCCCGGGTCCTCGGCGACGTCGTCGCGCTCGTTTACTCGGGCGTTCGCCTCGCCGAGTGCCGTACACAACTCTGCAATGGAGACGGGCCCGGATCCCTCGAGCGACGGGAACACCGCCTCACGGAGGTGGTGTTCGAACGCGGTGAAGTGCTCTTGCGGTAAGTAGACGTTGTAGATCCGGTCGACTCCCTCCTCGCGCAGCGTCTCGTCGTGCTCGCGGAGGCTGCGTTCCGGGTCGTGGGTGCGACCGTGGTGATGTTTGCCGCCGATCGCCTCGATCGCGTCGTGTGTCAGGTTCGCACCGGTGGTGACGAGTGCGTCGATATACCCGTCACGGATCAGATCGGAGACAATCCGGCGCATTCCCGCAGGGACCATCGCGCCGGCGAGCGAGCAGAACACGGTGCAGTCGTCGTTCGCGAGCATCTCGGTGAGGACGTCGCCGGCGTCGTTGAGTGCGCTTGCACCGATCCCGGCCTCACCGTAGGCGTCTAGCAGCTCGCCGGCGGTCATCCCGGCTTCGACCCGCGCGTGCCCGACGGGGTCGTGGCTGAACTCCTCCCGGTCGCTTCCCTCGTCGGTGTGCGTCTCGCTCTCCTCGTCGGCGTCGTCGGTCATGTCCACCACTGTGGCGTGCCGGGGTTTGAACCGACCGATCGGCACGCACGTGCGCGACGCATCCGCCACTCACCGGCGGAAACAGCGCCAGCTCGTCTCCCGCGTCCAGCGTCGTCTCCAGTCCGTCCTCGTGGTGGACGTTTCGCCCGTTGTGCAGGACGTTGATGTGGTCGGCGACGTCGCCGTCTTCGAGGACCCGGTCACGAAGCGCCGGGTGCGTCGCGAGCAACTCGTCGAGGGCATCGCCGACGGTGTCGCCGGCGGCCACGTCAACGTCGACGACGCGGTTGCCAGCGATCTCCGCGATGTCCGCGAACAGCTTCCACTCCATACCTCTCCCTCGCGCGGGGACGAGTGATGAGCGTTGCGTCCTCGGTGGATTTACGACGGTCGCTGGAGACGAGCGGGCATGGAGTTGAGCCGCGAGTGGGTCTCGGTCCGTGCGTCGGTGCTCCTGACGTTCGCCGTCGCCGTGTGCTCGATCGTCGTCGGCCTGCTCCACATCGGCGGGGTCGGCGTCGGTGGCCCGCTCGCGCCGTACGTTCCGTCGTCGATCCAGCAGGCCGTCGGGTTCACCGGGACGGTGACCGGCGTCGCGATGCTCGCGAGCGGATTCGCGCTGCTTCGGGGGTACCGCATCGGGTGGTACCTGACGGCGGTGTTGCTCCCGCTTGCGGCCGCACAGGGACTACTCCAGACGTCTGCCGTCTCGTTGCTGCTCGTGGCGTTCTCGCTCGCGTCCGTCGTGCCGCTCGCGGTCAACCGGGGGCGTTTCGACCGACGGTTCGTCCCGTCGCCGACGCAGCTCGCCGCCGGGACCGCGCTCGGTGCCGCGGTCGCGTACGGCACCGTCGGGTCGTACGCGCTGCGCGAGGAGTTCGCCGGCGTCGACACGCTCGTCGACGCGTTCTACTTCACCATCGTCACGGCCTCGACGGTCGGGTACGGCGACGTGACGCCCGGTACCGGAATCACGAAGCTGTTCGTGCTCTCCTCGCTCGTGTTGAACGTCGCGGCCTTCGCGGTCGCACTCGGTGTCCTCCTCACCCCTGCCATCGAGGCAGGGCTCTCGAAGGCGCTCGGAACCATGACAAACAGACAGTTCGAACTCCTCGACGACCACGTCCTCGTGTTGGGGTACGGCGACCTCACGGAGCCTATCCTCGACGGACTCGACGAACAGGGACACGCACACGCCGTCGTGACGACCGACGAGACGGCGACCCGTCGGCTGACAGAGCGGTCGGTGCCGGTGCTCACGGCCGACCCGAGCGACGTCGACCCGCTTCGCCGCGTTCGCATCGAGGACGCCCGGGCCGTCGTCGTCGCGGCTGCCGACGACGCGCGCGACGCGCTTGCCATCCTCACGGCCAGACAGCTCAACCCGGACGTCAGGATCGTCGCGGCCGCGACCCAGCGGGAGAACATCGACAAGCTCCGCCGTGCCGGGGCCGACCGCGTGATCTCGCCGTCGGTCCTCGGCGGACAGATGCTCGTCGACTCGGCGTTCGGCACCGACGACGCCGACGCGTTGACGCGGGCGGCCGACGACGCGGTCGACTCGGGGTCGGATGCGAGCGGCGAGCCGACGGCGCACCCGGGCGAGCCGGACGTGTAGGCGTGTCTGGCTCGTGTACGCGGGTCCCGACCGTGCCGTCTCAGGTGCCCCTGTGCGGCCCGTGTGCACGTCGCTCGGTCCCACCCGCCTCTCGGTCGATTCATCGGACGTCAGTTGAACCACACCCTCCCCAACCGATTCGCTCTCGTACGTGTGTGGCTGCGTGAGCACCACGACCCCGTGACAGCCGGACACCACTTCGCCACACCCTCCCAAATGCGCATGTGGCGGTGGTATTGCCGACATGACCTGTGACACCCGGGCACTAACTACCGCCACACCCTCCCAAATGCGCATGTGGCGGTGGTATTGCCGACATGACCTGTGACACCCGGGCACTAACTACCGCCACACCCTCCCAAATGCGCATGTGGCGGTGGTATTGCCGACAT